>JAFUYJ010000021.1 GCA_017470645.1 Clostridia bacterium
CTTGTTCTTTCATTAGATAGCACCTCCTTTGCAAGATTTTCATAAGCATTTGCAACAGGACTATTTTTATCAAATTCAAAAATGCTCTTACCTGTTGAAGTTGATTTTGCTGTGTTAATAGCTTTTGGAATTTCGCTATCATATATTTTTACATACTGACCATAATTGTTTTCTATTTCGTTTCTAACATTCTTTGATAAATTTGTTCTTTTATCTACCAATGTTAATACAACTCCGCCTATCTTTAAGTTAGGATTAATTTGTTTTTGAACTCTTGTAACAGTCTTTAATAAATGTCCCATACCTTTTGCAGCTAAATACTCTCCCTGAACTGGAATTACTATTTTATCGCTACAAGCTAGTGCATTAATTGTTATCATACCTAAACTTGGCATACAATCAATTAAAATATAGTCATATTTATCTCTAATGCTTGAAATTGAGTTCTTTAAAGTAAACTCTCTGCTCATAGCATTTACTAATGAAAACTCTATTGCAGATAAATCTAAATTTGCAGGAATTAAATCAATTCCTTCTTTATGATGTAATATAGCATCTTCTGCATTTATTTCATTATCATAAATCGTGTTAGCCATTAGAGTTCCTATTGTGTTTTGTAAATTGTCTTGGTCATAGTAACCTAAACAAGTTGTTAAATCTCCTTGAGGATCTGCATCAATTAACAAGACTTTCTTTCCTTGTTTTGCTAATGCAACACCCAAAGAAAATGTAGTTGTTGTTTTACCTACTCCACCTTTTTGATTGGCAATAGCTATAATTTCTGCATCAGACAATTAAGCCACCTCCTTGTAGAGTTCAACTTTAATTGCATATTGATATAAAACCCATTTTAAATAAATATCTATTTCTTTTTCTTCTGTGTAATTGATGTTTAATTTTTCGTGCATCATTTCTGTGTCCATTTTGATTAAATATTTGTATTTTATGAAGTAGTAATAAAACTTATCTTCTTCATCATAAAGTTTGCTTAAAAACGAATTTATGAGTTTCTTCCACGCTTTTAATCTTAATATGTTACGATCTGTTTCAAATTTTTCAATAACATCTTCTAATGTATTGCTATGTATAGAATGTATTGAAGATAAATAAGCTCTGTTTGTTACTTCCATATTATCAATCATTTCATTTTTTCTTTGGTCTATTAGTTTTTCTATGTTGTTGTAGTTGTGTAGCATAAAAGCTATCTCTTTGTCTATCTCTTTTGGAATAGATAGTGCTGTAATTGTTTTTTCCATTCGTGCCTCCTTTTAAACGCAAAAAGGGAGCTGACTAATTTTTTAATCAACTCCCTTATCGTGCATCTCTGCTTTTATTTTTATTTTGGTTTTTTAATAAATTTTTCTCTTGTGCTTGTCTTATTTTTGAATGTATTTCCAGTGCTTCATCTCCATTGAATTCTTTATCAATAGAAACTCTACCTCTTTCAATAAATTCTTTTGACAACTTAAATAATCCCTTATCTGCAAAATTATATCTACCAGATTCATCTTTTCCGATAAACATTGCAGTAACAGGAATACTATCATCTCCGAAAAATCGGAATATTAACCGTAAGGTAATTTCCTACTTCCAGAGTTTCTAAATATTCTATTGCTTCTCTTTCTTTCAATAACTTTTTCACTCCCTTCCGTTTTTGAAGGCACACAAAAGGAAGCTGAATTTTTTGTTTCAACTTTTTATTTAATGTTAGATATTATTTCAATAACTATATTTAATTTTCATCTATCAATTTTACTTAAATTTATGCTTTTAGAATTCGTATTAATTTTTTTCACTAAAAAAAGGTGACTATTATGAAAGTTTTGTGCAAATAGGAGTAGGATAAAAAATATAAAGCTTATATTTAAGCTCCTCTCTCGTAATTATTGGTATATCTAGCTTTTGGCTATATTATACTTATATTTATAACATCAAACTATATGTTTTTTATATTAAAACCTCTTAAAATCCATTTTAATGCGTTATTATTTTGTACTTATATAATTCTATTTCTAACTTTATATTATTCTTTTATTATGATCCTATTTTTTAATTATAATTTTTAGTATCTTATATTTTTTTTTCCAACAATCTTATATAAAATTTTTCAAAATTCCGAAAATCCTCATATTTCAATAATTAGCTCGATTTTATAGACAACAAACTATATGTCTAATTTTTTAAAACGCCTTAAAATCGATTCTCGTGCGTCGTTATTTTAGCAATTTTTTGTGGATTTTTATAATCCTGTCTAAACACCAGTAATACCAACATTTTTACTAATAATTAGTATCTTATAATATGGTTAAGATTAAATTACAAAATTATTCAAACGAATAACTTGTTATCTAAATTATAAAAATGTCTTAAAAACGATTTTGACGCGCCTGCATATAATTTAAAATCATAAACTAATATATTGTAATTTTATTATCAAAATCTTATATATAATTACAAAACTATAAATAATAATTTTAAAAAAAATTATTTTATACAAATGTTCGTAAATTAAAATTCTAAATTAAAACTTTGCACAAAATTAAAAATTCAAATTTGTAAACTGAAATTTTAAAATTCTAAATTTATCTTATGAATCTGATTTTATTTTCTTTTTTCGTAATATTTTATATTTTCACTTTATCCAATTTTATTAATCTTAAAATCTCATATTTTCTATTTTAATAATTTTATAATATTTATACTACCAAACCTTAAAACTGCCCTATCTCCCCTACTCTGCCGTTTTCTGTGTATAAAAAATTAAAGATTAAACAGATTTTCTGTTTAATCTTTAATACTTATTATAATATTTGCAAATATTACTTCACGAGCTTCGCCGTTTTCTAATTCTGCATCTAATCTATTTGCTATGTCTATTAATTGTACGGTTTTCTCTAGATATTCAAGACGTTTTTGATTTATTGCATAACCTTTTAACATATAATTTTTTAATACATTATTTGCCCATTTTCTAAATAGAATTCCATTTTTTGATTTAACTCTATAACCAACACTTAGTATCATATCTAGATTATAATATTCTATATTTCTAGTAACAGTTCTTTCTCCTTCTTTTTGAACTGTCGCAAATTTTGCGACAGTTGGAATATCTTTTAATTCTTCTTCTAAAGCATTATTAATATGTTTACCAATTGTTTTTATATCTCTATCAAATAGTTTTGCCATTTGTTCACGATTTAGCCACACAGTTTCATCCTTCATATTAACTTCCAATTTTACACTTTGATTTTCAAAAATAATAATTTCGTTTTTCTTTTTATCCATATTAAATCCACTCCTTCATACATTATTGTTATATTAAATAGATTTTGATATGCTATATTCATTTTTATATTTTTCAATACTTGTAATTCCTTTCATAAAACAAGTATTTGCTTTTTTTGCGTGGGTATAAATCTCATTTATTGTCATAATAATTTGTAATTTTGAATCTATAGTAATATTTTACCATAATTTGATATTTATTGATATAGTAATTTAAACTTTGTAAATAAATTATTCTAAAATTCACCACTTTTATTCTTAAAAAACTCATAAAAAAATCTTACATTCTCAAGTTCACTCCATTTTTGTATTTTATACTCTCTTGTATCCAAATTATATATTTTAGAATCTAAAATTCCAAGCATAAATGGTGAATGTGTGGCTATTATAAATTGAACATTTAAATATCTTGCCATCTTATTTATTTTATTTGCTAGTTCTACTTGGCTTTGTGGCGATAATGATACTTCAGGCTCATCTAATAAATATAAAGAATCTGGTTCAATATACTCTTCTAATATTTGTAATGTTGTTTCACCATTTGAATATTTCTCCTGTGCATATCTAAATCTATCTAACTGCTTTTGACCTTCAATATCATTTAATAGTTGTTTAGCATTGTTTACTTGTACTCCGCTTCTAACAAGATTACTTACATAACTTTCCTCTAAAACCTTGTCTTGTTGTATTTTTCTTATCTCGTATAAAATTTCTTCACTTTTTAGATATCTACTATTTTCTGGTATTTTATTGTATTTTCTATTATTTTCGTTTTCTCCTAGTTCATATTCGCAGTCATTACTGTAATCTTCGAAATAATCAAGCATACCTGGTATATTGGGATTATTTCTTTCTTTTCCTTTAAGATTTAATTTATGTGCAATGATGTTTAATATAGTTGATTTTCCAGAACCGTTATTGCCATATAATATAGTTATATTATCAAAAACAAACACATCAGGTTCTTTATTTTTTAATACGTTATATGGATATATGTTATTGTTTAATATTTTTTTATCACTTAACTTGAATGTTTTAAGATATATTATTGTAATCACCCCTTAATATCTAATCTCTTACTTTTATATATTTATTCCTGAATATTTTTTATAATAGAAGCGGATATATATAACAATTAGTACAAATATACCAATTTCAAATTTATATTAAATTTGATTTACAAAATACCCATATGAAAAGATATCATACTGTATATTTATTTTCAATTCCTAAACAAAAACTCGTTGACTTTTTTTCAATCAATGATAAAATTACTTTAATTAGTAATACACAAAAGAAAGGATTGATATATATGACAATAAATACAGAAGGAAATCCAACTTTTTTAAATTCATTTTTGGATTATACTGCCACTATTTTGAATAAATCACCTAATACTATAAAAGAATATAACTATGACCTAAATAACTTCTTAAAATTCATTCTCATGCATTTCAAGATGACTAAAGAAAAAGAATTAAAAGAAGTAGATATACATGATATGAGTATAGATACTGTTGCCAAAATAAAACTAGAAGATATACATTCATATTTATTCTATTTAAAGAACAATTTCCAAAGTAAAGCCGCTACTCGTGCTAGAAAAACTGCTAGTATACGCGTATTCTTTAACTATTTATCTAATAAAGCAGGTTTAATTGAAAAAAATCCTGCGCAAAACTTAGAAACTCCTAAACAAGATAAACGTGTTCCAAAATACTTATCTTTAGATGATAGTAAAAAGCTATTAGAAGCGGCTACCAATATAGATGATAGAAACAAAGAAAGAGATTTTGCTATTATTACTCTATTTCTAAATTGTGGTATGCGTCTTTCTGAATTAGTTGGAATCAATATTAAAGATATTAATTTTAATGATTGCAAGATGAACGTTATCGGTAAAGGTAATAAAGAACGAACAATATACTTAAATAAGGCATGTATAAACGCTGTTAATAGTTATTTAGCTGTTCGCCCTCATGATGGCGTTAAAAGTGATTCTCGTGATGCTCTATTCTTAAGTGAACGTAAAGAACGTATTAGTAATAGAACTGTTCAATATATTGTTAAACAAGAATTACGTCGTGCTGGTCTTGATACTAACAAATATTCTGTACATAAGCTAAGACATACTGCTGCTACTTTAATGTATCAGTATGGAAACGTCGATATAAGAGCTTTACAAGAACTATTAGGACATGAAAGTATTTCAACCACAGAAATTTATACTCATGTTGCAAACGAACAGGTACGTAATGCAGTTGAAAGTAATCCATTGTCTAATTTATAATAATATATAAAAAATAATGAGTAGCTGTTACTTAGCTACTCATTATTTTTTTGTTATGCAAACACTAAATTAATTCCTACGTAGTAGTTTCCATTCAGTGTTCCATGACTATTGTACTGAAAACTTTCCTGTACTTCTCCGTTTTCGTCACCTTCATAATAATGAACCATTCTTATGAGATCTGTGTCATCGATGGCCCTCACCATAGCTTTAGATATCCTTCTTGCAAAAGAAAGTTCTTTGTCAGGATTCTTGAGATTTATTGTGAGAGTAAGTTCACTGTTTTCTTCGGAACTATTGGTAATAAGTTCGAAAAAATTAGGAACTATGTCTGCATTGTCTCCATACTCTATTTCCAGCTCATTCCAGAAATCGTTATAGGCTGCAGTAGTCCTTGGCAAATATATCAGAATATCGTATTCAGGTGAAATACTAAAATAGACACCATCTGAATCTCCAAACACATCATACAGACCTTCTACGTCTTTCACATACATCCAGTGCGCATGATATATGCTGGGTTGACCAGCTAACCATGTTAAGGATTCTGTTTCGTCATACAACGTACTAAGAAGCTGTATAAGCTTTTCTGCTAAGCTTGGTGATAACCGTTTTTTTTCACTCATTATATTCCCTCCTATTAATTAATAAATTGGTGATTGTTGAGTGAGTAGGCATGTTAGCACTACTATAGGGTACATTATACCATAATAATAGCCAAACGTCAATTTTAATGTGCTTTAACTGGTATCTTTAATTTTTGGCCTACTTTTAAATCACAAACTGATAAATTATTTATACTTTTTATATCATATATTATATCCCTTATATCATCATCTTCGTAATAACTATTCTTTTCTTTTTCATGGGTCGCTATTGTCCATAATGTATCTCCTTGTGTTACGTAGATTGTTTTATAACTAGTATCGTTTCGCGAGTAAGTTATATTCACTATAGCACTTAATCCCATGAAAACAATCAAAAACAAAATTGTACTACTTACTATAAATCTTTTTACATTAACTATTCTTTTCATATTAACATCCTCCTTTTGCTACGAACAATTATTTGTATGAATTTATTATACAAAAACTTTTGTTCGGTGTCAATATGGTATTAAAACTTTTTTAAATTTTTTTATAACATATTTCAACAACAAAACCAAAACATAAGAACTGTTCACTATTTACGTTGGATTATGTTCATAAAATAATTGGTTGAATTTGTTCTAAGTCAAGTGCTTTCTCTAAAGTTTCTACTATCATTTTAGAATCAAATACTAATGAATTAGGTTTTGTTATCGGATTGTCTTGCCTAAACGGAACAAAATAATAGTTTTTTCTATTAAATAATTTTCCTATATTTTCTGCACTGCCTGATAATGCATCATTTGTTGAAATAGCAATAACTAATGGTCGTTGATTACGTAAGTGCGATTTAGCGGCCATAGCAACAGGGGTGTCTGTAATACCATTTGCAAGTTTTGCTATTGTATTACCTGAACATGGTGCTATTAGCATAATATCTGTCATTTTTTTAGGTCCTATTGGTTCCGCTTCTTGTATAGTATGAATTATCTCCTTATTAGTTATTTGCTTAATTCTATTTATATGATCAGAAGCGGTTCCAAATTTTGTATCTAAATTATAACTGTTATACGACATTATAGGAATTACTTCTGCTCCTAATTTAACTAGATTTTCCATTTGCTCTATAGTTTTTTCAAATGTACAAAATGATCCAGTAAGAGCAAATCCTATTTTAACGTTTTTTAAACTCAATATATTCCCTCCTTTACATATGTGTTTATATTATAATTGTATGATTTTATGTAAATGAAAGTTCGTTATAATTTATAAAATACAAAATATGACTATCATAGCAAAGAAAAAGACTTCTGCAATAACAGAAGCCTAAAGGTATGTGAAATAAATTAAATTAAAAGATTACATTATGAAAAATGATTGTGAGACCCGTCGCCCCAGAAATACAGATATCCATGAGAAAACTCATCTGGATGTTCAAAGTAGTAATTAACTGCTGATTGGCAGTCTTCTGTTACATACTGGTTGAAACATCCCTGATCTGCATACCACTTTGACCAGGTTGAAGCACCTGTAAACTGGTAAGGAGCAGTTAAGACATCTGCTATTGTTGAAGGAAATCTTGAGTCATAGACTCTGTTCATGATAACCTCAACAACTTCAGCCTTTTCATAAATGCTAATCCAATACGAACCTGCTTCATGTCCTACAGTATTTGCAAGAAGCATGAATGAGTAATCGTCTATGTACGGAGAATAGTTTCCTCCTGTACTAGCTGTTGATGTTTCAGCGATTGTTTCAGCTGTTTCCACAGACTGAACATCTTCTTCAACAACAATTTCTTCTGTGTAATCAGAATAGTCTTCTTCTGAAAGAGATTCATCATACTCATAAGTTTCTTCTACTTCTACTTCAACTTCCTCAACCTCGGCAGGAACTTCAACCTCCATAGTTTCTGCTTCAGTGGTAACTGTTGTAGTTACGGCTGTAGTTGTAGTAGTTGCTGTTGTAGTTGTTGTTGTGGATGTGGATGTTGTGGTAGCAACTGTAGTTGCTGACGGATACTGGTTTTTGAGATTTTCCATAATTATACTTACCGAATCGGAAATCGAAGCGGTAGTTTTGTATGCTTCTGAAAAATCTTTAGGACCGTACTGCTCCGGAGCAGCATCACTTCCTAATGAAGCTGCGAAACTCGATGCAGTCATTGCAGTAGCAGTTACAGCAACTGCTACAACTAAAGAACCAACCCTCCGAGAAATGAGTCTGGGCTTACTTCTGCCTGCATCTTTGTTTGTGATCTTCATTTTTTACACACCTTTCTGATTCATACTGTATATTTATCTATGTATGAATCTAAAAAAATAAATTTTGAAGTGCTACAAAAGCACATCTTAGTTATTATACCACATTATGAATACTTTGTCTACAATAGCAAAAGAAAAATCCCCCAGCCTAGTAAGCCGGGGGATTTTCTACAGATTGCAGATTTCGTTTTTGTTGTCCTTAACTCAGTTAGATATTACCATGTAGTAGCAATATCTACCTGATATGCATTACCATATGCGAACGTTCCTGTATCACACACGATAGCTGTACCTAAAGACGTCTCAACTAAGCTGCCTCTAGGACGAATATCAAGACTTGCGGCGCACATTATATAGTCACCGAACATCTTGCATCCGTCATCTCGAACCCAATAAGAATAGTTATATCCCATAGAATTCATTATGCTTATTACGCCAGACATATCTAAGTTATAGTATGTCTCTTTACCAGATGGACCTTGTACGGTTCCAGCTGATGCAGTAAGTACAGGTCCGCTGTAAGTATATGTATAAGTGTCTTCTGTACAAGACTGCTCTTCATAATACTCTTCAGCTTCAACGTACTCTTCGTAGTATACTGGTTCCTCGCTAAATGATTCTTCGATTTGTGCATCGATTTGTTCATCAGCCGGTGAAGAATTTTCTACTACAGACTCTGTAACTTCAGATACTATCTCAGCGTTTTTGGCATTTTCTGAATTACTAAGGATTACTTCCTCAGTAGGTTCCTGAATGAAGAATTGGTCTTCTTCAATCCATGTCTGAGAGTTTTCTACAGCAGTTGTTAATTCTGACCGAATTTCACTGCTAGCGTTTTGCAAGTCTTCAATACTTGCACTTGTGGTTGCGTTGCTTTTAACAGTATCTGTAACATAGTATACAGTTCCATCAACTGCCTCAACAACATTGCTTATGGTTTCTTCCATCTGTTCTACACTAATCTGCTTTTTCTCTGTATTCATTGCCTGTGTTTTTTTCTCTGTGGCAGAAGCGGTTAGGCTTATGATTGGGCTTAGCACTGTCGTAAAGACCATATTCAGGAATATTACCCAAAGTATGATTCTGTCCTTCCGCGACAACGTTGCTCCATCATTTCCTCTACTGTTCTGCTGCATAGTTTAACACAACCTTTCCTTTACATCCTTATTATTATGTTTAGGATGTAAAATATATGAATTTTATGCACCGTTTTTGGTACATGCTAAATATTATAACACATTTTTTTGCAGATGTCTACCTAATTCAAAATATTTTATGTAAATTATATATCAGTATATGAAAAAAAGGCTACATTATCTGTAGCCTCTAACATAAACATAAGGTATTATTTATATTATTTTTGAACTAACTTCATAGTTTCTCTAGCAATAACCAACTCTTCATTAGTAGGAATAACCCAAACATTAATTTTAGAATCAGGAGCGGAAATTTTAATTTCTTCGCCTCTAATTAAATTTTTCTCTTCATCTAATTTAACACCTAAGAACTCCAATTTCTTACATATACCGCTTCTTCTCTTAAATTGATTTTCACCAACACCTGCTGTAAACACAATGTTATCAACACCACCTAAAGAAACCATATATCTAGCTATGAATTGAGCTATATTTAAATCATATGCTTTTAATGCTAACTCAGCTCTTTTGCTACCATTATTCTTAGCAGCCTCAATATCTCTAACATCAGGAGCTTCTCCGGAAATACCAGCCATACCAGATTCTTTATTTAAAATTCTATCCATTTCTTCAGGACTAATATTTTCCTTTTTCATTAAATATGTTACTATAGAAGGGTCTAAATCACCACTTCTAGCACACATCATAATACCACCAAGAGGAGTTAATCCCATACTAGTATCAACTGACTTACCACCTTCAACAGCGCACAAACTAGCACCTTGACCTAAATGGCATACTATAGTTTTTAATTCTTCAACTGGTTTATTTTCAAGTTCTGCAACCCTTTGAGAAACATAATAATGAGATGTACCATGGAAACCATATTTACGAATCTTATACTCTCTATAATAATGATAAGGTATAGGATACAAATATCTTTCTTCTGGAATTGTTTTATGGAATCCATTATCAAATACAGCAACACATGGAGTATTTGGCATTAAGCTCTTACAAGCTTCCATTCCCATTGCAGCAGCCATATTGTGAACAGGTGCTAAATCTGCAATTTCTTTAATTCCACTAATTACACTATCGTCTATAATAACAGGGTCTGCATATCTTTCAGCCCCTTGAACAACTCTGTGTCCTACAGCATTTATTTCATCTAAACTATTTATTACTTTATAATCAGCTTCTGTTAATTGTTTAATAATAAACTCTAAAGCTTCCTTATGAGAAGGAACAAAATTTTCAATAACATATTTTTCTCCATTAACTTTATGAGTAATAAAAGCTTTAGGATCTCCAATTCTTTCGTAATTTCCTTTAGCAATTACTTCTTCATTTTCCATATCAATTAATTGATATTTTAAAGAAGAACTACCACTGTTTAATACTAATACTTTCATATTTAAACTTCCTTTCTAAATAAAATCATCTTATTTATATCACACAAACCACCGAGTTTGCAATAATATCTATATCATAAACCATAGAGTAGTCAAAATTTAAAATTATGTATGAGCAGAAAATATATTAACAACGAAGTACGAAGCGCGCAGTTTGGCACGTTTTAGTATAACCGATAAAAGGAGCAAAAAACAAAAAACATCATCACACTAAAACTCCTTTTATCTTATACTAAAACCGGCCAGTAAGCTTACGGAGTGTTAATATATTATCTGCGATTACATAATTTTAAATTTTGACGGCCAATTGCAAACCTAAGCCATCTTACTCTTCACATCCCTTGCAATTAATAACTCCTCATTAGTAGGCACAACAAATACCTCCACAGAAGATTCAGGAGCCGAAATTTTACCCTCAGAATTAACATACAAGTTATTTGCTTCCTCATCTAATTTAACTCCTAAAAACGCCAAATAATCACAAATTCTCTTTCTTTCCTTAGCATCTTTTTCTCCGATTCCAGCAGTAAATGTAATTATATCAACACCACCCATAGAAACCATGTATTTAGCTATGAATTGTGCAACATTATATGAAAAATTATCTATTGCAAGTATAGCATTGTGGTTCCCTTCAACAGCTTCTGCTTCGATATCTCTAAAATCTACAGATACTTCAGAAATTCCATATGTACCAGATTTCTTATTTAAAATCTCATCCATTTCATCAGGTGTATGATTTCTTCTCTTAGCAATATACGTTGCAACAGAAGGATCAATATCTCCGCTTCTAGTTCCCATAGGAATACCACCAAGAGGAGTGAATCCCATACTAGTATCTACTGACTTACCATTCTTAATAGCACATATACTAGCGCCTTGACCTAAGTGACAGTTAATAATCTTTAAATCTTCAATTGGTTTGTTTACAAGTTCAGCTGCTCTATTAGCAACGAATTGATGTGATATACCATGGAAACCATATCTACGAATTTTATATTTTTCATAATACTTATATGGTATAGGATATATATAACTCTCTTCAGGAATTGTCTTATGGAATCCTGTATCAAAACATGCTACATTCAATTTACCAGGCATAACATTTAAACAAGCCTCCATTCCAGAAACAGCTGCAGGGTTATGTAGTGGAGCCAAATCTATTATAGATTTTAATCCTTCCAAAACCTCAGGTGTAATTATAACTGGATCTGTATATTTTTCTCCTCCGTGAACTACTCTATGACCTATAGCATCAATTTCATCTACTGATTTTATAACACCATATTCGTCACTTAATAGTCTTGCTAAAACAAATCTAATAGCTTTTTCATGATTTGAAACAGGACGTTCAAATTTATGCTTTTCTTCTCCAACTTTATGTGTTAGAAAAGAATTATTTTGTCCAATACGTTCAAAATTTCCTTTTGCCAAAACCTCTTCTGTTTCCATTTCAATTAATTGATATTTAAGTGATGAGCTACCACTGTTTAGTACTAGTATTTTCATTCTATTCAATCCTTTCTATTTAAATGTTTAATATACTTCTTAATTCATCTTGTGTTTCTGATAAATCTTTTGCATTATTTATTTTATATACCTTAATATTAGGGTATTTTTCCTTAATCTCATCAGCCATTTTTAAATATTCACGTTGTTGTAACACACTATTATCACGGCTAAATTTAGCATAGGCTGGTTCAACTTTACCATCTCTTTTTAATCTTTCCTCATATAAATTTTCATCTTCAAGATATACAGTGATATAGTAAATATCAAAATCTAGCTTACTAAATTGTTCTAATAAATCATTATATACTTCTGTAAAAGAATATTCTTTTTTACCTAATCTACAATAGTTTTCTTCAGTAAAGAATGTTCTATCAAATAGTAAGTTGATATCTAGATTCTCCATTTTCTTCATATACTCTAATAAGTCATAATACATTTTCTTGTTTTTTTCTAATCCAGTTGGCGTAGAATCACTTATTCCACTTAATCTGTATAGATTAGTATGTTTTACCACATTTCTTAAAAAATCAGTTGTAGTTGTTTTTCCTGCTCCTTGAGCACCCTCTACTATAATAAGTTTAGATTTTGCCATCTTTACTACTTCCTTTCTTTTTATATTAAGGACGGTCTTTTTTATTGTTTCTCAATAACCTGTATCCTTATAAATTAGTTTTTATTGGTTTTGTGCTTGAACAGCTGTAATTGCAACAACTCCTGCTATATCTTCTGCTGAACATCCTCTTGATAAATCATTAACAGGTTTTGCAATTCCTTGGCATAATGGGCCATATGCTTCTGCTTTTGCTAAACGTTGTACTAATTTATATCCTATATTTCCTGCATCTAAATCAGGGAATATTAATGTATTTGCTTTTCCTTGTACAGGACTTTCTGGAGCTTTAGAAGCGGCTATTTCTGGTATAATTGCAGCATCTGATTGTAATTCTCCATCACATATTAAATCAGGTGCTTTTTCTTTTAATAGTTTTGTTGCTTCTACAACTTTATCTGTTAAAGGTGAGTGTGCACTTCCATATGTTGAGTATGATAGCATTGCAACCTTTGGTTCGCTACCAACTAATTGCTTGAAGCTATTTGCTGATGATATAGCTATTTCAGATAATGCATCCGCATCTGGGTATTCATTTAATCCGCTATCTGAAAATACAAATATACCATTTTCTCCATATTCACAATCAGGTACTACCATCACGAAGAATGCTGATACCAATTTTGTTCCAGGTGCTGTTTTAAGAATTTGTAATGCTGGTCTTAATGTATCTGATGTAGAATGACATGCTCCTGATACTAAACCATCTGCATCTCCATTCTTTACCATCATCATTCCGAAATATGTTTCTTCTTTTAATGTTTCTCTTGCTTTTTCAGGAGTCATTCCTTTTGCTTTTCTTAATTCATAAAAATTTTGAACATATGTTTTGTATTTTTCACTTTCTATTGGATTTATTATTGTTGCTTTTGATATGTCTAAACCATTCGCACTTGCCATTTCTTCTATTTGGGCTTTATCTCCTAGTATTATTAGATTTGCATAACCTTCTTTTTGAACTATAGAAGCGGCTTTAATTGTTCGTATATCGCTTCCTTCTGGCAAGACTATAGTTTTTATCTCTTTTCTTGCTTTTTCTTTAATTGTTTCAATAAATGACATATAAATTCCTCCTTATAAATCATAATGACAAACTCATTATATTAGGAAATTGAAAAAAGCACAAGGATTTTGACAAATTTTTTTAAATTTAAAGCTAATCTTTGTTTCTAGGTAAGAGATTTGAATTCCTTGCGTTTTATGTAAAATTATGATATAATTATTTGTACATTCGGAATTACTTCAAATTATATTCAGAAAGGGGTCCTATTATGGAATTCAGACCAGTAAATGCTGACTTATTAATCACTTGTGCTTCTACCGAGCGCTGCAACAGCTGTCCTTTACGGATAGGTTGTCCCATTCGCCACACATTCTACGAAGGTGATATCAAAGTAGAAATTTCATTGCAACGTGCTGAAATACGTCTTAGCAAATTCGTAGGTGAAGAAGTAGCTTTCAGGCGCAGTGATCGGTTTAGGCAGAAAATCCTCTGTGAAAGAGGCGAGCATCCTGATGGATACTCATACATCTGAATGTAAAATAACCCGACAGTTGTCGGGTTATTTATTTTATTTTACAACTATTCCTAATAATTTAGATAATTCCATTGCTTGGTATTCATCTACTATTATTCCTCTTAAATCCTGTGGCAATACTACAATACCTGTTATATCACAAGTAGAAAAATCAATACCACTTAAATTGGTTTTATATAGTTGAATTCCTATTAAGTTAGAATACTGAAATTGTACTTTCTTTAACAATGCTTCTTGTATACTTGCATTTGATAATTTACTATTTATAAATGTTGTAGTTTGCAAGTTTGTTAATGCAAAATTTGCATATGATGCATTACAATTATCAAAGTAAGTATTTTGCATATATGTGTGTGTAAAGTTACATCCAACTACTTTACAATTTTTGAATGTTACTCTAATAAAATTACATTCACTAAAATCCGTGTTTGAAAAATCACATCCTTCAAATGTTACATCTACAAATGTTACTTTATTGAATCTTGCATTTAGGCATATTGAATCTGTAAATTCACATGTATTAAATTCAAAGTTGTTTGTATCTATATGTGCTTCATAACATCCTTTAAACTTTAATCCTTTTATATCTGACATATTTGCTTTTGCTTGATTTATTACTTTTTCTAGGCAGTTACATTCAGGTAACTCATATGAGTTTACTGCATATATTTTATTATTGCTAGTACTATTCATTCTATAATCTACCCAATCATCCATATTTTACTTCCTCGTCTTTCAATAAATTATTCTATTGTATCTTATTATTTTTGTTTTTTCTTTTTAAAATTTGATATGAAAAAATTTTCACTTCTATAATAGACAATTCTATTAAAATATAACTTTTTATTTTAGTCAATATTATTTAAAAATATTTTTTCTTTATTTTCTATTTTTATGTATATTTTATTTATAATTTTCACATAATATTTTTGAGAAATCGATTGGAGGTGTTTCTTATGTCAGAAAATAAAAATAATAAAAATAACCAAAATAACAATAAAAACAAGAATAATAACAATAATAAAAATAATCAAAACAACAACAGAAATTGTGACTAGTTTGAATATATCAATACTGAATATATTAATAAAAGAAGCGGAATTATTATTTTTCGCTTCTTTTATATTATGCTAATTAATAAATATTTTTATAACATTTTCTCTAAGAATTTACCTGTGTAACTCTCTTTAACTTTAACAACTTGCTCAGGAGTTCCGGTAGCTATTACCTCTCCTCCACCTTCTCCACCTTCTGGTCCAAGGTCAATTATATTATCGCAGGTTTTAATTAAATCCAAGTTATGTTCTATTACAATAATTGTATTTCCTGTATCTACTAATCTTTGTAATATATCAACTAGTCTATGAACATCAGCTATGTGTAAACCTGTTGTAGGTTCATCTAAAATATATAATGTTTTTCCAGTTGCTTTTCTTGAAAGTTCTGTTGCAAGTTTTACACGCTGTGCTTCTCCTCCAGATAAAGTTGTAGAAGGTTGTCCAAGTTTAATATAACCTAATCCAACATCATATAATGTTTGAATTTTAGTTTTAATTTTAGGTATATTAGCAAAGAATTCTAATGCATCTTCCACCGTCATATCAAGAACATCAGCTATTGTTTTCCCTTTATATTTTACTTCAAGCGTTTCATGGTTGTAACGTTTTCCTTTACATACTTCACAAGGCACATAGATGTCTGGCAAGAAATGCATTTCTATCTTTAACAATCCATCTCCATTACAACTTTCACATCTTCCTCCTGGAACATTGAAACTGAATCTACCTTTTTGATATCCACGCATTTTTGCTTCATTAGTTCCTGCAAAAATATCTCTTATTAAATCGAATACTCCTGTGTATGTTGCTGGATTTGAACGTGGAGATCTTCCAATTGGTGACTGATCTATGTTGATTATTTTATCTATGTTTTCTAATCCTTTTATTTCTTTACATTTACCTGGTTTTACATGAGAATCATATAATTCTTTTGCTACAGATTTATATAAAACTTCATTTATCAAAGTACTTTTTCCAGAACCTGATACACCTGTAACACAGTTAAACACACCTAAAGGAAATTTTACATTAATATTCTTTAAATTGTTTTCAGTAGCACCTACTACTTCGATATATTTTCCTTTTTGAGCTTTTCTTCTCTTTTTAGGAACTTCTATTTTCTTTGCCCCACTTAAGTATTGTCCAGTTATTGAATCCTTAACTTTTTTTATTTCTTCAGCAGTTCCTTGTGCCATTACATTACCACCGTGAACACCTGCTCCAGGACCAATATCAATAATTTGATCTGCTGCATACATGGTATCTTCATCATGTTCCACAACTAATAATGTATTTCCTAAATCTCTTAATTTTTTAAGTGTAGCAATTAATTTTTCGTTATCTCTTTGATGCAAACCTATACTTGGTTCGTCTAGAATATATAATACTCCCGTTAAACCTGATCCTATTTGTGTTGCAAGCCTAATTCTTTGTGCTTCTCCACCTGATAATGTTCCTGCACTTCTTGATAATGTTAAATACTCAAGTCCTACATCTATTAAAAACTGTAATCTCTTGTTCATCTCTTTCAATATTGTCTCTGCAATCATTGCATCTTTTTTTGATAGTTTCAAATTATTTAAATAATCTTTTATCTTATTAATTGACATATCTGTTAATTGGTTTATGTTTTTAGTTCCTACTGTAACTGCAAGTACTTCTGGTTTTAATCTTGCTCCTTTACATTCATCACATTCACACTCACTCATATACAACTCATAGAAGTCTCTCATTCCTTGAGATTTAGTTTCATTATGACGTCTCTCTAAAGCTGGAATTACACCTTCAAAAGGAGATGTGAATTTTCTTACTCCAGCTGGAGATGCATATTCAAAGTCTATTTTTTCGTCCCCAGTTCCATACAATATTTTCTCTAAAAATGCACGAGGAAGTTTTTTAATAGGTTGTTTTATATTTACACCATAATGTTTACCGATACTTTCAAAATACATTTTTGCCATTGTGTCGCCCTTTTTCATTGTGCTTGCGCCAAAAGCTTTTACTCCGTCATATAAAGTCTTGTCTTTATCTGGAATTATTAAATCCTCATCCATTCTCATTAAGTATCCAATACCTGTACATTTTGGACATGCTCCGAATGGATTGTTGAATGAAAATAATCCTGGCGTTAACTCTGGAAAACTGAATCCACAATCTGGACATGCATAGTTTTGGCTAAATAGTATTTCATATTCAAATGGTTTGTTAGCTACATCATCAGTACTTATTTTACCTCTTCCCGATTTTTTAGATAAACTGTCATATTGTAAAATATTAAGTCTATCAATTAAGGCTTTATCTTCTCCCAAATCAGATGTGGTTATTAATACAAGATTATTTGCATTTTTTAGTGCAACTTCAATTGATTCAGTTAGTCTGGCTCTTATCTCCGGTTTAACAACCAATCTATCAACTATTATTTCAATATTATGCTTTTTCTTTTTATCTAAGCTGATTTCATCGCCTAAATCCATTACTTGTCCATCAACTCTAACACGTACAAATCCTTGCTTTTGGAAGTCTTGCAACAACTTAGTATACTCACCTTTACGTGAACGTACAACAGGTGCTAACACTTGAATTTTAGCTCCTTCAGGTAAACTCATAACAGAGTCCACTATTTGATCTATCGATTATTTTTCAATTTTTTTACCACAGTTTGGACAATGAGGAACACCTGTTCTTGCATATAATAAACGTATATAATCATATATTTCTGTAACTGTTCCTACAGTTGAACGAGGATTTCTTGATGTTGTTTTTTGGTCTATTGATATAGCTGGTGATAATCCATCTATAGATTCAACATCAGGTTTTTCCATTAGACCTAAGAATTGTCTTGCATATGATGATAAGCTTTCTACATATCTCCTTTGGCCTTCTGCATATAAAGTGTCGAACGCTAATGATGACTTTCCTGAACCTGATAGACCAGTTACAACAACTAGTTTATCCCTCGGAATTTCAATATTTATGTTTTTCAAGTTGTGTTCTTTTGCACCTTTTATAACTATCTTGTCATTCATGTTAATTTCTCCTTTTTAAATTTTATATTTCAAGCTGGTTGGTTTACGTAATATTTCATTTTATATAAATCTATCTTTTTTTTATTGCATATTATATCATAGATTGTTTACTTTGAATAGTGCTTTATTTACATAATTTTAAAATAATCTCCTGCGTGTCAACTTGTTATGTATATCACGTTTTATATTCAATGTTAGTTTACATATTGTGTCAATAATTTCCGTGGTGTCAACTTTTTATGTATATTGTTCCTCTATTCCCTTGCATTTCATGACAATTTATGGTATAGTTTTGATAATTATATTTTATATAATTACAAATTTTTCATTCGGAGGTGTTTCCTTTGAGAGAAGGAGAAGTTTTAAAGTTATTTCGGATAGTCAATGGCTATGATAGTCTTATTGATCTTGCAAAAGCAACAGGACTGAATAAGCAGACACTTTCTCGGGCTGAGAACAACACTGCTTTTATATCAAAAGCTACGTTACAGATTCTTGCGGATCTATACGATGTGTCTTACACAGCCCTAGTCCTTTCGTTCAAACTTTTAGAGCCTCTTGATTACAATATCAAGAGAGACAGAAAGAAAGCGTATGCTCACATTCTGTCTTACCCGAGCAAGAAGAGATAATTTTACACTTCGACATAAAAAAAGGCGGTTCAACATGAACCGCCTTTTTTGGTTACTTAATAGTGGTTTCTAAACTGCATAAAATACTGTGGAGCTTCCATTTTTATGAATGCATCCAGCTGCAGTTTGTTAGATGTTATCCATGCCCAACCATCTCCAAAGAAACCGTTGACAATGAATATATCTCCCTGTTGCAGAGAACCTACAATATTGTCTTCTTCAAGACTCATTGAAGTACGTATGTTCCATCCGACTTCTCCAGTATACCGGTAAACATCAGATTCTTCAACATTGAAGTAACTGAGATTTCCAGGAGTGACTCTAATATACTGTGATTCTTCATTGATGTTAGATGATACTATCTTGTACCAATTATCATCCATAACTTCTTTAATGAAGAAATATTCGTCTCTGTTGAGATAGTCAGTTATATTGGAATCATTCATCTCAGGAGTTGAATGGATGCTCCAGCCCTCTCCTGCGAATCTAACACATTCCCAATTATTGAAGGATTGTGTTGTGCTTGTTTCAATTGGAGTTGTTACTGGTTCTGTAGTTGTAGTCTCTGTGGTTGTAGTGGTTTCTGCCGTCGTAGTGGTAGTTGTAGTTGTTTCCTCAGTAGTTGTTGTTACGCTTGGCTCTACTTCAACAGCTGTCTCGCCTACTTTTTTGAAATACTTAGACATAGATTCCTCAGAAATTCTGAGGTAAGCTGTATTTCCACTGTTATCGAGTGAAACCGCATACCAGCAGTTGTCTGCAACCTGCAGAATGATAAACCTATCACCTTCTACAAGTGTTGCTTTCTGTGCATAAAAATCGCCTGACATATCGTCGGTTATTTTATCATGCACATACCACGAACCTCCTGGAACAGTGAATTCCACAATTGAACCTACTGAAATTGTAGGATTAATTGCCTCTGCCGTCGTAGTGGTAGTTGTAGTTGTTTCCTCAGTAGTTGTTGTCTCAGTAGTAGTTGTTGTGCTGGTTTTTGTAGTTGTTGCTGTTGTCGTTGTAGTTGTTGCTGTTGTCGAAACTGGATTATCTATAATAACTGTTCCAACTTTCTTGAGTATTTCACCAGGAAGCTGTACATAGACATCTTCTTTCTGATTGAAACTCAGCTGAATACGATACCAGCTATCTGACATAGCTTCAACGATAGCAAACCTGTCGCCTGTTGAAAGATAGTTCTTCTCGGCATACAGATTCTCTGTTGATGCATTAGGTACTGTGTAGAGATAGATAGGAGTCACTTCTATCAGATCATTAATCTCAATAGAGATATCGTCTGATGTAGAAACAACTCTATAGTCTACCTTTTCACCTGTTAAGGCTGCAGCATACATCTGAAGAACTTCGCTTGCATCAGATGAATCAATTCTGCCATCACAATTAACGTCAGCCAATTCAAACTGTACAGTTAACTGACCACCTGTGCTGATGGCTGCGTATTCTTTAAGAATCTCGCTTGCATCAGTTGAGTCAACAAAGCCGTCCTCGTTTACATCTCCAACATACCGATTAACCGCTGTAGTAACCATAGTGGGTGTTGCTGCGCAAATGATAGTCATTACTGCGCATATTGCTGATACAATTTTTTTCATAAGTTTTAAACCTCCTTAAGCATATTTTATATAGAAAAAAATTGTTTTGCATATAGTTTTTATATGCAGTGTTATGTATACTATTATACCATTTATTCGGTTTTATGTCAAATAGGCTTAACTTTATTACATCTACCAATCAATAGAAAAAGCTCATACACCAATAATAGCATACGAGCCTTAATTTTATTTACTTAATTCTTTTATCTTATCTCTTAATTCAGCTGCTTTTTCAAATTCCATTGCTGCAGCATGTTGAAGCATTTCATCAGTTAATTTATTAATCAATTCTTCTATTGTAGTATTTTCATCTAAGTTATATTCCTCTTGTGCTTCTTCTACAATGCTTGCCTTAATAGTATCTCGAATTGATTTTTTAATAGTTTGAGGTGTAATACCGTGCTCTTCGTTATACTCCATTTGAATTTTACGTCTTCTGTTGGTTTCACTTATAGCTTTTTCCATACTATCTGTTAATTCATCTGCATACATTATAACTCGTCCATCTGTATTTCTCGCTGCACGTCCTATTGTTTGAATTAAACTTCTTTCTGAACGTAAGAATCCTTCTTTATCGGCGTCTAATATTGCTACTAATGACACTTCTGGAATATCTAATCCTTCTCTTAATAAGTTTATTCCTACTAATACATCAAATTCTCCCATACGTAAATCTCTAATTATTTCCATTCTTTCTAGTGCCTTTATATCTGAGTGCATGTACTTAACCTTAATATCTATGCTTGATAAGTACGAGGTTAAGTCCTCAGCCATTTTTTTAGTTAAGGTAGTAACTAATACCCTCTCACCTTTTTCGACTGTTAAATGGATTTGTGAGATTAAATCGTCTATTTGATTTGTTACCGGTTTTACTTCAATTTTTGGATCTAGTAATCCAGTTGGACGAATAATTTGTTCTACCACATTATCTTTGGCATGTTCTTTTTCGTAGTCTGCTGGTGTGGCACTTACAAATACTACTTGGTTAATTCTTTCTTCGAACTCTTCAAACTTTAAAGGTCTATTATCAAAAGCTGATGGTAATCTAAATCCGTAATTTACTAATGATTCTTTTCTTGCCCTATCTCCGTTATACATTGCTCTTACTTGTGGAATTGTTGCATGTGATTCGTCTATCAATAATAAGAAGTCGTCAGGTAGATAATCGAATAATGTGAATGGTGGTGAACCTGGCTCTCTTCCACTTATATGTCTTGAGTAATTTTCTATTCCTTGACAGAATCCTGTTTCTATCATCATTTCTAAATCAAAGTTTGTTCTCTCCTCTATTCTTTGAGCCTCAATTAATTTACCTTGACTTTTGAAGTATTCTACTCTTTCTTTTAATTCCGCTTCTATGGTTTTAACTGCTCTATCCATCTTATCTTTTGTTGTTGCATAGTGTGAATTTGGAAATATCATAACGTGGTTACGTATTCCTATTGTTTTACCAGTTAATGGATTTATTTCTGATATTTTCTCTATTTCATCTCCCCAAAACTCTACTCTAATTGCTGTCTCTCCCCTATCTGATGGATATATTTCTACTATATCTCCTTTTGCTCTAAATGTTCCTCTTTTGAAGTCTAGTTCGTTTCTTGTATATTGCATATTAATAAGTTTTTTTAGTATTGCATCTCTGTTTTTTTGCATCCCTGGACGTAATGAGATTATCAAGTTTTCGTAGTCAATTGGGTCACCTAAACCATATATGCATGATACTGAAGCTACTATGATTACATCTCGCGTTTCGAATAGTGAAGCTGTTGCTGAGTGACGTAGCTTGTCTATTTCGTCGTTTATTGATGCATCTTTTTCTATGTATGTGTCAGATTGTGGAATGTAACTTTCTGGTTGGTAGTAGTCGTAGTATGATACAAAATATTCTACGTTGTTCTCTGGGAAGAACTCTTTGAATTCTGAGTATAATTGCCCTGCTAGTGTTTTATTGTGTGCAAGTACTAGTGTTGGTTTCTGTACTTTTTGGATTATATTTGCCATTGTAAAGGTTTTTCCTGAACCTGTTACACCTAGTAATGTCTGAAATTTCTTACCTTCTTTTATTCCTTTTGATAGATATTCAATTGCTTGTGGTTGGTCTCCTGTTGGTTGGTAGTTTGATACTAATTTAAACATATTTTATCCCCCTAATATATAGTATTAGTTATATCATATTTTACATAAAAAAACAAGGCATGCTTTATGCCTTGTTTTTTTATGTATCTTATGGTTCAGCTTTTATTACAATATTTGAAAGTGTACCCTCAAAATATCTCATTGGCGTACCATTCTTTAATGCTGCACCCAATGTTAGTGGAACACTGTGATAATTTGTGAATGTCGTAAAATCGTATACTTCTTTTTCTTGACCATCATTTATTGTTAAATACATTTTCTTATTAATTCTTGATATTTTTACATTCTGAACACTATTTGTTGGGTCAGATGCTCCGTTTCCTGTTCCTCCTTTTGAGTCAAATCTAATTGTACCATTTGTATATATTCTATAAACAAATCCAGGATAAGTATTTCTTCCTTCGTCTTTTCCGTTTAATAATACAGCTTGATTAACATTATTGCTTCCAATAGAGTCAATATCAAAAGAAACTTCAAAATCCTTATCTATATTCTCCTCAGTAAACATTTTTAATCCTGTATCAATATAATCACTTGTTCCGTTAAATACATATGGTTCTGTATGTGTATATACTACCTGCATTGGTTTTTTAGGTGGATTGAATTCTTCTATTGTAGCATCATCACTAATGAATTTAACAGACATATTAGAAAGTGTTCCTTTGAAAAATCTATATGGTGTTCGATTTTCATCCATACTTGCACCAAATGTGACAGGAACATCAAAAGTTTTTTCATTATTTGTTAGATATGTATTAATTTTTATACATTTTCCACCATCAAAACTATAATATAATTGATCATCTATTCTTATAATTCTTATATTTTTAACGCTACTATCAACATAAACATCTCCTGATGAGTTAACCTTACTATTTGATTCGAATTTTACAGACGTAATGTTTGAACTAACAGAATATTTTACAACACAACCTGGCCATGGTGTTCCAGATTCATCCATTGAATTCATTAACGCATTGTGGTTAATATTGCTAGAATCTACATTCTCTATATCAAAAGAAATAATAAAGTTTCTGTGTATATTTTCTGCTGAGAATAAGTAAATTCCAGAATCTAGATAATTTGTACCGTCAAACACTGTTGCTTCTGCATGAGTATATTTCTCTCCAGGTACATCCGCATCTGGCATTTCTAATATTTCAAATCCTTTTACTTTTACTGATGCAGTTATCTCTTTTCCTAGGTCCTCCGAATCTATTAAATCCTCTTGACTTATTGTTTCTCCTGTCAAAGATTCATAATCCCATTTCCAATATATTGTTTCATCAAATACTCCATGTGAATTCTTGTCTATGTATTTTGTTATATCAATCGACGCTATTTTAGGGTCTGCTTGAGTTCCTGTCCCAGTTCTTGTAACATCTATTTCTTCTAAATATTGTGAATCCGCATAAAATTTCATGTTGGTTGGACAATTTGTTATATCTATATCTATGTCGTATTGAAGATGAACTTGGGTTCCTGTGGAGTCTACTATTATTGGTATTTCTCCATATGTTCCAGGTGCAATTATACCGCTACTAACACTGCCGGTTTGAATCTGTCCTAGTTATTGAAAAATCAATATTATCCAGACTTTGTTCACTATTGGAATTTACTTTAAACGACCATCTGGCTATGTCAGCTGTCGCGCTTCCATTTTGTTTTGTACTGTACTTAGCCCACGCATACGCGGCAATTCCAGTTGAAATTAAAATAATTATGAGCAATAAAATAACAATAGCGCTTGAATTAACATGTTTATTTGCACTATTCAATTCATTTTTCTTATCGTTTTTTACTTTCATTCTATCTTATGTTCTTTCTCCCTATATTTATAAAATAAAAATTTTTACTCTTTATATATTATATATACAATAAGATATCTTTTTTGTCAATTAACAAAAGTTCTAATTTTCAAAAAAATTATATATAAAATACTAGACTAAAAATAAATCTTTTGATATTATATAAACATACAAAAAGACAAAACTATTTATAGTATATTTAGGAGGTTTATTTATGAAAAAAATATTGCAATTATCTTTAATATTAACAATTGTTTTAGCATTCTTTATGAGCTTTTCAGTTTTTGCAGTAGAAGCTGATAATACAGCATCAAACGAAAACTCTGCAACATCAGAAAACACAACAGACGAAAATACTCAACTAACAACATCATCAAATGCTTCTACAACAAAATCATCAGCAGCTCAGGTTACTACATTAAATCCAGATGAAAAAAAGGATATAGAAAGATCTGATATTCTAAACATTTTATTAATTGCAACTGGAGTAGTTATTATTTTACTAGCTGTAGCAATTTTTATAAAAATAAAATAATTTTATTAATTATCTCATGGAATTTTCTCCATGAGATTTTTTTTGAATATTTTTGGTTAATTTATTAATACTATTATTAAATACAACTTTTATTTGTATTTTTATATAAATTTACAAGGAGGAAAGTCATGAAAAAAAGTATTTTTGTTGTTTCTTTTCTAATATTATCTCTACTTTTTTCATATTCATTCGTATATGCAGAAAACGCTGGTAATACAACAAAAGGTGCTATTCAAAATGGCGTAGAGAATGTGCAAAATGCTGCTCAAGATGCTGGTAATACTGTACAAAACGCAGTTAATAATATTGGAAACGGTATGAATAATGCTGCTGAAAATACTGATGATAGCATGAATAATGCTGCTGGAGATGCAGGAAATGAGATAAAAGATTCTGCTGATAAAACAGGAGATAATATGAGAAATGCTGGCAACTCTGCTTTCACAGCTACTAGAACTGCTACTGAAGATACAACTAATAATAACGGGAACCAAGGTTGGATGAACAGAGACATGTGGACTTGGATTGTTGTTGGTATAATTACAATAGTTATTATCGCTCTTATTTGGTATTATGCAAGTAGAAATAATCATTAATTATAAAAATAAAAAGGTGACACTAATATCACCTTTTTTATTTTGCCTTTAAAGCTCTTTCTATTCTTCTTTGTGCTTCCTTTTTTGCTATATCTTCGCGTTTATCATATAGTTTCTTTCCTTTTCCTAATCCTAGTTCAACTTTTACAAGACTTCCTTTAAAGTATAAACTCATAGGTACTAATGTGTATCCTTTAGCTTGTATTTTTCCGACTAATTTGTTGATTTCTTTTCTATTCAATAACAGTTTTCTGTCTCTTAAAGGATCTTTATTAAATATGTTTCCATGTTCATATGGACTAATATGCATAGAATAAATATATACTTCCCCATCCTTTATTGCTGCATAACTTTCTTTTAAATTCACTTTTCCTTGTCGTATTGACTTTATTTCTGTTCCCGTTAAAACAATTCCTGCCTCGATAACTTCTTCTATATTGTAATTATGTTTTGCAACAGGATTTTTAGCAATTAGTTTATTCATTGTTATCATTCCTTCTTCTTTTCATCTTTTTGAATATTATAACATTTTATATAATCTTTATCAACTTTTATATGTCAGAAATTACATTTAATTCTTGCATTAAGTTTCTATATTTTATAAAAAAAATCTCTTTTTCTCTCATTTCATCTTCATTAGATATTGAATTTATTATTGAGAACGCATTTTCTATATTTCTAGACTTTCCTGTATAATCTGACTGCTGATTTAATAAATTTGAAAAGCTCATTTTTAAATCACTTACTGCTTTGTTATACTCCTCCCAGTCATCTACAGATGAATATTTATAACACAATAGTAACTTATACTTTAATTCTAATATTCGTCCATCCTTTTCGTTTTGATATGCTCTAACAAATTGAGGTAAGTATCTATATAGATTTATTATATTGTTTATTGTTCCTGTTTCATCTTCATTTTTTATTGAAATTGCTAATAAATCAATATTTGTTTCAAAATTTGTAACACTCTCATTTGATACACCAGTCTTTTTTAAGTCTGAAGAAATTGTTGTCCACGACGTATATAGCGTTTCTATAATGTTTTTTAGTTCATCCCAATTAATGTTTTTTTCTTTTCCTAGAATATTGTTAGATTTCATGGTGAAATTCTTTTTTTCTTCTGAGTTTTGATTGCCTGAAGAATTCGACTTTCCAGATTCTTTTGAATCTTGATTTTGGCCGTTTTTCTCACTCTCACCGTCACCTTTACCACTTTCTTGTGTGCCTTCACCTTTTTCGTCTGATTGAGTACTATCACTTCCATTGTCTGATTTTTCTTCTGTCTTTTCTACTTGAACCGAATACTTTGTGTAATTCACATTATTTATTTCATTTAAAATCTTAATTAGATCATTATCTATATATGAAATTTCAGTATTTATTTTCTCTTTTAAGGCATTTTGATTGTTGTTATTTTTACATCCGGTCATAGATAAAATTATGAAAACTAAGATTAAACATATAGAAGATTGTTTTGCTATTTTCAAAAAATCACCTCTAATTCTATCATTCCCTAAAAATTACCGTTTATTCTGACGAATATATATTTATAAAATTTAAATACTAATATTAAGATGATTTTTATATGAAAGGAAATAATTATGCAAGCTATAGTGCGTTTATATAGTGTTATACCAAACGAAATCAAAAGATTTCTATCACATTTTTATGAAAAAGATAATTTTGATGCAGGAAATTTAACTGATAAACAATGGCAAAAGGATTATCCTAATCCTGTAGAAATTGTAGATATTATTGGTGCCTATATTGAAAATATTGATGATTTTAATTTAACAATGTGGATTAGCATTGATAGTGGTGTTTTTATAAAAGTTACTCCTGAAAATGCTGATGAGCTTATTAGATATTTATATGAAAGATTTCCATATTAAAATGCCATTCTTGCTTTATGATATATAAGCTAGAATGGCATTAATTATTTTAGTTATTTTCTTGTGCGTTATTTGTTTCAACTGGTTGTGCTGGTGCTGGTTCTTGAGGAGCTGGTTGTTGAATTGGTGCCGGTTGTGTAGGCACTGGTCCTTGAGCAACTGGTTGTTGAACCGGTTGCGCTTGAGGAGCTGGTTGATTAAATTGTAATTCTTCTTGTACTGCTCCACATTTTGGGCAGAATTTAGCATTTACAGGTATTTCGGCAGCACATTGTTTACAAATACGTAAATCCTTTAATGCTAGCATTTCTACTCTCATATCTTCTATCTCTTTTGCATACGCATCTATTTTTGAACATTCTTCTAATAAATCAGTTTTAATATCAATGTTTTCTTCTCTAATGTGTTTTTCATACACTTTTTTACCAATCTCATTATAAATTTTTTCAATTTTTGCTTTGTCATCATTAATTAAAGACTTTAATTTCATTTCCCTTGTTAATTTGTTTGTTTTTTCAGCAGTGTTTTTGTATGTTGCACTTGCTTTTTTACTTAAATCATCAAAAAATCCCATAATATACCTCCATTATTATTATATTTGTTTTTATGTAAATTATTAAAATTGTTGACAATTTTAATTTACTCAGCCTTTTTCTCTCTTGTCATAAGTACTTCTACAGCTTCTTCAGGTTTTAAGTTGTTGTATAAAATATCATAAACTGCATTAACTATTGGCATTTCAACATTATATTTTTTAGATAACTCATATGCCACCTCAATATTATCAATACTCTCAATAGTCATTCCAACTTCTTTTTTTGTTTCCTCTAATGATTTTCCACTTCCTATTAGTTTACCTGCTTTTCTGTTTCTACTGTGTTCACTCATGCAAGTTACTAATAAATCACCAAGTCCACTTAGTCCATAGAATGTATCTTTATTTCCACCCATTGCAACACCCAGTCTTGTAATTTCACTCAATCCTCTTGTTAACAATGCTGCAAATGAATTATCTCCTAGTCCCATTTCAGTTATAATTCCAGCACAAAATGCTAAAATATTTTTTAATGCACCTCCTGCTTCAACCCCTGTTACATCTTTAGACGTGTACACTCTCATTTTATTAGACATAAAAGCATTTTGGATTAATTCTAATACATCATCATGTTCGGAAGCAACTACTAATGCTGTTTCTACGCCAACTGAAACTTCTTCAGCATGACTTGGTCCTGATAATACACCAATTTTTGCCGTTGGAATTTCAGATTTAACAACTGAATCTAATGTTGATACTGTATCTTTTTCAAATCCCTTTGAACAAATAATAATTGGTTGATTTGTAACGTATTGTTTATATCCTTTAACTATGTTTCTCGTGAATTTTGATGGAGTCACATGCAATATAAAATCTGAATCTCTTATTGCTTCTTCATAACTTAATGTACATGTTATTCCTTCTGGGATAGTCACTTTTGGTAGAAACATGCATTTTTTCTCGTTATTAATTAAATCTGCTTCTTCTTTAGCAAAAGACCAAATCTTAACTTCGTGCCCTAACTTTGCCAAATGTATACCAAGCGCTACTCCCCAGCTTCCACTACCTATTATTGCAATTTTATTCATATTTATTCTTTCCTTCCATTTTTTTATTATTGATACTCATTTTTTATTTAAAACTTAATCTGTTTTCTGTTCCGTCATAAATCCTCTTTAAATTTGCTCTGTGGTTAAAGATTACGAGTGCTGCCATTGCTATTCCAAAGAATATATAATTATATCCTTCTGCAATATATTTGTGTGTATCGGTTGTAATAAATATTGTTAATACTGGGAATAGTATAGCTGCCATTATTGAACCTAGAGAAACCATTCTTGTAAATGCCATTACAACAAGTGCAAATACTAAACAAATTCCTCCAATTAAAGGTTGAACTAATAATAACACTCCTAAGGCAGTAGCCACTCCTTTTCCTCCTTTAAATCCAAAGAATACTGGGAATGTGTGACCAAATACGACAAAAAATCCTGCTAATTGAACTAGTATCGCTGTGTTTGCTTCACTTGCAATATTTCCAACTATAAATCTAGCTATTAATACTGCTACTATTCCCTTTAAAATATCTAATAGTAATGTAAGTAAAGCTGCTCCTTTACCAACGCTTCTTAACATATTTGTAGATCCAGCATTTCCACTGCCCTTTTCTCTGACATCAAAACCTGCGATTCTTTTACTTAAAATAATTGAAAAATTTACACTTCCTATTGCGTATGCAATAACTGCCATTAATATATATGTTGCTATCATTTTAATCCTCCTTTGTTTTTTTAATTCGATGTTTTTGGAAGTCGTCTCTCAAAACATCATTCATCTTTTTTCTCCCTTACAATCATTCTTATTGGTGTACCTGTTAATATAAATTCCTTTCTCAACTGATTTATTAAATATCTTTCATATGAGAAATGGAATAGCTGTTTATCATTTACAAAAACAACAAAAGTTGGTGGTTTTGTACTTGCTTGTGTCATGTAGAATATTTTTAATCGTTTTCCTTTGTCTGTTGGTGGTTGAACTATTGCTATAGCTTCATTTAAAACTTGATTTAACACTGATGTTGACACTCTCATTGCATTTTGATTTGCTACATCATTTATTAGCTCGTATAATTTATTTACTCTTTGTCCTGTTTTAGCTGATATAAATATGATTGGAGCATATGACAAGTATGCCAGTTTATTATATATTTCTTTTTTATATTTTTCTGTTGTGTTTGTATCTTTTTCATACTCGTCCCATTTATTAACAGCAATAATTATACCTTTTCCAGCTTCATGAGCTTCTCCTGCAATTTTTGCATCCTGCTCAGTTACACCTTCATTAGCATCAATCATTAAAATACATACATCAGCTCTTTCTACTGCAAGTAATGTTCTCATAACACTGTATTTTTCAAGATTTTCAGTCACTTTACTTTTTCTTCTAATACCCGCTGTATCAATAAAAACATATTTTCCAAATTCATTTTCAAATTCAGAATCTATCGCATCTCTTGTTGTTCCCGCAATATTACTAACTATAACTCTATTCTCACCTAAGATTTTATTAACAAGTGATGATTTTCCAACATTAGGTTTTCCGATTATTGCAACTTTTATTATCTCTCCATCATCATTATTGTTATCATCTTTAGGAAGTTCTTCATATATTGCATCTAATACATCTCCAATTCCTATAGCATTTACCGCAGATACAGGATATGGGTCTCCCAGTCCTAAATTGTAAAATTCATATATATCATCTGAAGTTTTCCCATAATTGTCTGCTTTGTTACACGCTAATACTATTGGTTTCTTTGATTTTCTAAGCATTAAAGCTATTTCTTTATCAGCCTCTGTTACCCCCTGTTTAAAATCTGTTATAAATAATATTACATCCGCTATTGATATTGCCATATCTGCCTGTGTACGCATTTGAGAAATAATTATATCTTCACTTTCAGGCTCTATACCTCCTGTATCAATTAAAGTAAAATCCATTCCTCTCCAATTAGCATCTGCATATATTCTATCCCTTGTAACTCCTGGTGTATCTTCAACTATAGAAATTCTTTTTCCTACTATGTAATTAAAAAATGTAGATTTTCCCACATTTGGTCTACCTACTATTGCTACTGTTGGTTTTCCCACTTTTTTCACCTCTTTTACGTTTCCTATTTTATAACATTTTTTCCCATTAGTCAAACATTTTTGGAAATTAAATACATTGCAATTAATTGACATAAAGTAGTAATTGTGATATAATTTTCCTATCTCTATATGAGAAATTATAAAAAGGAGGTTTGCTTAATGCTAATTACTGACTTAAGCGCTACCAAACGGAAAGCATTGGCAAAGGACATCAAGGATTTAATTGAGCCGGATAAAGCTCAAACTGTTACTCATCTTAAAGAGACTGAACTCCGTAAATTTCTTAAAGCAAGAGGGATTATAGCTAACCTTGGGGATGTTGTTGAATTACTAAAGTCTTGCTACTGCGAAAAAACAGTAAACAGACTAATCAGCAAAGTCCAGCAATCAGTAGTATGGGATACAAGTCTTTCAAGACTCACAATTCAGAAACTTGGTGAACTTCTGTATTGTAATCCACGTACAAACATTTTTATTACTCCTGTATTAGAGGAATTAAAAATGAAAATGGGTGAAGACGATATTAGCAACGCTACAAAATTCAAGTATTTGTATTATTCTATACTTAGTGATACAAATTCTGAATATTCAACCATAGTAGACTATCAAAGTGATTCAAAATATACAGATGATAAGATTTTGCAGTTTGCAAAAGACAATATGTATATGATATACACTTATGATCATGCTTTGGGATTAAGAGCAAAATCTCGTCAAATTTCGGTATCCATATTTAACAAGCTCAACAATACAATTGTTCCCAAGTATTCGCCCGTTGCAAGCGGCAAAAATTTAGTCTTGACTCCAGATTTGATAGAAAATGTCTCTTTAGCAGAAATCATCAAGATAGCACATATTCTTCATTCAAATAAATTTGTGTTAACACTTAGCTTTGTTGAAGAATTAGAACGAACCAAGAACAAGCCTTCAACAAGAGAATTTATTAATTTCTTTGTTTATGATGAAAATGAGGATTACACTGTTTTTTCATTATATGAAGATGATTCTCGGTATAACATATTGTGCCAGAAGCACAATGCAGTAGTTCTTACTTCTGCTGAAGATTGTGCAATTCTGCTAAAACAATTACAGATTCCATATCAAATTATTCTGGATCCAAGCATTACTAAATTTCTTGAGGAAAAAAATACGCTGGTTACGCTTTCATCTAAGGTTACCAGCAAGAACGAAGAAGAATCTAAAAAACTTGTTTCGGAAACAGAAAATAGCACTACACCCGCGCTCATAACTTCTACTGCAGCCACAAGGATTCCTCATTATAGTCCCAGGTATAATGCCATTAGATTCACACCGTCTCATTCTGCTCATGAAAAAATATGGGTTTTGGATGACTCAAATAATGAAATAAAACCTAATGATGTAAAAAACAAAGCACATACTTATAAAGCTTTTCCCGGCTATTTCGTTATTCACGGAGATAACAACCTGGATGGAACTTATTCTCTAACGGTTTATAAAATTATCCTTAAAGGTACTTTTAAGACCGGACAAATAATTCAGAATTTCACATTCACCAGTGAAACTGAGGTTCCAAAAGAATTTAAGCATTATGCCGCCGTTCTGAAAATGTCTACCTAAAACCTAAAAGTGCACTACGAACTGTAGTGCACTTTTTCATGCTTATAAACCATTAGCTTACATGCATATGTTATTCTTCAAAAATAAAAAATAACACAATATCAAATTGTGTTATTTTTTATTATTCAGCTTCATTTACAGAAACTACTTGTTCTCCATTATAATATCCGCAACTTGGGCATGCTCTGTGTTGCATCATCATTTCATGACAGTGTGGGCATTCTACTAAGTTTTTAGCTTTTAATTGCCATGTTGATCTTTTTAAATGTGTTCTAGCTTTTGACCATCTTCTTTTTGGTTGTGCCATTTTAATTCCCTCCTTATGTTATCTAGATTGTATATCTATTTTATAAATTTATACCTTTTTTAATGTCACTTTAAAATTATACTAGGGTTTCGGAAATTTGTCAATAGTTGGATTGGATTTTTTTGAAACAATTGAGGACGGTCTTTTTTGTTTCACTTTAATTTGCTTTAACTTTACTTGAATACTTATCATATATCTTCCCTACTTTTTCAATACTTTCAATTAACTCACTATATTCAATTTCTCTAGCATAAAAATATGTTTTTTGGTAAACTTTCCATCTTTTTATCATATCCTCGTCGTTTCTTAGCAGTTCTAGTGAATGTTTCCAATCTTTTATTAAATCCAATGATTCTCTATGCTGAGATGTTAAATTAATTGCAACTGTTAGAAGTTTCTTATTTATATTTTCTTCTTGAGTATTAATCAGCATATACACATCATAGAAATCCCTAATTCTTGTTCCTGTTATTCCCCTTTTTATTACTGCTTCAAACTTTTCTGCAAGTATTGTTTCAAGATTATATGACCACACTGGAATTTTGCGATCTTCTAACATTAAGCTATAATCATATTCAATTTCCTTATATGTAATTGCATCTCCTGTGGTTATGTCTATTTTGAAAATTACAGGCATAGCATTTTTAAATTTTGCTTCAAATGTCGCTCTGTATCCGTTATAGTCATCTTCTTCTCTAATCAACTCTATCTTATTCATTTTGAAGGTGATATCATCATCTAATTCTATGCTACAAATTTCATTCAAAATTTTTGTTGCATTTTCTTCTGTTAGTTCAAAACCTTTAACAGTAGTATCCATGTCCATTGTGGATCTGCTAGACATTCCAAGTATTGCTGAAATTAACATTCCGCCTTTTAAAATAAAATTATCTTTATATGGTGATATAGCTATTCTTTCTAATAATCTTTCCAACATGTATACTTGCAAAACCGATTGAGGTGCTACCTTCTTCTCTTTTGATAAATTGTTTATTTTAGCTTTAAAACTCATTACATTTCCTTGCATATTTCTTCCTCCGTTTATTAGAATAATTGTTATTTCATTTGTTATTGAAATTATTATATATCAAAATATAAAAAATGCAACATTCATAATAAATAAATGAAAATTACCAAACCTCAATAAAAAAATAGAGGATTTGCTACAAACATTATAACAAATCCCCCTGCTACTATTTAATTATCCTAAAACTTCTAAATACATTTTTAAAATTTTTAAAATATTAAACTGTTTGGCATATTCATACAACAAATTCAGATTCTTATCATTACGTTTCATATATTCTTTTAAAGCAGTATTAAATATTTGTGAATCTATTTTATTTCTGTCTCTGATTATATCGCATATTGTTCTTTCCATATTATATAGTCTTATTGTTGTTCCATCTTCCAATTCTTTTGTAGTTGCACCTATTTCATGCTTATCTTTATTAATATAATGTGAATCAATCATGTCATTTGAAATACGCACATTGCTTGGGAATGTCATATCTAATTGAAATGGTGTTCTGTCTGTTAAATCATAAAAGTATAGTGCAGTATTATGGGAAAAAATCCCTGATTTGTATTGTTCACCCATAATATAAAACTCACTTATATCTTTATCAGGTCTAACATATAGTCCTCTTGATACTTTTATTAAGTAACCTTCATCAACTAATTTTTTTAAATATTGTCTATGTATTTTATTGTCATCAATGATTTTAGTTGTGATTATACCTTTGTTTAATTCAATTAATTCTTTAATTTTATCTGTTTTTACCATAATACTCACCTCCTTTTTTGACATTTGAATACATTTTGTTTGTGTTGTGTATTTGATCGTCATTTGACTATCTAATACATATTATACACCATATGTATTTATTTGTCAAGTTTGTACTATTTTTTCTATATTTATTATATTCTGTAAAGCTTAACATTATTCGCTTATTTTTTTATCTTCTAAGAAAAAGAGGTAGAATTATTCTACCTCTTTTTTTAAAATTATTCAGTTTCGAGTCTTTTCTGTGCATAAAACCTAACAGACTTATCGCTATCTTCTACTAGCATAAGTAAAATTTCCTTTGTAATACTAGGATTTTTTATTATCTCTAGTTGAACCGGCCACAACTCATTTTTCGCAAGTTTTTTTAGAGTTGACTCCGCTGTCTTTGGGTTTCCTGCAACTGCAATCTTTACGTCAATATATTCATCATCAGATAGCTTATCTAAAGATTCAGGTGACACGTTTGCACTTTGCGCCACAAAATACCGCACTCTGCTTGATTTGTCGTTTTCCAGCATAACAAGAACAGTTTCTGGTACATTTGCATTTTCTGCCACAGAGATTCTTACATCCTCAATCTCATCCTTAGCTAACTCCTGCAGAATATGATGTGATGTTTTCCTGTTTTTAGCCACTGCTTTTCTCACACACGGTTCTGCATCCTTAGCGAGTTTTTCTAAATTAGCATTTAATGTGTGGCTATTGCCTCCTGCAGAAGCCCTTACTTTCCTATCTTTATCACGAGAAAGATTAGCAAGACACATGGGATCAGAAATCAGCTTGGCAAATTCCCGACGAAATTCTGTAGTTGCTTTTGTTAAATCGATTCTAACTGAATACTCCATAATTATTTCCTCCTTACAATTGTATGTGAGAATTTCTGAGTTGCTATTCTTGTTATATTTCGCATAGCTACGAATAATAATCAAGGTTATATCACATAAAAAAAATAATTTCAACGATTTTAGAAATTAATTTTACGTTTTATTTTTTTGACATGTGTCAAGTACATCAAAAATGCATATACTAAAACTGGAGGTATTTATATGTGTGGAATAGTTGGTTTTGTGAACTTAACAAAAGATATTTCTAATAATAAAAATGTAATATTATCTATGAACGAATCAATCAAAAGGCGCGGCCCTGATGAGGATGGTTATTACTATAGTAAACATGCTGTATTTGGACATAAAAGATTAGTTGTTATTGATCCTAATGGTGGTAAACAGCCTATGAGTATTAAATATAATCAATGTACCTATACTATGGTATATAATGGGCAATTATATAATACTAGTGAGTTACGCGATGAGCTGACCAAGAACGGATTTGATTTTGAGACATATTCTGATACGGAAGTTTTACTTAAGAGTTATATTTTATGGGGTTATGATGTTGTTAAAAAGCTAAATGGAATTTATGGATTTGCAATTTGGAATGATGTAAAACAGGAATTGTTTGTAGCAAGAGATCACTTCGGAGTAAAACCTTTTTATTATACTGTAAATGATAACAACTTTATATTTTCATCAGAGATTAAGGCAATTTTGAAATTTCCTGGTGTTGAAGCGAGATTAGATAAGCAAGGAATATGTGAATTATTTGGATTAGGTCCAGCACATACTCCTGGAACTGTTGCATTTAAAGATATTTTTGAATTAAAGCCTGGCCACTTTGGAGTATTTAATTCTAGTGGATTGCACATTGAAAAGTATTGGTCTTTGGTTAGCAAACCACATGAAGATAGCTTAAAAGTCACTTGTGAGAAAACCAGGTTTTTGTTGGAAGATTCTATTAGAAGACAACTAGTATCAGATGTTCCATTATGCACATTCTTGTCTGGCGGATTAGACTCTAGTATTATCACTTTATATGCTGCTAATTATTGTAAGGATAAAAATATAGGCAATTTAACTACCTACTCTGTAGATTACAAGGATAACGATAAAAATTTTGTCAAAACTGATTTTCAACCAAATTCTGACAACTATTATATTGACATTATGAAAAACAAACTCGGAACCAATCATAAAGTTGTTATGCTTGATACACCAGAACTTGCAACTGCATTAGAAGACGCTATGATTGCAAGAGATTTGCCTGGTATGGCAGATGTTGACTCTTCCCTACTTTTATTCTGTCAAAAAGTTAAACCTGAAGCAACTGTTTCTTTAACCGGAGAATGTTCTGATGAAATATTTGGTGGATATCCTTGGTTCTTTAGAGAAGATGCTTTAAATAGTGGAACATTTCCATGGTCGATTGCACTATCAGAAAGACAGCAATTACTAAATCCAGAAATTGGTCAACATGTTGATTTAAAAGAATATATTGATTTTAGATATTACGAAAGTTTAAAAGATGTTCAAATATTGGATGAAGATTCAATGGAGACTGCTGAGAAAAGAAAAATATCACATTTAACAATGAACTGGTTTATGCAAACACTACTTGACCGTTCTGACAGAATGGCTATGTATAACGGATTTGAGCTTCGTGTTCCATTCTGTGACTATCGCTTAGCAGAATATGTATGGAACATTCCATGGGAGATGAAAGCTTTGAATGGACGTGAAAAAGGATTACTACGTTATATTATGAAAGATTTGTTACCAGAAGAAATTGTTGACCGTAAAAAAAGTCCATATCCAAAGACATGGAACCCTACTTATTTAGCTGCAGTTAAGCAGATGCTTACTAAAATTATGGTCGATAAAAACGCTCCTATAAACAATCTGCTTAATAGAGAGTATATTTTAGAAATACTTGCAACAGACGGCAAAGCATTTACAAGACCTTGGTTTGGTCAACTGATGACTGGACCTCAGCTAATGGCTTACTTGTGTCAAGTTAATATGTGGCTTGAGAGATATCAACCTGTGATTGAAATTTAAAAGTTAAAACACTCCTTCTAACTCTTATAAAAAAAATCTAAAATAATAGGAAAAGAACCCAACCAAAATGAAGAAAATATATTAACATGCAGTGAGCGCGCAGTTTGGCGCTCCCCACTATCGTCTTTAACAACACTCCGCACGCCAGCAAGAGAACGGAATGTTAATATATTTTCTTCATTTTGGTTGGGTTCTTTTCCTTCTTTTTTAATTTTCTTCTACCCAATTATAGCACCAGCAGCTCCAAAAACTCCAGCCGCTGCCAATCCCATAATCATTCCAGCTAGCACAACACCAGCCATAACTGCAACAACACTCTTCTTAAAGTCCATATCTAAAAAACTTGCCGCCAATGTTCCTGTCCACGCACCAGTACCTGGCAATGGAATACCAACAAATAAGAACAAAGCAAAATATAAACCTCTTCCTGCCTTTTCTTGCAATTTTTTTCCGCCTTTTTCCCCTTTTTCATAACAGAAAGTAAAAAATTTGCCTATGTATTTTTTATCCTTTCCCCATATCAAAACCTTTCTTGCAAAGAAAAAGATAACCGGCACCGGAAGCATATTTCCAATTATACATAAAATATATAATGGAATTGTTGGCAAAGCCCCTCCCATCCATGGACTAAGACCAAGAGGAACTGACCCTCTTAATTCTATCAATGGTACCATTGAAACTAAAAATACTAATATATATTTTTTTAGCATTTGTAAATTCACTCCTTAAAATTTTTAATCATACTTTTCAATTCTACTATAAGTTTTATTAAAAGTCCAGTAATTCTATTCTATTTAATTAATAAAATTTAAATTATTCGATAATCAATTTGATATGCAATGCGTTTTACCAGTGGTTCTAGAAGCAACATTATAAATCCAATTTAATCTCAATATTCTTTTCATCATACTTTCTATATTTAACTCCGCAGTAATCAAGCATTTTTTTAGCAACAATATTTCCATCTGTTCCATTATACTTGTCTGATTTATAAACAATTTCTTTAATACCAGACTGAATTATAGCTTTAGCACATTCATTACAAGGGAACAAATCAACGTAAATTCGTGCTCCCTCCAGTTTTGAACCTTTATTATTCAAAATTGCATTTAATTCTGCATGACATACATATGCATATTTAGTATTAACAAAATCTCCTTCTCTATCCCATGGCATATGGTCATCATCATATCCATTTGGGGCTCCGTTATATCCTAGTGATAGAATCTTATTATCTTGACTAACAATACACGCTCCAACTTGTGTGTTTGGATCTTTACTTCTTTGGGCTGAAAGCATTGCTACTCCCATAAAATATGAATCCCAACTTATATAATTTTCTCTCTTATTTGTCATTATTCTTGCATCTCCTTTTTCGTTTTCTTCATTATATATTTATTTGATTGGAATGTAAATACCATAAATAAAATGCGAGACAATTTTACACTATTTAATTTTAGTGTCAAATTGTCTCATTCTTATTTGCACAAATTGAATTTATTCCAATTGTACCACTTCATGTATTCTAGTTTCTTCCGCAACATCCGCAGTTTGTAAATAATAATAAGAAAACGATAATAAAGAATAATATTTCGCTATTGCATCCGTCTCCTCCGAACATTCCCCCTAAGATTCCATTATTTCCGCATCCACATCCGCAACTTCTTCCTTCTTCTGGCATAATATTCTACCTCCTTTTTTATTTTATATGATATAGTATGCAAATTCAAAAAAATGTGTTACAATATATAATCAAGGATAGGACTGTCCCAAATTTTAAAAATTTGAAAAAAAGGACCGTCCCCAATTTAAAAAGTGAGGATTAAATATGAATAAAATAGAATTGTTATCACCAGTAGGTGATTTTGATTGTTTAAAAGCTGCTGTTCAATCTGGAGCTGATTGCGTTTATTTTGGTGGAGAGCTTTTTAACGCTAGGGCTTCTGCTAATAATTTTAATGATGACGATTTAAAAGCTGCTATTGAATATGCAAAAATCAGAAACGTTAAAACAAATCTAACTTTAAACATTTTAATAAAAAACGATGAGTTTAGTGATGCAATTAATCTTGCAAAAAAGGCATATGAATATGGTATTGACGCTATTATTGTACAAGATTTAGGGTTAGCTAGAAAACTAATTGAACTTTTCCCTGATTTACCGATTCACGCAAGTACGCAAATGACTATTCACAATTTAGATGGTGTTTTAGAGGCTGAGAAACTTGGCTTCAAAAGGGTTGTACTTTCTAGAGAGTTATCTATTGATGAAATTAAACATATTTGTGAAAATTCTAATATTGAAATTGAAGTGTTTGTGCATGGTGCTTTATGTATGTGCTATTCCGGACAATGTTTACTATCTAGTATGATTGGTGGCCGTTCTGGAAATCGTGGTAAATGTGCCCAACCTTGTAGATTACCATATGAGTTATTACAAATTTCAAATTCAACTGATGAAGAAAACAATACTCGCACACTAGATAAAGGTTATCTGCTTAGTCCAAAGGATCTTTGTTCACTTGACCTACTCCCTACTCTTGTAAGCCTTGGAATTACCTGTTTCAAAATTGAAGGAAGATTAAAAAATCCTGAATATGTGTCAACCGTTACAAGAATTTATAGAAAATATATTGACTTAGCTCAATCGGATAAACCATATACCATAGATGAAAAAGATAGAAAAGATTTATTGCAGGTATTCAATCGTGGTGGTTTTTCTAAAGGTTATTTAGACCCTGAACCAACTACTAAGTTTGTTTCCAAAGAGAAGCCTAACAATATGGGAATCTTTCTTGGTACAGTACATAACTTTAATAGTAATAAGGGCTATATTACTTTTAAACTAGAAGATGATATTGCAATTGGAGACACTGTAAGCCTTGAAAAAGAAAAAGGCTCATACACAATCTCTGAGTTAATGATTGATAACAGAAATGTTCCTAGCGCTAAAAAAGGAGATATTGTCAAAATTGGTAGAATCAAAGGTCGTATTTCTGTTAATGATAAAATTTTTAAAATGAGTTCAAAAGAATTACGTGATTTATCAGATGAGTATGTTAATGGTGAAATAGTTAAACAAAAAATAAATTGTAAAATTACCATACATAAAGATACACCTATCAGTATGCGAATATATACCAATACCCCCGATATTGACTTTACAATCACTTCTGACCTAGTACCCGTTGATGCAACAAACACCCCTATTACATCAGAACGTATTACACAACAAATTAACAAACTTGGTGGAACTCCTTTTGAATTTGAAACTATTGATGTTGATTTAGATAACAATTTATATGTACCAAGCATTAGTAAGCTAAACCAATTACGTAGAGACTGTATTTCTAAACTAGAAGAATTACTATTGAACCAAATTCATAGAAAATGCAGAATTTCTATGAATAATATTGCTTCCGCTTCTGAATCAAATAGTACTAATACACAACCTGTTAATGGAAATAATTCAAAAGAGGTTTCAGTTTTATTAAATACAATAAATCATTCAGAGGACTATTCTAAATTACCTAACATTGGCAAGATATATATTCCATTAAAATACTTTTTCTTACCAGAATACAAAACAGAAATAGACGAATTATGCAACAAAACTAATTGCTATATCTATATGCCTTCTATTTTAAAGGATTCTGTTATGAAAAATGTATCAAATGCTTTACCAAAAATATTAGCTAACTTTACAATAAAAGGTTTTGTAGTATCAAACATATCTCAAATATATATGTTAAAAAACTACATTTCTAATTACGAATTAATTGGAAATTATACCTTAAATGTATATAATAACGAAACAATTCATGAATTAGCAAAGCTTGGTATTTCTTGTATTGCTTTATCGCCAGAATTAGATAAGCTTACCCTTAATAGCTTTAATAGCACTATAAAAACTGAAGCTTTAGTGTATGGCAATACACCTGTAATGACCACAAATTACTGTCTAATTTCCGGAAGCAATTTTTGTTTAGAAAAATGTAAAAGTAATTGTACAAATTATGAACACGAGTATTATTTAAAAGATAGATTAAACATGAACTTTAGAATTATTCCTGATTCATTTTCAAAGACTACTACTATCTATAACAGTAAAAAGCTAAGTATTAGCATTGATGAAGTAAATAGTAATAGCGTAAGATTTAGTTTTCTTGATGAAAGTGTTGATGATATATGTAACATTATTCAAACCTTTGTAGATGATGGTATTGTAGAAGGTAAAGATTATACAAACGGAAATTTCAAAAGGTTTGTATAAATCCCAATTATAAAAACACATTAAAAAACTAGGTATCTATTTACCTAGTTTTTTATATATCATATAAAGTTCTAACCTATATACTATAGTTCTCCACTATTTTACAATCTTCTTCCAAATAATACTTAGTACCAAAACTCCAATGTATACCATAACAATACTAGCACCTGTTGGTAAATTTAATAGTGATGAAATTACTAACCCAAACAAGAAACACAATATTGAAATTATTACAGACATAACTGCCATTCCTTTAAATGAATGAGTTAACCTTCTTGCTATTATTGCAGGGAAAACTATTAAACTTGATATTAATAATGTTCCCATCATTCTCATACCAATTACTACAACCAATGCTGTAAACAGTGCTATCAAGAATTGGTAAAATGTTACATTAATTCCACACACCTTAGCATATTTTTCATCATAAGTAATCATAAACAATCTATTGTAAAAAAAGAAGTACGCCATTATCATTAAAACTGATAAGATTACACTAATAGCAACGTCACTTGGTTTCAATGTTAGAATGCTTCCAAACATGTAATTATAAACATCAATATTAAATCCTTTATTTATAGAAGTAATTATAACCCCAAAAGCCAAAGCAGCAGCTGAAACTAAAGCTATTGTAATATCTCCAGACTCTCCTTGTTTTTGACTTATTAATAGTATAATAAATGATGCTATTATTACAATTGGTATTGCTACATACATTTCTGGTAAATTTAATACAAGTGCAAGTGATAAAGCAGCAAAAGCTACTTCGCCTAGACCATGGCCAATCATTGAATATCTTTTTAAAACTAATACGACCCCAATTAAAGCTGCACAAAGTGAAATTGCCACACCACATATTAACGCTCTTTGCATAAATGGGTATTGTAATAAATCTATTAAAAACTCCATCTCTCTATTTCCTTTCTACATCATTCTGAAACATTTTTAGACCATCTTCCATTGTTCCATCAAATTTAACAGATGTTGCAATACAAATTACTCTTGCATTTTCATTTTCTATCTCATCTAAATCATGAGTTGCCATTAGTATAGTTAGTCCTGTTTCTTTATTTAACCTATTTAATATTTTATAGAATTCCTTTGTAATATTTATATCTAATCCGCTACATGGCTCATCTAATATAAGTAGTTCTGGATTTCTTATCAATGCACGTGCTAACATTACACGCTGTCTTTGTCCTCCTGAAAGTTCACCTATTTGTCTGTTTACTATTTCTTCAATATTTAGCAACTTACAAATTTCATTAAAACGAATATGATCTTCTTTTTTATAAAAAGGTAATTTGCCATGTCTTTGAATTCCTGTCATTATTATTTCTTTAGCTGTTGCTGGGAAATTAATGTCTACTAAATTATTTTGTGCTAAATATGAAATTTTGTCTGGTTCAATATGCTTTATTATTTCACCAGAGTCTTTTTTATTAAGACCAATTATTGTTTTTAAAAGTGTACTTTTTCCAGAACCATTTTCACCAACTAGACACACGTATTCACCTTGGCTTATATTAAAAGTTATATCTTTAATTGCTGTATGTCCATTATAAGTGGTTTTTAGATTTTTTATTTCTATTATATTCATACCTAATTCCCTTTCTTATATTTTAATTAAGTGCCTTTTTTAAATTTTCTAAATTTTGTCTCATTATACTTACGTATGTTGCACCATCTTTTATTTCATCTTTTGACACATTATGAACCGTATTAAATACAAGCATTTTAGCTCCAGTTGCTTCTGAAATTGTTCTTGCATGATTTCCTGTTGTATATTCTTTGTAAAATATTACTGGTAATTTGTATTCATTTATATAATCAATTACTTCCTTAATTTGAGCTGTGCTTGGTTCAGCACTTTCCCCACATGACTCATATGCACTTTTAAAATCAAGATTATATCTTTCTATAAAATATGCGTACGCAAACACTCCACCAAAAGCTATTTTTTTGTTTTTTGAGTTATCTACCGTTTCTTCTATGTCGTTATCTAATTGTTCAATTTCCTTAATATATGCACTAGCATTATTTTGATAATATTCCTTGTTATCTGGATCTAGCTCACACAATTGATTTTCAATTGCTCGTACCATTTGTATGGCGTACTGTGGATTTAACCAAATATGTGGATCATATGCATGGTGGTGTTCTTCATCATGATAGTGTTCACCCTCGTGATTATGTTCATCCTCGTGATGATGCTCATCACCATCATGATGTTCTTCTCCTTCTTCAGAATGCTCTTCTTCAAATTCTTCAGAATTTATCAAATCTACCGTAGTAGATAAATCTAATACCTTAATATCATTTTTCATTCCAGAAATTATATTATCAGCCCATGGCTCCATTTCTTTTCCAGTATAAACAAATAAATCTGAATTGTTTATTGAAACCATATCCTGTGGAGTAGGCTCATATGTATGACTTTCAGAACCTGATGGAAGTAAAAGTATAACATCTACTTTATCCCCACCTATTTGTTTTGCAAAATCATATTGTGGAAACAGTGTTGCTATTATTTGTATTTTTCCATCCTGCTTCTTTTTAACAGGATTTTTAAATTGTAAAATCACCGCAGTGATTATCGAAAAAATCAATATTAATATTGCTACAAAAGCTGCATTTTTCTTCATTTTTTACTACACTCCTTACATATACCATATAAAACCGTTTTCACACTATCTAACTCGAAATCATGCTCCTTTGCAATATGGTTTTCTACCCCTTTAAACTCATCACATTCTAAATGAATAATTTTATTGCATTTTTCACATTTTAAATGATAGTGACTATCGCAATTCTGTTCTTCAATATATTGATAACAACTACAATTTCTATTTTCTACCATATACTTCTTTACAATATTTTCCTTAACTAGATTATTTAAATATCTATATACTGTAGCCTTTCCAATCTTATCATTCGTTGATTTAAAATAATTAATTATCTCATCAGCAGTAATATTCGAATCTTTATTTTCCTTCAAATATTCCAATATTCTTTCTCTTTGTTTTGTATTATATTTGCTTTTCAAATACATTCACCTCTTAATTACTTTTTACAAATTTGAAACTAAGTCTCATTTTATCATTTTTATGTAATTTAGTCAAGCATTTTATCAAACATACCTACACTTTTTTAATTGTTAAACTGAAAGCTTATTGGTTAACAATTCCCACTCTTCCATGAAAAAAGGATTCTAAACATAGAATCCTTTTTTCAGCAAACTATTAAATTTTAGTTCCCAAGCTCTTACCTCAAAGCCTGTAACCACGCAACCCTACGATTCTTCTCAGCCTTCTCAAGCCTAATTACCTCTTTAACATTTTCCCCATCATGCACAACGCTATACACATTCCCAACATTCATCGGAATATTCTTTTCATAGAATAAATTAGCCGGAACATCTGCCATATAGCATTCTTTTGAGAAATCACCAACAACACTTTCAAATATTGAGAGCTGCTCTACTTCACAAACAGCATAATCTCCCTCAAATCTTTCAAGTGAAGCATAACTAATCAGTTCCATGATAACCCTCCTGTTTTGATTACAGAATTTGCAACTGTTATTCCATCCTTGTAATCTCCTGCCTTTTTGTCAAAAGTTACATCATCATTTGATATAGTAAGAACTACACTCCCTGTTTCATCAGTACGATAAATTTTAATCTTAAACTTTTTCAGTTTCTTTACTGTTTCCGTTGAAGGGTGCTGATACTTATTTCCTACTTCGCATGATATTAATCCATAATCCGGATCAACAGCCTTTAAAAAGGAATCAGATGTAGATGTATTAGAACCATGATGTCCCAGCTTAAGGATTTCACATTGTAACTCATCTTCGTTTGTCTCTAGCATCTTTGTCTCTACCCGTGTTTCTGCATCACCTGTCATTAACAAATCCATTGTTCCAAAAGATACTTTGATGACTGTGCTGTAGTTGTTAATATTACTACCAGCCTCCTCTGGTGTGAGCTGACCTACTACTTTAAAAATAGCCTCTCCCAGATGAAACTCATCATCAACCTTTGGATTAACAAGCTTGATTTTGTCTTTGCTGATTTTTTGCATTAGCTGCATATACCAGTTTGTTGTTACCAAACCATCTTCAATGTCAGGCATATAAACAATATTACAAGCAAATGTGTTTAAAACATCATACATTCCGCCCATATGGTCATCATGAGGATGCGTACCTACAACAAACTGAAGCTCTTTCACTCCTTCATCTTGCAGATATTTTACAACATCTTTTCCCGTTGATCTTGTTCCACAGTCAATTAAGCCATATTCTCCATTTTGTTCAAACAGAAAACTATCGGCTTGACCGCAGTCAATCATGTGTACTTGTAATATGCCATCTACATCGACTGTTTCTGAGTCACCTGATGTGTTATCTTCCACCTCCAATATAATTGGGGTGTTTATAGATTCTACTACATAGTAATATTTGTAATAATACCATATAGCAAAGGCAATTACTATAATTGCCAGAACAACATACAGGATTATCTCTTTTTGCCGTTTTGTTAATTTCCGCTTGTCAGTTGCCATTTGGAAATACCTCCTTTGTATATTATGTATGCAGATTATAGCATAAAAAAATGTTATTTGCAATTTCGTTTTTAGTACTGTGTAATTTCAATGCTTTCTATTACAACATCTTCTACTGGTTTATCACTAGAATCAACCTTGGTTGCAGCAATTTTATCAACCACATCCATACCTTCAATAACTTGCCCAAATACTGTATGTGCTCCAAATAAGTGCATGCTTCCACCATACTCTTTATACGCATTTAATATATTCTCTGGATAACCATACTGTTTAAGCATTGTAGCTGTACTTTCATCATATTTTGCTTGTTCAATGAAGAACTGACTTCCGTTTGTGTTGGCACCTGCATTTGCCATACATAAAGCACCTCTGTATGGTACTAAATCATATGAAAATTCATCTTCAAAATTTTTACCCCAGATACTTGTTCCTCCAGTACCTGTACCTGTTGGATCTCCTCCTTGAATCATGAAGTCATTTATAACTCTGTGGAATATCAAACCATTATAATATCCATTTTTCGCATGAGTCACAAAGTTTTCAACTGCTTTTGGTGCAACTTCTGGAAAAAGTTTCACTTTGATATCTCCATAATTTTTTATATGAAAAATTGCTATTGTTTCTCCTTTTTGTGGATTAGCTACCTGTTTCTTTGCAGCTGATAAAAAATCGATTGATGCCACATCTATTTCCTCCTTCTCTTCTTTTGGATTTTCTACAGTATTATTAGTTTCAGTAGCATTTGTTTCTTCTTTATCTTCTACTGACGATGTATCTATCTTTTTCATTGATTGATTTTTAGATGTGTTATTTGTTGTAGTCTTATCATCACCTTCACATCCTGATAAGCTAACTATTAAGATCATCATCATTATTAGCATTAATGCTTTTTTCAAAGTTTTCATTTATATTCCTCCTAGAATTAATATTCTTCAATTTTAATATACAGTTTTTCCTGATCTGCATATAATTTCTCAACCTCTATTTTAGTTATTTGTGTATCATCTTTAAATGCAAATTTATTCATTGAGTCAAGTACAATTTTTACAATATTGTCTATATCTGGTTTCTTTGTTGGACTTATTGTGTTTCCCAGCATTTGCTCTTTTTGTACTTTACTTGTAGACTTTGGTACTTCAAAGTATGCAGTAATATTAACCTTAGCTCTTCCTTCTATAGATTTATATCTAGGATACTTAAGTAAAAAATACTGCTCCACTAAACTTTCATAATCCCTGGTTCTTGTTGGTGTATACACTTGACCTGTATAACTATTTAACCTTGGACGCCCTTTTCCAATTATCTTTGCAGGCACTTCAAATTCATAAACCATTCTTATATTCTCCTTTGTTCTACTTAATTTACACGTTCTACTAAAATCATATTATACGTATAATCTTCATATCCTGTTTTAATAAGTTTTCTACTCTTCTCAACAAAATTATCATTATTAAATATTTTATTATAATAATCTGAATTTTCGTTATCTATAATCCATATTCTTCCTGTACATTCATTTAGAAAATCTGTATTCGTATAAATTTTCAATTGATCTCCAAAGGCTCTATATGCTTCTTCTACACCCCAGTTTTGTGGATTATAGTAGAATTGTTTGTTGCTTGTAAAGTTTAAAGAAACTACTGAACCTGTTCCAAAATTTGATTCATCAAAAACAATTACATCGTCTTCTTTAATATTTTCTTTTAGGTATGAAATTTGAGTCATGTTATTAGGCTCATATGCTTCTTTAATTTGCATATAATTACTCCATGCGCTTAAAGCAAATATAATTGTGCATATTACAAAAATTATGTATTTATTTTTTTCTTTTCCTAAGAAATAGCTTATAAAGAATATCATTAATCCTGTAATTACGAATAGATATCTATAGTATAAAATTGATGTTCTTAGTGCCGCTGTAACTACCAACGCTGCTAATATAACCGCAAAATATATTGCTATTGATGTAATTCCGCACTTTATACTCTTCTCCCGATTTTTTTGTTGCATGTACTCTATAAAATAAATAAATATACAAAACAACAATAGCTATAAAGCCAATTACTTCTTCTAAGTTTCCTGAAAATTGTGTTCCGAACAGTTGGAATAGTGTCTTAGGAAATTCAAATCCAATCCAAAATCCCTTTGAAACATTTTTAAGTTGTTTTAAGAAATTCATTATCCATGGAATATATGCTATTAATTGGATAACTCCTGAAATAAGAATTGTTACTATTGATTTTGTCTCCTTGTTTTTTACAAAATAAAACAATAACACACAATTTATTATTCCTGCAGCCATTAATCCATAATAGTGAACATATATACATGCTAAACTGGTTAGTCCAAAAATAATCCAGTTTTTAATGTTTGCATCACCCTTAAACAGTCTATATGCGTATATTGCAAGTACAGTAACTAATACTATTGCCAATGAATACATTCTAACCTCAGCAGCATATATACAAATTACCGGCATGAAAAATGAAAAGAATGAAAACAAAGCTCCAACTTTTTCTCCAAAATCTTTCCTTATATGTGTAAATCCTAGTATTCCAAGAATAGAAATACACATAGCAGAAAAAATTCTATATGCAATTATTGTTCCATTCATTGTTGCGCCCAAACCATTTGTTATCAAGTAAATTATATGTAATATCCAATAATATAAAATTGGATGAACATCATTTCCTCCAATTTTCCATATATCGATAAATGATTTATTTGCTAATCCAACTGAATACGCTTCATCAAACCATAAATTCGGATGAAAAATGCTTATGCTGTTAAATATTATTCCTAAAATTATAATTGCTATATGTATGTTCTTTAATTTTTTCATTGTATCTAATCCTTTCTTTTAAATCCGGGACGGAGAAAATTTTAAAAATTTGAAATTTTCTCCGTCCCCAATTTTAAAATTCTCACTGTTTCTGACTTTAATCTCCCAAACAAATTCCAATGTTTCTAGCAGTCTTAACTAAATCATTATCCATATTAACTTTTCTAATATTGCTTTCAGCTGTGTTTCCAGACACAGCTCCTATTGCTTTATTATTACCTACTACATCTTCTAACGGAACACTATCTAATTTTCCATCTTTTATAACTGTTAACACATTGAATTTTCCTTCTATTGCTAATTCCATAGCTTTTGAGCCGTATTTTGTTGAAAGTACTCTGTCAAAAGCTGTAGGCGTTCCACCTCTTTGAACGTATCCCAAAACTGTACATCTTGCTTCTAATCCTGTTAATTCTTCTAATTGCTTTGTAAGTAACTGTCCAATTCCTCCAAGTTTTGTATTATCAACACCTGTACCATTATCTCTTGTGCCCTCAATTGTTATTGTTCCACCTTTAGGCATTGCTCCTTCTGCTACAACCACTATACTAAATTTCTTCCCTTTATCACGTCTGTGATTTATTTTTTCAACCACTTTGTTTATATCATAAGGAATTTCTGGAATTAGTGCAACATCTGCTCCTCCAGAAATTGCAGACTCTAGTGCTATCCATCCAGCATATCTTCCCATAACTTCTAGTACCATTATTCTGTGATGAGTTTCACCAGTTGTATGCAATCTATCTAACGCTTCAGAAGCTACTGATACTGCTGTATTATATCCAAATGTTATATCTGTGCACGCAACATCGTTATCGATTGTTTTAGGTACACCAATTACCTTTATACCTTTTAAAGATAAATCTCTTGCTGATTTTTGAGTTCCGTCTCCTCCTAATGTAAATAAACAATCAAATCCATCATTTTTCATATTTTCAACACATATATCAGATAAGTCTTTGTATACAACTTTTCCATCTAATTGAGTAACTTTATAATTGAATACATTTGCGTTTGTTGAAGAACCTATTATAGATCCTCCTTTGGGTAGTATTCCTGATGCTTTTCTACTATCAGATGTACTTAATGGAATATATTCATTGTTTAATAATCCTCTATATCCTTCAATAAATCCATAACATTCAACACCATGTTCTTCTGCTGTTTTTACTATCGCTCTTATTACTGCATTAAATCCTGAAACATCTCCTCCGTTTGCCAAAATAGCAACTTTTTTCACCATTCGTATTTCCTCCTTCAATTTATCCATCGTTTTCTTAATTATTATACCAATAATTTCAAAATTTACAACAGTTAATTACAAAAAATTGTAGAGTAGCCCATAAATGGTAAAAGCAATCAAGGATTATATTGTTTTATGAGTGAAGTCAAGGTGGGGACCGACAAGCTAGTAAGAGTTAGAAGATTTCGTGCAAAAGACATTCATTTCAAATAACTACACCCCATCTTGCACGAAAGATTCTTACTCTTAGTTCGCAGTTGGGGCGAAACGAATAAAACAATATAATCCTTGATTACTTTTGCCCTTTATGGGCGGAATTATTATTATTAGTATTATTATTACGCAACAAAAAAAGGAGCCAAAGCTCCTTTTTTATCTCATCGCTTGTTGCATACAAGTAAACACTTTATTAGGCCAAGATGTCGGATTACAATAACATGTACCCACACCAGTAATTGTAGCTCCATGATAAAAACTTGCACCTGGTGTTAAATATCTTTCACCTAACAATTTAATCATTGCTTCAAATCCTTCTTCATCCGATGCATAAGGTATTAATTTACCTCCACTCATCAAACTTGAATAATTGTGTGTATTTTGATGTTGAGGTGCTGAACACCATCCTGATTCTATACCACAAATACCTAATACGAATATTTCGTTAACACTATATTTTTGACAATTATCCCAAATACATCCAGCATTTTTTGCTAATATACCTGTTCTATCACATTTCATATTTTGAACAAATGTTATGAAGTCTTCTCTTGACAATCCCGTTGTCTTTGAAACGTCCATATTAAAACTTATTTGTACATCTTCTATTTTTGTATATTCAACTAATTCTTCATATTCTTGTGTAGGCTCGTCTGTGTTTAAGTCTACATATCTACCTAATCTATCTACGTCTGAACGACTAGATAATGTGCTTTTCAACAAGCTTTCTTCTACTACTCCTGATGGAGTTTTTTCTTCTTGTGTATTATTTTGTGATTCCTCATTTTCAATGTTTTCATTTTCTGCAACTTCAATAACTTTTGCTTCTTCGTTATTATTTGGTTGCACATTTTCATTTTTAGCAATTTTTACTATGTCTATGTTAGCTAATTTTAAAATGCTGATTGTAACTGTAGCAATTAATAATACAGATACTGTAATAATCATAGCAATCATTACTTTTTTGTTTTTCATTTTTTCATACATCCTTTTTTATTAAATTTTGTTGGTTGATTGTTCAATCACAACAACAGTAATATTATACCATATTTTTGAAGAAAAGTCAAAATTATGAAAGCAGACTACTAAATCTAGTCTGCTTAAATTACCTATTTTAATTGTTTTTTATAACATTAATTGCATCTACAAGAGTAAGCGTTTCTTGTTCTCCACTCTCCATATTTTTCAATGAAACAACGTTATTCTTTATTTCATCTTCGCCAATAACAATTACATATGGAATGTTTAATCTATTTGCATATTTAAATTGATTCTTAATTTTAGCTTTATCTGTATATACTTGAGTATTAATTCCGTTTTCTCTTAATACTGTTGCAATTTCAATGCTTTTGCTAAAATCGTCAACCATTGACGCAATCATAACCTTTGAAATTGATCTATTTCCCGCTTCTATTATTTTATTATCAGTTAACTGGAAGAATAACCTTGAAAGTCCAATAGATATACCAACTCCTGGCATTTTTCTATCAGTATAATAATCTGATAAATTGTCATATCTTCCTCCTGAACATACACTTCCAAGTTGTCTATATTGGTTTAAAAATGTTTCATATACAGTTCCAGTATAATAATCTAATCCTCTTGCTATTGTTAAATCAATTCTATAGTTTTCAGTTGGTACTCCGAATAGGTTAATATTCTTAGCAACTTCTTCTAATTCATTTACGCCCAAATTAAATAGTTCGTTATCTATATTTAATCCTCTTAATGAATTAATTGTCTCTTCTACATTTCCTGTAATTGATATAAAATTCATTATAGTATCAGTTTTAGCTTGCTCAACACCTAAATCTTGAATTTCTTTAATTACATTTTCTTTTCCTATTTTATCTATCTTATCAATTATTCTTAATATATCAACTGACTTATCTTTTAATTCTAAATATTCGAATAAACCATTTAATATTTTTCTGTTATTAATGCTTATTGTAAAGTCATCAAACCCTAATTCTCTAAATGTGCTGTATATTATACTTGGTATTTCTGCATCATTTATTAAACTTAGCTCGTTTTCTCCAATTATATCTATATCACATTGATAGAACTCACGATATCTTCCTCTTTGAGCCTTTTCACCTCTATATACTTTTCCTATTTGATATCTTCTAAATGGAAATGTTAAATTGGGATAGTATTCAGTTACGTATTTTGCAAGTGGAACTGTTAAATCAAATCTTAACGCTAAATCATTATCTCCCTTTTTAAATCTATAAATTTGTTTCTCGGTTTCTCCCCCTGCTTTTGCTAGTAATACTTCTGCTGATTCTATTATTGGTGTATTTAGTGGCAAAAATCCAAATTTTTCGTATGTTTTTTGAATTTTTTCCTTCATTTCATTAAATAATATTTGTTCGTTTGGTAGTAATTCCATAAATCCTGGTAATGTTTTTGGTAATACTTTTTCACTCATTTTAATTCCTCCTTCTATTTTAAGGAAGTTCTTCACTTCCTTTAAAAATTAACATAAATTTAACCTTTTTGTCAAGGTGTTCAAAAGTTTCTTCCTAGTATTGTAATTAAGTTTACTTGGAATAATTATGAGAAATACGAAAAAAAACTATTTGTATTTCCTACAAATAGTTTTTTAACATATCTATTTTCAAGAATATTTTTAAACTATCGTAGGCACAGCAGTTTTAGCCTGTACCTACGCATGCTTATGCAATAGTTACAAGCTCCTACGATGATGATGTAGTTTATTTAAAAATATTCCTAACTTCATAATTATTCCTCTTTTCTTTTTTTAATATATTTAAATATTAACATAATTTTCTAGTGATGTCAAACAATTCTAAAATTTTTTTATCTATTTCAAGCTAATATGTATACTTTCCGTATCCACTCCAATTTCTCTGCAAACAATATTTTGAATCTTAGCAACATCAGCATCTTCCAGCTTATCTGCTTTTACAATTACGCTAGTACTCGTATCGTTTACAAAAATAATAACATCTTCAAAACCTAAATTCTTTATTAAATTTTCAGCAATCATTATTGAATTCTTTCTGTTGTTTATATTTGCTATCTCTTGTGTTGATATATTTTTTTGTTCAGCAGCAATAGTACTGCTTTCCACTAATCCTTGATATGTTTCTAACATTTGAGAATACATTTTGTCCCTTTCTAGTCTTGATGTTGCAAAATAGTCTACCTCTTTTGCACTTGCTGATGTTGTTTTTTCTGTTTCACTTGATTCGGTTGATTCTTTGTTTTTATTTGAAGAAACGTTATTAACATTTGTAGATGATTCTGATTCATTTTCTGTTGATATACTACTTGCAGAAGTACTGCTTTGTTCGTTTCTTTCTTCAGTATTTGTTGCACTTTCTGCTGTTTCTGCTTCTTGAACATTATTACTGCTAACAAGCTTCGCGTCACCTATTCCTGCATATTTTTCTGAATCCATTAAAGCTCCTGTTTCAATTGCATTGTGAACGTTGGATGTATAACTCATATAACCAACTGTAATCAACATTAACGCCAATACAGAAATAATAATCTGATTTCTTTTTAAAACTTTCATTTACAACTCTCCTTATGTACGAAATTTTGGATTTAACCTTTAAGATCCTATTTTTCTTTTGTATAGAAGTACTTATTTATAAAGTATTATCATTGCTATTTCATTTCAAGCACCTGAATTTTGTGTGTTGGAAGCCCTGTTGCTGCTTCAACGGCCTGTATAATATTGTTTTTCACATTTGCATTACTTGCTCCTTTTGCTACAATAACAGCTCCTTTAATTTCAGGTGTTACGACGCTGCTTGTTAATACGTTTCTTTGTCCATTGTTTTCTTCATACACAACTTCTTTTTTACTAGAATTCTCGTTTATCGTTCTTGTTCCACCTTGGTTATCTTCTTCTTTAGTTGTACTTTGCTGGTTGTCCTCATTGTACATCGGAATTATTTTATTTGTTTCTGAATATGTAATTAAGACTTGTACGTCTTCGACGCCATTTAAATTTCTTAATATGTTTTCTAGCTGTTTTTCTAAATTGTTATCTTCGCTAGTGTTGTTAGTTACTGTTTTATTTGTTGTTTCCGCAAGACTAACACTCTTATTTTGTTGATTGCTCTTTTTCTTATCCCCATTCCATATATAATTAATAAATATTACTGTGGCTATAAGAATTATTACAAATACTACTAAGTTTTCTATTGTTTTTTTACTACCCTTTTCTTCAATTTTGGCCAAAAATTTATCTTTAATATTATGCAAATTCACCCCTCCCTTTTATATTAAATTTTTTTAAGAGTAAATCATAATGTATTAGTCTTATTAGTATATATAGCAACCCATGTTTATTCTTATCTAATAAGAATATTATTCTCATTAACCTCATATACACTGCTTATATATTCTTTCAGCTTTCTTTTTTCACTTTCGCTGATAACTGATTGTTCTTCCTGCTTTCCATTATCTTTAGCGCTACCACCAAGATTTATTTTTACATTTTCTATGTTTTCAATGATGGTAGTTGCTTTTTGAGTGTTTTCATTCGATGAAGTTGCTTCGTTTTTTCCTGTGATTTTTATATCAATTTTGTTTAAAGTATATTGAGTGTCATTCAAGATATCCAACTGTATTTCTCCGACTGTATATCCCTTTTGATTTATCTTTGATTTAATATCAACCTTTAAATTTTCTTCATACATAGACTTTATGGCATTTTCGTTATTTATATTGACGCTGGTTGCTTGTACATTACTAGTTTCAGCATTTTCTAAGTATGAATCAAACTCTATAACATCGTTATTGCCACCTCTTACTTTGCTGATTATAGGCGAAACAATACTAAAAAGCACAAAAACTCCTATAACAACTTTTACATATTTTCCATTTCCATTTTTAGGCAGTAACATTTCTATTATTGTAGCTGTTATTACCGACACAATAATTCCTTGAGCCCAGTTACTTATAAAAGTCATAAAGCATCACCTCACCCATACATTGATCCTGTATTTGAAATTTTTATAATTAATGTAACTCCTATTATCAGCATTACAGAAACGCTTGAAAGCACTGCAAGTAATAATTTAAATGTGTCGCCCATATTACTTAAAAGCTTTACGATTTTTGGATCTGCAATTGGTTGGCACAAAGCTGCTCCAAGATAGTACATTGCCATTAATGTTACTAGTTTTATTATTGGAACAATGCATATTCCAACAATAATTATTACTCCAACAACTCCTAAAGCATTTTTTAAAATTACGCTACATCCCATTACTGTATCCACTGCATCACCTAGAATTTTTCCTACAACTGGTATAAAGTTTGAAACTGCAGCCTTTGCAGTTTTTGCCGTAACTCCATCAACACTACTACTTAAGCTTCCTTCCAATGATGCTACTCCAACAAACAAGGTTAATATTACTCCTAAAACCCATACAGTACCTGATTTAAAAAACTTTGCTAACTTATCTATTTGCACTCTATCTGATATTTGTGAAATAATTCCTAAAGCTGTAGAAACAAGAGCAATCGGGATTATTACATTTACTATAAAGTTTCCAATTATTGTTATCATGAATAATATGATTGGCTGAAGCATTCCGGCAGACGCAATACTTCCAGTAGTTATCATGAGTGTTATTAGAATAGGCACTAATAAATTGATAAATGCAACTAAATTTTGTATTGCTTCTTTTACCATAGTTATTACATCAGCAAAACTTGTCATTACTAACGCAACAATTAATATGTATTGAACATAGTATGTAACTTGGGAAACGCTGGTATTTCCAAGTCCATCACTTATACTTTTAAGAATTCCATGTATAACTACAATTACAATAATACTGCTTAAAACAGCTGCAGAATTCATAAGTTCTTTTCCTAATAAACTTAATATAAAACGTGATAATTTTACATTATCTATATTTCCTTTTATGCTGCTTGCTAATAAATTGTTTAAGTCTAAATCTGGCATTGATTCTTTTGTATATTTTTCAGATTCTTTGATAAACTCTGAAATATTTAAATTATCTTTTTGTGTATTCATTATCTCGGAAGTTCGTTTACTTTGATCAGAAACATTATTCTTTACTGCTATGCTTGTATTGTTTAGGACATTATATGGATTTATAAGAAGCATTAATTCTATAGTTATAAAAGCTATTATTATTTTTTTCATAATTGATCTCCTCCCGCATTTTATGGAAGGACTTTCATCACAGTTTCTAAAAGACTTGATATAATAGGTATTGACACAGATACAATTACTATTTTCCCACCAATATCCATTTTATTTGCTATTGCTGTTTCTCCGGCAATCTTTGCATATGCTTACCGCAAACTCTGTTAATATTGCTATTCCTGTTATCTTCAACAAAAGTGTTATGAAAGTAGTATTAATTGCTGTTTTGCTTGCCATATTATTTAGAAGTCCTACTATGCTAGATAGTTTTTCAAAGATTAGCATTAATATTAAAATACTAGCTGCTAGCGACACATAAACCGCAAACTCAGGCTTGTACTGCTTAACTATAATAATTATTACAAGAGAGATTAGCCCTATGCCTATTATTTTTATAATATCCATCTTTTGTTTTCCTCCTTTTTGGGGTCATAGAACTTTTCGGAACACTCACAAAAAGTTTTACAGATTAAACATTGTTTTCACTGTTGCAAACAATGTACTTATTTCTTTAATAACCATAGTTAAAACAATAACTAATCCTGCCAATGTTGTCATCATTGCTTGATCATCACGACCTGCCTTTACTAAGACCTGATGTAGCACAGCAACTAAAATTCCTACTCCTGCAATTTTAAATAATAAATCAATATTCATATGTATAATCAGTTCCTTTCATTTTCATAATACCTTTTTGGTTTTACTTATAAATTATATGTACATACCAATACTTATATAAGCACAATTACAATTACTAGTCCTACAATAGCTCCAAGTTTTTTATACATTTTTTCATTCTTGTTTTTATCTTCATTCGCATCATTTATTTGTTTTTCTAAAAAGGTGCTTACTAATTCTATTTGATTAAGCTGCCCTTCTATATCTGTTTTACCAAGAAGTTTTCCAAGTGTTTTAAGACAATCTATATCATCCTTTTTTAAAACATCTTTATTCTTATCAATCGATTTCTCCCATGCGTCCCCTGCACACATATTATTCTCTATATTTTTAACGGTATCAAAAAAAATTTTTCCTGCAACTCCATTTATTTTTTGAGATATTTCCATGAAAATTTCTGAAATTGTTTCGAAAGAAAAATTTATTTTTACTTCAAATATATTTAATGCATTTTTTAAGTCTCTTAAAATTTTTAATCTATTGGAATACCTTTTAGAAATTAATATACCTATAATAGTGCTTGTACAAAATAGTGTGATTAATAATATACATTTGAGTAAATACATAACTTGTCACCTCTCTATATAAAATATATTCAGCTGTAACTGTTTTTAGAACCAAAAATAAACCAAAACGATTGTTGTTCGTTTTGGTTTATTTAGTCAGAGTATTTACTTATGAATTTGTGATTGCATGTCCGCAACTGCCTCACAAAAAGCTGTAGATTCTTTGGTAATTTCAAACTCCTCAATTTTAAATATAAAATCTTCAAAGTCTAATAATGCCTCAGAAAAATATTCTTCATCCGCACTAAGTCGATGCTGTAGATTTTTGTATTCATCAAGAACTACTACAAATTTTTGTATTACGTCTTTGATTTTCAGCGATGTTTGGTATGATATTCTTTTTTCAGCATAGATGTCGTATAGATTGTCTAACTTTGCTATACACTCTTTACTCATTTTGATATCATAAAGATGTACTGTGTTTTTAATATCACGTACTTTTGTTAAAACAAACCCAGCATTTTTTCTCCATACATCTTCCTCTTTTGTGGAATTATATTTATCACAAAAAGCTAGAAAACCTAGAAATCTTGCAATGAACATAAGTAAGTAAACTATAGAAAGGACTACTGCAATCCATTTATGAGAATGCATAAAAATCATCCAGATCCATAGTATCATTAAAAGAAAAGCTGTGATTACGGAAATAAAAATCCGCTTTTTAGTCTGTTTGTGAGGAGAAAACTCTTTATCCGTAAGAATGCAGATGTCTATAACAGCAACAATCATTATAAGTATAGAGCATAAAGTTTTCATGTTCATATTGACCTCCTAAATAATTATTGGAGTATTGTTGATTAGCCCTGACCTAGCCAATCGAAATATTGATTATAGTGTACTGACCTTAAATTTATAAAAATTTACACTATTTAGTATTAGGATTTACCTAATAAACGTACAGCTATTATACCATAGCTTTATCTAAATTTCAACTTACAATATGTGTTCTTTTTTTATTTGCTTTTTTTACCTACTTTGTACTTTTCCGAAATAGTTTTGTACAATGGTTTTAAAAATTTGGGATTTAGCCCTGCATCTACCCCATTATCTGAGATTTCTTTCATTACTGTATCAACAAATTCTATAGTTCCCGGATGTTTTAATGTTGGTCCCGGTTTTTCAACATTTGTCCAATATTCTAGTGGTTCATGTTGATCCCAATCTTTACCTTGATATGCCATTCCAGCTGCAATTTTATCGCATACTGCTTCTACAATATATTTATATGGCATAAACACTGGAAATCTTTTATTTTGATCCATATCTTCCCAATATTCGAAATGATGCTTATTTCTTCCTTTATGATGTAACCAGGATAAACTATATCCGTTTACTTCCCTGCAAACACGTAATGGACTTCTTTTGCCGTTATAATACTTTACGCTTTCAAAAAATTCTGTTGGAGAATATTTTGATAAATCGTGTACAAAACCTCTCCATGGAATTCCCGCTTTAATTGATAATTTAAACACATACCATCTGTGCTTGCTTACTAAGCAAAAATGTTTCCAAATTTTTGTTGGTAGATTTAGTTCCTTCATTTATTTCACCTCTTAATTTTTTCTTTTTATATTCTATCACATTTATCTTGGTTTTGGTGAAAAATTTAAATAACTTTTTTTATAGTTCCTTTAATATTTTTATCCAGAAAAATAATCTTTTCAAAAACACCTAAATTAATAAGCTTATTTATCTCTGGATTAACTCTTAAATCTTGAAAACTATTACCATGTGCAGAAAAAATCCCCTTAACTCCTGAACATATTGCATAGTTTATTACCTCTGCATCTTCTTTGTTTCCGAATTTCATCAGCCACTATTACTTGAGGAGCTAGTGATCTAACAGCCATTCTTATTCCTATTGTTTTGGGCACATTGTCTAATACGTCAGTTCTAATTCCTACGTCATTTTGTGGGACACCTCTGTGCATTGCAGCAATTTCTCCTCTCTCATCAATTACAGAAACAGTTAATCCTTTGAAATTTATCTCTGGAATACCGTTACTTATTTTATTTACCACATCTCTTAGCATGGTTGTTTTTCCTGCTCCTGGTGGAGAAACTATTAAGGTATTAAAAACACTATTTTTTGATATATCTATAACGTACTGCAACAATGGCATACTACAATTTGGAATTTCTCTTGCTATTCTTATATTTAGAGAATACAAATTCGTAATATTTGTGACCTTTCCTTCTTTTACAACCACACTTCCACTTATTCCAACTCTGTGTCCTCCTGGTATTGTAATGAATCCGCCACATATTTGATTTTGATATGTATAAATCGAGTTGTTGCAAAAGGCTTGAAAAATATTTAGAATTTCATCCGTACTTGCTTTGTATTTTAAAACTATCTCAGTTACTCCAACTTTTAGAATAACTGGCTTGTCCACTCTTATTCTTATTTCTTCTATTTTATCAATGTTTACACTATTGATAGCATGTAACAATTCATCTGGAAAACATTTAGAAAGCGTTATTCTAAACAGTTCTTGTTTATTCAATTTATAATCTCCTTTCATTTGTATAATTCTTTAATATTGCATATATACTTCTGTAACATTAACTTTTTGAATTTTTATACACTTTTTTATAATAAAAAAGCACACTATATTACTATAGTATGCTTTATTATTTTTTTTAGAACTTTTTATTATTCATCCCAGTTGTGATATACATTTGTTACATCATCTAGGTCATCTAACATATCTAAAAATCTTTGCATTTTTGCAGCTCCGTTTTCATCTAGTGATGTGTATGTAGTTGGAACCATTTGAACTTCTGCTTCTAAGAACTCTAAACCTTGTTCTTCTAATTTTTCACGAACTGTTGAGAAATCTTCTGGTGCTGTTGTGATTTCATAAACTTCATCTTCAGCTGAGAAATCTTCTGCTCCGCTTTCTAATGCTAACATCATTAAATCATCTTCTGAAAGTGATGTTGATTCTTTATCAATTACAATAACACCTTTTTTATTGAACATATATGAAACACATCCTGATGTTCCAAGGTTTCCTCCTGATTTATCAAATGCATGACGTACATCTGCTGCTGTTCTGTTTTTGTTATCTGTACTTCCTTCAACTATTACAGCTACACCATTTGGTCCATATCCTTCATATACTACTTCTTCATAATTTGCTGTATTTCCAGCTCCTGAAGCTTTTTTTATAGCATTGTTTATTGTGTCGTTAGGCATGTTAGCTGCTTTACATTTTGCAATAACATCTTTTAATTTTGAATTTCCTGCTGGATCTGGTCCACCTTGTTTTACTGCTACTAGTATTTCTCTTCCTAATTTTGTGAATATTTTACCTCTTGCAGCATCTGCTTTTCCTTTTTTTGCTTGAATATTGTGCCATTTTGAATGTCCACTCATTTTTTAATTCCTCCTTATTGTTTTTTTACTTGAATTGTTAACATTATAGCATATCATTTTTATTTTTTGTAGTCTTTTTATTATTTTTTTGCATTTCTTACATTTTCATTTATTTAAAACTCTAATGACTCTTCAGTATCGTTTACTAAAGAGTCATACTAGCCATAGTGTTTATACGTTGAAATTACAATTCCAATTCATCCTCTTCTATTTTTTCTTTTTCCCTCAAAGACTTTAAAATTTCACTAAACATAGACATTACAAATCTTACTGGAATATCTTTTTCTACTTTACGAACTCCACCATTTTTCACTTTATAATCATGTCTTAAAAACTGTAGTGCTTTTGCATTATCACCTTGTTCAATTAGTCCATTTGGATAATTTTCTCTTAATACATATCCAGCATATGCTTGATTAATTTTCATTGCAAACTCCATAATAGAATTCTTTTTAGCTGTTTCAGTTCTTAACAATTTTGGATCAAGGCTATTTCTAGATGATAATTTTGAAGAAAATCTTGCTCTATCTAAAGCATCTGCATCCTTTATTATAGCAGATACTTGTTTTATCTTTTCTAAATCTTCGGTCTCATTTACGCTATAATCTCTACACAGCTTTAACATTATTTTTTCATCTACTTCTCCTGGAATAGTATCATTAATAACATGATAAGCAATTGCTACTTGAACAATTCCTATTTCATCTTGTTTTATTTCGTATGGATTAGTCGGGTTTTCTTTAAAATAGTTTCCTGCAATTTCTGCACTAAGAACTCCATGTTCACCATTATCTCTATCTTTTGTTCTGCCAGAATCATGGAAAGCAGCTGAAGCTAATAAAATTCTCATCTGCCCTTCATCTAAATTCTCATTTAATGCAATAATTTGTGAAAATAACATAACCTTCTGAATATGTCCTATCTTATGTTGATACCCAAGTTCTGGAGTTAATCCTTTATAAAAATCACTTTTCGAAATTGCATTGAATGACTTTGTAAACTGGCTATTACTATCTAAAAATTGAAATGGCATAAAAAAGCCTCCTTATTCTTTTATTTTACTTTCATTATATTTTACAAGTTGAATTGCACTATCTAAAGTTTCTGTACAACATAGTTTTCCTTGATTATCTACATATATCAATTCATTTATTCCCGTTATTTTTTTTGAATCATTTATGTCCTTAGATAAAACTATTTCATCTTTAAATTTACATGTATCTGTTACAGTTCTAATTTCGTATCCTTCCCTTCTGGATTTATATATTACATATTTTATTTTCTTATTATCAGATAGCTGAAATGCTTTTTTGTATGGCATTTCTTTGTCAAATATTAAATAACAATCTTTGCATTTTAATGCTTTATCCAAAACAACTTCTATTCCTTCTACTTCGGCTATCGCATTTTTTATATAAACCTTCCAAAATCCATCAGCTAATTTCAATGCATTAACAAAAGCCTCGTCTTCTGAGATATCTTCATTCCATCCGGGGATTACACAACTTAATAAAATCAGGTGATATTTTATTTTCTACATATTCAAACTGCATATTGTCTGCCGCATCAATATTTTGTATTAATTCCTTATCCATATATTCAAATGTTTTATCTATATATTTAACTCCTATTTTCTTCAAGTATTCCTTACCAAATTTTCTCCATAATAGACCTATAGATGAATAAAATATTCCATTATCTCTTTGTCCATTTCTATTCTTTTGATGATGATCGAACTCCCCTAACCCTATATCATAAACAATTTTATCTTTTACATCTTTATTTCCTATAGTAGGAACCCTTGATAAGATTACATTATCAATTATCTTACTTAAAAATATTGTTGATACAACATCGTCTACATGAAATCTACCTGAGTGCGTTATACAATTTGCCTTATCTGTCTGAGTAGTTAATTGTATATTTTTATAATTATTTGAACACATATCTTACCTCCTTAGTATTCATTATACAACAATATTGAAATTTATCAAAAAATAATTTCTTTATCTTTCATCTTCTTCATGTTGAATGTTTTTCCATTTCTTGTACAATAGGAAAAAAAGGTAACTATTTCCATACAGAATTTAGCTACCTATAAATAGAAGAATTATTGTGTTGTGCATTTTTGAATAGAGTTTTTTACAATTTTAGTGATTACTATTTTGTTAAGGATATACTTCCAAGGATACTTTGAATTTCTTTATCAGTAAAAGTTGCACCATTTAAATTATATACAACTATTACTTTTCCATCAATTAGTGCCACTCCACCTTCTTTAGCTGTATACCATGTAATTCCATTTACTTCAAAAGGTTCGTTTGCCTTCCCATATTTTTTTCATATTATATCTCCTTTCATAAAAATAAGATATCATATAATGCTATGATTTTCAATATATGTGTGACATATCTACTGTGAACCTTATAAAAAAGTGATTTTTTTTATCACTTTCTCATTTCTATATGTTGTACATTGATGTTCTGAATATTATTAAAGTTCAGAACATCAAAATATTCTGCACTTTAACTTGTTTACAATACCAAAATCTTGTGAACTTCAAGAAAACTTATAATTTGTAATCCACAAATGTCATTTGACAATTTTGGAGTATAGTGATATATTATTTTAAGATTTTAATTTAAAGGATCGGTGTTTCTTATGAATTTTAGTGAACAACTATTAGAATATATGAAATTATTAAAGTTTAATACCAATGAGCTTTGTGATAATTCAGGATTATCTTATACACTTATAAATAGGTATTTAAACAATATAAGAAAACCTAAAGAAGATAGTAAATATTTTAATAAAGTAGTAAATGGTGTTTATCAAATTTCTTTAAGTAGAAATTCAGATCTTACTAAAGAAAACATATATAACACATTAAAAGAATCTTTAACAGCTGATATGTTTAAGATAGATTATAATTTATTTGTTGATAATTTCAATACTTTACAAGAAGAACTAAATCTAACTACAGTTGAAATCTCAAATGCAGTAGGTTATGACTCTTCTTTTATATCAAGAATGAAAAGCAAAGAAAGAAAGCCAGCAGATTTTGAAATTTTTATTGATAAGTTAAGAAATTATATTATTTCTTTATGCCAAAACGAAAATACCAAATCTATTTTAGTACAAATATTAAATTGTTCAAATGAAGATATAAATAATATAGAAATTTTTAAAGAAATTTTTACAAAGTGGATATGTTCTCAACATATAGATAGTAAGCCTGATGACGTATTAAACTTTCTTACTAAACTAGATAATTTTAATTTGAATGATTATATAAATACAGATTTTAGTAAAATAAAAGTTCCCACTGTTCCTGTATTGTTCAAAAGTAGTAAAATGTATTTCGGTATTGAAGGTAGAAAACAAGCAGAAGGGGAATTTTTAAAAACAACTTTACTCTCAAAATCAAATGAGCCTATATTCTTTTATAGCGACTTACCTATGACACAAACTGGAGAAGATGAAGAATTTAAAAAGAAATGGGTTTTTGCTATGAGTGTACTTTTAAAAAGAGGACTACACTTAAATATGGTACATACTCTTAATAGACCAATAAATGAACTTTTATTAGGTTTAGAAAACTGGATTCCTATTTATATGACTGGTTCTATTTCTCCATATTACTTTAAAAATCCACCGTCAAACTTTTTTAATGGTTCACAATGTACTTCTGGCTCAATTGCTCTAACAAGTGAATGTATAAAATATAATGAAAAGAAAAGTAAATTTTATTTAACTACTAAAAAAGATGAAGTAGAATTTGAAAAAGAAAAGTCAAAATATATGCTTTCTAAAGCTACACCTTTAATGACTATATATAAAGAAAATGATAAGGAACAATTTGAAGAATTTATAAAACATAATGAAAAAGAAAATATACAGAAATTAAATAAAGATAATTTTAAAAATATAGATTTCTATATAAATGAAGATAAGTGGGTTATAATTAACAAGAAAACAAATCCAGAGATACACTTTGTAATACATCACGAAAAATTAGTAAATACAATAAAAACTTTCCTCTTATCATAATAAAAAAGGCATAACAATTTAACTTTGTTATGTCTTTAATTCTTTATTCTACTATCTTCTTTGCATGTAAAACAACTCTATATTTGTTATTGTCTGCACAAGTGGATAATGTAAGAATGTGATCTTCTGTAGTTACATTCACATTAAAATCTTTTACACTTCTCGATTTTATTTTATTAATAAATGTCTGAAACTCTTTATCTGTTCCAAAATTCGTAGTAATATAATAGTCTTCTTTTTCTATTCTATATACTGAAAAAACTTGATATTCTGATTTTTTATCTTCAGTTATAAATGGTATGATTAAGTTTTCTGCATTGTTTTGCCATTCTTCTGTAAGTATGTTTTTTAATGTTCCAAACATGCTACCATCTCGCCTATTATGTCCATATATAACCATATTATTATCTGTGCCATCAAATTTATCTTTATAGTCCATAAACACCCACCCTGCACTATTGTAGCTCTTATCAAAACTATGTGTCATATAATAATCATTATTTGTAGTCTTAACTACTGGATATTCTATATCAGTTCCATTAACTTTAAGCCAAGCAATAGTATCAGAATTTTTTTGTTTTAAACTATCAAAATCTATATTATATTTATCAACTGTATCTATATTCTCATCAATAGAAATTGTATCTTGTATGTCTTCTATAATATCATTACTATCTCTATTTTCCTTTAGCCAATTAAATATCTTTATGCCAGTAAAAATCATTATAGAAATAAATATAAGAAGAAGTATTGGTATAATTATTTTCCCTTTCTTCTTTTTTTTATTGCCATTATAATGTTTACCTTTCATTGAACTTTCCTCTCTAAAGTAATAAAAGGGCTAACTTTTGCTAGCCCATCATTGTATTTATTTTAGTGTTTTCTTATTCTACGATTTTTATTAACTTTAATTGTAGTAAATACTCCAAATGTTGCGATAGCAAATATTGAAATTATCATTATTATATTATCTCCTGTTGTTGGGTTACTTGATGTATCTGTTGTTTTTGTATTTTCTGTTGTTGATGAAATTTTATTAGCTATAGCATAATTTGAGAAACTATTAGTATAGAATGAAATTGTATTTGTCTCGGCATCATAACTTTCAATTGGTATAATCTCAAATTCATCTCCATTGTCAATATTGTGAACTATAACTATATTACTTGCATCTACACCTTCTTCAAGTTGTAATGTTATTAATGCTTTATCTGTTAAGTGATGTATTTGCTCTGACCATACATCATCAGCAGTTCCTTTATATAATACTTTATCTAGATTTATATCTAAATAATTTGTTATTGTATAATCTCCAGCTTCACTTGCTTTTTCTTCAAAGTTTGTTATTTTATCACTTGTTAATTCTACATCTTCTACTGATAATCTAACTGTACCATTTTTAATATCTGTTGCTGCATTATCTCCTAATACAATGTTTCCAGCTTTTACTTTTTCTGATGTTGGTGTTACTGTATTATCAACTTTTTCTACTGTTGCTTGAAAATATCCAGCTGTTCCCTCTTCAACTGTAACAGTAAATTCTGATACTCCTGAATTTGTTGTTTTAAAATCATCTCCGCCATTTACACTTGTTACTTGATATCCATAGTCTGGAACAACTCTCATCGTAACTTCTGCTCCACCAGGTAATGTTAAACTTCCATCATCATAATTCACATCTGCTGTTACTCCATAATTTAAGAATCCATCTTCTGAATCTGCACTTAAGAAACCTCCATCCCTTTGTAGTTTTCCTTCTAAGTCTTTTTCTGTTACAGTATAAGTTGTATTTCCAACACTATAAGTAGCTTTTACGAATTCAAGTTTTGCATTTCCTATATAATTATGTCCATTTGCTTGAGCTGGATCAGCTGTCCATAAGAAAGTAGCTAAATATTTTGAACCATTATTTTCTCCATGTTTAACAACAACGTTATAAGAATCTGCTTTTGCAACATTTGGTATATCAAATGCTAATGCTTGAGTTCCATGATTTGCTATTAACCATTCTGTTCTATCATCAAAATCAAGATAATCACTTACTGTATATGAAGTTCCATTTATTACTATATTATCATAAAATCTATTTATCCATAATGTTTCAAATGTAAATGTTACTGTAGTATCAGAATTTTCAGCATTATATTGAATAGTATTACTATGATCCCATCTAGAACCATTTATAGAAATTTCAACCTCATCATCATAATTTACATTATTTCCTCTAAGCATATATGAGCCATCTCCAGCAGATACAGTTATATTTGCTGTTGCATTTGTACTTGGTGAACCACCTGGAGTAAACTCTGCATCTATATTATAATGACTATTTAATTGAACATTAAGTGTGTATGGGTTAACTTTTTCATTTCCATTTTCTAAAATTTTTCCTGTATAGTTTTCATTTGCTACAGCTTCAAATGTCATATTACCTGCACTAGTTGTTGAAATATACAGTTTATTATTTGTATTTACATCAGTTGTCATATTAGCACCTGTTACAGCAATATGTCCATTATCGTAATTTACTTTCATTTGTGTTGCATTTCCAGTAATACTTGTAGCACCATTAAATTCAATTTCTGCTTTTTCAGTTGATGTTTGCTTATTAATAGAATTTATATTAAGTGATACACGCTTAAAACCTTCACTTGATAATTTTGTTGTTAATGTATAAGTATAAATTCCATCTGCATTCGTTGAATCTTTAGTTATTGTTCCATCATCACCATTCCAGTTTCCACCCCACATAATATCTGGATATTGATTATCATTATCCTTAACTTTAATAACTACTATATAGTTGTGGTCTGCATCTGTTGAATAAAATTCATCTTGTTCACTCGTCCATGAATTTCCATCTACTGTAATACTTTGAATCTCAAAATTTGCGGGATTAGAATCAATACCTATTTGGATTCCATTACCGCCTTCTCCATAAGAAGTTGCAATTACACTCATTGTTGGTGCAAATATGTTAAATAAAAGTGCAAATACTAAAATAAATGCAATTGTTTTTACTTTTCCTTTCATTTTTGAATCTCTCCTTTGTATCTCTTATTTAGGTTTTCAAAGTTTAACCTATAAACTTTAATAAAAATCGTATATAAGAAAATACATAAATTACATTTATATAATCTCTTACCTTTTAACATTAGCACATTATATATTTTTTTGTCAACAAATAATCCGTAATTGTCAATGACAATTACGGATTATTTTAAAGTTATATTTTTTATTTACTTTTTTTATTATACTTTATTACTACATAAGTTCCTAATGTTGCTATAACAAATAATCCTATAAATAAAATAATATTATCTCCTGTTTGTGGATTGTTTGATTTTTCTGTTTCTGTTACTGTTGTTTCTGTTGTTGTATTTTCCGTTTCTTCTGTAGTTTGTGTATTAGCTTTTGCAATTGTGAATTTTGTTGTTGCAGTTCCACCATTATTGAAAGCTACTTTCAATGTATGGTTTCCTTCAGATAAAGAACTTATATAGTCTTTTGTAAATGTTATTATTGTACTTCCAGATTTTGATGTATAGTTATCAGAACTTACTAAAGCATCATCTACATATACCTTTCCACCATTTTCAAACAATGAATAATCTGCATTTATTCTAAATATTGCTGTTTCATCTTCATTTATTGTATATGTTTGATTTGCCCCCTCTACAAATTCATAGGTTATTGGTGTTACTTCTTTTTCTATGGATTTGATTTTTGCAACAAAATGTGTGCTCTCATTATTATATACTGCAAATACTTCAGCAGGTGATTCTCCGTTTACTTTAATTGTTAAATTGCTATTTAATGTTTTTCCTTCTAGTGCGGAAATATCGATATAAGCATAATAATATGTATTTTCTTTAAATGTTCCAAAATGTAGTAACTCCCAGTCATCTGGTCTTTCTGTATATGTTCCATTTATCCAATATGCACTATCAACTTTTACACCTTCTGTTGAAGATGTAGCTGTTGGAAATTTATCAGGTTCCATAGTTCCATCATCAATAATATTTTCAGTATCAGTTCCTGTCCACCCTTGTGGAAGAACTTTATCTCCAACTATAGGAGCTTCCAATTTAATATTTACATTGCTTATTTCATTTGGATTTTCGGCTTTTGTAAC
>JAFUYJ010000003.1 GCA_017470645.1 Clostridia bacterium
TATATATGTATATATGTATTACTTATATAGTAGAAGCGGAACTTTAAATTTGTTTTTGCCCTAAATCTTCTGAAAATCTTAATAAATATCCGTCAGGATCTTGTATAAGGAATTCTTTATTACCAAGCAACTTATTATCTTGTCTATACCAATTTTCTTCTATTTCAAAGGCTATTTTATAGTTATTATTTACTAATGCTTTATATATAGTGTCTACATTATCTACTTCTAACTGAAAGTTTATTCCGTTACCAAAAGGGTATGTAAGCGGTGCTATATCCCATTTGTCATCTTCTGTTATTTCTTGTAACATGAATTGTATTTCTCCTAAAGATAAGAATACGAATTTGTGTTCGGGTCTTTCGTGTTCTATTTTAAATCCTATAGTTTGATAGAATTTTAAACTGTTTTTTAGGTTTGTTACTGATAGTTCTGGTATTGTTTTATTAAAGTACATATTTTCACCTTGCTTTCATTTAAATTTTTAATATTATTGTTCTATAGTCAATATTAAGGTCACATCTCCTGAACCTAAAATACTTTTCAATTCTTCTTGTGTCTTATTAGTTACTCTTCCAAGTCTAGTAAAATTCCATGTATTGGAATCATAATATAATGTAATTTGATTTCCTTATATAATATTTTTTCCTGTTACTATATAATTATTTTTCATTTTATCATAATATAAATTATGATTCTATATTTTTCTATCAAAAGATTAAATTTGTGTCAAACGAACAAAAGTGCGTAAGTATATTATTATTTTTTTATATCATAGGAAACCATATACAAATATATTTTTAAGGTATATTTTATAATAACTACAGGTTAACATAAGGTCAAACTCTTTTAATATTTGTTTCTTTTGTTGATATGTATATTAGTTTTAGGGTAATTATGATATATTATCGCCATGCTTTACATAACTTCTCCATAATCTCCTGCGTGTCAACCTTTTATGTCTATTTACCTTTTGTTTTATGCATGGTTTACATATTGTCAGAATAATTTCAGTGGTGTCAACTTGTTATGTTTCTTTCTTCTCTTCCTTACAATTTTCCAAAAAACTGTTTTAGCTATATTTTATTTAGCTAGTTACTGTTTAATAATTAAAGGGTGCCGACGTAAGTCAGCACCCTGTTCCCTATTTTATATATGTTAATCTTCCTTCAGGAATTCAAATCCTTCAAGAAGAGATGTGGTTTCCTCTGATATGTTGTACTTTCCAGTACTTTCTATATCCAGAGGATCTTTTCTTGTAATTTGTCTACGCTGCTCTTCAGCCGAAAAGTTTTCAGCAATAGCATAGAAACTATCTATAGCTTCGCCTACGTAGAATACTCCAATGACTGCACATGCCATTCCGATTCTACTCACAAGATCGAGTCCCTCGTCCTTGAAGATAATCCAGGATAGCAGTGTTGCAAGTGTGCAACAGCAAAATTTAAATAGTTTCATAGTTCTACACACACTCCTTAGAAAAAGAATTATTATAAAATTTATATTTAAAGCTGCAATAGGGATAACAGCTAGTACTTATATTATACCATATTATTTATAATTTTTCAAATAAGCATCCATCTTATCCATAAATTCATCATTGTTTTTTGTTGCAACCATTTGTGAAATCAATTGTTCTGTAACGTCTGCAACAGGTAATGAATTCAAAGCTTTTCTTAATGCAAATACTGTTTCTAATTCTTTTTTACTTAATAATAAATCTTCTCTTCTTGTTCCAGACTTATTAATATCGATAGCTGGGAATATACGTTTTTCAGATAGTTTTCTATCTAATACAACTTCCATATTACCAGTACCTTTGAACTCTTCAAAGATTACTTCGTCCATTCTACTTCCTGTTTCAACTAGTGATGTTGCAAGTATTGTTAAGCTTCCACCATTTTCTATGTTTCTTGCTGCTCCAAAGAATTTTTTAGGTTTATGTAATGCAGCTGGATCAAAACCTCCAGATAGTGTTCTTCCTGATGATGGTATTACTAAGTTGTATGCACGAGCTAATCTTGTAATACTGTCTAACAGAATCACAACATCCTTCTTTTGCTCTGTAAGCCTTTTTGCTCTTTCTAATACCATTTCAGCAACTTTAACGTGATGCTCTGGTAATTCGTCAAATGTTGAATATATAACATCTCCTTTTATAGAACGAATCATGTCTGTAACTTCTTCTGGTCTCTCATCTATTAGCAATACTATTAATTCTACTTCTGGATTATTTGCAGATATGCTGTTTGCAATTTTCTTTAATAATGTAGTTTTTCCAACCTTAGGTGGAGCAACTATCATTCCCCTTTGCCCTTTTCCTATTGGTGAGATTAAGTCAATTATTCTTGTTGCAAACTCATTAGGACGCGTTTCTAAACGTAATCTTTCATTTGGGTATATAGGTGTTAGGTCATCAAATTTAATTCTTCTATAAGCCTTTTCAGGTGCTTCTCCATTAACTTCACCTACATATATAAGTGCTGGGAATTTTTCTCCCTCTTTTGGTGTTCTTGCTATACCTTTAATTTTATCTCCCTTGTCCAATCTAAATCTTTTAATTTGAACTGGTGATATGTATACATCTTTAGGACTTGATAAATAGTTCTTTCCTCTTAAAAATCCATATCCATCTGGTAATACTTCTAAAATTCCTTCTACAATAAAGTCGTCTTCGTTTGTTAATTTGTAGTTAGTGTTACTTGCAGTGTTTTCACGCACTATACTTTCTTCATCTAATTGCTCTGAATTGTTATAATGTTTAATATCTCTTTTTGCTTTAGTTTCCGCTTCTATAGTATCTTCATAGTTATCTATAGATTTCTTACTACTTTCATTGTCTAACTTATTTAATAATTCAATTAATTCATCCTTCTTTAGTTTTGATACATTTTTAGTTCCTTTCTCTTTCGCTAATTGACGCAATTCAACTAATGTAAATTTTTCGTAATCCATACAATTTCCCCTTTCAAAATATTAAATATATAATTTTTTATCTTATTTGGAATTTTTAAGAATAAAATGATTGAAAAAAATTTGTAATAAGAGGGATGTTTGAATCTCCTCTTATTATTTACTAATATCTATGTATACTCTTTCGTTTGGTAAATACATTCCTAGTTTATCTCTTGCTATTTCTTCTATAAATTCAGTAGAATTAATATTTTCTTTTTCTTCTAACAATTCTGCGTTTCTTTGTTTTTCTTGTGCAATTAAATCTAAATAGTTTTGTTCTTCTTTTTTATACGAACTCAAGACTTGTTGTCTTGATATTATTACGTACAAAACATATATAATAATTCCAATTATTATAATTCTATTTATCTTAAATTTCTTTTTCATACGTTTCTCCATTTTTAAATTTTTATACAATCTATATATCTATTTCTACATTATAACACAAAATCCTTCATTTGCCACTATTTTTTAGAAAAAAATTTGAATTTTTTCATTTTTTTTATTGGTTGCATTATAAAGACAATAACAGATTTTATAGAACTTATTATCTTAGAATTAATTTTTATAAAGTACCTGCTTATAGTTATAAAATATATAAATGAACCAAGTACCATTATAACTATCATATATAATCTTACTTCACCGGTTCGTAAAATTGAAAATTGTAAATAGTATTCCCGCCCCTGATAAAATCCAAAATAATATATCTTCTAAATATATAATTATATTCGCCGTTTTAAATTCTTTTCGACTAATTCTGAATATATCAAATATAATACTTATGCATATTCCAGTTATAAAGAATGCTATGAGTGTGTATACTGTATTTGTCATTTTTTCTCACATCCATTTGTTATTTAAATATTTTTCCTAAGAAAGAGTTTGATCCCTTTCTCTCTATATCCTTTTCGCTATAACTTAGGTTTGATATTTCACCCTCTACTATTACTTCTTCACTATCTAAACTTAACTTGTTTATTCTTAAATTCTCACCCTTCACCGTTAATAATCCAAGTCCGCGTTTCTAATATAACAATTTGATCATCAAAACTAAGAACATCATTCACTCCTGATATACTTAGCTTTTCCCTATTCTCTAGTATCAGGTTCTGCATCATACTAGAATTAATATTGTTTTTTCTTTCTTCCATAATCATATGTTTATCTCCTTATTCTTTGTAGGAACTTTTATTTCCCTTTATTAAATATATGCGGACATATTTTGTTTTATGACATTTTCGACTTTTTTGCATATACTATTATAAGAGGGGTTTTGTTTCCGAAATTCCTCTAATTTGTTAAAAAAGAAGGTGTACCAACATGGACACAATTGTTATGAAATTTGGTGGTAGTTCAGTTGCTGATAATAATAAATTACATGTTGTTGCTAATAAAATTATAGATATGTATAACAAAGATAATAACATAGTGGTTGTTGTTTCAGCCCAACGGAAAAACTACTGATAGATTGCTTAGAGAAGCATATGAATTGTCTAAAGTTCCAAGCGATAGAGAACTTGATGTATTGCTTAGTTCTGGAGAACAGATTTCTATATCTAAATTAAGTATTTTACTTAATGAATTAGGATATAAGTCTATTTCGTTAACTGGCTGGCAATCAGGAATATATACTAACAATACTAATCAAAATGCAGTAATTGAAAATATCGATACTACTAGGATTGATAAAGAATTACATGAGCGTAAAATTGTCATAGTTGCTGGATTTCAAGGATATAATGAAAAATTAGATATTACTACTTTAGGTAGAGGTGGCTCAGATACAACTGCTGTTGCAATTGCTGCCGCACTAAAAGCAAAACACTGTTATATTTTTTCTGATGTTGATGGAGTTTACACTACAGACCCAAATAAGTTTCATAATGCTAAAAAATTAGAAACTTTATCTTATTATGAGATGTTAGAAATTGCAAATGAAGGTGCTAAGGTTCTTCATAATAGATGTATTGAAATTGGTGAGAAATTTAACATTCCAATTATCACCAAATCAACGTTTAATAATGAATCTGGAAGCATTATTAATGATAAAATAGAAAATAATGTAGTAAAAAGTATTGTTAAGAATGATGATATTATCTTAGTTAAATTACAGAGTAATTCATATAATGAAGCTTTATTCGTTCAAGTGTACGATAGAATTATTAAAGAAAATATTCTACCTATAAAGTATTTTAATAATAGTATAGATACTTTTAATGTTGACTTTTTAGTTAAGTCTGTTGATATAAATAAGTTGCAAAGATTGCTAGAAAACGATCTAAAAGAATTAGATTATAAATTTAAAGAAATTAGTAGAATTTCTATTATAGGTTGTGGTATTACCAACGATAACACAATACTAGATAGAATTATGACTGTTGTTAAGGAGTTTGAAACCGATATATTTTGCATTGAAATCACTAATGCAAAGATTATTGTAACTTTTTATGATGTAGTTGAAAATGATTTGTTAGAAAAAATTCATAACTGCTTGTTTTAAAAATGAGAAACTTTTGGGGACACTGACAAAAAGTTCCAACACTTGGAACTTTTTGTCAGTGTCCCCAAAAGTTTCTCGTTTTTTAAAAACTATTTATTTAAATTTGTAAAAAATAATCCAACCAAGAATAATATAAACAAAATAATTAATGCAGCCTTCCCTATTCTTTTCCAAATTTTTATTCTTTCAAAATTAACATATCTCTGTTCTTCTAATTCTTTTATATTAAAATTTTCAAGAAATTGAACTGTTTTTTCTTTGTCTAGAAAATAATTAGGAAATGATAGTTCTTTTATCCTCTTGTAACTATCTTCATAACGAATAACTATACTATATGCTTTTTTTATTGGTAATAAAAAGCTGTAGTCATTAAATTTTGAAAGATATACACTTTTTATTTTATCGTATGCAAATTTTCCTTCTTGAAGTCCAAACCTAATATATAAGCCATCTTTTAAGCAAACGAATTTAAAATAATTAAATAGAAAGAAAGCTACGCCAGCAATTACAAAAAAAGCTAAAACCATTAGTAATACCTTTATATCATTTCTGAATGTCCATATTAGTAAACAAGCAGCTATCAGAGTTGTAATTATAACTATATATTTTCTATCCTTTAAAACTTTCCATGAATTTGACTCTATTTCAACATCCTCTTTTTTTATTCCAGTTACTTCACAGTATCTTCTTTTTTGATTATTATTATAGATATCTCTCCATTTTAAATTCTTTTGTTCCATGGCTTACACCTCTTCTTTATAATTTTTTAAATATTCCTTCATAAATCCGTTTAATTCTCCATCCATAACACTTTGTACATTGCCTGTTTCAAAATTGGTTCTATGGTCCTTTACGAGCGTATATGGGCAGAATACATATGAACGTATTTGACTTCCCCATGCTATGTCTTTTTGTTCTCCTTTTAGGTCTTCAATTTTTTCTTTATGTTCTCTTTCCTTTAAATCTAGTAACTTTGATTTAAGCATCTTCATAGCTGTTTCTTTGTTTTGGATTTGTGACCTTTCAGTTTGACAAGCTACAACTATATTAGTTGGTATATGTGTTATTCTTATTGCAGATGATGTTTTGTTTATATGCTGTCCTCCTGCTCCTGAGGCTCTATATGTATCTATCCTTAGATCATCAGGATTAATGTCTATCTCTATATCTTCGGTTATTTCTGGTAAAACTTCAACTGATGCAAATGACGTGTGTCTTCTTCCTCCCGCATCAAATGGAGATATTCTTACTAGTCTGTGTACTCCTTTTTCTGATTTCATGTATCCATATGCGTAATCTCCTGATATTAAAAATGTTACACTTTTTAACCCTGCTTCATCTCCATCCAGATAGTCTAGTTCTTGAATTGAATAGCCATTTGCATTTGCCCATCTGGTGTACATTCTGTATAACATTTCAGCCCAGTCTTGTGATTCTGTTCCTCCAGCTCCAGGGTGGATAGTTACAATTGCATTGTTTATATCATATTTACCTGATAATAATATTTCAACTTCTAAATCATCTATTTCGTTTTTTAGCGTTTTTGTTCCGTTTAATATATCACGTGTCAGGTCATCTTTCAAATTTAATTCTGATTCATCCTGATTGCTTTCAGTGTTTTCTTGAATCATTAGTTCTGACATTTCTTGAAGATTGCTTAATTCAATTTTTAATTTGTTATATTTATCAACTTTATTCTTTATTATCTTGATTTGCTGAAGAATTATTCCAGATTTTTTTGAATCATTCCAAAATCCCTCTTTTAATGTTTGAGCTTCTAAATTAGATAAATCTTTTTCTAATTTTGGTAAGTCAAAGGGACTCACCTATTTCATTTAATTTTTGTTGTAATACACTTAAAGTGCGAATATTTTCTTCTAGTTCTATTATCAAACTTTTCACTCTCCTTTATTTTTATATTTGTATTTTAACATATTGTTTTTTAAATTGGTATAGTTTTTTTAATTTTTATTGAATAAACCGAAAATACCTCTCAGCGTTCAAACTGAGAGGTATTTTCTTACCAAGTAGTAGCAATATCAATTTGGTACGAATACGGGTACCAAACATCGTCGCGTGGCACATACGATTCTGGATCATATATGCGCTCTGAGCTGTTAGCAGGATCAGTAACGTATGATGGTACAAAAACATCTTCTTCAGGATAATAATACATATATGCAAACAATCCTGTATCGCAAACCATTGCTGTTCCAAGAGATGTTTCTATTAAGGTTCCCTTTGGTCTGATTCTTAAATCTGCAGCCACCATAATATACGGACCATACATCTTACATCCATCATCTCTTACCCAATAATCATAATAAAAACCTTCTTCTTGCATCAATGTGCAGACATAGGACATATCAAGATTATAGTAAGTTTCTTTTCCACTCGGACCATAGATAGTTCCGCTGTATGGTGTAAGTTTTTGTTCGTAAGTGTAATTATAATCTTCTATGTCGTTATATGCATCATTCCCCTGCTCTTCATAACTATAATTATTTTGTGAAGAATTTGAATTCTCTGGGGGATAAAAACCTAAAGACATAAAAAATTCACTTACTTTGTTATTTTTTGCTGATGTGTTTTTGCCTTCTGGATTTTTGGCGTTGTTGGATGATAGACAACTCATTGCAATGCAGAAAGATATCAATATACACCAAAAGAAACCACCTCCAGAATTACTACTTGTATTTTCGTTCCGTTTTTCATCATTTGTATTCATTTTTTTCCCTTTCCAATTCGCCATCATAATTATTAAATAGCAAATTACTAGTATATAACCTATGTAAGGTACTTATTATTATAACATATTTTTTTATTTTTGTCTACATTATGTATACTTTGGGTGTCGAAATAAGAAACCCCCTATACTAAGCTGTATAGGGGTGGAAAATTAAGTATAGAGCTTTTCTTCAACTTTTTTCATTACATCTGCTGTTATATTCGGATTTTCGTTAATCGAATCAAGATATGTCTGAATAACTTCAGCTGATGCAAATTTGATAAAGTCAATAAAGTAATCCATGTTTTTCATTCTGTGGAGACAGTACCATACTACTAAGTTTGGCTTTTTATCTCTAGCCATAACTGAGCGTATTACACATTTTTTGGCAAGATATAGCTTTACTTCTTCCGAATTGGTTCTCCTTGATATTCCAAGAGAAGCATCTGGAATTTGCATATCCACCATTTTCTTTAATAGCATTGTGCTTTCTTCTATCTCCTTTGAATCAGCATTCTCTGAGCAGACATCATTGCATCTTTCGGCAATACGTATTAGTACCTTAACGGAATGTGCCAATACGTTCAGCTCGTCCTTAGTATCCTTAGGTAACTTATTTGCCTTATCGATATGACAGGCTATAAGCCATCTTAGGGAACGCCCATCAGCATATTTATTGCTGACAATCTTAAGTGCAATGACTGGGTTGCTACCTTGCTGCTGTGTTAACTCATACAGTGTATCAGAATCATTACATCGAATTGCTATCCGACATAAATCGTCCACACTATATCCTCTGCTGAATTTCGCCATGTTGTTAGCCATTTTTTAGCTCCTTTACTTTTATTATGCCTTTTTATACCTATATATGTGGTATACAAGAATAATCTGTAATAGTACATTTCAGATTTTTTCTGATAAGACATATGAAAATTATATCATATTATGTTTACTGTTGTCAAACAAACAAAAAAGAAGACAGTTGGCACTGTCTTCCTTTCTTAAATATTATTGATTTCTTCCGCAGCAGTTTTTATACTTCTTCCCACTTCCGCAAGGACATGGATCATTTCTTCCAACCTTAGGTTCTTGATTTACAACTGTTTTATTTAATCCACCCTCTTTAGGAGTAATGCTTCCATCTACCAAGCTAATAGCTGTATCTCTTAAGCTTGCATCAGTTATTTGAGCAGCTTCTTCTCTTTGAACATTGTCAGCTTTTTCTAAGTGTAACAATGATTTAGTAATATCTATTTTAATATTTTCAACCATTGCATCAAACATATCGAAACCTTCAATTCTGTATTGAACAACTGGATCTTTTTGACCATATGCACGAAGTCCAATACCATTTTTTAGTTCGTCCATGTTGTCTATGTGTTCCATCCATTGGTCGTCAACAACTTTTAATGTAATAACTCTTTCAATTTCTCTTAAGTCGTCTGAACCAACCATTGCCTCTTTTTCTTCGTATTTTTTATGAACTGCTTCTGTTAGTTTGTCTGTTAATTCTTGAACTTTTACTTTATCACCTTCGTTTAGTCCTAAAGTTTCTTTTGATAAACCTAATGTAGTATCTATTTCTAGTAATAAAGCTTCGTCTACGTTTACATTTTCATCTTCAGCAAATGCAGAAACTATTGCTTCTACTGTAGAGTCCATCATTCCTAAAACGCTATCTTTAATGTTTTCTCCGTCTAAAACTTCACGTCTTTGTTTGTAGATTATTTCTCTTTGTGTGTTCATAACGTCGTCATAGTTTAGTACGTTCTTTCTGATACTGAAGTTTTTACCTTCAACTTTCTTTTGAGCATTTTCAACTGTGTTTGAAAGTATTCTTGATTGAATTGGCATATTTTCATCTGCACCTAGAGTATCGTATATTTTAGTTACTTTATCTCCACCGAAGATTTTCATTAAATCGTCATCTAATCCGATGTAGAATTTAGAATTTCCTGGGTCACCTTGACGTCCTGAACGTCCTCTTAATTGGTTATCTATACGTCTTGATTCATGTCTTTCTGTACCAATTATTTTTAGACCACCTGCATCTATAACTTTTTGTTTTTCTTCTTTTATTTCTTCATTGAATCTATCTTCTAATTCTTTGAATTTAGCTCTTGCATCAAGAATTTCTTGTTCATCAGTTTCGTTAAATGCTGTAGCTTGTTCTATTAATTCTTCTGAATATCCAAGTCTCTTCATTTCTTGCTTAGCTAAGTATTCACTGTTTCCACCAAGCATAATATCAGTACCACGACCAGCCATGTTTGTTGCTATTGTAACAGCTCCAAATTTACCAGCTTGTGCAACTATTTCAGCTTCTTTTTCATGTTGTTTAGCATTTAATACTGTGTGTTTTATTCCTTCTTTGTCTAATAATTTGCTTAATTTCTCAGATTTTTCAATTGATACTGTACCAACTAGAACTGGTTGTCCTTTTGCATAGCTTTCTTTTATATCTTCTATAACAGCTCTAAATTTAGCATTTTCATTTTTATAAATTATATCTGGATCGTCTTTTCTTATTAATGGTTTGTTTGTTGGAATTTCAATAACATCTAACTTGTAGATTTCTTGGAATTCTGCTTCTTCTGTCATAGCTGTACCTGTCATACCAGATAGTTTTTCATACATTCTGAAGTAGTTTTGGAATGTGATTGTTGCTAAAGTCTTTGATTCATCAGCTATTTTAACTTGCTCTTTAGCTTCAATTGCTTGATGTAATCCATTATTGTATCTTCTTCCATACATGATACGTCCTGTGAATTCATCTACAATTAAAACTTCTCCATCTTTAACAATGTAGTCTATATCTTTTTTCATAATTCCATAAGCACGTAATGCTTGATTAACATTATGAACTAATTCTGAGTTTTCTATATCGTTGAAGTTTTCTAATCTAAATTCTTCTTCAGCTTTTTTTATACCTTTTTGTGTTAATGTTGCAGATTTAGCTTTTAAGTCTACAATGTAGTCATAGTTTTCATTATCTTCTGCTTGTGCTTCGTCTTTAACATCTTCTTCAACTATAACTTTTGCTTGTAATTTTCTTACAAATGAATCAGCTTTTTTGTAAAGGTCAGAAGATTTATTTGCTCTACCTGATATGATCAAAGGTGTACGAGCTTCATCTATTAAAATACTATCTATCTCATCTACGATAGCATAGCTTAATTTTCTTTGAACTAATTGGTTTTTATATATAACCATGTTGTCTCTTAAGTAGTCAAATCCAAACTCATTGTTTGTTCCATATGTTATATCGCAATTATATGCATCTTGTTTTTCATTTGGTTTCATTCCAGCTATAATTAAACCTACAGATAGACCAAGGAATCTGTATACTTTTCCCATCCATTCACTATCTCTCTTTGCTAGGTAGTCGTTAACAGTAATTATATGAACGCCTTCTCCTGATAATGCATTTAGGTATGCTGGCAATGTTGCAACTAATGTTTTTCCTTCACCTGTTTTCATTTCGGCAATTCTACCTTGGTGTAATATTATACCACCTATTAATTGTACATCGAAATGACGCAATCCTAATACTCTTTTTGAAGCTTCTCTAACTACTGCAAAAGCTTCTGGTAATAAATCATCTAATGTTTCACCTTTTGCTAATCTATCTTTGAATTCTGTTGTTTTATTACGTAGTTCTCCATCAGATAATTTTGAGATGCTTTCTTCTAAATCATTAATTTGATTTACAAGAGGCATAACTCTTTTTACTTCTTTTTCACTGTAATTGTTCTTAAATATGTTTAAAAAACCCATTGCTTTTCTTCCTTTCTATCTTATGTATTTTTAATTTTACATATAACACTGCTTGTACTATATCACTAATCTAAAAAATACGCAAGAAAAATCATAATTTTTTTTACTAAGTAATATATTTTTATTAATTAAACGTTTGAGGACGGTGTTTTTATGTTTATATGTAATATTAAAATTAATAATAGCTTTATTAAAAAAATCGGAATAACCTCTATTGGTGTTATTATTGCAATAGTTTTTATCATTGTTGGCTTTAGGTTTTATAAGGCTGCTTCTAGAGTAACTGTAAAGGATGAATTTGATAATTCTAAGCTAGAAATTACGAGCAATAATTATACGGATATTTTGAAAGATTCTCATGAGAATATTGATAAATATGTTGGAAAAAAAATTAAATTTTCAGGTTTCGTATACAGGCTTTACGACTTTAATGATAATCAATTCGTATTGGCTCGTGAAATGATTATCTCTTCTGATAATCATGCTGTTGTTGTTGGTTTTTTAAGTGAATGTGCTAATTCTAATAATTTTAAAGATGGTGCCTGGGTTGAAGCTGAAGGTGTTATTGAAAAAGGAAATTATCATGGTGATATTCCTGTTATTAAAGTTGAGAATATTCGTGAAACGAGTGTGCCCAAAGATGAGTATGTCTATCCACCTGATGATAGTTATGTTAAAAGTGAGATTTAATTTGGATGTTTTGAGGGACACTGGTAAAAAAAACAGCATATTAGTGCTGTTTTTTACCAGTGTCCCTCAAAACATTTTGTCAGTGTCCCGAAAAGTCTCTCAGCACTCCTTCTCAAAAATACTCTTCACAAATCCTCTATCAATTCTTACCTCATATATATTTTTCAATATTATCAATACTATAGGTCCTACAAACATTCCTATAAATCCCAAAAATCTAAATCCTGTATACATTGCTATAAGTGTAAATATTGGGTGAATTCCTATTTGTCCGCTTACTATTTTGGGTTCTATTATTTGTCTTACAACGCACATTATAATCCATAAAACAAGTATGGCTACACCTAGTTTTATATCTCCATTAAATGCAGAAATAATTGCCCATGGGACCATTACTGTTCCTGATCCAAATATTGGCAACGCATCAACTATGGCTATTCCTATTGCTATCATTAGTGGATATTTTACATTCATTCCTGATATTGAAAAAATATATAATCCTATTACTGAAATTAAAAATGATATCAGTATTAACTTTAGTTGCGCTTTTAAGTAGCACCCTAATGATTTTGAAACGGTCTTTATGTGTTTAGTTATTTTCTTTACCCATGTTTCAGGCAAATGATGTTCTATTTGATCTAACATGTATATTTTGTCTGTACACATAAAGTACAGTGCTAGAATTGTTATAACTATATATAGGCCTATTGTAGGAAGCGATGTTAGTACATCGAGTAGTTTAGTCACAACAGACCTGACCCAACTAGAAGCAGTTTGAATAAAATCTCCGCTTGAATTTTGTAAAATTGTTGTTAGTTCATCTGATAATTTTATTTTGTCAAAATTAAATTTTGAAATCAAGTTCTGTGATTCATCAGAAACCTTATCAATATAAATGTTTATGTTGTTAAGAAAATTAGATGCTTCTGTAACAAGGGTTACTATTCCCCACACTATTAATCCAATTATTAACGAGAGAATAATTGTAAATATAAGTATTGCACTAATTTTTCTTCTCATTTTGAGTTTTTTCATGCAAAACCTGATTAATGGTTCTATAAGTAACGATAAAAGAAATGCAATTAAAAATGGAATATAAAACAAACTAATTTTGAAACCTATATAGACTAGAAATATACTAAACAAAAATAATAAACTTTTTTTGATTACATCTAACCAGTAACTATAACCTGTCATTTACTTATCAACTCCTTGTTTACTCGATTAGTATAACCTTTTGTAGGTTTTATATAATTATTTTATGGATTTATTGAGATTTTATGAAAATAATTAAATTTTTTATACAACTCTAAAATTTTTGCTATACTTTTTTCCATTTTTTAATGAGGGACAGTCCTTTTTTTAAAAATTTTAAAAAAAGGACCGTCCCCAATTTTAAATTTTAAGCATTGTTCTTGCTTCCACCCTTGCAAATATTGTCAAATGTAATTACATATGCTTCTTGATTAGTGTTTGGATTTCTGCTTATATCGCCGATTGATAAAATTCCAACTATTTTTCCGTCATCTAATATAGGTAATCTTCTAATTTGATTTTTTGACATAATTTCTTGTGCTTTATCTAATTGATCATTTGAATCACAACACCATACGTCTGTCGTCATTATTTCACTTACTGGTGTTGTTTTAATATTTTTATTTGTACAAACACTTCTTAATAAGATGTCTCTATCTGTTATCATTCCAACCACCTTTTGGTTTTCATCGCAAACTGGAACACATCCTATTTTGTGTTCTGCCATTAGGCTTGCACAGTCACATACTGATGTTCCAGGATTCACCCATAATACATCGTGGCACATACACTCATTTACTTTCATTTTTTTTCCTCCTTATAAACTATAAAATTTAAAAATTGTGTTCAAATTTAATCGAACACAATTTTATTTTTCCATATTTATCTTTTTATATGCAATTTTTAAAATTTACCATTCGTAATCATCATATCTTGGCATAGGTGGTCTAGGTCCCATTGGTCCAGGTATTGGTGGACGTGGTCCTATCGGTCTTGGACCGGGCATTGGTCTAAATGGTGGTCTATTTGGCCTACCTGGTCTAATCAATCTATTAATTAATAATATGCGTATTAAATCACGTAACAAAGTATTTCTTCTCCTTGGATGAGGAGAGCGAACATCTCTACTTTCTGATTCTATACTTCTGTTTTGAGTACTTTGTAAAACGTTTGAATTTGCACTAACACCTGTATTTGTTGATTTTATTGAACTACTTGAAGTGTTAGTATTCCTGCTTAAATTTGTACTCCTATTTTCGCGATTTTCCTTGCTTTCTCCTCTGCTTTCTTCAACTACAATATCATCTGCTTCCCTTGTTCCTATATTTAGATTAATTACATTTTGCACCTCAACGCGATTAACCACATTATCATATATGTCATCTGTCATTTGCTCAATTAAATAGTCATTTACTGGTTTAGTATTATTGTCACACAGTTTACATACCATTGGATTTATTATTCTATATATTTCTGGATACATTTGCTCAAGATTAGCAATATCATTATTTCTATTATTATAGTCCATACTGCTATAATTCATACCATAATAGCAGCCATTGCAATATGTATTATCATTTGTGTTTGAATACCCCAAAACGCTCCTCATATAATCATCATAATCATCGTAATACATAAAAAATACCTCCTAAACATATTAATTTGTATATAATATGCTTAGAAAGTATTTTTGACACTAAATAGTTTCTTCACTTTCGTTTGATTCTTCTTCTATTCCTTTAAACTTTGTTACAGCTCTTAGCTCTGTATAAGGATCTGCTAGATCCTCTGCAGCAGCTATTGCAGCACAAATATTCTCATAATTGTGTGTTCCGTGTATAGATACTGAATCATCTATTGACATTATGTGCATACGTACACCATCAACGCAAGATTTTATAACGCCATTATCATATATAACACCGTTATCCATTCTGTTTTTACTGCTAAAAAATCTTACTTTTCCATTTGCTTCAGATGAAATATTCCTTGTTGTGTCATCATCATAATTTAATACTGCTTTTCCGTTTTCATCTTGATATCTTAGTATGTTTTTTAGTGAATCAATATATTCTTCGTTATTGTTGTATAGTGCCGGATGTTCAGCTGATATATTTGTTATAACTGCTATTTCCGGTGATGTTTGCATCCCCATTAACTGGTATCCACTTAGTTCTAAAACTGTAATGCAATCTGGTTTCATTTCCTTTATTCTTGTGAATAATGGAGTTCCTATATTTCCACCTAAATAACATGTATATCCTTTTTCTTTTAAAATATCATAGATTAAACTTGCAGTTGTTGTTTTTCCTTTACTTCCTGTAACCCCTATAACTTTACCTGGGCACATTTCCATAACAAGTTCTATTTCAGACGTGATAATAGCTCCACGTATTCCCTCAGCTTTTAATTCTGGTATATCAGGTCTACATGTTGGAGACCTTAAAATTAGGTCAAAACCTATTAAACTTATAAGGTAGTGTTCTCCAAATGAAAAATTTATACAGCGAGATGTTATTTTATCTAATACATCTTTATCAATTTCTTCTATATTCCTTTTATCAAATACTGTTACGTTAGCTCCTTTGTCTACAAAATAGTCTATAAGTGGCAAATTACTTATACCAAGTCCTATAAGAGCTACTCTTTTGTTATATATATATCTTTCGAATTCTTGCAATTTATCATTCACAAACATTAAACAGCTTCTCCTCCTTGCCTTCGAACGTTGTAATTTAGTTTTACGTATTTCGGCCATTATATATCACATTATCTGATAGTGCAATATTTTTTAGTTAATTATTTTAATTCTTTATGACACAAATTTATTATTCTCTACTTTTTTAAACCCTTTACAACATAATTGCTAAATTCTTTATAGATTTCTTGTATATCAAGCTCTTTATCTGTTTTTAGCTTGTATAGTAATCCTGAACATGTAAATCCAAATATTCCTGATGCAATTACTTCTGGATTGCCATCTTTAATTTCTCCTTTTTCCATTCCATGTTTTATTATATCTTCAATGTATGAAATGTAATCATATATGAATTCTCTGCATTTTATATTACGTTCTTCTTTTCCCCACATTTGGCTTATCAATAAGGTTATAAGATTTTCATATTTCACTATAATTTTTATTTGAATTAAAATAACAGCTTTTATTTTATCTATATTATTTGGAATTTTTGAAGTTTTTATTTCGATACTATTTTTTAGCAGTTTCATTCCTTCTTCAACCAAGAAATAAAATATCTCTTCTTTGCTTGAAAAATGATAGTATAATGTTCCTTTTGCTATTCCGACTACTGATGTTATTTCCTCTACACTTGTACCATCATATCCCTTTTTAGCAAATAACTCCATTGCGGCTTCAAATATTTTTCTTTTTGTTCTATTCATTTGTTTATCCATCCTTTTTTATTTTTGTTATGGTTATTTTACTATATAAGTTCTCTAATTGCAATTCTCTTTACATAGTAAAATCAAAAAGTTCAAGATTATTATTTTAATCTTGAACTTTTATTTATATTTTTTTAAGTAAATCTGTAAGCCGGGTTCTGTCTTGAATAGTCATTTATCTAGTACATATATTGCTATATGTCTCAAGCCACCTCATTCAGAAGATGACGAGCAGTCTTAGCCTTCTTTTCGGGTGTTGCTCCAGATGGGGTTTACACTGACCCAGTATGTCACCATACCAGCGGTGAGCTCTTACCTCGCCTTTTCATCCTTACTCTCGTCGAAACGAGGGCGGTTATTTTCTGTTGCACTTTCCTTAAGGTTTCCCTCACTGGACGTTATCCAGCATCATTGCTCTATGGAGCCCGGACTTTCCTCGTACGCTTCCTTTCGGAATTGCTATACGCGACTATTTAATTTACTCTATTTCTTATTGTAACTTGTTTTAGTTAATTTGTCAAATGTTTAACTCTGTTGCTTTAGTAATACATCTCTTTTTTCGCCGCTTTAATCTGCGTTTATTACATTAACAACATTAAATCCGTATTTTTCTAGCCACTTCAATACATTCATCGTTATTAAAATGCATACAATATATCTTATTTTTCAAGACTTCTGGAATTTCTTCATTTAAATAGCCTATATAAAAATGGACGTTGTCTGGACTATTCGAAGTTGTTGCATCCATATAAATTTTATCTATTCTTTGACCACTAGAAATCATTTCTTGTATGTTGTTTATTTCTTTCGTATCACCTGAATAGTAAACCAAACCATCAGTCGTATCAAATAAAATTCCATAACTGCATATTTGTGAAACATGATTGGTTTGCTTATATCTTATTGTTTTGAATGTCTTATATTTGTTATCATATTTTTCTTCATCTATAATACTGTACATTTCTTCTGTGCATCCAAAAATTCTTGTTAAACTTTTAATATCTTCTTTATGTACGGCGTGGCTTGGTAAAATAATATTTACCTTTACTTTGATATTGAAATAACAATATAAAATTAAAGTCCCTAAACTCCCAACATGATCTGAGTGTGTGTGTGTAATCATTATGTGCACTGTATTAATATTATCTAACAAATTATTTTCCTTTAATTTAGCAAAAACACTTTCTCCACAATCAATTAGAAAAAGTTCATTGTTTTCAATGAAATATGCGGCATTATTTTTTTGCTTAACATTATTTGAACATCCTCTTCCTAAGAAAATCAAATCCATATTATTCACATCCTTCATTTTATTGTTTGGCACATTCTCTTAATGCCTTTAGTATATAAAATGTTTTTTCCTCTATTACTTGCTTATATATCATGAATTATATCATAAAAATACAATTAATCAATCAAAACTCAACAATTCAACCTCTAAATTTTATTGACTTATTTTACATAAAGTAGTATATTAATTGTTACTAACTATTAAGGAGGAAAAAATGAAATTATCATACACGGTTAAAGATAATGAACATTTTGATAATATAAAAGAAATATTGAAAACTAAATTTGAAATTTCAGATAGACTTTTATTAAAGTTAAAGAAATCTAATAAAATATTTTTGAACAGTTCGCCTGTTAATGTAAAAGCACCTGTAAATTCGAATGATATTGTAGAAATTTTTTTAGATTTTGAAGAAGACAACACCAATATTGTTCCAACAAAAATGAATCTTAAAATCGTTTTTGAGGACGATTACTTATTAGTGTTAAATAAACCTGCAGGCTACCCTATTCATCCATCAATGCTTCACTATGAAGACAGCATTTCGAATGGTGTTAGATATTATTTTGATAGCATCAATCTTCATAGAAAAATAAGACCTGTTAATCGTCTTGATAAAGAAACATCTGGAATTGTTATCTTTGCAAAAAACGAATACATCCAGGAATGCTTAGTTCGTCAAATGAAAACAGGAAAATTCAAAAAAGAATATATTGCAATTTGCGAAGGTACTTTACCAAATAATACAAGCACCATAAACGCGCCAATTGCAAGAAAACCTGACAGTATTATTGAAAGATGCATAGATAAATCCGGCGATGTAGCAATCACTCATTATAATGTTTTAAAAAGTAATGATTCCTTGTCTGTTGTTCATCTTATTCTAGAAACAGGCCGTACCCATCAAATTAGAGTGCACATGGCTTATATTGGCAATCCAATTATTGGTGATACTTTATACGGTCATAGTTCTAAATTGATAAATAGACAAGCACTCCACAGTTCAAAAATAACATTTACCCACCCAATAAAACACACCGAAATAACCTTAGAAGCTCCCTTATATGAAGATATGTATACAATCATATCAAACATAGTATAGTAGCCAAAATATAATACAACCAGTTAATGCTAAGAAATATATTAAAACGAAGTACGGGCGCGCAGCTTGGCACGTTTTAGTATAAACGATAAAAGGAACTCTAAATATGAACATTTATTACACTTAGAATTCCTTTTATCTTATACTAAAACCGGCCAGTAAGCCCACGAAGTTTAATATATTTCTTAGCATTAACTGGTTGTATTATATTTTTACGGCAAAAAACCTACGCCATATTAGAAGACCCAAACACATCTCTAATCTTATGTTCAACAGTCTCCTCGATCAAATCCCTAGCAGCCCCCATATATTTTCTAGGATCAAACACTGCAGGATCATCATTAAACACTTTTCTAACAGCCCCCGTCATAGCCAATCTCAAATCAGTATCAACATTTATCTTAGAAACCCCTTCAAGACTTGCTTGATGAAGCATTTCATCTGGCACGCCTTTTGCCCCAGGAATATTTCCTCCATTATTATTACACATTTCTACAAGCTCTGGAATAACCGTAGAAGCTCCATGTAAAACAATTGGAGTATTTGGAATTAACTCTTTAACCTTATGCAAAATATCAAATCTTAATCTAGCCTCACCCTTAAACTTATAAGCTCCATGGCTTGTTCCAATTGCAATAGCAAGTGAATCACACCCTGTTCTTTCTACAAATTCCTTTGCTTGCTCTGGATCTGTATACATTGCATCATCAGCTGCAACATTTACATCATCTTCAACTCCAGCTAATTTTCCAAGTTCAGCTTCAACAACCACACCTTTACTATGAGCATACTCTACAACCTTCTTTGTTAAAGCAACATTTTCCTCAAAATCATATTTAGAACCATCAATCATTACAGAAGTAAAACCGTTATCAATACACATTTTACATGTTTCAAAATCTGGTCCATGGTCTAAATGAAGTGCAATTGGAATATCATGTTCCTCTAAAGCTGCTTCAATCATTTTTTTCAAATATGGAATCCTAGCATATTTTATAGCACTGGATGAAACTTGCAATATCACTGGTGAATTTTCCTTTGCGGCAGCGTCTACAATTCCTTGTATTATCTCCATGTTATTTACATTGAATGCCCCAATGGCAAACTTTTCTTTCATTGATTTTTCAAACATTTCTTTAGTTGTTACTAATGGCATATTATTTCCTCCTTTGAATATTTATAATTATATTATTTCTAACTTTTTTTATTTTATGTTTGAATTAAATTTTTGTCAAGCGAGATTTTTTAATTGGGGACGGTCCTTTTTTTCAATTAAAAAAAAAGGACCGTCCCCAATTTAAAAAAGTTTATTCAAAAAATGGAGCAATTCAGCACGTTCAACGTGTCAAATTGCCCCATTTTTACCTTTGCCTTTTTAGATGATTAACGGTTTCTCCGGAACTGTTTTTACTATTCCATAGGTATTTAACCTAATAGTATAGCCTGTTCCTGTGATTACCACATCATGAAGATCCAGGTTTCTTTTGCAGTACTGTCCGAAGGCTTCTCTAACATCGGGTTCTCCGTGAGTTACTTCCAAAGACCTAATGTTTTTTAGAGTTTTCAGAAAATCCAGTAACTGGTCCCGTGTTGCATGTCCAGAATATTCAGACGTTGTTGCAACATCTGCTACTATCTTCTTGAGCACGGATCCAACCTGGACGAAGCTTCCCTTCTCTGCCTCAAGCATGTTTCTGCCTAAGCTTTCTTCCCAGAGATAACTTGTGAAATGAAATCCTGCGTCTTTTCTTTCGATAAACGCATTCACATAGTCAGGTGCGGGACCGAAGTTTCCTCCGCCTGATGTTGTCACAATTATCTGCTGGTCTCTGTAACCTATAACGTCCGCTCTTTCTGTTACAAAGCTGCTGTTAAACGGCATAAAGTCCTTTTTTTCTGGTGAAATATGCAATATGTTCTTATAAGCATTAGTATACTTAATGGCCAAGCATCCGTCAAACCTGATAGGAATAGATGGCGAAAGCAGCTTTTTGTTCTGCATTTCCTTTAAAACATATGCTATCTCCTGATATCTTCCAAGTGACAGTGTAGGGATTACAATGGTTTTCTTTCCCATATTTACCCACTTGGAAATATTATCCTGAAAAACAGGGACTCTTACGTCTTTGGAATCTACATGTCCATATGTGGATTCGCAAATAACATGCAGCGGAAGATCTCTAACCCAATCCGGCAATTCTGCAACATCAAAGAACATGTTCTTTGTGTTGTAATCGCCTAAGAAAAGCAGGTTAATGTCTTCATTTGAGTACGAACTAATCTGAACAAGAATCGTTGTTGCTCCTATCAAGTGAGCATTTTTGAAGAAAGTGACTTTTACCCCTTCATGAGGTTCAAATGTTTCTTCAAAAGGTTTAGATTCTGTTCTTCTAAGAGCACAGTCCACATCGTTGTCATCGTAGAGCGGTTTGACATTATTGCGTTTTGCATTAATTCCGATAATTTTTGCATCATCGGGTAATGCATACTTAAGAAGACTATAAGTGTCCTCTGTGCAATACGCCTTCTGATAAAAACCTCTCTTGAATAACAGTGGAACTCTGCCTGAGTGGTCTGCATGTACGTGTGTGATAAGAAGGAAATCCAGATTTTCGGGTTTAAAGTCGAATTTTGCATAATTCTTCTCCTCATAGCCCTCTTCTCCCTGATAGATTCCGCAATCCACCAAGAATTTGATGTCTCCCTCCACACGATGTGCAGTTACCATGATGCAGCTTCCTGTGACAGCCCGGTTTTTAACCGAAATGTCTACTGAAAACTTATACCGGCTTCCCATACGGTTGGCCTCCTTTCGTATTTATCAGCCGTTATTCGTCGGCTAATAGAATAAGTGATGTATTCTTGAATACATCACTTATATTATATATAATATAGACTTATTTTTCAATACTTTTACGCTATTTTACATAAAAAAGTAAGTTATTGAATTCTTTTCCTCTAACAAAGATGTCTAATAGCTTATTTTTCAAATTGATAGCTACTGCACATTGACTCATCTGCTTTCTTTGTATTACAGTCATTCATAGGTGTAACTTTAATCTGTTTTAACAAGCATTCTGCATTTTCTATATTATTGAACTTACAGCTTTCTACTGTACAATTTATTTTTTGATTCTTTTCCATAAATACCATCCTTTCCATTTTTTATCATTCTGGTGTGATCTTATTTGTCTCTTTTTTTAACAAATAAGAATGCTCCAAAACGTCTCGTTATTATTATTTTCTGATGATATTTTTTTATGTAAAAAATTATATTTTTCTTTTTAGATAATTATAAAACTTATGATTATTTAAATTTTCCCTTTTAAATTGGAAAAATTCCTGTTTATTTATAGAATATATTACAAAATTTTCCTTTTCATGCGTTACCTCATTTATTCTTCTATCACGTAAAACCGCTTCTTTAGTCATTCCAATTCCATCTAATATTACACTAGCATTCTTATTTTGCTCATAAAAAGAACATTCGATTAATTCGATTTCCTTTTTACTGAACAAAAAATTAAATATTTGTGTTAATGCATCTTTCATAAAATTATTATCCCAATACTTATTAGACATCATCCACGTTATATTGCACATTTTATTTTTTGGACAATAGTTTGTTACTCTTATTACTCCAACTAAATTTTTCTTTTGCTTATCCTCTATAGCCCATGTTGGTTCATCGGTATAGTATTCATTAATTGCAGATTTTACTATTATTTTAGTTTCCTCCAAAGAATTGCTTTCTATTATTGGAAGATTTAAATGTACTTGCTCAACATCCTTCATATTGAATTTTCTAACTATTACATTTTCAGTTTTAAAGTGCTTTGTCATATAATTTTCCCTCTCTATTTTCATAAATTATAAATATGCAAGAATTCTATAAAATTGCATAAAATTAATCGCTTAAAAGTTTAGCGACGGTAGAACCTATTATAATTTGCTTATATGACAAATAAGTGACTAAAATAATTACATTTTAGTCACTTATTTTATTTAATATATATCCCATACCTCTAACGGTTTGTATTAGCTGTTTATCCTTTGATTTTCTATCTGATATCTTATCTCTTAATCTTCTTATATAAACTGATAAAGTATTGTCATTAACATAGTTTCCATCTATATCCCATATTTTTTCTAACAACTCGTCTCTTGTAATGATTTTGTTTTCATTGTTTAAAAACATTAGTAATATTTTATATTCAAGCTTGGTTAGAAACAATTCTTCTTGATTCTTGTATACTTTAGCTTTATCGATGTCTACTTTTAAATCACCATAAACTAATATACGCTTATATCCTACCTCAAGCGAATATCGTCTTAATACTGATCTAATTCTTGACACCAATTCATTATTTCCAAATGGCTTTGTTATATAATCATCTGCTCCTAAATCTAATCCATATACGATATTAGACTCTTCAATTCTAGCTGAAACAAATATTATAGGCTTGTTTGATATATTCTTTATATATCTACAAATTTCAAAACCTGTTCCATCAGGTAACTCTACATCTAACAAAAACAAATCAAAACTATCTGCTTTTATATACTCAAGTGCTTGTTTTTTGCTACTTACTATATTTACCTCAAAACCTTCTTTTTCAAGCAGATATTCTAAGCTCTCTATAATACTTTTATTATCTTCTACTATTAATATTTTTACTTTATTTCCTCTACAACCACTCATACTATCCCTTCTATTTTTACATAATGTATTTACTATTATAGCACTTTTGTATGAAATTTCAAGGACTTTTTTTATTTTATTGTATTTATTGCCTCTTTAGTAACTTTGTTTTTATCAAATCTGCTCATTATAGCAATAAACGTTAAAACTATGGCAATTATTGAACCATATACAATTAGTCCCATTTTCCAGTTCCCTTCTAATATTTTAGCGCCTGCATATGTTGAAGAAACTATAGACGGTACTTTAGCAAAGGTCGAAATTAATATAAATCTTCCAGGTTTAATTGGTAATAATCCAGCTATATATACAAGTAAATCTTTTGGAGTACCTGGAATCAAAAATAGTATAAACATTATTATTTCAACTCTTTTAGGGTCTTGAAACAATTTACTATTTTCAATCTTTTTTACTTTATTTTCGTCGCTAAATTCATATACAAATTTTCTTCCTAATTTTCTTACAATAAAAAAGATTCCTGTTGATATAATTGCTGATGTGGCCATAATAAACACTGTTCCCCAGAATCCTCCATAGCACATTCCTGCTACTATTTCAATTGGCTCTCCTGGAAGTATAAATAAAAACATTTGGGCTAGTTGAAGTCCGAATAAAGAAAGCATTCCTAAAAAGCCTGATCTTTGTATTTTGTTTTTAAAAGCTATTTTTCCTTCTGTTGTAGTAAGTCCTTTCATTACCGGAATAAAGTATATAATTGCTCCTATTATTATTCCTGCAGCAAGTATTGCTAATATTATTTTTAGTATTTTTATTTGCTTTTTTCTTGCTGAATCTTTTTGAGTGATTTTATCTTTTTTATATTCAATTCTATTTTTTTCTGTTTCTTTTTTCGTTATATTCATATCTCTTATTTCATCATATGGTTATAATTAATAGTCTCTCTTCGTTAGTAAACCATATTGTCCTTTCTTTAAAATTAAATAATAATATTTTAATTAATTATAACACATTTTCCTATTTTTTCATATCTTTTGACTAAATGTTCATATTTATGCGATGATAAGTAGCATTTCGGTCTCTACTCTATATAATTATCACCTTGTTTCTTGCACCTCTTGTAATATTCTTAGTAATTCTGGTACATTTCTAATTATATTCATTGGATAAACCATAATAAATCTTATAATTCCAAAATCGTCTATTATAAATACATTTCTAACAGTTGCAGTAGGATTTATATTGTTTGAAATCATTCCATATTTTCTTGCAATTTCACCGCTTCTATCGGCAATTATTGGAAACGGAATACTAATACCTGTCTTGTTATATATTTCATGCAACCATGCTAAATGTGATTCTTTTGAATCTACACTTAAACCGTAACAAACAAACATTTAATTGTTTAAAATATGTATATGCCCTTGAAAATTCAATAAATTCCTTAACACTTAAATAGTTAAAATCTCCAGGATGTGAAAACAAAACAAGCCATTTGCCTTTATAATCTGATAGTTTAACATTTCCTTTTGTTGTTTCTGCTTCAAAGTCTGGAGCTTGTTGTCCGTAATTTTACATTTCCATTCATCATAATTTCATAATCCATAAAAAACCTCCAATCATATTGTTTTATAATATGATTGGAGTTATTTTAATGTGATATAGCTATTGGTTTATTACTGTAATTAATGAAATCGCCATTATATTCTATAGCTATAAAATTATTTTCTTTATTATTCTCTTTCTTTGAAGTAAATAATCTCAATATTCCATCGTAATAAGATGCTGTATATCTGTTCGTTCCTGCAACCTTTTTTAATGTTAAGTATCTATTGTTACCATCAAGATATCTATAATTGTTATCATACAAATATAAACGATATTCTGTCTCACTCATTTTTTCAAGCGCATACGCATTTATTGCATGTTTGTAGCTCTTACTATAAAAAAGTACTGATACTATTTTTTTATTTTGAAAAAGTAGTTTTAGATTATTAATAGTTGTTTCAGTTATTGCGTTATCTTCATCTATAACATTTTCTTCTTTTCCTTTTTCATTTAGATTATCACATTTAAAAAAGTCTTCAAATCTATTGTTATTATTTATCCAGTGATAGAAGAAACATTTTGTTAATTTCATATCGGCATCATCTGAATTTAGTTTTTCAAGTTCTATATTTCCTGAATTATTTATTTCATCTGTATGTGGGTAATAGAAATATGGTAACGCTTTATCACTATCAAATATTATATCCAATTTATCATCAGTAACATCAAAGCCCTCAACTGATTGACTATAACCACTTATTCTCTCTTTTTCACTTCTTTGTATAATATTGTTTTTGTTAAAAGCATTTTCTGTTACATATGAAATACCATAGCATACTCCACCGTTTTTGTTTACTTGGTAATTGTTAAATCTAAATGCATTTTTATTTAATTTAAATCCAGAGTCCCACACATTAGATGGATCAGCATTAGCACTAGGACCTTGTTCTCCACGGTTTTTAATTTTGCCCTTTTTTATACTTGGGTCTGACTTCATTTCATAATGTTGTACGCCATTTTCTTCAACTTGTTCCCCTATTTCATCCTTATCTGAAATGCCATCCCCATCTGTGTCTTCCTCATATGGATTTGTATATATTATTTGAGCACATTGATCTTTCATTCCACCTAATTCAATTTCATCTGGAATACCATCTTTATCTGTATCAGTTTTACCATCAACACCAACAGAAACTTTACTAATTTGCTGGAATATATTTACCAATTCACTTGAATTTATAGTATAAAATTCTCCACCAGTTCCTCTTGCCAGTCTTTCAATGTCTTCTGTTTTTCCTTTATTTGTATTTGAACCTGTATTTAGGAAAATAGTAAATATTACAATATCATTATCTAATGCTTTTTTTATAAGTTCTTCTCTTTTACTTTTTAAACCACTATCTTCACCATCAGTTAATAAAACAATTACTTTAGATTTCTCATTATCACTTTCTAATGATTTAATTCCTTCTTCTACACCACTGCAGATATTTGTTCCACCACTACTTTTAAACGTACTATCTAAAGATTCAACTACATCTTTATTATTTGTTAATTCTTGTACTACTTTTGCAGAGCTTTCGAATTTAACAACTGAAAAGCCATCCTTTTTTTCCAATATGTTTATAAATTCTTTAGTAGCCTCAAGTCTTAGTTTTTCAGGATCATTTGATGTCATACTTCCAGAGTCATCTATAACAAAAGCTATATTAAAACTACTATTTTCATTTCTTACTTTTACAACTCTTTTATTCCATGCTTCTTTCCATGTAGTTAAGTCAACAAGAATATATTCGCTAAAATGTTCTGTATTAAATGATATTGTATTGTTTTCAGTATCGACATCTGTATCAACTATAACCATTTTTTTATTTTCTTTGTCATACCATAAAATTCCAATGTTTTCTTCTGGAACATCTTTAAGTTTTTTCTCATCGTATTCCATTGAAACTTTTGCTTGTTTTAATTGAAAATTATAAAAATTTCCTGATATATCAAAACTTTGTCCTAAGCTTCCTGCGCAAGAGTTTATCATAGAATCAGTATTACTTATGTCTTTCACTTCTATTTTTGATAAAGGATTTCCTTGAACAGAATAGTCTATTGTTACTTTGTTTATTATATTATCTTCAGATAATTCAATTTTTTGAACTTTGTTACTTGTTCTTACTATAGCAAAATATATTATAACTGCATTAAGTACTAATAATATTAAAATTATTTTGTTTATATGTTTCTTCATATTATTCTCCTTTCTTGTAATTTTCGAAATTCTCTTTAGTTGTTATTACAAAATCTATGTTGTTATCGTCTTCTGAAATATCAATTGTTAATTTTCCATCATTATTTTTGTAATTTGAGAATTCGTAGTATGTTTTACCCCTTCTTACAAGAAGAATAGAATCTTTATTACCAGTGTCATATTCAACTTTTCCTTTAAAATCCAACATATTAAACACTTTCTTAGTTGATTTTACAGTATCATCATTGTTAAATTCTTCTAATCCACCATAATATTGTGACTCAAGATCATCTGGTTTTAATACTATGCTGTAACTATATTTTACTTCTTCAGGTTTTACTTCTGAATCTTTATATTTCTTTTTTATGTCCAATTTTCTCTCAACTTTAATGTAATCTGAAATGTTATCCTCTGATGTAGAGTATTTTGTTGGATCTGATTCATGTCTTTTTACTTCGTCATAATCTGACAATCCATCTCCATCTGTATCTGAAGACATTACGTTAGTTCCATATTTTACTTCTTCTTCATTGGTTAATCCATCTTTGTCAACGTCTATATTTTTGTTCTCTTCTGTTAGTTTAAACTCTATTTCAGGCAATCCCTGAACTTGATGTTCTTGAGAAGATGCTTCCTCAACATTATTTTCCTCTACGTTGTAATCTTCTTTAGGTTCGTGTGATTTCTTGCCTAATACATTAATTCCTATCAACAAAGATACTGTAAACGCCAATATTAAAATCAAAATAAGAAGTATAATCTTTTTTACTTTATATGTTTTGTTAGATCTTATTTCCTTTTTTTGTTGTTTTTGCTCTTTAATATATTCTTCTACATTGCAACCACATTTTGCGCAAAACTTTACACCTTTCTTTAATTCATTACCACATTTTGGACAATTCATATACACATCTCCTTTAATATTTTATTTCAAATTATCTAAATCGTTTATAATTTGCTCTTTATCCATATTTCTACCAATAAACACAAGTTTTATCATTCTATCTCCAACTTCATCATCCCAGTCCTTTAGCGCATCTGGTTCATTTTTCACTATTTCTTCTAAGTCTTCTTTTGGTGCTGAAGCTAGCCAGTATCCTGTTTCGGAAAGTTTAAATTGTTTTCCGGCTTGTTCAAATAAATATGACATATCATAATCTGATTTGAACCACACTAATCCTTTACATCTTATAACTGATTTAGGGAATGATTCATTTATGTATTTTTCAAATTTGGCTACGTCAAAAGGTTTTCTTGATGCATATACAAATGTTGAAATTCCGTATTCTTCTGCCTCTCCTTCATCGTGGTGATGTTCATGATGATGATGTTCATGGTGGCTATGATGTTCTTCATGCTCCTCATTATGATGTTCATGTTCTTCGTGGTGTTCATGCCCTTCTTCATGTTCATGTTCTTCATCGTGTTCATGCCCTTCTTCATTATCATCACTTTCTAACTCTTGAATCCAGCCAGCAGAGCTTGTTATTTTCTCGAAATCAAAATTATTTGTATCCATTATTTCTTTTACATCAACCTTTGCATAATTTGTTTCAATTATTTTAGCATTTGGTTGTAATTTTTTTATAACTGCTTTAACTGTGTTTAGTTGTTCTTCTGTAACATCATCTACTTTATTTAAAACAATTACGTTACAGAATTCTATTTGTTCGATTATAAGATTTTCAATATCTTCTTCATCTATATCGTCTTTAACTAGATCTTCTCCGCAACCAAATTCTGTAGCTAAACGCATACTATCAACAACTGTTACAACGTTATCTAATCTACACATCTTTGGTAATCCATATTGTTCTAGTGAATTTGCAAGCACTGTAATTGTTTGAGCAATTGGTAAAGGTTCACAAATTCCGCTTGCTTCTATCATTATGTAATCAAATTGTCTTGTTTTTAAAATATCTACTATCTGTTGCATTAGGTCCTCTTTTAAAGTACAACATATACATCCATTTGATAGTGGAACAACCTTTCCATCATCCTTTTCTTGTATAAATCCACCATCTGCTATTAATTTAGCATCTATGTTGACTTCTCCTATGTCGTTTACAATAACAGCAACTTTATATCCTTCTTGATTTGTTAATACATGATTCATTAATGTTGTTTTTCCGGCGCCCAAATATCCTGTTAGTAAGGTAATTGGTGTAATTTTGTTTTCCATTTTTTATTCCTCCCTGTTTGTTTTTCTATATTATATCACGTTATGTCAATACTCTAATATTCCTTGAAAAATGCTTTTTACTTTATTAACAACATAAGAACTACCGCCTTTGTTTTCAACGTTTTCAACCATACTAACAACTAGCAATTGATTCTCACTATTTTCATCTGCAACAAAACAGTTAAACCATCCATACTCCTTTGCTTCTTCACCCTTTGCAGATTTTGTTTCAGCAGTACCAGTTTTTCCCGCAAGTGTTAGTCCTTCAATTTTACCTAAATGAGCTGTACCTTCTGGATCTTCAATTGTTTGTATTAAATCATTCTTTATTGTATTTGCAACTTCCTTTGAAAAAGCATTTTCCTTATAAAATTTTGTTTGATTTTCCTTTTTATACTCTATATATGGCATAACCATATTTCCGTCATTTACAAATGCAGAATAAATTGATGCAAAATGTATAGGGTTTAGTTGTATTTGACCTTGACCATATCCGCTATCTGCCAATTGAATTTCACTTATAAATTTGCCTTCGTTAGAAATCTGAGATTTCGTAAGATTCATTTCAAATCCAATATTGTTTTCAAAACCAATGTTTTTTAAGTGTTCTTCCATTTTTTCTGTACCAATTTTTATTGCAGTTTTTGCAAAAAATATGTTGTCTGAGTTAATCAATGCATTCAATAAATTTGCAGGACCGTTATATGTCTTTAATGTTGTTATAGAATATGTACCCCATGAGTTATCCTTTTGCCAGCTTTTACCACTTGCTTCAAATTCTGTGTCTGCTGAAATTGTACCTGTTTGTAATGCTATTGCACCTGTAATTGGCTTAAAAGAAGATCCTGGTGCATAACTCTTTGTAAATCTTACTATCTGCGGATTGTTTGTATTGTTGTTTAAATCATTCCACTCTTGTGATGTCATCCCAATTACAAATTTGTTTGGATCATAAGATGGTGTACTTACTAATGCAAGTACCTCACCTGTTTTTGGATTCATAACTACAGTTGCACTGTTGTCTTTTGAATAAGTTGAATATACTTTTTCTTGTATGTCTGAATCTATCGTTAGCTTGATATTCTCACCATCTTCTTTTTCAGTTTTTAATATGGTTTGCTTTTTTTCTCCATTTTCATTTGTTAGAGTGATTTCAACTCCATCTTTACCACGAAGCCTTGAATCATATACATATTCCAAACCACTTCTTCCAACAAGGCTGTTTTCGTCTAAAAGGTTGTTTCCTTCCAAATCTTTTGCGTTTGCTTTTTGAACATACCCTGTAATATGCGCAGCTTTTTCACTGAAAGGATATACTCTTGAGGCAATATCTTTTATTTTTACCCCTTCTATCTCTTTTAAACTTACAATGGTAGATTGCTTTTCCTTTGATATTGTTGCTAATTCAACAAATGTGTCATCCTTCACATATGAAGCACTCATTTTCTTATTTATATTTTCAGAAGTAATTCCAAGTAAATTTGATACTTTAGAAATATCTTCTGCTTTGGTTTCTTCATTCATCCAACCAGGAACAAGTCCTACAGATGCTATATATCCTCCACCTGCTAATAACTTTCCATTTCTATCAATTAAGCTTCCTCTTTTTGCATAATCCCTTGAAATATCTATTTTATCATTTTCTTGTAAATTAGGATATATTGCGCCATAATTCCATACCACATAGAATTTATTATCATCTTGTTTTTGTAGTTCAATTGTGTTATTGAAATTGATATCACCGTAATTAGAGTTTAATTTTTGAGAATAAGAAACTTTAGATTTATTTTTATCTATCTTTTCTACAGTTATGTTATTAATCTCAACAGAAGAAACTCCTATGTTATTATATACTTTGTCATATATTGCAATATAGTCTTCTTTTGTAATATTATTTTGACTCTCTTTAGATAACAAAGTATACGCTTCATCATAGTTTTTATTTTTAATTAAATCCATATATGTTGAGATAACCCCATCCGGTGTATTTAACGATTTTGAATTATCTTTTTTCTTGCTCCACATAACTATAATTGCTATCAAAAGAGCTAGAATTATTATTCCTACTATACCAAATATTACTATGTTTTTCTTGTTTTTCATTTTTTCCTCCTTATTTAATAATTCCATATGCATATTTACAAGCTAATATTCTCCTTACAGCTGTATCTATAGTATCTTCTGAAATTCGTCCATCTTGAACTGCTTTTATTACTTGTTGCTTCTGAGTTTTAAAATCAGATGAGATTATCATATCATTTCCAGCTATAACAGCTTGAACCGCTGCTTCTCCATTTGTAACATACTTTCTTACTGCTTGCATCGCCAAGTCATCTGTTATTATTAATCCAGAAAAGTTTAATTCTTCTCTTAAAATTTTGTGTACATTTTCTGATAAAGAAGCTGGTTTTGTTTTATCCATGCTGTTTACAATGTTGTGATTAACCATTATAGTTGGTGCATCTGCTTTTATTCCACCTTTAAATGGAAGAAAATCTGAGTTTTGGAAAGTTGTATAATCTCTTTTATCTACTGCTACTCCAGTGTGTGTGTCTACATTATCTCCGTAACCTGGAAAATGTTTCATAGACGAAATCATATTATCTTCATTCATTCTTTTAATTAAACTTTCTGTTAACTCTGCTGTTTCTTGAGCACCTTTGCCAAATGATCTTGCATAAATAAATGATGATGAATTTGTTGGAATATCAACAACTGGAGCGAGGTTCATATTTAATCCTATACTTTTCAATAAGTTTGATTTTTCGGTTGAATCTTCTAAAATTGATTGAAGTCCTCCTACCTTATATAAATCCTGAGGAGATTTAAATTTACTATTTCTAAATGCTGTATAACTACTTACTCTAACTACCGTTCCTCCTTCTTCGTCAACGGCTAAAAAAAGAGGAACATTGCTATTGGATTGAAGTTTTGATAACTCTGAAGTCATGGTATTTTTGTTTTTTTCCGAAAAGTCCTTTGCAAATAATATATAACCTCCTGGATGTTGTGTTTTTATTTCATTTAATGCCGATGCAGTTCCTGGATATCTTGCTAAAAACATTTGTCCAACCTTTTCTTCGAGCGTCATTGTCTTAAGTAATTCATCTGCTTTATCATAATATTGGCCAAATAATTCATTGTTATTTGAACTTTTTTGATTTGTGTCTGTACTTGTTTCGTTATTTGAATCTAATTCGGTTTCTTCAATATTTTCATTGCTTTCTATGTCGGTGGTGTTCTCCAAATCTACATTTAGTTGATCACTTTTTTCCTCTTGTGCTACCTCTGTTTGTGCATTGTTGGAATTGTTGTGTTGAATTAAACTCTTTGAAAAGAAACATAAATCAATACACAATAATACTATTAAAATAACAAGTATTATTATCAAATGTTTTTTTCTATTTTTTTTCATATTTTAAATACTCCTTCTGTTTTCTGATGCTTATATTATAACTATAAATTCATGAAAAGTCTAGGTTATTTATTTATATAAAACAAAAAAACATGCCTTTATTTTAGCATGTTTTTTAGTATGACTATTTTACTTCGTATCCCATATCTTTTAATGCTGTTTTTACGTCATCTTTTGATAAATCAGCTTTTCCGAAGAATTTTTCAGCATCTGCAGTCATTTTTATTTTCTTACCACTTCTTTTGATTTTAACATCACTATCTGATGAGAATAATGACATAGCAGATTCCATTGCTTTTGCTTTATCAGCATTTTCGAATGTCATAGTCTCTGTTACTTTGCTAGCTTTATTGTTTTTGAATTTTACTTCAACTTTTTCTGAGTATTTACCAATTAAAGAATCGCTTTCTTCTTTTGTTCCTACGACCTTACTTCCACACCCTGTTAAAGCAAAAACCATTATTGCCATTACAATAAGTAATAATACACTTTTTAATGTTTTTTTCATATTTTCACCACCTTTCGACTTTTCATAACTACATTATATATATAAAATAAAAAAATGTCTATTGTTTTTTTATATTTTTTTATTTTAATCATCTCCCGTATGTTTCTGGTTGACATATATCGGCAAAAATGGTATAATTTAGCTACCAAATGGTTATACCTCTTCGTTCGAAAACTGACTAGTTCTTTTATATAGTCTTGAGAATAATCCAGCAAGTAACCGTTTGTTTATATACAATTCCGATCACCCCATGATATATGATGATATGATTTGTATAAAGCTGGAAAATTAGAACGAAAAACTCACTGCATGTACGTGTGTAAACACGTGCAATATAACAGTGAGTTTTTTTATTGTAAATCTACTATACTGTTTAATTTTATTCAAAGAAACCATGTAAAAGATCTTTTTGCTCTATATTAATTGTTTTTAGCTCATAATAATCTTCATCAGTATCAACTATAACATAACGTAACTCAGGTTCTCTATATTCGCTCTGTCCAGGTTGAATGCTTATTGTATTACCTATCTTTCCGTACCAGTTCCCACTTATCTTTGGAGATTCATGAATATGTCCATGAAATGTCATATAACTATTACTATTTTTTATAAATTGAGTCATAGCCTTCGAACCAACTTTATCTCCATCTTTACAATTATCAAGACCTATACCATAAGGTGGATCATGGAAGATATAAATACCTTTGTATCCTTCTGTTGGCTTAGGTAGTTTTTCTAGCTCATTTTCCATATAAGGAACATTTTGCTTTCTAAACTCTATCCATTCATCAACTGTAAGTGGTTCTTGGCATTTATTCACATATACTACTTCTTTTAATTGTTTCGGCATTTCTTGCCCTTGTTCTATTACTATTCTATCTTTTCTAAAGAATGGTGTATCTAACACTTTTGAAAATCCTATAAAACTTATTCCTTCTATATCTAATTTATTTCCATCAATATTATAGATGTTTTCATATTTTGATATCATTTCTAAATAATCAGGTTCTATTATTTCTAAATCGTCATTTCCTAATATTCCAATAAATTTTATATTTTCACGGTTAAGTCTGGCCATATAATCATTAAAATACCCTTTTATAAACCTTCTTTGTATTGGGGCTCTTAAGTCTGCTTTCTTTGGTAATAAGTCTCCGCCCAATCACTAATGTATTTATATTGTTTTCTTTTAAAATCCTATATAGTTCTTCATATTTATTGATATCTCCATGAATATCACATGCATATATAAATTTCATAAAAATACTCCTTTCGCTACAGATAATTATTATGTGTATATTTTACCACAAGGCAACAAAAAAGCCAATACTCAATTTTGAGAATTGGCTTTTTTGTTTAGACATTATAGAGCACTGTCAGTAAAACGATTGCCGAACGGAACCACAAAATTCCTAGTGCGTTCTGCAATTCTGTACGACAATTCATTCTCAGAAAGATATTCCCACATTCTGTATAATGTTGTGTGAATATTCTCTAAAAATGATGTTTTCCTCCAATTGTACAGGTTTGGTGCAAGTCCCAGCTCCATTGCCATTATCTGGCGAGGATACTGTCTTTGAACAAATACGTCATCATTATAGTTGCACAGTCTTTCTCCGTGTGCTCCCACCTTATAGGCAAAATAATGCGTGTTTGCTGCAACTGACAGGTCCGGACATGGTTTCATCTGTACCATATCAAGGTACTTCTGTTTCAAGGTAAAATCGATTATTACATGCACATGAGCATGTACAATAGATTTCGCATGTGAAGTAAAACCTGAAGGTCCAGAACCATGTTCGAAGAATGATACATCTTTATCAGTTCCAAAAGAACCTTTTAAGATGGTTTCGATATCTTCACAAACCTGTTCATACTCCGGCAGATACATTTTTGGCATCTGAGCAATTGAAAGATACTGATGTTTCTTAGGAACTATCATCAGATATCCAGGCTTTATTGAACCAAGCTCAGGTACAACAATAAAATTTGAAGACTCATAGACTATGATGTCTGCTTCTGTTGTTTCATTGTTATATACCATTGTATCCTCTGCAATAGCCTTGTGTCCAACCAGTGAGCAAAGAACGCATGACTCAACACGAGTATCTATCTTTATGCCTGTAGCATATTCACCCGGTTCGAAGCCGTTATGATAGCACCATTTAGTGAAAGCATTCACATGTATACTGTTAAATGGAATCGCAACTGCTTCAGGCACATGGATAAGTTCCTGCTCATTCGGTGTCAGCATCACTGGAGTTTTATTTAATGACCAGACGCTGTGCCGTTCCTCTGAACATTTAATCTGTTCTATTGCTTCAAACTTGACCAGTTCCTTGATAATGTCTTCGTTGCTCGTAGTGAGTAACACTTTTTTCGTTGTAATCATAACTAAGCCTCCTTTTTAATGTAATTGGTTTACAACGATTATCCAAAAATGGATATTATGTATATTATATCATTATTTATTATTACAGTCAAATATAGTAATAAAAATGGTTTGTAATTACTTACAAACCATTTTTATTAGTTCTTCATCTCTTCTATCAAATGCCTCTTTAAATGTAATATTTTGATTTTCACCAATAGCTTCATAGTCTACATCTACTACATTATAATCTTCGAAATTTTTCTTCACATCTTCGTATAACTTTGTCTTTTTTCCACCTTCAACCGAAAATGGTTTATGCATAACAATCTTTAAATTAGTGTTTTTTAATTTTAACACATCTTTTATAACATTATATAGAAAGCTATAGTCATTATTACAATCAAAAAATATTACTGTATCCTTAGTTTTTATTATGCTGTTCAATTTGTTTCTAACATCAATATAATCTGAAATATAGATATTGCCGTTTTTCTTTTCTAAACTGTTAGAAATGTTTATATTAAAAATATTATTGTTGTCATGTGTATATGTATGAATGTTGTAAAATTGAACGTTACTCTTTTTATCGTATTCACTAATTAAATCCTTTGAAATACTATTATCAAAATAAATAAATGTTGAACTAGAAGTATCTCCATTTTTCCATTCCATAGAGTATACTCTTTCTTGAGTTTCTTCATCTAATTTTTCAAGAGTTTTTCTAAATCCCATTGCCTTAAAAAATAGCACAGCGTTATTATTTCTTTCAAATACATATGTATGCAGATTTGTATAATCACTTTTCGCCTTTTGTATTAAAATCTCTCCGATACCTTCTCTTTGTATTTCGGGTTTTACTTGAATATTAAGTATATTTCCATTGTAATCAATTACTATAAAAGCTTGAACTTCGTTTTCTTCTGTATAAATATATATTTTGCTTTTTAAAAACTCATCTCTTTCTTGCACATATCTATCTATCCAGTATTGACTTTCTATAAAACTTTGGAATCTGATATTATTATCTTTCCATATTTTCATTATTATATCTATATCTTTTTTATTAGACTGTTTTAACATTTTTCATTTGCACCTCTTTATCTTTGTTCTCTTTTTACACATCATAAAAATATGTTGATTCCAAATCAGCTTCGTGCAATAGCAATGCTAATGGATATCTTTTAAAAGCTGCCCCTATTGTATTATACTGTTCTTTTGGTTCTGTGAATCCCATGTGCCAACGAATTGCATATTTTTCTTCTGGTGTTAGTTTTATATACTCTGTAAGCATCATAACAGATTTTTCTCCATGTCCAAAAGGAATTGTATCATCAATTGTATAGTAGGGAACTTTTTCCCATTCTCCTCTTTCATTTTTTGCATTTCTATAATCTACTTTATAAAAATTAACTTTACAAATATCGTGTAATAATGCTGAAATTATTAGTGTGTCATCTTGCCATTCCATATTCATTACATTATTCTTTGCTTTATGTTTTAAGATTTCATACACTTTCATGCTGTGTTCTAAAAGTCCACCTTCATAGCTTCCATGAAACCTAGTACTTGCAGGTGCTGTATAAAAATCCGTTTTTTCGTCTATAAATCTAATAAGATCTTCTATTCCTTCTCTTTTTGTACCTCTTAATAATTCAATAAACTCTTCTTTCATCTGTATTTCCTTTCTTTTATTTTTTAAAAACCTTTAAAAATTTTACTCTTTATTTCATGCATGATCTAATATATTCAATTTCTTCATCTCTATCAAGTCTTGCAAATAAAGGTTCTCCTTTTTCAATTACCTTTGTATTTTCTTGAATTTCGTTATCTGAATATGCTAAATCCCAGTTTTTGTTTGCAGAATCAATATTTAATTGTTTTAAAATTTCATCTGACTTACCTGGCATAAAAGGAGTTAAAAGAATTGCAATTTTTCTTAATGTTTCAGCTAAATGGAACATTACAGATTTTAGTTTTTCTTTATCTTCTTCTAATTCTGATTTAGATAGTTTCCATGGTTCTGTTTCGTCAACGTATTTGTTTGCTCTTGAAATAATTGCCCACAATTCAACTAGAGCATTGCTTACATGGTATGTATCCATAGCTTCTTCTATCTTTGTTATTTGTGTCTTTATAGTTTCTTCAAGTGAATCATCAAAATCAGTTCTAACTTTAATGTTTGTAGGAATAACCCCATCAAAATACTTATTTATCATTCCAATTGTTCTACTTAGTAAATTTCCTAGGTCATTTGCTAAATCATAATTAAATCTATCTACAAAGTCTTCTGGAGTAAACATTGAATCTTGTGCAAAACTCATCAATCTTAGTAAGTAATATTTTGTTGCATCTAGACCATATCTATCAATTAAAACTTCTGGATATACAACATTTCCAACAGATTTTGACATTTTCCCATCTTTCATTACAACCCAGCTATGAGCATATATTTGTTTTGGTAATTCTAAACCAAGTGCATGTAAAAATATAGGCCAATATATTCCATGGAATCTTATAATTTCTTTTCCAACTACATGCAAATCAGCAGGCCAATATTTATTAAATAAAGTATCGTCATCACTTGCATAACCTAAAGCTGTGATATAGTTTGTTAACGCATCAAGCCACACATATAAAACGTGTTCTGGGTCATTTGGCATTGGAATTCCCCAATCGAAAGTGTTACGACTTATGCACAAATCTTCTAGTCCTGGTTCTATAAAATTCTTAAATATCTCTGTTTTTCTTGACTCAGGAACTATAAAATCTGGATGTTCAGCATAAAAATCTTTTATCCATTGCTCATATTTCTTCATATTAAAGAAATATGCATCTTCACTCATTTTCTTTACTTCACGACCACAGTCTGGGCATTTTCCATCAACTAATTGTGTTTCCGTGAAATAATTCTCGCATGGCATACAGTACCAACCTTCATATTTTCCTTTATAGATATCTCCATTATCAATAAATCTTTTTACAATTTCTTGAACTGCCTTGCAGTGATAGTCGTCTGTTGTTCTTATGAATTTATTATAACCAATATCCATTAGCTCCCACAATTTCTTTGCTGCATCAGCCATTTCATCAACATGCTCTTGTGGAGTTAATCCTCTCTTTTCAGCAACCGTTTGAATTTTTTGACCATGCTCGTCCAAACCAGTTAGCATGAATGAATCATATCCTCTTGCTTGTTTGTATCTTTTTATTGCATCTGTTAAAACTTCGCAATATGCTGTACCAATATGAAATTTTCCACTTGGATAGTAGATTGGTGTTGTTATATAAAACTTTTTATCCATTGTTATGCTCCCCTTTCTTTTTAATTGTGGACGGTTCTTTTTATATTTTCGAATTAAGAACCGTCCTACATTTTGTACCATATATATTTTTATCTTAAAGGAGTGTCCCCTGTTTTAAAAATTTGAAAAAAAGGACCGTCCCCAATTTAAAATTAACCTAATTTTTCTTCGATTAGCTTAGCTAGCTTTGTAGCTTTTTCTTTTATATATTCTTGATTTTCTCCTTCAATCATAACCCTTATTAAAGGTTCTGTTCCTGAAGCTCTTATTAATACTCTTCCATTTCCTGAAAACTCTGCTTCTAATTTTTCAATTTCTGCTTTGATTTCTGGATCATTTTTGTATTCATCTTTTTTGTCATTTTTTATTCTTGCATTTACAAGTACTTGAGGGTATGCTTTCATAATGCTTGAAATTTCTGATGCTGTTTTATTTTGTTCAAGCATTGCTCTTATTAATAATATTGATGTTAAAATTCCGTCTCCTGTAGGGTTATAATCTAAACATATTACGTGTCCAGATTGTTCTCCGCCAAGATTGTATCCGTTTTTTAACATTTCTTCTAATACGTATCTATCCCCGACTTTTGTTTGAACAAGGCCAATGTTATTTGCTTCCGCAAATTTGTTTAGTCCTAAATTACTCATTACTGTTGCTACAACTGTATCATTTTTTAGAATACCCTTTTGTTTGAATGAATTTGATAGAATTGCTAATATTTTATCTCCATCTATTTCATTTCCGTTTTCATCTACAGCTAAACATCTATCTCCGTCACCGTCATATGCTATTCCTAAGCTACATTTGTTTTCTACAACAAATTTCTTTAATCCTTCTAAGTGTGTTGAACCACATTTATCATTTATATTAACTCCATTTGGTGTATCATTTATAATTTTGTGCTTAATTCCTAATACTTTAAATATTTTATCGGCAACAACAGATGTAGCACCATTTGCTGTATCTACTGCCACAACAAAGTTTTCTTTATCGAATTGTTCTAATTCTTCTTCGAAATTCTTTCTGAAGAAGTATACATACTCATCTAATAAATCTGTTCTGATTTCAGATACTCCTATTTTTTCATTAACTGCTGTTAATTCATCTATTTTACCTGAATCCATTACTTCTTCAATTTCTTCTTCTAATTCATCTGGAATTTTCATTCCTTTATTACTGAAGTATTTTACTCCATTAAATTCAAATGTATTGTGTGATGCTGAAATTACAACACTTGCATCTGCTTTAAATCTTCTTGTTAAATATGCTACAGCTGGTGTTGGCATTACATCTAGTATTTTAACATTTGCTCCATAGCTTAAGAAACCTGCTGTCATAGCACTCTCTATAAGTGTTCCTGATATACGTGTATCTCTTCCTATTAAAATTATAGGTGTATGATCTGTATGCTTTGATAATACATATGCACCTGCTTTTGCAACTTTATAAACTAACTCAGGAGAAAGCTCTGTATTTGCTATTCTTCTGATTCCATCTGTTCCAAAATATTTTCTCATTTTGTTCGACCTCCCTTAGTATCTATTGTATTATACATTTTTGAAAATAATTAGTCAATGATAATTAGCGTGTTTTTACATAATTTCGAAATAATTCCTGTGGTGTCAACTTGTTATGTATATCGTATATCGGTTATTTATACTTTTCTCATATGAAAAGAGCAGAGATTTATTTCTCTGCTCTTTGTATATGTATTTTTCCTTCTTTTAGTTCTAGTGATGCCACCGTAACTTTTGATGGTTCTTCTGTTTCTACTAATGCCTCTTTTCCGTCTTGCAACTCCCTTGCCCTTTTTGAAATTGCACTTACCAAATCATATCTATTAATTGATTTCGATAACAATTCTTCTGTACTTGGTTTATTTATCATTTTAAACACCCCTTTTCTTTTTAATTAACATTTATGATTCTAATAAAGCATGCACTCTTTTAGCTGGATTTACGCCAAAAGACTACACACTACCTATATTTATTATAACACATTTTTCGGTTTTATGTAATATTAATTTTTAGTTTTTGAAATTTTTTTTAAAAATTTATGTTTTATCGTAGACAAAAATTTTAAAGTGTGTTAAGATAATTGGGTAGTTGATTTGCCTGAGTGGCGGAACTGGCAGACGCACTGGATTCAAAATCCAGCGGGAAACCATGTGGGTTCGAGTCCCACCCCAGGCACCATAGGAAGTTTTCGTCGAACTTTTTGAATCACTTGAAACCAGCGAGTTTTGAGATTAGAAAATTGACGAACACAAAAATCGAAAGATCAATTCGTAAGAATTGGTCTTTTTTGTATGCGTAATTTTCTCTATTAGGAAACATTTTATCATACAAAAGGCCTAAAAACATTGAATTTAGGAGGTTTTTGTGGTATGATGCACATAATTAAGAAAAAAATCATAATGACAGAAGAATTAAAATCCAAAATAACTTGGGCTTGCAGTTTCAATAATACTAAACCAAAGATAATGGAAGGAAATCTTCGAATTGTTGAGCGTACGAATTTAGCGTATATAGAGCCTCATAGAGTTATTATTAAGGACAAGTTGTATCTTTTCTTTAATGATGTAAGCTACTTCTATGTTGGTAATCTAGCTCAAAAAATTCCAATTTCCAGATTAAGTGATTATATTTCAGTTAGCTGATGTCAAACCGTTTTATTTATGATTTTCATTTTTAGACAATAACGAATATATTAGGTGTCAGTTTAGCTGAAAATGGGCTAATCTGACGCCTATTTTGATGTAATAAAAACAAATGAGGATTATTTTATAAAACACTTAATTTTAGAAGGAGAAATTTGTATTATGGAAGATAAAAAAATGGCTGGAATTTATATTCGTGTTAGTACAGAAGACCAAGCTAGAGAGCGGATTTAGCTTAGGTGAACAGCAAGAAAAGTTGGAACAATTGTGTAAATATAAAGATTACACAATATATAAAGTTTATAAAGATGCTGGTATATCAGCAAAAGATATGAAACATAGACCTGCTTTTCAGCAGATGTTAGATGATATGAGAAGTGGCAAAATTAATTATATTGTAGCATATAAGCTAGACAGAGTAACTCGTTCTGTAAGAGATTTAGAAATACTTATATCTGAACTTGAAGAACATCATTGCTACCTAGTATGTGATAGAGATGATGTTAATACATCTACTGCAAATGGTAGATTTTTTGTGAGAATGCTGACCGTATTATCTCAATTAGAAATTGAAATAGTATCAGAAAGAACTAAATTTGGATTAACTGGAGCTATTAAATCTGGACATATTCCAGGTACCTGCCCACTTGGTTATACACGAGATAATACCAAAAAAATGATTATAGATGAAACAACAAAAGATATTATAATACGCATATTTAACATGTATATTGAAGGCAAAAGTTACCAAACAATAGCTAATATTTTAAACGAAGATAAAGTCTTATCACCTAAAAAATGGAACGATTCAAAGGTTGAAAAGATAATTAATAACAAAATCTATATGGGAGATTTTGAAAGGTTTAAAAGAGTTGCCAAAGACCAAGGAATTGAACCTGTTATATACGCAAATGTTGTTGAACCTATCATCCCAAGAGCAATGTTTGATGAAGCCCAAAGACAAAAAGAAATTAATCAAAAAGCTTTTTGTAGGGATAGAGTTTACATCTTTATGCAGAAACTTATATGCCCTAAATGTAGCAAAATAATGACTTGTAAAGGTACTGGTGGTGCAAAGAAAAAGTACATGTATTATCATTGTGAAGAAGATGGTTTGTACTTTAGAGAAGACTTAATTGAGAAAGATTTAATGCCTTTTATTATGAACTTAGTTGAATATGATATGACCGTTAAAAAGTATTTCTTCCCTGTTTTAGCTGATAAAAAAGTAAAAGATACTTCTAAACTAGATAAAGAAATATCAAGTTTAAAGGCTCAAAAGAATAGAATTAAAGATGCATATTTAAAGGGTATTGTTGAAGTTGAAGACTTTTCTGAAGATTATAAGGCAATAGAAAACAAGTTAAATCTGTTAGAACAGAAAAGAATTGAATCAATTGACTTTAATAAACAATCCTTCTCTCCTCAAAAACTAATGGCTGATAGAGATGTTGCAAAGGAAAGATTAGTATGTTCAAACAGATTAACAGACATTTTAATGGAAGAATGGAATGCTAAAACAAAGGAAGAAAAGCAAGAATTTATTTCTAAATTTATTGAAAATATGACACTTGAAAGAGTTGGAAAAGAACATTTTGATATAAAAAATATAAACTTAAGAAGTAACTTTTTAGAACAAATATACAAACTTATGGAGAACGGAATGTTTGATGTTATGGTACCAACCGAGAACAATAATGGTTCTGTTCCTGCAACTTTATTGATGGATAAAAAAGATTTAAAGGAGTATTTAGATAGACTAAATGATTATTATGAGGTTTCATATTATGAACTTTATAACTTAGATAATGTACCTGAAAATGGCTATAAAAAGAAGTTTATTACTACTGATAAAACAAATGAAAACGGCGAAAAACTTTTTAAATTGGTTGAATTAGTAACTGATAATAAAACTTTTCCAATCAAAAAGAATAATAGAATTGTTGGTGCTATTCGTATTAAAGAGAAAGAAAAAAGTAATTAAAAATGTACCTAAAAAATCATTTTTTTATCTTTTAATGTACCTTTAAATATTAAATTATAGTGTTAAAAATTAATTTTTGCCACTTAATATTTATTATTTTTTTGCAGTAGCAAGCAATGAATTTGTCCACACGCATAAATGTGTTTTGAAAATTCTGTCTTTTGGGATTACATCCCAAACCCTTTATAAAAATTTGAAAGTAATAGCTTTTAATATATTAAAAGAACCCTCACTATTAATAATAACTAATAGTGAGGGTTTGTTTTGGGTCAGCAGAAAGTTTTTTAATGTAACAAAATAAGTTTTGCCTGAATGCAATCCTTGCCTTCAAAACAAACTAAAAGCTCCTCCTGAGGATTTACCAAAACAGTAATAAATGATTTCATTTTGTCACAGTATTCTTTGTGATTCTTCGTATCATTCATGCTGAATCTGAAATCCGTTCCTTTTGGATGAGAATGTGCTAACCCGAGCAAGCAAACCTTTCCAAAATCATCTTGATAAATCAAATCCGATTTTGTAATGTTTTCGTTTATAATATCTACTTCATCAAGTGCCAAGTTGAAACAAAAATCGTTTGTTGCTGCCATATTGCTTGCTCTGTTAATCAACACCGCTGGCACAACAAATTTTACAATGTAAAAATTACCGATTTTATTTCCAATAAGAGCTACTTGTTGCTCGTAGAGATTTGTAGGATGACATTCTCCATAGTGGAAGATATTTTTGAGTTCACAAACAGCTTTTGGAGTGAAAATAACTGTTGTAGAAAATCCTGCTTTAGGAATTACTTCAAACTTTAAACTGCATTCTTGCTTCTCTCTTATCTTTTCAATTAAAGCTTTTTCTGTTGGAACCATTCTCTCTTCATCTTTTACAGAGGACTTTGCCTCAAACATTCTCTTAAAGCAATATTGGGGCTCCATTTTGTCAAAATCAAAGTTGTGGAATGAGTCTCCTCTGCAGAATCTCCAGTTCTTGCAATTTTCACATTCTTTTCCTTTTGTCCTTTCAGGATTTCTGTAAATTTGAAACTTATTCTCCCAAACGTCTACAAAATCATCTTTCAAGATGTTTCCCTGAATAAGTTCTGGTCTTCTTGGAATATTTGGACAGCCAAAGATATCTCCATTATACAAAATTGAAGCCGTATGAATTCCAGTAAAACATGCAAACTTTCTTCCTGTTGGATCTGGCGTATCATTTGTGTTGCCAAAATAATGTGTACAACTCCAAATTACTGGTAATGATGAATTGCTGTGTCTTTGGATAAATTCAAAGAGATATTCATAATCCTCTCTTTCAAGCAGTAAGTTTTCATTATCACATGCTCTTCCAATAGGATCTATGTTACTTACTCTAAGTGAATCAATCCCAATCATTGTAAGAAGTCTGTACAAATCCGGAAGTTCTTTAAGATTATTTTTCGTTGCAACGAAAGTTACCTGAATGTGTTCTACAAAATTTGCTTCTTTCAGCTTCTGAATAGCTTCTATTATTCTGTCAAAGCAGCCTTCAACATGCCTAAAATGTTCATGAGTTTCCTTCATGCCATCAAGACTTATCGTGATTGTTTTCATATTGGTTTCCTTGAGCTTTTCAATAATGTCATCTGTAATCAACATTCCATTAGTAACCAAGCCCCAGGAAAAACCAATATTTGCTGCATGCTCTACAATTTCAAATAAGTCTTTTCTCATTAATGGCTCTCCACCTGTAACATTCAGCATAATGCCCTTTGTACCAAGTTTTCTAGCCACTAAATCTAATACTGCTTTGAAATCTTCTGCTGATAACTCTTCTCTCTTCTTAGAATCGCATCTGCTTCCACAATGGTCACAGAAAGCATTGCATCTTTGCGTTACTTCCAAGAAAAGATTACAAAGCCGGTGTCCATCTGAATCAATTGTGTAAGGGTTTCTTACAGAAATGGGTGCAGATTTCTCTGCACCCACTCCATATACCTTACCACCTATATTGAGTGTGTTAGGCATATTTTCCTCCTTTGTTAGATAGTTGTATCTGTACGTATGCTATCCTCTGTGTTGTAACTTTCTGCTTCAACAATTTCGTCCTGTACAGATTTTGCCATGGGACAACCATACAAGCAACGCATATTGCTCCAGTCAGTATAAGTTCTTTCACGCGCTGCCATAACAACCAGAAGTGATCCTTCAGTTGCACCCAATTCAGCCAAACTTCTTCCATCTGTCGTGTCCGAATCTGCAATCTCAACGAACTCTTTGTCAAATCCAGTAGCAAAAAACAGCATACTGTTGTTATATGCCTCACTTTGACTTGAAATAAAGCCTCTAGCACGCATATAGTCCTTGAGTTGAAATTCATCCATATCCTTTGAAACATTCATATCAAACATTTTCTTGTCGTAATGATATGTACACTGTTTCCATTCCTCCTCAGAAATTGGTCCAATTGGCAATCTGTAGCCAGTACCAGTGACCATAATATGAAGCATGATTTTCTCTTCCGACATAAAAAAGCTCCTTTCAGAATTTGAAAATGGTGAATAAACTTTTGTTTCATTCCTAAACTATTAGGTTCCAAATAATGCTGACCTTCATCATTTGGTTTATTTGCTTAATGCTGAACGCGAACTATTGCAAATACTGCATTGTTCCATTAAGCTATATATTCACGAGTATTTTTTATTAGATACTCGATAATTAAATTAATGATATTATACTATCATGTTTTTATGTAAATGTCAAATTCTTAATCTTTTCATATTACATATATTCATCAAAAATCTTTAATTCTTCACTTGGTATGATTTGAGTTAATCCTTTAATTTCTTCATCCTTTATTATTTTGCTCTCGTCTATTTTAAAATTAAGCCATTCAGAATTCCATAATTTTACTCTTTTACTATAAATTTTTTGGCATAAAACAGAATTAAATTTTCTCTTTAGATTGCTTACAATTGTTATTCTCTGCAACCAAACACTTACATAATCTGTATTAGGAATTTTTAAGCATTTTCTTTCGATTAACGATATTATACTTTCCATTTCTTTTTTCTTCTCAAATTGAAGTAGTTTGCTTAATATGGCTATACATGAATGATATGATTTACTATTTTTACACATAATATCAATAATAATACTAATAATCTCCATATTTCCAACCGGCTTATTCTCTAATTTTTCAATTTTGTCTATATACAAATTATTAAGCATTGTAATAACTCGTCCACTATTAGGATATTCTAAAGAAAAATTTCTTATTAATAGAATATTTTTTTGTAAACTAATATTGTCATCATATTTATAATCTATAGATGCTAATTTGTCAGCTTTTATGGATTTAGATATTACATCATCTGAAATTAAAGTTTTTTGTGCATTTAATCTCATATTTACTGATGCTAATACTTCTGAAATTATTTTCATTATTTCATTTAATTCATCTTTGTTATTTGAAAAAACCCTATAATCATCTCTATACCTTAGAATTTTATAATTTGATATTCCAGCCTCTTTTAGCCTATTTGATATTAAAGTATCTCCATATCCTAATACGATTTCTGCTATGAAATCCATAAGAGAACTTCCTTGTGGTATCCCATTTGTTTGACCATTACACATATTTCTAATACTCCTATCAATCTTGTTACCCAATAATTTGTAATCATCTCTTTTTTCTTTAGCAGTCTCTTTTCCATGCAATGCCCATGCAATTGTATGAGTATAAATTGAGCCATAGCAATCAACAACATCTGTTATACCTATATATTCATATTCTAATGCTAATTTTATTGAATTTTGTTCAAGTCCATTCCACCATTTACTTATAACAGCACCTTTATCTTTTTCTTTGGATGAAGATTCTACTAAATCACTACAACAAACAATATTACAATTTTGTTTAAATATTTTAAATCTATCTTTTATAAATGTCCAATTTGGTTCACTAGTTATAATATTCACTAAATCAACATATATAGCAGGGTGAATTAGTTGAAACATTCTCCAAGAATATTTTCCATCTTTATTGTGATACAATACATAATTAACATTTTCACACTTATCAGGTGGTATTAATTTATTATTTTTATAAAAAGAACTTAAGTCTTTATTATTAATCTTTTTATCAATATCTTTTAGCAAATCTGTAAAATCAAAATATTTAGGTAATTCTAAAGAAAAATAACTGCTACTTTTTAGAAAATATTTTTTTGCTTTTTCTGGTGTCATATTTAATATATCTCTCATTTTTTCTCTCGTATAATCAATTATATAGAAATATTAATCTATTTAATTGATTAATCCCTTTCTTTTAAATTTTTGATATATTATACCACCAATACATTGAAAAATAAAGATTTTCAGTTCAAATAAATTTCTATTACAGATTGCGAACTTTTTTTCGCTTTTTTAAAGAAATCTATTGATTTTTTCAAATTTTTTGATATAATATATAGAGCGAAAGGAAGTTTGGTAGTCATGGAAGATTTGTTAAATATTTTAAATACAGCCAAAAACAGTTTGGACGTTTATTATGAAATACATAAGGAAGATGATTTCTCAAATAAAAGAAATACGCCTAAAGATTATCTTGAATGGGTTGACAAGAAAACTAAAATCATAATTAATTCACCAGAATTTATAAAAAAATCAAAGGACTGTATTGTTCGTGGTGATGTAGTTTGGGTTGAATTTGGTTTTAATATTGGAGAAGAATTTAGTGGAAGACATCCTGCTGTTGTTTTAAAAAATGGAGGTAAAACCTTATTGGTATTACCTATTACTAGTAAACAGCCTACAGAAAAACAACTTAGTAGTAATACATATATTGAACTTGGAAAGATATATAATTTTAAATCAATGAAAAGATGGGTAAATATATTTAACATTAGTCCTATAAGTATTGAACGAATTGATTTTACTAAAAAGAAAGGTAATGTTAAAGGTTCTGATTTAGACAATATATCAAAGGCTTTTCTAGATTCAGATTTATTTAAATATCTCCCTCCTAAACAAACTAAAGCAAACAAATAATTCAATAAAATTGAATAAAATACTTGATTTTTACATAAAAATATAGTATCATCTAATTAAGAGGAAGTCTATTTAATTAGATGACTGAGAAGGCTTACTTCGGTAAGCAGTTATGATTTAGAATGTAGCTTGTATAGAAATATGCAAGCTACAGTTTTTTTATTTTGTAAATTTATAATTACTATTGCAAAATACTTAATCTTATGTTAAATTAAAATTATCAATCACGTGTGAACAGATTTACAAAAATCTGCAAACACCTGATATAACTAAATTACGAATTGATAATAAAAACTGGTAACCTGTTCACACTTTCGAATACGTCCTGTTCACAGGCACCATATGTAAATGTCAATTTATTTAAAACCAAAAGAACATCCTGCATATTACCGCAAGATGTTCTTTAATTTTGGTCAGTTAGTCTACTTAACTCTATTGCCCACTTCAAATTTTTCCAAGGCTTTTGATAACTCTGGTTCGTCTTTATCATCGTGTAAGCCATTTGTTACCATTTTGGCCATCCAGTCCTCTTTAGGCTTATCAAGAAGTGCTAGAATAATTCCGCTTATTACTGCCAATAGTACCCATTACAATATAAATCATTAATTAACCTCCTACATAGCATAATTTCATGCTTTTTATTGTACTTGGTTTTGTTAGCACCTGACCTTTACTAACTCCTACTATATCAACTGGTTCTTGACCAGATTAAAAAATTTTAATGCTTATATACTATCACATTTTTATGCAAATGTAAATATTTATAAATTCCCATGCTCCATCAAATACTCTTCAATTTTCTCAACATAAGGCCTATCTTTTGGTGCATTTCTTCTTTTCTTAAACTCTAATATTCTTTCTAGTACCTCAACTTGATACCCCTCAATTACTTCACAAGTAAACTCTTCCTTAGGGTTTGGTATCATCTCAATATTATCTGATATACTATAAAATCCGCACTTATTTTTCTCCGTTAGATTATACTCTTCCTTTAATTTTTCAAACAATTCCTCAGACACACACAAATCTAAATCTGCTGTTGTATCTTTTATTCCATAAATAACCAAGCTTCCTCCACCCAAAATGTAATATTCTTCTTTAGGTAAGTTTAAGCTTTCTACTAGCTTTATAAGTTCTTCTTTATTCATTTATTTTTTCTCCTTTAACCAATTCTGTATGGATAATAATTTTTTTGTTCTTAACTTTAATTTAACAAATCAGTTATCTCTCCAATATAAAACACATCCAATTTACTCATTGCTCTTGTAATAGTAACATATAGTAATTTCTTGTCCAAACTGTTATCTCCATATTTTTCTTTATTAGCATTCGAAATAATTACACAATCAAACTCTAAGCCTTTAGCCAAATATGATGGTACAATTGAAATTCCAGCATTATACTCTGAATCTTTTCCTTGAATAAGCTTTACGTCGTCTCTTATTTTGCTGAGATTTTTTTGAAGTTCTTTACATTCACTCATGTCTTTTCCAATTATTGCAATTGATTTATAATTATTATTTAGATGCTCATTAATTCTCTCATTTATCGCCCATACCAGCTCATTTATATTTTCTTTTTGCTGAATGTTTATTGAATTTTTCCTATCAATAACTGGCTCTCCAAGTACAATAAATTCTTTCTCATAGTCTGGCAACTTGCTTATTACTGAATTTGCTACATCCATTATTTCCTTTGTGGTTCTATATGTTTTCTTTAAAGTTGTGTATGTTGCATCAACATCTGAGAACTCTACATCTATGAATCTTTGCCAGTTTTCAATTCCTCTATAGTAGTGCACCCCTTGTGCTATATCTCCTAGAATTGTCATGGAATTACTGTTTAATATTGTTTTTAATACATCAAATTGAAACTCACCATAATCTTGAGCTTCATCTATTACAACGTGCTTTATTCTTGCTTTTTCTTTTATTCCTTTAATTTTGTATTGCAAATACATTAGAGGGGCTAAATCCTCAAATGCAATTTCGTTTTTATTTAAATTTTCGAGAGTTGAGTGCTTTAAATATTTGATCATCTCTTCAAATTCTTGAAATAAATTTTGATTCTGGTTTGTATCTCCATTTTTGAAATTATTAATAATTTTGTTTATGCGTTCATTGTCTAGATATTTTTCTAAGAACTCTTTATAATATTCAATACATGTCTTGTTTGGAATTTTTGCTAAATATTCTTTGATTATTTTTTTGTAGTCCTTCTCTATCAGCTTAATTTCTTTTTCAAAACTTTCGTACATTTCAACACGTTCGTTACCTGTAAGTTCCATTACTGCTATACTTCTTTGTTGTTTTAATTTTTCAACAATCTCTTCGGATTTTTTTCTAAATTCATATGTAAGGTTTTTCTCTATTTCATTTATTCTAGCTGAAAAATTGTACATACGATATGTATTTACAAATAACTCATTGATTTCTTCATAACTCATTATTGTTTTACCACTAAAGCTAAAATCCTCTTTTGGTATATAATTTGTTTCAACATACTTTAAATAATCATCAATAACTCTTTTAAATCCTATGGATGATTTAAACTTCGATTCTTGTAGAATAATATCTACTTTTCCTTGATATTCTTTGGCAATTTCATTGTTTACAATCATAACTAGTTTTTCATTATTATCTGAAATCTTTAGTCTTTTGCCTATAACATCATATGCAAAATCTTCAAATGTATATTGTTTTACATCATTTACTCCTAAATCAGGAAGTATATTGGAAATATAATTTAGAAAAAATTTCGTTGGTGCTATAATCATGAATTCATCCGGTCTAAATTGTTTTTCATAATTATAGATTAAATACGCTATTCTGTGAAGTGCAATGGTAGTTTTTCCGGCTACCGGCAACACCTTGAACTATTAATGGTGAATTAATTGGCGCTCTAATAATTTTGTTTTGCTCGTCTTGAATTGTTGCTACTATGTTTTTTAATCTGTCATCTGCTTTTTCTTCTAAGGCGTTTTGAAGTAACTCATCGTTTCCTGTTACATTGATGTCTACATATTTCTTAAGTTTTTGTTTTTCAATGATATACTGTCTTTTAAGAAAGATCTCTCCTTCAATTTTCTCCCCTAGTGATTTGTAACTTGCTTTGCCAATTTTACCTTCGTAATAAAGATTTGAAATTGGAGCTCTCCAGTCAACTACTATTGGCTCCAGTGTTTTGCTATCTAGAACTGATAGCTTGCCAATGTAAAATGTTTCTTTGTTTTTGTCTTTTTCTTTGAAATCCATTCTTGCAAAATATGGAGTGTATTTAAGTTTTTTCATATTTGCCAGTTTGCTGACATACATTTGTAAAACTTGACCTTTTGCTAGGTTCTCCATGTCGTAATTCATGTCTGCCTTACTTAATGTGTCTTCAATGGATGATTCTTCTTCTGTAATTTTAGCTACCGTACTTTTTAGCTTCTTTTCCTCTTCTAAAAATGTTTCCTTATCCATGCTAAATCCTCCTCTAGTTTAGTTTTAGAGTTTGGCTTCTGTGTTCGGAATGGGAACAGGTATCTCTCTACAAAATGACATTATATTCGTTGGTGCGAATTATGTCAATAGTTTTTTGAATTTTTTCACTTTAAATCTATCTTATATATAAGCTACAAAAAAGAACCAAGAATGTAATAAAAGTTTTACATTCTTGGTTCATCGTGCAATCATTCTGAGTATTCGTAGGTGGTATCTATATCAACCACCTCATTGTACTCGAACATATATCCTGCTACAAGGAGTGCAGCGCACGTAAATGCGCCTGCAATCTGTAGGTCATCTGGAAAATACTTTCCAAATATTTTGCTAATTATAGAAAAAAACTTAGAGCTATTAACCCTAAGTTTTATTTAACTTTATCTCTAAGTGGCTTTAATGTTGTTAAATCTATATATTCTCTTTCATATGCTAGCTTTCTACCTTTACCAGAAATACTTACTTCTTTCATTATATGTTCCGGCATTTTTCCATTTCTTCTAAGGTAATTCAAGTGTAATACAGCCTTTTTATATCTATCTCTTGGAGTTGTTTTATCTGCTGCTTTTTTTATTGCTTGATCCGCTTCTTTTGTGAGTGGTACAAATATTTGTGCTTTTAACACTCCTTCTTGTCCTATATCAAAATCCGTGTAATCCTTATAAATAGGGAAATGTGTGTTTCCGTTATACTCTTTAACAAAATCTAATGCTGTATCTTTGCTCATATGTAATGCAAATGGCATATTAAAACCTCTAACATCAACACCAAGTAATATTTCTTTTTTCTTTAAATCATCTTCTTTAATGTACCCAAAATTTTCTATATTTTTGCTTTGTGATGTAAATAAACTGATTAGCAGTGCTTGCATGTTTAGATCCTTTATTCTATATGAGTTATATCTAAGATTCTCAAATATATGTGTAATTAATAAGTCATCTTTTAAAGAGTTTTTACTATTTGGAAATAATATATCAAAATATTCTTTATATGGTTCCTTATGTTTCTTCGCTATACCTTTAATATATCTCATAATATCTATTGAAGTTTTATCTCCATGTCCTTTTTCATCTAATTGATCAAATAATTCAAAGTATAGCTTATGTAATGTGTTTATTTTCATATTAACATTTTTCATATCTTTTTTTGTTACAGAATAAATTATCTTTCCATCTTCTTCGCGCTTATTTACTAGTTCTTTATGATTTACAATATATAAAGCTTTGGCTAAATCTTTTATAACTTTGTTTACTCTATTGGTCCAAAACGTTGACATGAAAATTAATTCCTCGATATTTAATTTTCTTAAATTACTTTCTTTGAACATCTCTTTAACTTCACCATAGTCATAATTTATGTCATTGATATATATTTTTTTAAATTGTTTATTATTTGATTTAACATAGTGTTCTAATAAACCAAAATCATCTAACAATTCCGTATTGTACTTTATACAACTTACACATTCATCTTTTAGTATCTTTCCCGCTTGTTGAGTGTATTCTTTAAAATATTCTTCGGCTGTTTCTTTCTCTGGTTTTGCATATAACTTATATCCATCTTCTAATTGCTTAATAAGAGCTCTTTTCTCTTCATTACTTAAGTTTAAAGTGTTAACAACTCTTTTTAGAAAAGTACTTCTTTCTTTTGAACTTCTTCTGGCCATTTCCACTATAACAGCATCAATTCCATCTATCCTTTCTAAGTCTCTCTTTTCCTTTCTTAAAGAAGATAATATTGCAGTAACAAGTGTTTCCATATTTTTGTTCATATTGTTAGTATATTTTTGTTCAGTTGAATTTATATTTAATAAATCTACTTTCCCCGCCTTTTCATCATCTATTATTGTCTTAAACGCCTTTTCAAATGATAGTTTATTTGTATGTGCATAAATACCTAAATAGTATTCTATAGTTCTATATCTGACTTGGTTAACAGTCATTGCTGTTAAATAGTCGCGAATTTTTTCTTCGATTTCATCATTAATATCTGACATTGTAACCGAACTATCATTTTTCATTCTGTCTGTGATATAATCCATTAATTTTCCTAAAACTGTATTTAAATAAATATAGTTCTTTTCCTCTGTAGCATTATTTTCAATTTCACTCGTTTTAATTAAATAATCAAACGTCATTTTTTTCACTTCCTTACATTAGAATATATATCTAATAATTGGTAAATCTCATATTCTTCACAGCAATCTTCTTTTGATAGATAGTACAACTTTTTTAATTGTGTGTTATATTTACTATCTAGTACTTCCTCAGATTTATCAATAAGATTAAAAATGTTTGTATATGTATATGTAGAATCTTTCTGTTTAATTTTAAAAACAGTATGATTAATTATTTCTTTTTTCAAGTTATTGATTGCAATACTATATTCTTTATTTTTTACTAACGCTTTTATATTGTTTTCCAATGAAATGGGTTTTATCATAAAATCACCTTTCAAAAAAGTCTCTTTTTATAACCAAAGAGACTTTAAATTATGTTAACATTATACCATTTTTTTTCATTTTAGTCAATATTTGTATTTCTATAGTATGTGTCAACATATGTTAATTTTTTCATTTTATATAACATGTGCAACATTTATAATTCAAAAATGTTTGCTTTTAGTATCATTCTTGATATTCTCGTCTTATCACTTAGTGGTATATCCCACCTACTTCCAGCAATTGATCTTTTTATTTTATCTTCTTTTGTTGGCTCTCCAATTAGTTTATTCAATTGCTTTTGAAGTCGAACCTTATTAGTATAAATAGATAAGGTATTCTCACTATAAAAAACATTTATAGTTGTTTCTTCTTCTGATTTTAATGGTTCTTTATATATTTTGTCTTTCATTCAACTTCCTCTATTCTATATTGTTTTTTACTTTTTGTTTTGTATAACTAAAACATCTCCGCTTTCATCCGTTCTATATACTGTACAACCTAACTTGTTGTATCTTTCCATCGTTTCTTTATGCGGATGACCGTAGTCATTATTCTTTCCACATGATATTACTATTAATCCTGGTCTAACTTGATCCAAAAACTTTTGAGATGAACTCGTACTTGATCCATGGTGTCCTGATTTTAACACATCTGTTTGAGGCCACGAACGTGCAGATTCAACTCCTTTTTCTGCATCTCCTGTAAATAAATAGCTAGTTCCGTCATATTCCATTCTTATAACTATAGAGCACGCATTTAAGTCTTGTGGATTGTCTTGAACTGCCATTATTTCACATGTTGCATTTCCAACATTAAATGTTTGTCCCACTTTAGGAACTGATATCTTTTTCTTTTTCTTTGAAATTGCATCAATTACGTCTTCATATGTTTTTGTTGTAGTTGCTGTTTTAGGCATCATTATAGTACCTACATCTATATTGTTAATTACATCATCTAAACCTCCAATATGATCTTCATGTGGGTGTGTTCCAACAACATATGTCAACTTTTCTATTCCAATGCTTTTTATATTCTCTACAACCGTTTTTCCACCATCATTTTTTCCAGCATCTATAAGCATTGATTCTCCATTATTTACGACTAAAATACTATCGGCTTGTCCTACATCAAAGAAATAAACTCTTAGCACATCTTCATTTATATCTATTTTAGAAATACATCCTTTTCCTGTTTGAACTGTGATATTATCTAGTCCTTCTACACTTGCTGATACTACTTCCTGACTTTGTGCAGTAAAGATGTTTAGTATATTGTCTCCTCCAAAATAGGCTACTAATATTAATAAAATAATTGATATTATAGTACTTACAGCTTTATTTGTATTTTTTCTATTGTTACTTTCTGTTTTACTCATTAGTTTTTTCCTCCTTAATTTTTCCTTTGTAAGTTTTATTCCTCAAATAAATCTTGTAGTTTATTTGTTATTCTATCTTCTATTTCCTTTCTTTTTTCTTCATCTATTTGATATTCGTTATTTTCCAGTTTTAAAACATCTCCTTCTTCGATATTTTCTGGTAATTTAGAAATATCTATATTCATCATCTCTCCTGTTTCTCTATTTTCACATACTGCCAAATTACCTTCGAATCTGTCGATAACAAGTGTTTTTACACTTTCTATTTTTTGTTTCAACTGATTAACAAAATCAGTTATGAACTCTTTGTTTTGATTTTGTAATCTTGCAGGCACCTCTATATTCTGCATAGTTACAGCGTGATTTTTTATTACTCTATTTTTTTCAGGCAACGAATTTTGCTCACCGTTATATTCTCCATTTCCGCTATTCATATCAAGACAGTTATCAGTAAGAGTTATATTTTCATCTAAAAATTCATCTAACATAGTTTGACCTCCTTTTTATATCTTTACAATAACTTTAGTTCCTTTTGGTTGATTTTGTTGAATTTTAATAACTCCACCATGAAGTGTTGTTATCATATAAGCAATTGCTAAACCAAGTCCACTTCCACCTTTTTCTCTTGAACGTGCTTTATCTTCTCTATAGAATCTATCGAAAGCATGCTTTATACCTTCTTTGCTCATTCCAATGCCTGTATCTATTACCTCTAAGTAAAATTTATTATCAGTATAATTAGTGTTTATGGTTATCGTATCTCCTTTAGAAGTGTATTTTATTGCGTTGTCTAATAATATAACAACTAATTGACTAAATCTGCTTTCATCTATATTTATTTTTTTACTGCAATTTAAATTCATATTCACAGTTTTATTTTCTAATTCTGCAAATTCTATATACGGTGTTAATATATTCCTTATTAAGCTATCTACATCAGTATTTTTCTTTTCTAATACAACCTCGTTAGAATCCGAACGAGCCAGAATCATAAGATCTTTAACCAGTTTTGATAACCTTCTAGTTTCATTTAGAGATATATTTATATCTTCTGATTTATCTATTATTTTCTTATTTGGTTCCTGTAATAACAGCTCTTGTTTTGCTTGAATTACCGTCAATGGTGTACGCAATTCGTGGGAAGCATTTTGAACAAATTCAGTTTGCTTTCTCCATGATTCCATAATTGGATTTAATGCTCTTCTAGACAATAAATAACTTGCAATTATTGAAATAACTATTATAATAATAGTTCCAGCTATCAGTGTGATTGAAACGGTTTGTAACGCTTGAATTTCACCATCAACATTTGTAAGAAGTTGAATGTATTGCAATTCTCCATTTTCATCATAATGTTTTATTGTTATTCCTCTATAATTATACTGATTGTCTAATTTCACCATATATTTGTTTTCTAGATTATTTGAATCAAAATCTACTTCTGTAACATATCTCTCGTACATTCTACCTATACTGTCTTGATTCGTTACTTTTCCTTGACTATCTCGTATAATGCATATAAATCTTGGATTTACATCTTGAAATTTTGTCTCTTTTTCATCAAAATTTTGAGAATTTGGAGGAGGATTGTCTTTTCTATTCATATGATTTTCATCACTATCGCTATATCTAATGACCTCAGAATCAAGCTGTTCATCTACTGTTTTGTACATTGAACCAGAAATTTTATTATATATTATTACATCAAATAATAAGAATAATATTATAAACACAATATATATGTAAAACATGTTTTTATATAATTGTTTTTTTATTCTACCTTGTTCGTTCATATATTTACCTCCATAATCTTTTTATATTTCTTCACTAAGTATATATCCTACTCCTCTTACTGTTTTTATGTACTTGTCGTAACCGTATTCTTTTAATGTTTTACGCAAATTGCTTGCATATACTTCAACTACGTTAGTTGTTGTATCTGAATTAAATCCCCATATTTTATCAAAAATTTGCTCCTTAGTTATAATTGTATCTTTAGAATTTAGCAAAAACTCTAATATATCAAACTGCTTTCCATATAAAGATATTTTTTCACCATTAATAAAGACCTGTCTACTTTTTATATTTAACTCCAAGTCTTTAAACCTTAACACATCATTTTTATAAAGCTTATTACTTCTTCTTAATATTGCTTCTAATCTTGCTAGTAACTCTTCTCTTTCAAATGGTTTAACAATATAATCATCTGCACCATAATTAAATCCTTTTACTTTATCTCCTATACTGTCTTTAGCAGATAGTATCAATACTGGAGTATTTACATTTTCTTCTCTTATTTTTTTTAGGACATCATAGCCAGACATTTCTGGCAACATTAGGTCCAAAATTATTACATCATATATGTCGTTTCTAGCAAGCATATACCCTTCATATCCATCATAAGCAAGCTCTACATCATATAAGTTACACACACATTGTTTTATTGTATGTGCCAAATTCTTTTCGTCTTCAACTATTAAAACTTTCATTCTATTCTCTCTTCCTTCATGTTTTTCTTAATTTTATAATAACACTTAGAAAAGGTCAAGCGACAATTTAAACCATATTACTACTTGATTTATGCAAAAAAAATGATATAATTTAGTCTCAAGGAGGAATAGAAAATGTATTTTACACAAGATTTTAAAATAGGACTAAGTATGTTAGGAAAAAACACATATATAAGTAATAAAGGATTTCTCTCTATCTTACAAGACATAGCTGAAATGCATTCTGCCAGCATTGGTTATGGTGTAACAGATATAGATAAAACAAATTATTCATGGGCTTTACTTAATTGGAAAGTTAAATTTATATCACGACCAAAATATGGAGAAGATTTGAAAATAAAAACCTGGGCAAGATATTATACAAAACTTTATTGCTATAGAGATTTTGAAGTGTATAATGCAGATGGAAAGCTTATGGCTATAGCCACTTCTAATTGGATTTTAATTGATGTCGAAAGAGGAAAAATTGCTAAATTAAGCGAGGAACTTATGAAGCTTTATTCTCCAGAAGACAAATCTGTTTTTGGCATTACTGATATCGACAAATTAACTGAACCTGATAGCTATTCAACCACCACAAATTATGTAATTCGTAAAGCTGACATTGATATTAATAATCATGTAAATAACCTTAACTATCTCGATATGGCTCTTGAAGGTTTCCCTGGAGATACGAATGAATTTAATTCATGCACTGAATTAGAAATAATGTATAAACATCAAATCAGATTAGATGATAATGTTACATTATTCTATTCAAGCGAAAATAATGAAAATTGTGTTTCAATAAAAAGTGATAATGGTAATGTTTTACATTCAATAATTAAATTTAGTTAAATTATTTTAAAGCCAAATATTTATTAACACAAAGGACGTAAAAAAATTTGTTTCTACGTCCTTTGTTGTGTTTTATGTTACATTATCTAAAACTCTGGAACATATTGCTCCTCATTATCGTCTTCAATAAAATCTTGTAAATACCCATTCTTCAAATCTAGCATATATATGTAATTTTCAATATTTGTATACTCTTTTTTGTTTAATTTCCTATTTATTTTACCATCTTTGATTGCCTTATATGATGGAAAATATTGTGACATTATGCTTACATAAACATCATCGGGCATATTCTCTTTTATCCATTTCAGTATATTTTTGGTATTCTGTATATAATTTGGTAATACTAAGTGCCTAATTATAACACCTTTTTTTATCATTCCATCATCATCAAATTCAGGGGCTCCAACTTGATTGTACATCTCTTTAATCGCTTTACTAGCATTTTCAAAGTAATTATCTACTTTGGAATATTTTTTACACAAATCGTTTGAATAATATTTAAGATCAGGTAAGTACACATCTATATAGCCTTTAAGCAATCTTATTGTTTCTACTTTTTCATATCCGCCAGTATTATATACAACCGGAATATTCAATCCTTCTGCTTTAGCAATTTTTAACGCTTCTATAATTTGCATTACATACATAGTTGGTGTTACTAGATTTATATTGTGTGCACCTTTTTCTTGTTGTTCAATAAATATTCTAGCTAGTTCACGAACACTCACTTCATAACCTTTTCCTAAATGACTAATCTCATAATTCTGACAAAACATACAATTCAAATTACAATTTGAAAAAAACACTGTCCCAGAACCATTTTTTCCGCTTATACATGGTTCTTCAAATTTATGTAATGATACAAGTGCGATTTTTATTTTATCATCACACTTACATCTTCCTATCTTTCCTTCTTTTCTGTTCACTTTACAGTTATGAGGACATAACGTACATTGCTCTAACACTTGCTCCATCTCTTTTCCTTTTATTTTTCTATAATATATAATATAATTTGCAAAATAGTCAAATCTTAGTCATCATTTCTTATTTTCATTTTATTTATAATTCTTTCTGCTTGTTTCTCCTTAGAATCAATTTTCTTTTCCATAACTTTATTTACTTTATCAAACAAATCTGGCATATAGTCTAATAATTTATCAATACCATTATTATGCTCTACCGGCATTAATTTTACTGTATTTGACTGAATCACAATAAAAGCAACCGGCGATATGCTAGCACCTACACCAGCACCTCCACCAAAAGGCAATCTATATTGTATTTCTTCTTCTGAATTTTGCTTTCTAAAATATGCCTCTGGAGTTTCATCTTTAAATTCACTTCCACCAGCAGCTAATCCAAAACCAACTTTTGAAATTGGAATTATTGTAATTTCATCATTAATCTCCATTGGTTCACCAATTATAGTATTTACATCTATCATACTTCTAATACTTTCCATAGCAGTTAACATTAAGCCTTCTATCGGATGATCTTTCATTCTCTTTTCCTCCTATAACTTTAAACATATTAATAATATGTACTACCTTAATGCTAATTATACTGTCTAATTTTAAGTAAATAAAATTATGGTTTCTATATAATGGTGATATTTCAATTTTATAATAATCTTTGTTAAATTTTTTTATATTTTCCCTGATAACGTTTGGAATAACCGCTGAAATTATTCCAAGTAAATATGATGTTAAAAATACATTTTCAGTATCTAAAATAATTTGCAATTTAAATTTGTCTATTTTGGTCTTCTCTTTTAACTGCTTAATTATCTCATAAAAAATCTGTCTTTGAAACTTTTTTTGATATTCACTACTTGGATTAAGCTTTTCCAATTTACCCTTTAGATAATCTACTTTTGCAAACTTCCTAATTTTATTATTATTTATTTTTACACTTATGAACTTTACTTTTCCAAGAAAATATATTCCAATTCTCCCACTATAATTCAAATCATATTTAGCATCAGATTTTATTAATTCTAATCCACTTATTTTTAGTTTTACTTCTGACAATAACATAAACAAAGCAAATATAACAGTAACAATAAAAAAAATACTCAAAAAGCGAAAAAATAGTAACATATTAAATCCTAATAATGAACTAATTATATTTATAACCTAAGACATGAAATCATCTAAATTATTCCAGTTTTGTTCTTGCTCAACTTGGGCGGGTTGTTCTTCTTCCATTTTATTTTCTTCTAAATCATACCCTTCCATTTTTTTAATAATATGTCCTTTCTTTTCCTTAGGAACACTGCAAAAATATTTTTCATTGTTATTTTCATTATTATTCTTCATTTCTTTATACATTCCTTCATTTTTCTTCACATAAATGACCTTTTCATGGAATTCCTTATTTTTAAATTTATCTTCTGATAATTTCTTATTTAATATACTAACAGCCTTGTCATAATCCATTTCTTCGAAAAATTCATGTTTTAACGCCTGTTCTGCATTGAGTCTTTTATTCACATTGAAATTGAGCAATCCTTTAATTAAATCAATAGCAGATTTACACTCTTTTAAATACCCAGTTTTATCCAGCTCAATTAATTTTTTTTCGAAATCGATAATTTCTCCGCTTTCCGGCATTATTGCTTCTAGGTTCTTTTGAAATTCGGGATTTATTCCTTCATTTATTTTATAATATCGACTTAAGTCTTCTTCCTTTGGTCTTCCGATGAAATTAAATATTGCCTTTATTTGATTCACAGGACTTTGCTCTTTAAATAAAGCCTGCTTTGTGAATAATTCTGCCATAACACAACCAACACTCCACATATCGATTGAAGTTTTGTAATAACATTCACTTAAGAGCAATTCAGGAGCTCGATACCATAAAGTCTCGACGGCGTTTGTGTATGCTTTCCATTGATTTTTTCTTTTTTCGAAAAAACGAGAAAGACCGAAATCAGCTAATTTAACTTGGCCTTTGTTCAATAAAAGAATATTAGCTGGTTTTATATCACGATGAAGTATATAATTATCATGAATGAATTTAACACCGCTTAATATTTGGAACATGATTGATTTAATACAGTCTAAATCGAAGTCAATGTTTTCCTTTATGAGAGAGGCTAAATCGTGCTGGGCATATTCGTATACTAAACTCACATTGCCTTTTTTGTTTGGCTTGGAGGGATCAACGAAGGAATTGATGAAGGGAACTATGTTTTTATGACGATATTTTTTTAGGATGGATATTTCTCTTATTGCTGATAAAGGAAAGCCTTCGTTATTTCGCAAATTTATTTTTTTTACGGCAACTTCAATTATTTTTCCTTCCTCGGTTTGATATGTTGATTTATATACACGACCGAATGAACCATGACCTACTTGATTTATGTTGTTTACTTCGAAATCGGACATTATACTTCGGGCATCTGAATCCAAATTTGCATAGGGGGTACCTGGATCAGGGGAACCTATTATATCATTTTCATTGTCACTCATGTTTTTTTAAGTGTAAATTTATTTTTTTTAAGGTGATAAATATTAAA
>JAFUYJ010000022.1 GCA_017470645.1 Clostridia bacterium
TATGATAAAGAAATGGAAACTTTAAGAAAAAATGCAAATGAAACGATTAAAAATTTACAAAAAAAGATAGTTCATATTTGAAGTGAACTATCTCTTTATTTAAATAATTATTTTTTGCTTTTTCTACCTCTTTTTTTAGGCTTCTCCTCTACGTTTTGGGCATCGTTTGGATTCCATACTTCTCCCAATTTAGGTTTATTCCATGAAATATAATTGCACGTTGCTGGATTGTTTTCGCAAATATAATAATTTTTTCTTCTCTTTGTCTTACGAATTTGCACAATTCCTCCACAACATGGGCAAGGAACATCTACTGTTTCTATTATTGGTTTTGCATTTTTACACTCTGGAAATCCTGGACAAGCTAAGAACTTTCCATATCTTCCAAATTTATAAACCATCATTCTTCCACATTTATCACATGGTACATCTGAAACTTCATCTACTAACACTACATGCTCAAGTTCTTTTTCAACTCTTGCAAGTTCTGCTGAAAATGGCCCATAGAATTCTCTAATAACATCTTTCCAATACTCTTTTCCTTCTGCTATTTCATCAAATTCTTCTTCTATTTTAGCTGTAAATTCTACATTTATAATATCTTTGAAGTTTTCTGTTAATAATTTGTTTACAATTTTTCCTAATTCAGTTGGTACAAGTTGTTTTTTATCCTTTTGGATATACCTTCTCTCCAAAATTGTTGTAATTGTTGGCGAATATGTACTTGGTCTTCCTATTCCTTTTTCTTCTAAGCTTTTAACCAAACTTGCTTCTGTATACCTAGCTGGTGGTTCTGTAAAACTTTGTTTGGGTTCAACCTTCTTAGCTTCTAATTTTTGACCAACTTCTAATTCTGGTAAAGTAACAATATCTTCTTTGTTTTTACTATTATCAACATCTTCAACATATAAAGTCATAAATCCTTTGAATTTCAACGTTTGACCATTTGCTTTAAATACGTAATCATTTACATTTATATCAACGCTTGTTGTATCATAAATTGCTGTTGACATTTGACTTGCAATAAATCTGTTGTATATTAAATTATATAATTTGAATTGATCTGGTGTTAATGAATCTTTTATTTTTTCTGGATTTAACTCGACGTATGTTGGTCTTATAGCTTCATGGGCATCCTGTGCATTTTGTTTTGTCTTATAAAATCTGTTCTCGTAGTATTTTTCACCATAGTTTGTTACTATATATTTTTTGGCTGCAGCTCTAGCTTCATCTGAAATTCTTGTAGAATCTGTTCTCATATATGTTATTAAACCTACTGTTCCCTTTTCAGGTACTTTTACACCTTCGTACAATCCTTGAGCAACACTCATTGTCTTTTTTAATGTAAAGTTTAGTTTTCTTGAGGCTTCTTGTTGCATTGTACTTGTTGTAAAAGGTGGAGCTGGATTCTTTTTCTTTTCAGATTTTGTAATATTTTTTACAATATACTCTCCATCTTTTATTCTAGATAAAATTAAATCAACTTCTTCTTGTGAGTGGATTTCAAGTTTTTTAGAATTTTCACTTGAATTATCATTGATTCCAAAAAATTTAGCATCAAAAGATTTTTTTGATTTCTTATCTTTTAGTTGTGCTGTAATATTCCAATATTCTTCTGGAATAAACTTTTCTATTTCTTCTTCTCTATCACATATTAGCTTAACTGCTACTGATTGAACTCTACCAGCAGATAAACCTTTTTTTACCTTCTTCCACAAAAGTGGACTCATTTTATAACCCACTATACGATCTAAAACCCTACGAGCTTGCTGTGCATCAGTTAAATTCATATCTATTTTTCTTGGTTTTTTAATTGAACTCTGTACAGTCTCTTTTGTTATCTCATTAAATGTAACTCTACAAACACTATCTTCAGGAATTTCCAAAATATGTGCTAAATGCCAAGCGATAGCTTCTCCTTCACGGTCAGGGTCAGTTGCAAGGTATACTTGTTTTGCAAGTTTTGCCTCTTTTTTCAATTCTTTAATTAAGTCTCCCTTACCGCGAATATTAATGTATTCTGGTTCAAAATCTTTTTCAGTATCAACACCTAATTTAGATTTAGGTAAATCCCTAATATGTCCCATTGAAGCAAGTACCTTTGTACTTCCTCCTAAAAATTTCTTTATTGTATTTGCCTTAGCTGGTGATTCCACAATAATTAATTTATCAGCCATTAATTCTCTCCTCTATTATCTTATTTACTTAACTATTCTAAGCCATAAGTTTTAGTTTTTCAAGTCCTTGATTAAAATTTTTTATTTTGAAAGGAACTTTTTTAATTTTTTCTAGAGATTATTTTATATTTTTTAGTCCCGTACTCATCCAAAAATTAAAGAACTCCCTTCAAATGATTAAGTTTATATTTACTATGCTCAACATCAATCACAACTTCAATAACATCAATTCTAACAAACCTATCCTCAAGTTTTTTGCAATATAAATAATATTTCACACAATTTAAAATATGCATTTGTTTCATTTTATTAACAGCCTCCGAAGGGAATCCATAGTTAAAACTCGTACGAGTTTTAACTTCAAAAAACACAAACTCATCATTTTTTACATCATAAGCAATAATATCTATTTCACCTTGTCTACTGCTAAAATTTCTGTCCAGAATTATATAATTATTATCTTCCAAATATTTGCAAGATAAATCTTCTCCAAATTTACCAATGGTTTGCTTTTCGTACACCTAAGTTCTTTCCTTTCTTATACAAAGTAATCAATAAATCCTTGTTATCAACTTTTATTAAAAACTATTCCTAAAGCAGCTCTCAATACAGTAATTTCCTCCAGACTTGCTTACAACCAATCCTTTGAGCTCAAGAACAGTTAAATACATATTAACATCTTGAATACTCATGTTTAACTGCCTACACATTATTTCTGAATTTCCAACTACGTTTTCTTTTATATACTGATAAATATTTCTAGCGTTATTATCTAACTCATCAAGCTGTTCTTTTTCAAGTAAACTATCTTTGTTCATTCTTTGCTTTTCAACAAATTCCTCATAATCTTCAATTTCATCAATTAGTCCTAGCGAACATAAAATTTCTCTTCCATCTGTAATCATTGTTGCACCCTTTTTTAGTAGATTAATCGTACCGCAACTATTTTTACTTCCAACACTGTTTGGAATGCAAAAAACCTTTCTTCCTTGTTCAAAAGCAAACTTTGCTGTAATGCTTGTACCGCTTCTATATGCTGCTTCAATTACCACAGTTGCTAGAGACAACCCACTTACTATTCTATTTCTTGCAGGAAAATATACCTTTTTAGCCTCTTCATCTGGCATTTGCTCTGACATAACACATCCACCATAATTTATAATCCTATTAAACAAATTCACATTTTCACTTGGAAAAACCTTATAAAGTCCTGAACCCAAAACAGCAATTGTTTTTCCTCCATTTTCCAAACACGTCTCATGAGCCACAGTATCAATTCCAATTGCTAACCCACTCACAATACACACACCAGCATTAACTAATTCTTTAACAATTTTCTTTGTCATCCTTTTACCATATTCACTCATATTTCTTGAACCAACTACCGTTACACATGGCATATTGAAGCAATTAATACTTCCTTCAACATATAACTCCTTTGGCGCATTCTTTATTTTTTTCAACAACTTTGGATATTCAATATCATCCTGCATTAAAGTCTTCATCCATTACCTCCTATCATATTTTTTATCTAAGCTCCTATATTGAATTGCCTCGAGCAAATGCTTATCTTGAATATTCTTGCTTTCATCTAAATCAGCAATTGTTCTCGCTACTTTTAGAATTCTTCCATGCGCTCTAGCGCTTAGACCCAACCTTTCAAAAGCCTGCTTCAAAATAAATTTGCTTGAATTGTCTAACATACAAAACTTTTCAATTAAACTAGGCGTTAATTCAGAGTTTGAATAAATTCCAAGTCCTTTATACCTCTCCATTTGAATATTCCTAGCTGTATCAACTCTCTTTCGAATTTCTTTTGAACTCTCTTCTTCAGTATTTGAATCTATGTCTTGATATTTAACAGAACTAACTTCTACCTGAATATCAATTCTATCAAGTAACGGTCCACTAATCTTGCCTAAATATTTCTTTATTGCCTCATCGCTACATTTACACTCCTTATCAGAACCATAAAACCCGACATGGACAAGGATTCATACTGGCAACAAGCATAAACTTACTTGGATACGTTAGCACCTGGGTTGCCCTACCAATTGTAATTTCTCCATCTTCTAGTGGACCTCTAAGGACCTCTAAACTACTTCGATTAAACTCTGGTAATTCATCTAAAAACAATACACCATAATGAGCTAAACTAATCTCTCCGTGGCTTTGGATATCTTCCTCCTCCTACAAGCGAAACAGTAGAAATAGTGTGATGCGGAGATCTAAATGGTCTAGTATATATTATTGGAGTATCTTCAGATAAATTACCTGCAATGCTATGAATTTTTGTGACCTCCATACATTCATCAAAACTCAAAGATGGAAGAATTGTTGGAATTCTCTTTGCTATCATCGTTTTCCCAGAACCGCGGACTTCCAATCATTAAAACATTGTGTCCTCCACTTGCAGCAACTTCAATTGCTCTTTTTATGTTCTTTTGCCCTTTAACTTCTGAAAAATCTAAACCATTTTTTTTTTCATGCCTTTTGAAAATGTTGTTTTCATTTTTAAACTTTAATTTTATATTATGATTAAGAAATTCCACAGTTTCCATTAAACTTTCAACAGGAATAATTTCAATATCCTTTACGAAACTAGCCTCTTTTGCATTTTCTATTGGTAATACAATTCTTTTTATTCCTAATTTAACCAACTCTATACACATCGGTAAAATACCATTTACTTTATTCACTTTTCCATCTAAAGATAGCTCACCAATAAAAGCCATATCATTTATTGGATAATGAATGTATTCGTTTGAACTTAATATTCCTATTGCAATCGGCAAATCAAAAATTGATCCTTCTTTTCTTTTTGTAGCCGGCGCTAAATTAACCACTATTTTTCTACTAAATAGATTAAACCCAGAATTTTTTATTGCCGTTTTAACTCGTTCCTTTGACTCTCTTATACTTGCATCTGGCAATCCGCACTACATCAAAGCCGTGGCAATCCTGCAGCGACATCAACTTGTACTTCCACTAGATAACCATTTAATCCGCGAAAGCGATATACTTTTTACAATTGATAACATTTATTTGCTAATACCTCCTATAAATGATTTTTTTACTTAAATATTTTGAAAATTACTTGTTTAGATTCTTTGAATTAATTAATAGAAACAATTTTTAGAATAGATTTTTTATTAATATAATTAACCCAATTGTCCAACACCGCGGACAATTGAGAATTTAGAATAATACAAAATAGAATTTATATAATATAAAAGTCACAATAATACACTTACTTACTTAATTTATATAACGCATACTGATTTAATGAAACCCCCTCCTGACCGGCTTCCAATGCCAGTTTATAATGCAATGATTTTGGAATTCTTAAAACAAACTTTCCACTAAAACTTTCATATCCAATAGGTAATGGTACTTCAAATCCACCGGATAATTTTGTTTCAATCCATCCTTCCATAGCCTCTCTTACATTTTTATATGCCTCTTCAAATGATTCACCTGTACTTTGGCATCCATCTAACTCTAATATTTTAGCATGATAATAAAAACCACTTTCATCATTAATCGGCTGAATTATATAGTTATATGGTAGATCAAGATAATCTTTAACTTTCTTCATTTTTACCCTCCTTTAGAAATAATAATATACTCAAATCAATTTTCTATTCGTTTTAATACATCCTTTACATATACGGCCTTTAATGGATTTTCTTCCTTAATAGTAATCACATCACCAACCGAATTAATAAAATTTCTATGTGAAGTACCGTTTTCTTGTTTTCATTATATATCCATTGCTTTCAAGCACTCTACACAATTCACTAAAACGAATACCATTAGGCTGCTGCTTCATTTTTAAGATTATTTTCTCAATATTTGACATATATATTCCTCCTTTGGTGAAATATATACGTTACATTTATGATATCATATATAGTACTATATGTCAATAAAAAAATAACGTATATACTTTTACTTATGTTTGAATATTTGTGGTTTTGAACTAATCATTTTAAAATATTAGTTAAAGATTTTAAACAATTTGAATAAATTCTTTTGATTTAATTATAATACCCTTTGAAATTAAAATAAGAAATTTATAAACACAAATTATATATTCTATGATACCCCTCAAATGCTGAAATGTCAACAATAATCGTTCGACACAAATCGACATATCCATACTGAACCCCATTTTTAAAACACAATCAAAAAAAAGAAAAAAATCAAATATAATAATTCCATCTCCAAACCATCTCGGAGAAAAAATTAGTGTTTTATAAAAAAGTAAGCCCCGACCTAAGCCCAAAAACATCTAACCCAACCAGCTATCGTAACACCCCCTCCGAACGACCTCAACCTCCACCGCGTTTGGAGGGGTTACTTTTTTATAAAACACTAATTTTTTCTCACGGCACCATACCAAAGATTATCCCATATCATCCATAACCTTACCCAAAATCCTCTTAGAACTATCATAAGTCAACCTCTCCATAGCATCTTCTGGTAATAACCATTCAGTACACCTAACTTCCTCTTCTTGAACCTTCACATCTCCACCTACTTTTTTAGCAACAAAAAATACAACATCCTTTTCAACGCCCTCCTTTGGAGAATAATGTTCAACATATCTATGATTCTCATCAATCTCAACATCCAAATTCGTCTCTTCCTTAATCTCTCTAACTGCCGTTTCAATTTCAGTTTCTCCATCTTCAACATGTCCTTTGGGAAACCCCCAATGGCCAGCAACTTGTTGAATTACAAGCACCTTGTCTCCATCAAAAATAACAGCCCCACAAGACTTCTCATACATCATAAATAACCACTTTCCTTTCAATACAAAAAATTATAACCTATTAGAGTAACCCAAATATAGTAAAATGTAGCCCTTGAGATTATATATTAGTAAGCCCGCGGAATTTAATATATAATCTCAAGGGCTACATTTTTACCATATTTTGGTGACCTAATGCAAGCTACTAAACCACAACCAACTCATCACCACTCACATCAACTTTAATCAAAGAACCAGCTTCAACTTCCCCACTAATAATCCTCTTAGCAACCAAAGTCTCCACATTATTCTTAATAAACCTCTTCAAAGGTCTAGCACCAAAATTCTGATCATACCCATTATCAACAATAAATTGTTTAGCCCTATCACTAATTTCAAGTTTAATCTGCTTATCATCTAAACGCTTTTGCAAATCCGCAATCATCAAATCTATTATATTATAAATTTGATCTTTCATCAAAGGTTTATAATAAACAACTTCATCCAAACGATTCAAGAACTCAGGTCTAAAAGATTGCTTTAACAAAGTATCCACTTGTTTAATAGTATTCTCATCAATACTTCCATCATCTTTTATTCCTTCTAACAAATAAGATGAACCTAAATTAGACGTTAAAATAATTATCGTATTTTTAAAATCTACAGTTCTTCCTTGTGAATCAGTAATTCTTCCATCATCCAAAACTTGCAACAATATATTAAATACATCCGGATGAGCCTTTTCAATTTCATCTAATAATATAACTGAATATGGTTTTCTTCGAACAGCTTCCGTTAATTGTCCACCTTCTTCATACCCAACATACCCTGGAGGAGCTCCAATTAAACGACTAACACTGAATTTTTCCATATATTCTGACATATCAATTCTAATCATATTATGCTCATCATCAAACAATGCCTCAGCCAAAGCCTTAGCAAGCTCTGTTTTTCCTACACCAGTAGGTCCCAAGAACAAGAAGGAACCAATTGGCTGATTTGGATTAGCAATTCCAGCACGAGAACGAATTATTGCATCACTTACCTTTCTTACAGCTTCATCTTGTCCAATAACTCTTTTATGCAAAATATTTTCTAACCCAAGTAACTTTTCTCTTTCACCTTCCATTAATTTGGAAACTGGAATTCCAGTCCAACGACCTATTATTTTAGCTATTTCTTCACCAGTAACTTCATTTCTTAAAATACTATTATTTCCTTTTCTTTCCTCAACAATTTTTTCTTGTTCAGCTAATTGTTTTTGTAAATCAGGCAACTTAGAATACTTAAGTTCAGCAGCTTTATTTAAATCATAAACTCTTTCTGCAGCTTCAATTTCACCATTTACTTTGTCTAATTCTTCTTTGATTTTCTGAACCTTATTTATAGCATCTTTCTCATTTTCCCATTTTGCCTTCATCTCATTGAATTTTTCCTTCATTTCAGCTAATTCCTTCTGAACTTCAACAAGATGTGATTTAGATAATTCATCTGTTTCTTTCTTTAAAGCAGCTTCTTCAATTTCATGTTGCATTATCTTTCTTGAAATATCATCTAACTCAGTTGGCATAGACTCCATTTCAGTTTTTATTAAAGAACAAGCTTCATCTATTAAATCTATTGCTTTATCTGGTAAAAATCTATCTGATATATATCTATGAGAAAGCACTGCAGCAGTAATTAAAGCTTGGTCATGAATTTTAACTCCGTGGAATAATTCATAACGTTCCTTTAATCCTCTCAAAATTGAAATTGTATCCTCTACACTTGGTTCATCTACTAATACCGGCTGAAAACGTCTTTCCAAAGCTGCATCCTTTTCAATATATTGTCTATATTCATTTAATGTTGTAGCACCAATACAGTGAAGCTCACCTCTTGCAAGCATTGGTTTTAATAAATTTCCTGCATCCATAGCTCCATCAGTTTTTCCTGCACCAACTATAGTATGAAGCTCATCAATAAATAAAATTATTTTTCCTTCACTTTTCTTTATTTCATTTAAGACTGCTTTTAATCTTTCTTCAAATTCACCACGGTATTTAGCACCTGCAATTAACAATCCCATATCTAATGAAAATATTTTTCTATTTTTTAGATTATTTGGAACATCGCCATTAACAATTCTAATAGCCAATCCTTCTGCAATTGCAGTTTTACCAACACCTGGTTCACCAATTAAAACAGGATTATTTTTTGTTTTTCTAGATAGAATTCTGATAACATTCCTAATCTCTGAATCCCTTCCTATAACTGGATCCAATTTATTTTGTTTTGCAAGTTCAACTAAATCTTGTCCATATCTATTTAGCACATCATATGTTGATTCAGGGTTTTCACTTGTAACTCTAGTATTTCCCCTTACCTCTTTAAGTGCTGATAGTACAGTATTTTTATCAATTTGATTGTTTCTAAAAATACCACCTATTCTCGTATTAGCATTGTTTAATAGTCCTAGCAAAATATGTTCAACAGAAACATATTCATCTTGCATTTTTTTAGCTTCATTCTCAGCTGAAGCTAATGCTTTATCAACATCAGTTGATACATATACTTTGTCTGGTTCTCTTCCAGAACCTGTTACAGCAGGTAAGGATTTAATAGCATTTTGCAGTTCAGCTTTTAAGTTATCAACCTTAACATTCATCTTCTTTAGCAATTCTGAAATAAAACCATTTTGTTGGTTGACCAAAGCCCACAACAAATGCTCCTCCTCAATTTGCATATTTTGATTTTCTAACGCAATAGACTGCGCTTCTTGCAACGCTTCAATTGATTTTTGCGTAAACTTTTGCATATTCATTTTTATCCCTCCTTATTTGATTCTTTTGGTAAGTGTCCCCAAAAGTTTCTTTCCACTCATCTATTATAATCCAAAAAATTAGCAGTGTCAAGTGGAGAGTGCTAATTGTATGAATAACATAAAAACTACTTTAAATTCAATTTAAAGTAGTTTTTTGTTAAACAAATATTCATTATATAGCCATTTCTTTATCTTCTGCAGCTTTTGCAGGATTTACAGTTACACTTATTTTGCTGCGAGCAATATCATACTTTTGCATTCTCATATTTTTTCTTAATTCCCCAAGTGATATTTTGTAAAAATCCTCTTTTGAAATATCTTCATCTTTCTCTTTATATGCTTTGTATAAGTTATCTTCTATATTTGGTATTAAACTGTCTAATCCTAATTTTTTCATTTCAGGTGATATCTTTTTGTCCATAAAATCTGATATACTTAATGTTAAACCAGAGCCTTGTCCTTTTAATAACTCGCGAGTTAAGCTGTTTACGATATTATTTTTTATTGTATATTTCTCTAACTCACTATTTATAAATTTATATTTAATTAAGTGAATATTAGCTTCTTGTAATTTCTTTTCTTGTCTTTCTCTTTCTAATTCTTCCAATTTTTCTTGTTTTCTTTCAGGTTTGAACATACCTCTAATGCGAGCAAAAAAGTTTTTTACTTTGCTTGTTGGAGCAAGCTCCACTCTAGATTCAAAATCCTCTTGTACTTCTCTTACAAAATTTAAATTTTCTGAACAGTCCTTAAACTCTGTTATTCCCTCCTCAAATCTGCCTAATAAATCTGATACAACAGATTGCACTAAGAATGACTTCATGTTGAATTCTATTCCAACAGTTCTAAACTGTTTTATTACTTCATGAGTTAATTTATCATGTAATGTTGTTACTATATTTGGAAGATTCTCTTCTTTTGCATTTATTCTTTCGAATTTCTTAATTAATTCTAAAGATTCTTTTATTTTTCCCTGCATTGTATTAATTCTATCGAAAAGCATTCTTTCCAATCTATAATCTTTTTTATCTTGTGCGTGTTGTTTAATTTTTTCTTGTTCTGTTTTTTCTGCTGGCTTGTCTTCTTGAATAACGTTCTCTTGTTGGACAGTTTGAGCATCATTTTCAATATTATTATTATCTATTTTTTGTATTTTACTTTTGTTTATTTCAAATTGAGCATCTTCATTATTTGGTTCATTTATTTCTTCAATTGGGGTTTGTTGCACAGTAGACTTTTCAGAATTAGAATTTTGTTCTGTTTGTGCTATAGATTCTGTAGAATTTTCTAAATTAGATTTTTCAACATTAATTTCTTCTTTTATTTCTTTTGTATTATCGTTTTCTCCTTGTTGCAAGAATTCACTTAAGAATACTATTCTTTGTGTTGCTTGCATATCTATTACATTATCATTGTTTTCAATGTTTTTTGTATTTTTTATATTCTCATTTATATTATTTACGTTTTCATTTGTTCCCATACTCATAACCTCTTCTCTACTAGTTATTTTATATAATACATTATACAAACATTTATTGAGTTTTGTCTATAGAATTTTGAATATTTTTTTATATTTTTTTTACTTTTTTCTTTAAAATTCGACATATTTTTATTCTAAACAAGAAATAATCCCTACATTCGTAGGGATTATTCGTTTAATTTAAATCTTTCCTAGTCAGGATTTTACCTTTTGGCAATTCCTTGGCAAGTTTAACTTTGCCCGAGGAGAGCAGATCTTCCATAAATGAATCTTTCTCGTCTGCAGTTGCAAAAACGATTCTGTTAGAGCAATAGCGTAAATGGCATTTGTAGAATGTTACTACTTTAATACTCATCGGCTTATACGCTCGTGCAAGTTTCATAATGAAGTCCTGCTCATGCTCAGTTTTATCTTGCTGTTTTTCAAACAATTCATCATTCCGAGCATCATCAGTATTGATAACAACCGCATATTTATCAGTGCAATCATTATCCAAGAATCTAGAAGATACTTGTATCATTTTCCTTTCCTCCTAAAATATTTTAAGGATATTATAAGCATAACTGCCTATGCTTAATATATAAAACAGGCATTTTAACCTGGGATTTTTATCACCCCTTAATTATAACATATTTTAAAAAAGTAAACAAGTTTTCAATTATTAAATAATTTATAATTACACTTTTCAATTAATACAAATTGTATTATAATGTATACAACCGTTGTAATTATATACTGTTTTATGCTTTATATAAAACGTGGAAAGGAATGTAGAATATGAATATAACAAAATACGAAACAAATAAAAATAAAAACTATTATTTTCATGAGAGCAAAATAAAATCAAGGAAAAATTGGTTTTTTATTGATAGATTAGTTGTAAATGTTTACCCAGACATGACATACCAACAATTTCTAGGTTTTGGAGCATGCATCACAGAATCATCTGCTTATTGTTATAGCCTACTATCTGAAGAAAAAAAGAAAGAATTCATGCAAGATATGTTTGGTAATATAAATTATTCACTATGTAGATTACCTATTGGAAGTTGCGATTTTTCTTTAAATAGTTATTCATATGCTAAGAAACATGATCTATCTGATTTCAACATAGAAAGAGATAAAAAATACATTATTCCATTTATTCAAGATGCTTTAAAAGTTAATCCAAATTTACGTTTTTTAGCATCTCCATGGAGTCCTCCTAGGTTTATGAAAAACACTAAGCTTCTAATTTTAGGAGGAAAACTATTAAACAAATATAAACAAACATATGCAGATTACTTTGTTAAATACTTAAATAGTTATAAAGAACTTGGTATTAATGTAGATTATGTTACAATTCAAAATGAGACTAATGGTATGCCTATTTGGGAATCTTGCTTATATAATGCGAAGGATGAAGTAGATTTTTTAGTTAATTATTTATATCCTACTTTTGAAAAGAACAGAATAAAAACTAAAATTCTTGTTTACGATCATAACAAAGAAAAGCTATTTAATAGAGCAGTAGCCGAATTTAGTAATCCAGAAGCCAATAAGGCTGCTAGTGGTATTGCATTTCACTGGTATTCAGGAAATCACTTTGAAAACATTAGTCTTTGTAGGGAAAAATTTCCAGACAAGCTATTGTTCCATACAGAAGGCTGCTTCAGTTTTGATCAAAATAATTCTTTTCCAAATCAATATGCTCATGACATAATTGAAGATTTAAATGCTGGTGTAAATGGATATATAGATTGGAACATTCTTTTAGATAGTAAAGGTGGTCCAAATCACAAGAAAAACTATTGCAATAGCCCCGTTATGCTAACATCTGATAACTCTGATTACAATAAATCTTTAACATATTACTATATAGGTCATTTCAGTAAATTCATTATGCCAGGAGCAGTAAGAATAGCTCATAGCAAATACTTAAGTGATTTAAGAGTAACTGCATTTAAAAATCCAGATAATAGCTTAGCTATAGTGTTATTTAATGGAGCAGGTTACAATATTGATTTTAATCTTTGTATTGGAGGACGAAGAATAAAAGACACAATTGAAAAAGAATCTATGATTACGTATATTATAAAATAACCAATAAAACTGTTTTATGAATTTGACTATACTCGTAATTCATAAAACAGTTTTTTTACTTGTATTAACCAATTTTTCTAATCTTTGCAACAAAAAAACCTTCATATAACTCATTTGGGCATATACACAATGTTCCCGGTATTTTTACTGGTAACAATGGTAAACATTCCATTCCAGCAAATTCAATTGGAACTATTTCTGCCTTAGCATTGTTTAAAGCTTTTGTTACTATTTCTTCATTTTCAAGTGATAATATTGAACAAGTTGAATATATTAATTCTTTCCCCGGCTTCAAAATTTTCAATGCCTTCTTTAGTAATTCAAATTGTATCTTAGCCGATTTTTCAACCAATCTTTTTGAAAAATATTTAAAAGAATCCTCCTCTTTCAAACTTAAAGTTCCACTCCCGCTACATGGAGCATCTAAGAGAATTCTATCAAACGCAAAAAAATCATCAATATTTCTTGCATCTTTTTGCATAATAAATACAGAATTTGCTCCCTGTTTTTCAATATTATATTTTAACCTCTCTGCACGAATTTTATTAAATTCACACGCTGTAATGTTAGCATTATTTGAAGTCAGAGCTGCAACTTGTGTTGTTTTGCCTCCTGGAGCAGCTGCCATATCTAATATATCTTCATTATGCTCAGGATTCATAATAATTGGAGGCAACATAGATGATAAACTTTGTAAATAAATTTCTCCGTTCTTATATATATCTAATTCCTGCAAATCTTTTTCTGTTTTGTTTTTAATTACTAACGCTAAATTACTCCATGTAACATTTTCAAACTTTACCCCATTGTCTAATAATACTTTTTCTATACTATCTTTATTAGATTTTAATGTATTAATTCTTAAAGTTACATATCTTTTTGTATTATAACCATTGTATATTTTTTCCACTATTTTTTCATCATACTGAGACATTAAAGCATCTCTCAAAAATTGCTCATTTTCTATCAAATTTTCCACAGTTTATTCCCTCCATGTGAACTAATTGCTTAATATATAAGAGAGTAGCAAGCTACTCTCCAACTTTTTCATTTAATATTTCTTTTAGTTTTAAAACCTCTTCTTTAGATAATGCAATACCTTTGCCTATTTTTTCATGGTTTTCTGACCAATTTCTTAGATCATATTTTGGTTCTCTCTCATTCCAACTAACCAAGTTTAGCTCTGTTCTCCATCCCTTGGCTGATTCAGACAATACTCCTATTTCTTCTACTATTTCAAATTTGATTTCGTTCATTTCCATTCCCCCTAAATTCCGACGCTTTTAACTTAATCTGATATTAACATATTATTTACAAATTATCAATATTTTTTACTTCTTTTTTGTAATATATACACTGAATTATACCCTACTTATTCTTTGTTAAATAATACTTAATAATAAGTATAAAAATAGCCGCAACTATTACCAATGTCAAATTATTATATAATAACATCAAAAATTTCCCAATATACGGAATTTTACCAACATACTTACCTTCTAACGTTTCAATCTCTACTAACTCACTATCTGCTACATTATTATTATCGCCCTTAGTCTGAAACATTATTTTTCCATTTACTTCCATTTGTTTAATTATTCTATGTACAATTACAGTTGAATCCCTTCTAAAAGCAATGATATCATCTACTTTCACATCATTGGTCTCGTTAATAATTACAACATCACCTATTTGAATTTTAGGAATCATACTGCCCGATATGATAACAAAGGCTTTCTTTCCAGCGACTGAAGGTGTTTTACTTGGATTTCTTACAGATTGAAAAATTAGAAAAGCATTTACGAAAATAACTAAGAAAATTATAATATACTCAATTATATTTTTTACTTTCTTATATTTTTTTTTAGTGACTGAATTTTCCTTTTTGTTGTTATTATTTACTTTTTCTTCATTATTGATTTGTTTATTCTCATTATTCATTATATTTTTCCTCTTCCTTGTTTTGGGTTATTTTTTTTATAATAATTACCACACAAAGTGCTATCATTAACATATTCAATATTCCCAGAGGTGTCTTCATAAACATTGCTATATTACCTAATCCTCTAATTTTAAATAAGACTTTTCCAACTACTTCTCCATTTTGTTGGTCACTTATATCAGCGTTTTTTATGTACGTTCGATTATTTTTCTTATAAATAATTCTATCATTTTCTTTAACTCTTTCAGGTTTTATCTTTCTAGCAACTACTAAATCACCGGCATTTGAGCTGGTTTCCACTGATTCAGAAGACATTATATAAAATCTTAAATTAAAAAATCCCATTTTATCGCCATGGCTTAATGAATTAATACCTAATATAAAGTATATGAAAATAATAATTAGTAATACAGCTATACATATATCTTTTACTTTTTCGACTTTTGAATTCTGACTTCCTATTTCATTTTTTTTAATTTTATTTGAAGTTTCAGGACTATTTTCGTTCATATAATTCCTCCTTAAAATTCCAATTTAAATCTTCATACTTAAGCCAACTTTTTGTCTTTCTGTATCAATTTTTATAACTTTAACCTTAACAACATCTCCAACAGAAACTACATCAGAAGGATTTTTAACAAACTTTTCACTCAATTCTGAAATATGTACTAAACCATCATGTTTTACACCTATATCAACAAATGCTCCGAAGTCTATTACATTTCTAACAGTTCCTGTTAAAATCATACCTTCTTTTAAATCTTCAAATTTTAAAACATCGCTGCGTAGTATTGGCTTTGGCATCTCATCTCTTGGATCCCTTCCTGGTTTTGAAAGTTCATCTATAATATCTTTCAAAGTTAATGCTCCAACTTCTAATTCTTTAGCTGTATTATCCACATTTAATGCACTTAAGTGCGCTTTTATTTCAGTTAATTTATCCTTGTTAACTAAGTCTGATTTATCATAACCAATTTTTTTCAATAATTTTTCTGCAACATCATAGCTTTCAGGATGAACAGCTGTTATTTCTAATGGATTTTTACCATCAAAAACACGGATGAATCCAGCACATTGTTCAAAAGCAACTTTTCCTAACTTAGGAACTTTTAAAAGTTCTTTACGCTCTTTTAGTTTTCCATTCTCATCTCTATATTTAACTATATTGTTAGCTATTGTTTTATTTATACCAGAAACATATGATAAAAGGGATGGTGTTGCTGTGTTAACATCTACACCTACTTTATTAACTGCATCTTCCACAACTCCTGTAAGACTTTCTGTTAATCTTTTTTGATTTACATCATGTTGATATTGTCCAACACCTATTGCTTTTGGTTCAATCTTTACAAGTTCAGCTAATGGATCTTGAAGTCTTCTAGCGATTGAAATAGCACCTCTTAACGAAACATTTATATCTGGATATTCTTCTGTTGCAAGTTTTGAAGCAGAATATACAGAAGCTCCCGCTTCACTTACAATCGCATAATAAATTTCTTTATCTAATTCAGATATCATATTTGAAACAAATGTCTCAGATTCGCGTGAGGCTGTCCCATTTCCAATTGCAATCATATTAACGTCATATTTATTAATCAACTTAACTAATTCTTTTTTTGCCCCTTCTACGTCGTTTTGAGGCTCTGTTGGATACACTGTTGTTGTTGTAAGTAATTTTCCTGTCTCATCTATAACAGCAATTTTACATCCTGTTCTATATGCTGGATCGAATCCCATAACTGTTAAACCTTTTAATGGAGCACCTAACAATAGTTGTTTTGCATTTTGTCCAAATACTTTTATAGCTTGTTCTTCAGCTTTTTCTGTTAGATCTGAACGTATTTCCCTTTCAATTGAAGGTTCTATTAGTCTTTTGAAACTATCTAAAATAGTATTTTGAAGTATTTCCTTAAATTGGCTATCACCTTTAATAACATCATTCTCCATATAGTTAATTATTTGTTCTTCAGGTTTCTCCATCTTAACTTTTAAGAAATCTTCTTTTTCACCTCTATTAATTGCAAGAATTCTATGACTAGGAATCCTACTTACCTTTTCATTAAAATCATAATACATCTCATAACTTGACTTAACTTCAGGATCACCTTTCGTAACAATTAAACCATCTCTATAACATAATCTTTTAATTTCTTTTCTATATTTTGCATTATCGGAAATATTTTCAGCAATAATATCCATAGCACCAGCTATTGCATCCTCTATTGTTTCAACACCTTTTTCACTATCAATAAAATCTTTAGCAATCTCATTAATATCACGTTTATCCTCTTGAGCAAAAATCACTTCAGCTAAAGGCTCTAATCCTTTCTCTTTAGCAACAGTAGCTCTCGTTCTCTTCTTTTGCTTATAAGGTCTATAAATATCCTCAACTTCCGCTAAAATCTTAGCATTCTCAAGAGCGGCAATAATTTCATCAGTTAACTTACCTTGCTCCTCAATAGAATTTCTAACCTCTTCTTTTCTTGTTTCCAAATTACGCAAATAATTAAGCCTATCCCCCAAATCACGTAATTGTTCATCGCTTAATCCACCAGTAACTTCTTTCCTATAACGTGCAATGAAAGGAATAGTATTTCCCTCATCAATCAACTTAACAGTACTCTCAACCTGTCCATACTTAACCCCTAACTCATTTGCAATAATCTGAATAATCTTCTCCATTTTTTCTAATCCTCCTAACACGTCTTTGCAACCTAATACTATCTCTCACCCATAGAGTAGTAAAAATGTTGATATTTTTTAATATTTTTACGAGCCTATTGCAAAGCACTTCATCCACCCACATCATACCATTATACAGACAAAAAAACAAGAGATAAACACATATAAAATATGTTTATCTCCCATTTATTCTCTATATTATCAAAATGTCTTTATAATAAGATAATCTTATTTTGTTAAAACTTTTCTTCTAATAATAACAACACCTAGTGAAACTATAGCTAATACAGCGATTGCAACACCTGTATATACTATTGGAGCTCCTGTTCTAATTGCAAGAATTACTGGTGCATCATCAATATCATCTTCACCTGGAACTTTATTGTTTGGTGTAGAATCTATATCTTTTGATCCAAATTCATTGAAGTCTTTACTAATTTCAGCTACGTTTGTTTTTAATCCTAAATTGTTTGCTCCATTAATCCATGTTAATAAGATTTTTACTTCTGCTGTTTCACCTGGTTGTAATAATGTATCTGCTAATGCATCTGTAACAACTTTTCCGTCTACTTCTTTCCATTGTGGGTTATCAGCTGGAACGAATTTTAATCCTTCTGGTATATAATCAGAAATTTCTTTTGCATAACCAGCGATTTCACCTTGGTTAATTATACGGATTGAGTATTCAAATTTAACTTCTACATTATCAATATTTGTATTCTTTAAGTCAACTTTAACAACTGGTTCTGGGTCATCCCAAGCATCATGATTTGTTTCAGTTACTTTTTCATAACCATTTTCATAAACAATAGCTTTTGTTACCCATTTTCTTAAAGCTAAGTCAAAGTATCTTACTTTTACTTTATCAATATCTTGATCGTCTTCACCATCAATCCATTCATTTGTTGTAGAATCTCTATCATCTACTGAATTTCCATTACTATCTGTATCTTCAGTAATTTGAGCATGATTTATTAGTATTCTATCAGATGTTTCTGGTTCAACAACTTTGAATGCTACTTTTAAATCTTTATAATCTAATTTCTTGCTACTTGCATCAAATGCTTTTATTAGATTATCTTTTCCATTTTTCATTGATAAGTAATCTGTTGAGATTGAATTTGTTTCTTTATTCAATACCCATTTATATTCTTTGTTTATTTCATGATCTGGTAAGAATTCTAATCCTTCTGGAATATCGTCCATAACTTCTGCTGCATATCCATCCATTTCACCTTCATTGTAAACACGAATTGTATATGTAACTATATCAGTTGGGTTTACATCTACTGGTTCTTTAGAATGATTATATGTTGCTGTTGTAGATTCACCACTTATTAATTTTGATAAATCAACTTTTGGTTCTCTACTTTCTGCTAATTCTTTTCCATTAACTTCTGTAATAAATTTACGTAATGATAAGTCAAATTCTTTTTGAACATCTGGAACTAATATTGTTAATGTTGTTTTTTCATTATTTAAAGAATACTCAACATCTTTTCCATCAACTTTAACTCTATCTCCATCTATTACAAAGCTTTTTCCATTATATTTAGCTGCAACTTTTACTGTTATATCACCATCATATAATTTATAATTTTCTGGTGCTTTTGTTTCTTTAATTGTATATAAATATTGTTCTTTTTCATCTTTGAATTGAACACCGTTAACAACTGTTACTTCTCCGTTTGCTCCTGTTGGTCCAACTTCTTTATCTATATCTGAACCTTTAACTGAGAAATATGCACCTGGTAATGTTGTCTTTTTGTCAGCAGCATCAACTTTCTTAATTACAATGCTATATTTTCCTGTTAATAATTCAACTGTTTCAAAATCGTCATCATCTTGAACACCTGGGTAGTATTTTGAATCTACTACTGTTTTTCCGTTTGAATCAACATATGTTCTTTCTCTAGCATTTACATACCAATTATCTAAATCTAAGTTATTTTTAATAGTATCTTGAACAGAATCTCTATCAACATTACCTATAGCTGTAGCTTCTTTCCAAACTACGTTTCCTTCAGCATCTTTTTCTGAATATCCATAATTTGTAATTTCTGCACGGCTTGTAATGTATGTTTTATCTGTATCATTTACTCTACAAATAATTTTTACTTCTTGATAATATTTGTCTGTTACTTTAAAGTCTTTTTGACCAAAGAAATCTCTTAATGTTTGAATAACTGTATTTCCATTGTAATTTAATACTATTACTTTATCTCCTTCTTTAGCTGTAGTTGTGTATAATTTAGCACTTTCATCAGCTATTTTAACGAATGTTAATCCGTCTGGTATATAATCAGTAATAGATTTTGCAAATCCTAATATTTCACCTTCGTTGTATACTCTAATTGTGTATTCAACTTCTGATCCTATTGTTACACCAATACTATCTTTTATATGATAATATGAAGCTGTTCCTGTTTGTTGTAAATTAATGATTGATTGTTCGTTTATAATTGGCTCTCTACTTGGAGTTACATCTTCACCATCTATTTTAGAAATGAATTTACGTAAAGCTAAGTCAAATTCTTTTTCTCTGTTTGGTACATAAATTTTAATTGTTGATCCATCTAATTTAAATGTTGGAGCTGCATTCATACCATTTTCAACTGGTGAATATTTAAATGTAATTCCATCTTCTTTTAATACATATGTATTATCAACTTTTGTCATTTTAACATCTAATGATATAGTTCCATTGTATAATTCATAGTTTTCTGGTGCACCTGTTTCTTTAATTGTGTATTTTCCAACTGTTGTATCATCGTTAACTTGTACATTTGAAGCAACTGTTATTTTACCATTTTGAGTTGTTGCTTCTTTACCATTTACTTCAAATTTTGCAGGAGTTACTACAGTGTTTCCTTTATAATCTACTTTATATAATTCAACACTATATTGACCTGGTTTTGGTAATTCTTCATTTGGTACTGTAATTGTTATTGTTGCATTTTCTGATGAAACATCAACTTTAGCACCATTAGTAAATCCTTCTGATGTTGTATTATCACTATCTATTAAATATTTTTTGTTTACTTCTTTAAATTTAACATTTACTTTCATTGTTCCTTCAAAAGCTTTATATCCTTCTGGAGCTTTTGTTTCAACAACTTCATATGTATCTGTTTGATTTGTATTTTCAATCTTTTTATTATTTTCAATATTTAAAATACCATTTTCAGTATTTTTTTCTGTTCCATTAACTTTGAAAGTTGCTGGTGATTCTGTAATAACTGTTGTTCCGTCTTTTTTAACTTTCTTTAAAACAACATTATATGAACCACCTGGAGGTGTGATAGTTATATCTTTGCTATCAGTTAAACTTGTTGCCTTTACTGTTTTTTCAACTCCCATTAAGTTTTGTTTATCTCCACCATCAACTACATATGCTTGTGTATATATTTTTGATGTTATTGAGTCAATTTTAAATGATACCTTCTTAACGTTATTTTTATATCCATCTAATTTAATATAAAAACTTCCATCATTATTTTTTTCTACAACTGCTTGGTTTTTGTTTTCTGTTGAACCGTCATTTTTTGTTATAGTTACTGTTATTGGATATTGTGCTTTATCAACACTACCAAAACTATATGATGTTAATTTAACACCATTTGATTCTATATAATAAGGTCCTACTTTATATGTACTTTCATCAAATTTCGCATTGTTTTTATTCAACGTAACAACATTTGTTATTGAATTTGAAGTACTACTATTACTATCTGCCAAAACTGTTAATGCATAATACATATATTTTAGAGTTTTTTGTTCATCAGCAGATAAATTTGCTCCATCTAAATATTGATTTGGGTTTTTATCGTATGTTGCTGATATTGTTGTTCCAGCATTTTTAGTATATTTCCATAACGCAATTTGCTCTACAAGTTCAATTGCATTCTTTGAATAGGTTGTACCTATTTTCTTATCTTTTAAAGCGAATATTTTTTGTGGTGTGACACTTGAAGTGTCAAAACCTTTTGCAGCAACTTTTGTTTTTACTGTATCTGATGTTAATAAATTTGCTAAGTTAATTAATTGAACATTTTTAGCAGTGTTATTGTTTATTCCACCTTCTCCTCTTACAGTTGAAATATACATGTTATTAATTAACCATCTAGCAGATTTAAAATTATTGAAATATTTTCCTGCATCTGGTATATCAATTGGATTTCCGTATGTTTTATAACTTAAGTTAGCTTCCTCTTGAACACAGAATATGTTATCATAACCTGTAGCATTTCCATCTTTTTCAATTACGTTGATGGCCATTCCTCCTACAGATGCTCCAGAAGAATTTGCTTTAATATTTACATATTGGCTTACTTCTGTAGCTTTGTTTCTTGGTATAAATACTATACCTGCTGTTATCGCCGCAATCATTAATACTATAACTGCAACTCTAAATTTAGCATTTTTTAATAATAAAGACATTTTAAATTTTAACATTATTTTACATCCTCCTATTTTTATAAACTTTTGTAATATCTTTAACATTGTATTAAAGACAAATTAAAAACATACACAAAAAACTGTATGTTTGTCTTTTAATTTATCTTTAGTATCTCCGCACTTTTTATAAAGTACTTCTTAATTGTAACACATTTTGCGGAAAAAATCAACAGTTTTTCCATTTTTTTTACCTATCCAAACAAACTTTATGTAAATTTTGGTATTTAAAGTAGAAAATTATTAAAATATGCCAATAAATAAACTGACGGTACCTACAAATATATTTTAGCAAAGTACGAGGCGCGCAGCTTGGCACGTTTTAGTATAATTGATAAAAGGAGTTACGAACGCAAACTATCTCTGCTTTCAAACTCCTTTTATCTTATACTAAAACCGGCCAGTAAGCCTACGTAGCAAAATATATTTGTAGGTACCGTCAGTTTATTTATTGGCATATTTTAATAATTTTCAGCCTTAACCTCAAAATAAGATTTTGGATGATTGCAAACAGGACAAACCTCTGGAGCTTGTTTACCTATAACAATATGTCCACAATTTCTACATTTCCAAATTGCATCACCATCTTTGCTGAACACTAAACCACCTTCAATATTTTCTAATAATTTTTTATATCTAGCTTCATGCTCTCTTTCAATTTTTCCTACAGCTTCAAATAAGTATGCTATATGATCAAAACCTTCTTCTTTAGCTTCTTTTGCCATTCTGTCATACATGTCTGTCCATTCATAATTTTCACCAGCTGCTGCATCACTTAAGTTTTGTGTTGTTGGTGGAACTTCTCCATCATGTAAAAGCTTAAACCATATTTTGGCATGTTCTTTTTCATTATCTGCTGTTTCTTGGAAAATTGCAGCAATTTGCTCATATCCTTCTTTTTTAGCTTTGCTTGCATAATAAGTATATTTATTTCTTGCTTGTGATTCTCCAGCAAAAGCATCCATTAAATTTTTTTCTGTTTTTGTACCTTTTAAATCTGGCATAATATCAAAACCTCCTAAAAATTATTTTTCTCATTATAACATATTCTTTACTAAAATCAAGGCTTTATTCACAAAATTTCGACATCACACTGCATAAAAAAAACGCCCTCAAAAGGACGTTTTAAATATTATGCAAAAATGCTATCGAACTCTTCTCCATCTATTTTTTCTTTTTCTAGTAAAACACCTGCAACAGCATGTAATTTATCAATATTAGCTTTTAATATGTCTTCAGCTGTTTTATAAGCATTATCAACAATTGCTTTAACTTCTTCATCAATAATACCTGCTGTTTCTTCAGAGTATCCTTTTCCTTGTGAGAAATCTCTTCCCAAGAATACCTCTTCTTGATTTGTTCCTAGCATTATTGTACCAATTCTTTCGCTCATACCATATTTTGTAACCATTGAACGGGCAATTTGTGTAGCTCTTTCAATATCGTTACTTGCACCTGTTGAAATATCATTTAAAATAAGTTGTTCAGCAACTCTTCCTCCTAATAATGAAACTATTTGTTCTAACATTTCAGACTTAGACATGAATGACTTATCTTCAGTTGGTCTATACATTGTATATCCACCAGCCATACCTCTTGGTACAATTGATATTTGATGTACAGCATCTTGTGTTGGTAAGAATCTACTTACTACTGCATGACCGGCTTCGTGATATGCAACTAGTTTATTCTCTTTTTCACTTCTTACTCTTGTTTTCTTTTCAGGTCCCATTGTAACCTTTACCATTGCATCTTCAATCTCAGCCATATTTATTTCTGTTTTATTTCTTCTTGCTGCTAGTAATGCTGCTTCATTCAAAACATTCTCCAAATCTGCTCCAGAGAATCCTGATGTATTTTTAGCAATTGTTTTTAAATCTACATCTTCTCCTAATATCTTCTTTCTAGCATGAACCTCTAATATTTCCTCTCTAGCTCTAACATCAGGAGCTGAAACTACTATTTGTCTATCGAATCTACCTGGACGTAATAACGCTTTGTCTAGAATGTCTGGTCTATTTGTTGCTGCCAAAACTATTACACCTTCATTTGTTGCAAATCCATCCATTTCAACAAGTAATTGGTTAAGTGTTTGTTCTCTTTCATCATGTCCTCCACCAACACCTGCACCTCTTTGGCGTCCTACAGCATCAATTTCATCTATGAATATAATACATGGTGCATTTTTCTTAGCTTGTTCAAATAAATCTCTAACACGTGATGCACCAACACCAACGAACATTTCTACAAAGTCTGAACCACTTATAATAAAGAATGGAACACCTGCTTCACCTGCGACTGCTTTTGCAAGTAATGTTTTACCAGTTCCTGGATGTCCAACTAATAGAACACCTTTTGGAATTCTAGCACCCATATCTGTAAATTTCTTTGGATTTTTTAAGAATTCTACTATTTCTTGTAATTCTTCTTTTTCTTCGTCAACACCTGCAACATCATTGAATGTCACTTTATTTTTTGTTATTTCTGTTAAATTTTTTGCCTTACTTTTTCCAAAAGACATTTGCTTTCCAGCTCCGCCTTGACTTTTATTCATTAAAATGAACCAGAATAAGAAAAAGATTATTAATAATCCAAATGGTGTTAATAAACCAAGAATTATCATAAACCAAGATTCTGATTTTTCTTTAACATTAACATCGCCATTTTTCATTGGTTCATCTAATGTATTCATAAAGTTTTCCATATTTGGTATATTTACTTCTTTTTTATTATCATCGTTTTTTAATTTGACAATAGCAGATTCTCCTGATGCATTTATTTCTATATCCTCTACCTCATTTACTGCTATTTTTTCAACTAATTCTGAATATGATATCTTTCTATCACTATTTTCTAGAATAGAAGAAATTAATACTACAAAAATTATTCCAATTACTAGCCACACTGCTAGAGTCTTTAAACTGTTTTTCAAAATTGTACCTCCTTTATAGAACAAAAATTAATTCTACTAAAATCTATTAGACACTATAACATAATTCTGCCCGTATTTCAAGGAATTCATAAAACTTTCATATTACAAAATTCTACATTTTTCGTAAGTACTACGGAAATAATGTTTTTTATCTCTTATGTAACAAAAAAGTAATGAAACATTTTGGGACGGACTTAATTGTTTCAAAAATGAAACAATTAAGTCCGTCCCAAAACGTCTCACCCAAAAAGCTTCATTCCCTAGTTATTTTAGAAATATAGATTTTTCCTTTATTTACCAAGACCTTTGTGTTTTTATTTGGTGTAAGATATTTGTTCCCTACGTTTTTTTCGCACAGGCTAATAATGTCATCTACATGAATTTTTCCAACTCCTTGCGTTGTTCCCATTACTTCTTTTATTGCATATAAAATCACTTTACTTTTTATAAATCTTTCTTGCTGATTAAATTTTTTTAAATCTAATATAAACACGTCTATTTTTTTATCCTCTGTATCTTCATATATTTTCAATTCTCGTTCAACAAGATTGATAACATATTTGTCTAAGAACTCATTTTCTTGACTTGCTAATTTAGACAATTTGTTTAGTGACTCAATTATATTTGGATTAAATTCTTTTTTTATTTGTGGAATAATTATATTCCTTATTTTATTTCTCGTATATGTATTTTCAAAGTTAGATTTATCTATCTTAGGTTGTAAATTATTTTCTTCGCAATAATTCTCTATTTCTTGTCTCTCGCACTCAATTATTGGTCTAATATACTTGCCATCTCTTATTGGCTCAATACCCTTTAATCCTGATGTCCCTGAGCCTCTAAATATATTCATTAACACTGTTTCTGCATTGTCATTAGCATTATGTGCTGTTGCTATTTTGTTTGCCCCCACTTCATTTAAAACTTCTTCAAAAAAATCATATCTTGCTTTTCTACCTGCTTCTTCTGTTCCAATTTTTTCGATATCTGATTTTTCAATTACATTTATTTTTTTTATATAACATTTGACATTTAATCTTTCACACCAGTTTTTAACATACTCAGTTTCTTCATCGGCTTCCTCTCTTATCATATGATTAATATGAGCAACTACTATCTCAAAATTCAATTTTTGTTTAAGTTTATTTAAGATATATAGCAAACTCATTGAATCTGGTCCACCAGAGACTCCAATTACTACTTTATCATTGGGTTGTATTAAATTATATTTTTGTATAGTTTCAAGCACTTTACTTTGCAAATTTATTCACCTCTTATTTCCACAATTGTGCATATTGTAGCACATTTTTTTAATTTAGGCAAGAAAAGGCTCCCAACGTATTACAGTTGAGAGCTTGAAAGAGATATTTGATTAATAAACAATCAATGATTATTTATTATATTTCGTAATGAAACTTTACCTCTGTGCCGTTGCTGTTGTCTACATTCACCGAACCATCGCCCAAAATTGCTAAAGCAATAATTATAATTATGGCGATAATTATAACTGTACCTGCATTTGAATTCTTACCAGAATTCTTAGCATTGTTGTTTTCGTTATTTCCGCTGTTATTGGTGTTGATGTTGTTTTCGCCGTTGTTCTCTTTTTTCATACTAAAACCTCTTTTCAATTTATTTATCGAGATTAACCCGATATTACACTATTAATTATACCACAAATTTACATAATATGCAAATTGTATTAAAAAATTGGAAAGGAAAGAAAATGCTCCCAACATATTACAGTTGGGAGCTGGAAAGAGATTTTTTGTTATAAAAGAAATGTTGCATACATAGCTACTCTTGCAGCCATATTTCTCACGTTTGGATCGCCACAACCATCTGGATCAAGTAGTGTCCAAATAATCAAACCTGCAATTATAGCATATATAATCAACATAGGGCTAACCCTCTTGGAATTGTTAGACTTACTGCTAGCATTGCCGTTGTCATTGATCTCATTGGTCTCATTGATCTCGTTGCTATTGTTGTTACCGTCTTCCTTTTTCATTTTTTAGACCTCTTTTCAATTTATTTATCGAGATTTACTCGACATTGTGTAATAATTATATCACAGATTTACATAATATGCAAGTTACGTAAAAAAACAATCTGATTTACAACCTTAAACCAGATTATTTTATATTAATATCTATTTTCTAAATTAGCAAATTTCGTATAATTTCCAAGCCATGCAAGTTCTACAGTTCCTGTTGAACCAGCTCTATGTTTTGCAAGTATTACTTCTGCTACATTCTTCTTGTCTGAATCCTGATTATAATAATCATCTCTATATAAGAACATAACAATATCGGCATCTTGCTCTATTGATCCAGATTCACGAAGGTCAGAAAGCATTGGTCTATGGTCTGGTCTTTGTTCAGGAGCACGAGATAATTGTGATAGAGCTATTACGGGAACATTTATTTCCTTAGCCAAAATTTTCAATGACCTACTGATTTCTGCAATTTCTTGTTCACGGCTTCCCGCTCTTTTGTTACTTCCTTGAACAAGTTGCAAGTAGTCAATTACAACTAATCCGATGTCTTTTTCTAGCTTCATTTTTCTGCATTTTGCACGGATTTCCATTATTGAAATACCTGGTGTATCATCTATAAAAATTTGTGCTTCAGATAAAATTCCTGATGCTTCAGCAAGTTTAGTCCAATCATCATCTTCAACTTTACCTGTTCTTACTTTATTACTATCAACAAGAGCTTCGCTACATAGAATTCTGTTTGCCATTTGCTCTTTTGACATCTCAAGACTGAATATTGCAACTGGTGTTTTAGCTCTTACTGCAGCATTTGTAGCAATATTTAATGCAAAAGCAGATTTTCCCATGGCAGGTCTTGCAGCAACTAATATAAGTTCTGAACCATGAAGTCCTGCTGTTTTATAATCTAAATCAATAAAACCTGTTGGAACACCTGTTACGTGTTGTTTTCTGTTGTATAATTCTTCCAATTCTATAAATGTATCAACTAGAATATCTTTCATAGAACTATATGATTTTTGAGTTCTACTCTGCATTACACCAAAAATTTTCTTTTCAGCATTATCCATCAATTCTTCAACTTCTTGTGTTGGGTCGTATCCAAGTGTTATTAATTCATTTGCTGTTCTTATCAAAGTTCTTAAAGTTGATTTTTCTTCAACAATTTTAATATATTTATCAACATTGGCCGTAGTTGGAACTTTTTCTGGTAATTCTGCTAAATATTCTAAACCTCCTACTGCCTCAAATTTTCCCATAGAAGAAAGTTCGGATTTTACAGTTATTATATCAATTGCATCTCCTCTATTATAAAGATTCATAATAGCAGAATAAATTATTTTATTATCTTCTCTATAGAAATCTTCATCAGAAAGAGTTTCAATTGCTGCAATTACTGCTTCTTTATCTGTTAGCATACTACCGTATAACTGCTTGTTCGGCTTCTAGATCATGTGGTGGTACTTTATTAAAATCCATTTCTTCTACTTCCTTTCATTTTATATTTAGTCGCTTAAAGTTGCATAGCCATAGCTGGTTATATAACTTTAAGTAACTAAAAAAATTTCACCTTACTCTTGCACATTAACCTTTAAATTTCCAACAATTCCCTCAAACAATTTTACTTGAACATTGAAAACTCCAAGATTCTTTATTGTTTCATTTAATACTATTTTCTTTTTATCTACATCAATTTTATATTGAGCTTTCAAATTTTCTGATATTTCCTTTGATGTTACACCACCAAATATTCTTCCATTATCTCCAGCTTTAACTTTTATATTAACAGTAATATCTTTAAACTTATCAGCTATTTCTTGTGCTTTTTCTTGTTCTACATTTCTTTTATGTTGTACAGAATCCTGTTTATTCTTTAACTTGCTCATATTCTCCGCATTAGCTTCTACAGCTAATTTTCTTGGTAACAAAAAATTTCTTGCATATCCATCGCTAGCATTTATAACTTCATCTTTCTTTCCAACACCTTTTATATTGTCCAATAAAATAACTTTCATAATATCACCTTTCTTCTTTTTTTCATTTGAACTATATTCTATAATATTTTTTTATAATTTTCAATACAAAACAATATAAAAAAGAAATTTAAGCTAAAACTCAAATTTCTCCTTCTTTATCAACTAATCTAATTGACTTTTAAATATGTTTCTTGTTAAATCACTAATAACTGGCAATTCATAATCTTCTTCTTGATATGCTTTAATCATTCCAATTATTAATAATACACTCATAAGTGTACTAAATAAGTATGCAACATACTTTATAACTGGGATAAATCCAAATACCAATGTTACAGCACTAGCAGCAATTGATATTGTTATTGATTGGCATGCATTAAATTTTGTTCTGCTATCATTATCTTTAAATCCAAATAGAACTATTAAGCCTCCAATCCATCCAAAATAAGCTATTAATCCTCTAATTTTTTGTTCCATTATATATCACCTCATTTTATACATAATTTACTCATTAATTTTATTATTCTTTTCATATTTTGTCAATCTTTTATATAAACTAAACTTTCGAGGCGATTTCTAAAAATATCAGGATGGTGCTTCTTGTCGAATAATGCTGGACCTCAGATAAATATATTTAAACGAAGTACGAGGCGCGCAGCTTGACACGTTTTAGTATAACCGATAAAAGGAGCTCCAAGCCCGAACATTCATCGCACTTAGAACTCCTTTTATCTTATACTAAAACCGGCCAGTAAGCCTACGTAGTTAAATATACTTATCTTTTCTTCTATAATAAATTTCTGTTCCCACATAAATCAACATACAAATTCCCGCTAGCACAAAGCATGAAATAGACACAATAGTCTTCACACTTCTATTCTCACCTGTTTTAATAGATAAAATCATCAAACAAGAATCTTGGTTATCTTCTAATGATGTTTCATCGAATCCAGGAATATTTGATGTATCAGAAATTCTAGCAATATTTTCTAAGTTTCCTATAAACTTCATATTTCTATCCCACTCTAACACTACTTCATATTCCACTGATTCACCAGGCTCAAGTTCTTTTGTTGTAATTAAATATTTTCCATATTCGAATTTCCATGCATCTGCTGTTTGGTCAGATAATTTAAATCCTACTGGAACTTGTTCAGAAATCATTGCAGTTCCTGCTATTTCTTCAGTATTTGTTACTGTTATTTTATATTTAACAGTTATGTTTGTATTATTAACCTCAGTATTTTGAATATCTATTTTAGCAAATTTGTTATTGTTTTCATCTAGCATCTCTTTTCCATTTACATTTATACTTGTAAATTCCTTAGTAATACTCATATTAAATAGCATTCTTCTGTACCAGTAATTTACTATAGTTTCTTCTTCAGTAACTTTTCCAGTTGCATTTTCAGGATATTTGTCTTTAAGAAGTTCATAATATGGAATTTCTTTTTCATATGTTTTATATTCATCATATTTACATCCTAATCCTAATTCACTGTCTGCAACTGATTTTTCTGTATCTACATCTAAGTAATTTGCAATAACTTTAACTGGAATTCTTTCAAACTCTACTATTACGTGTTTGTCTGATTGAACATCTTTAAAGTATGCAACTGGTAATGTTATAGAATTATCTTCGTTTAAATAATCTTCTAATTTTAATTCAATTATTTCTGTACCTGGTTGTTTGATTTTTACATATTTAATTCTATATCCATCATCTGATGTTATTTTAATTTCTTTTGCGTTATTCTTACCTCTATTTACTGTTTCATATGGAGTTTCATCTTCTCCAGAGATTGTTCCGCCTTTTACTGATATTCTTTCTCCTTGTGATTCATCTTCATTTGGTTCATTTTCATCTTCATTTTCAGAATCTGATTCACTAGGTACTAAGTCTATAACTTTTCTATTATCAAACTCTTCATGTTCTATTACATCTGTTGTAATTTTGAATTGTTTTGTATAATAGTAAATTACAGTAATATCTTCTTCAGTAAGTTTTCCTTCTTTATTTGTTGGTTCTGGATCTGCTGGAATATACTCTTCTATTTCTTTTCTCTCTGTTGCATAATCGTCATTTACAAATCCTTCTGTAACCTCTGTAGGTAATAATTCTTCTTTAGTAGTACTATCTAAATATTTTACAGTTACTTTGGCAGGAATTTTTTCAAATTCTACCTTAACATGAATGTTTTCATTAACATTTGTAAAATATCCACTTGGCAATGTAATTGTATGATTATCTTTCTCTATATCTGCTATATTGATAGATTCATCATTTATTACTAATTGTTTAACTCTGTATCCATCATCTGGCACAATATTAATTTCTTTTTCATTATTATGTGCTTTGATAACTGTTTCATATGGAGTTTCATCTTCACCTGTAATTGAACCACCCTTAACATCTACTACATTTCCATCTTCATCTGTTTCAGAGTGAGTAATTACATCTGTTGTGATGTAGAATTGTTTTTCATACCAATATACAATTTCTACTGAATTCTCCGTAAATTGACCGTTTTGTGAATTTGATGTTTTCTCTACATATATAACATTTTGGCTACCTGATGGTACAGCTGGTGGTTCTGCTGGAATAAAGTCTGTAATTGTCTTTCTTGATGTTTCATAGTTTTCACCAACATACCCCTCTTTAACTTCGTCTGTAACACCTTCTATTTCAACACCTACTACCTCACCATTTTCGTTAGTTACTTTTTCTAAATATTTTACAGTAATTCCTGCAGGTATTTTTTCATAATAGTAAATAACTTCTATTGTGTCTGCTTTCATATTTCCTGTTGCATTTGAAGGGGTGATGTTTCCATCTGGATCTTCAACTGCTCTATAATTAGAAATATTCTTTCTTGTAGTTGTATATTCTTGGCTTTCGTATCCATCTAATTCATCCTCTGTTGCTAAAGCGTTATCTGTGTATCCTTCTTCTGTTTTTTCAAAATATTTAATAATAACATTTGTTGTCTTTCTAAATTCAACTTCTACATGTTTATCTGCAGACATTGATTCAAAATATCCAACTGGAATTGTTACAATTTCTTTTCCATCAGTATCTGTACCTTTGTAAGGCTCATAATCCAATGTTCTTGTTACATTATCAGCTTTATCTAAAATTGTAACTTTAACAATTTCATATCCATCATCTGATTTTATTTTTATTTCTTTTGTACTATCATTTCCGTTTAATACTTTTTCATATGATGGTAATGAATCACCTGAAATTGTACCACCTTTTACATTTTGTAATACTGTTCCATCAACGTATTCTTCAGAGTGTGTATTTACTTTTGTTGTTATATTATATTGGCTTATATAATATACGTTTATTATGTTTTCATTTGGATCATCACTTATTGTAATTGAAAAATCTTGTCCATCAACTAAAACATAATGTTTATCATTTTTATCTTTTTCTGCATCAGGTGTTTTTGTTATAACTTCTTGATATTCAGCTTCATCACGTTCTGTTTCTGTGTCATCTAATACTCCATCATAATAATATTTTACAGTATAATTGAAGTCATCTTTTACATAGTAAACTTTAATAATATTATTATCTGGATTTTCTGTAATAGTTAATTCTAATTGATTTTGTTCATTTACAGGTTCTACCTTGTCTAATCTGTATCCAGTTATTACTTTATCTGTATAATTTATGATTTTGTCTTGATACTCTGCAGTGAAAGAATCTGTTTTTGTATCATCTTTTACATTATCATAGTAGTATTCTACAGAATAACTATAATCATCTAATACATAATAAATCTTCATTACATTTGCTTCACTATTTTCTGTTACTGTTAAAGGTTTATTTTCTGTTTTTTCAAATTTATAACCTGTTTTTACTTTATCCTCGTAATTATCTATTACAGAGTGATATTTTGCTGTTGCTGTTTCAGTAGCATCATCATCTTTTTGATATTGCTCTTCTTCACCTTTTACTTCATAATAATATTCAATTGAATATTCATAATTTTTGTAATCATAGTAATAATATACATTTTGCGTATTATTAGTATAAACACCACTTGTTTTTTCTGAAGTTCCTACAACTTCATATATGCTTGCAGCATCGCTGCTTGCATCTGATCCAAATACTTCTCCAATGTAGTCGTGTTTTGTTTCATTTTCAACTACTCCACCGTTTTGAGCTGGTACTTTTACCGCTGGAGTACCATATTCTTCACCAGTTCCTACTAAATAGTGATGTACAACTACTGTTCCTAACACTGGTTCAAACTCTACTATAATCCTTTTATCTTCATTAACATTATTAAATTTAGTAAGTATTACACCATTTCCGTTTTGTGTATATGTTATTTCTGCATCCTGTACAGCATTTTCACCGTAAATAATTATTGGCTCTGATGCTTCTCCTGCATCATTTGAACTTACTAATGTAATAGATTTTATAGTATAGTTTTCATCTGGAGTTATTATTATATCTTTTGTTGAATTTTCACCTTGTTCAACTGTTTCTGTTGTGTATGTTGTATCAGTTGATTCTTCTATTTTTCCTCCTGCTACTTCGACTGGAATTTTAGTGTTTGTGTTACTATCAAATCTATTTTCTGTATGCGTTTTAACTTCAGCATCTATATTATATTGTTTTAATCTGTAGTAGTATGATACCTCTGAATCTTTTGTGTAATTTAAAGTATCATTAATAGTGTTTGTTTCTGAAACTGAAGATCTTACTCTTACAAAATTATAATTTTGTAATAAGTTTTGATAGTCTTCATTTTCTTTAATTTCGTATGTACCATTAGCTGAAACTACGTATGATCCATCATCTTCAAATGTTACTTGTGACTCTACTGGAGCATCTTGTTTATCTTCAACCAATCTTTCTTGTGTTCCATCTAAGTAATGGTGGATTGTTAAGTTGATTGGTTCTGTTTCGTAGTAATAGTTTACCTCTATTGGCTCTTCTTCATATGTTCCTGTTGCATTTGCAGGAATTACATAATCCTCTGAAGCATCTTTTTCAAGTGACAATGATGTTAAATTAATACGAGGTGCTGTTGTGTATTTCTTTCCTATTTTATTTTTATATAATTCATCTTCTGCAACCTTATTATCAGTATATGTTCCATCTGACTCTTTTAAATAGTGGTGTACTAAAACTGCTGATGCTTTTGTATTTTCGAATACTATTTTTGTTGAGCTTTCCCTATTTTCCATTTCAGTTACCATATTTAAGTATGGATATGTGTTTTGTGCAAACGACCAATCTGCCATTGTAATAGCATCTACAGTTGGTTTGTTTGCATTTAATAAGTTTGCAAAATCTTGAGTTTTCATTTCTTCTTCTGTCATTCCTACAAGTATACCTTCAGAGTCTGTTACACCTGGAATACCAAATTCTATATTATCATTTAAGTAATAACAGTTTTTGTATTCTCCGCTAATCTGTGCAGCAATTCCATACACACCATTTCCTGTTAAGTTTCCTGTGTTATAACAGTTAAGAACTTTACTGTTAGCATCTGCTGAAACAACTATACCTACAACTACAGCAGAATTTCCTGTGGACGTAATATCTCCTGTGTTATAGCAATTTGCAATTGTACTATTTATGGCCGTAACTCCTATTATTCCACCTACGTTAATATTTGTAGAAATTGTCCCTTTATTATAGCAATTAATAACTTTTGAATTAGTTAGTGTATTTCCTATTATTCCGCCAGCGCCACTTGTTCCTGTAAGAACACCCGTATTATAGCAATTTACAACAGTTCCATTTTGTGCTGTTAATCCAACTATACCACCTGCAATAGGGGCATTTATTGTTACAGTATTGTAACAATTACTTATTTCTCCACCATTTAATTGTGATGTAATACCACCTGCTGGTCTTACACTATTAATTGTTCCTCCTACAATTCCCAGATTACAAACTTTACCAGTAACTACATCAAATAAACCTCCCCAGCTTGGTCCAGGAACATTTTCGTAGATATTTCTTATTGTATTTCCATTACCATTAAATGTACCTGCAAACTCAGCAAATGGTTTAAATCCTGTACCAGATGTAGATGTAAGTTGTTCTTTTATTCCTACATTTTCTCCCACTCCACATAAATTTCCATATTCTGTACTTGTTGGATCTCTATATGAATTATCATCATTAAAGTCTAAGTCTCTTGATAATGTTATAGTTCTTCCTTCAAATTTTTCGCCATTACTACATTCTAATGATAAATCCACTAAATCTTCAATATAATTTATTGAAATATCACCAATTTTGAAATATCTAATTCTATCCTCATATTTTTCTGGCAGATAGTATTCAGGAGCAGCTTCTATTTCTACTGCTTTGTAATCTCCTCCACGTAATGATGCCTCAATTTTTCCGTTTTCATCTGTCGTTAATACATATCTTCCTTCACTGTCTTTTATTCCAACATATCCTCCTGACCTATCTCTTGCATAGTCTACTTCATTTTTCTCAGAATCAATTTCATATATTACGAATTTAGTATTTGGAATTGGTTCATTTGAGATACTATCTATTTTTGTAATAACAGTATTTTTCATTCTTGTTTCATATAGAACTACTATATGTTTGTCTTCCTTGACATCTGTAAAATAATTTGCTGGAATTGTATATGTTCCATCAGGATTTACTGTATATGGAATGTTTTCTCCATTTACAGTTATATTGTAAATAGAATAATTTTCTTTAGGTGTCATAGTTATTGTTTTAGTGTTATTATTTCCATATACAATTGCTTCGTAAGGTTCTTCACCTTCACCTGTTATTGTACCACCTTTTATTCCACTCACACTGGCCACTTCTGTTGTTACATTAAATCTTTTTGCTGTATTTTTAACTTCAATTTCTGTACTACTTGAGATATCTGCTGGAATTCCCTCTAGTAGTTTTGGATATTTATTTGAAATAGATATCCATACGTTATCTTTATTTAATAGGTTATATAATTCTTTTGATTTTAGTTGTTCATCTGTTTTTGCTACTCCTAGGTTGTTTATTTCTCCTCCTGAGATTGTTATGGTATCTAAGTAGAATGATCTTGTTGCTGTGTTTGCGCTGTTTCCTGTGTTATTATTTCCTATTATTCCGCCGGTTTTATATTCAAGTTTTGTATAATTTGAAAAATTTGCACCTGTATTACTTTTTACATTGTACTTGGTTATAATATTTCCCGTATTATATACATTTGTTGTTGAACCTGAACCTGTTATCCCACCAACATAATCATAACAGTAAGTCGCACTTGGTCCAACTGTTAAAGACGAATTCTGTTTTATATTTCCATTATTATAACAATTTGTTACCTGACCTGACCCAGAAATTCCTCCTATATATTGTTCTACTTTTTGTCCACTAGTAACATAATTTTTATAATCGCCTATACAACTTATATTACCTATATTATAACAACTTGTAACTTTTCCTATTGCGGTAATTCCACCTTCGTATAACAGAAATGTATCATAAATATTGTTATTAACATTATATTTTACATCTACTTTTCCTTCATTATAGCAATTTTTTGCTTCCTCACATCCTGCACTTATTCCACCTATATATATTTTAAAGAATCCATTAAGATTAATATCGTAATTCAATTGAGCTAATAAGTTTCCTTTGTTGTATGAATTATTTATTTTTACTGCCTGAGGCTTATCATCATAGCACCCTGACACAATTCCACCCATGCAGATATTTCCATAATAATTATTCTTAATTACTGTAATGTCACCTTCATTATAACAATTGTCAACTGTTACATTACTAGCAGAACATATTATACCTCCTGCTGTTTCAGCTCCTGATTGCCCTGACACCACTGTAGCAACTTTAATAGTACCTTTGTTGTAGCAATTTTCTATCTTCGCTTTTCCTCCTGTTGCAACAATACCTCCTACACATGGAAATCCTCCTTCAACGTCTATATTTCCAATGTTATAGCAGTTTCTTATGATAGCTATACTAGCATTACTTTGATCGGTATTTCCTACAATTCCTCCAAAATAATAAGCATTATTCATACCATAGTAACCTGATTTTTTACCCGTAATATTCCCTTCATTTACACAATTAATTATTTTTGGACTATCTCCTACAAGTGCTCCTACAATTCCTCCAAAACTTGAGCATTCTGGTTTAAGATTGGCTTTATTCGTACAATCTTTTACTATATTTGCAAGGCCTACTACACCACCAAAGTAAAGACCACCGCTAGATTCAATATTAAAATCAACATTTGCCGTACAATTGATAACCGCTTTAGCTTCAAATGCTATACCACCTGCACCCATATAAGTAGATGATTTCATTTTTCCCGAAACATTTAAATTCATAATTACAGAATTTTCTACTTCTCCAAAAAGACCTATTCCACTTGCAGACCTATTTATATAAATATTGTCAACACTATTACCTTGTCCGTCAATTAGAGCTACCCAATCAATAATAGGATTAAATCCTGGTCCTTCCGGATCAGTTAATTCTTCCATTAATGGTTCTTCTATATTATCTTCATCGTAATCATAACTTGTATCTTGCCAATTTCTATATGAATTTTTATCGTTGAAATCTAGCGAATTTTTGAAAACGATTTTTGAAGTACCATTTAAATAACAGCTTGGATAACCGTTTTCTTCAAATTTTCCACCAAAGTTTTCTGAATCCAATGCGATCAAATCTTCAATATATTCAATTTCAATTACACGTTCAATTGCAGACTCATCAAAATAGCTTTCCTCTTCCTCTTCATCCTCAGAACTTCCCGTATCCTCAACCTTGAAAATTTCACCTTCGTCACTTTCTTGATATCCTTCAGGGAATCCAACTTCTCTTATTTGGTATGTTCCACCTCTTAAAGGAAGAGTTATTTCTCCATTTTCATCTGTTGTAACTATATATTCATCATTTTCATTTTTTACGCCAACATAATCATCATTTATATCTTTAGCAAAATCTACAACTTTTCCATCTGCATCTAATTCATAAATAACAAACTTTGCATTTGCAAGTAATGCTCCTGATTGTGAATCTACTTTTGTTAATTTAAATAATGGTTTATCTTCAATAATAAATTTAAATGTATTTCCTTCTTTTACAACTTCTTTTAAAGTTTTCAAGTTGTCTTTATTGTCTATTTCAATACTTACTTCATTAGTAGCTGCATCTAATTTTGCTCTAAATCTAATTTGTTCTGCGTTGTTTGAATATCCTTGTGGTGCTTTTGTTTCTTGTAATACATAATATCCTGTTATATATTTTCCATCTATAAATTGATATAGATTTGGAATTTGTAATACTTCATCTTCTGTTGTTGTATATTCTTTTAGAGTTGTATCATCTTCACTTAATAATGTAAATTTTGCTCCTCCAAGCTTTTTCATTTCTGCAATTGTTTCTTCTTTTGCATTTTCTTTTACTTTTACAACTTCAAGATCAAAAGTTGGTATTTTTTCATTTTTCAAATTAACTTCTACCATTGTTTGAGCAGCAGACTCTGCTTCATTTATTTCTTTTAAAGTTAAATCTGAATCTGCACCAACAAACTCATATGTTCCATCTGCTTTTCTGTTTAAACTAAATACTTTTGGTTCACTGAAAACATAGTATCCTTCTGCACTTAGTTCTGTTAGAGTATATCTTTCATTTGGATATAATCCTGATATTTCTAATATTCCATTTTCATTTGTTCTATAAGGAACATCATCTTGTCCTTTACCGTCTAGTGAAAACCTTACATTCTCTATACCTGTTTCATTTTCACCTTTTTTATTAATTTTTAAAGTATATTTTGGTTCATCTTCTACTTTAGCATCTACAACGAAAGCACCACTTTCATCTAATGTAGGAGTTGATACATGTTTAAAGCTTCCGCTTGTAACATTAAATACTAATTTATCTTGATTATTTACATTTTCAATGTTTGCTACAAATTTAATTTCATTTTCGTCTAGTACGAAATCTGCAGGAGATATAATTTCTGTTAATGTGTATTCTTTTCCTACATATAATCCACTTAAAACTAAATTACCATTTTCATCTGTTGTAGCTGTTTTAACAATATCTTCTCCATCTTGATTTTTAGTAACAGCTCTATATGTTGCTCCTTTTACGAAAGTATTATTCTGTCCAGTTTTATTTTTAGTTAATTGTAATTTATATTTTGTTGCAATTCTAATTCCAACTTTATTTGGTTCTGTTTCAATTGGTAGTTTTCCACCAGCTGTGTCTAAGTAATAGAAAATTGCATGGTCACTAAATGCTTCTTTGTTATATCCTACACCTGCTGGCACTTCTACATCATATGTAAATATTTCTTCTTCTTTGCTTCCTAATTTATATGTTCCAAAATCGATTAAGTATGTTTTTACTTTAGACCAATCAGTAACATTTTCTGCTAATCTCCATCCATTGCTTGCTTCTGCAAGATTTTTAGTAGGATTTTCATTTACAGAATAGTATACTTTTACCTTTCCTTCTAAGGCATTTGGTACATTAATTTGAGATTTCATTGTTGTTGTGAATTTAGAATTTAAATCTCCACCATTTATAACATAACTGTTTCCCTCGAATGGAATTTTTCCTAAAATTAATGTATTGCTTATTGTTCCTGAATAATTGTTTAAAACACGAACGTTTATTGTTGCAGTTCTTGATTCGTCTGATTTTTCAATATCTGCAATATTTGGAGCAATTGTTGTATTTCCTTCATCATCATAGTTTGTAATATATTCTGTTGTTAATAAACTTGATGGTGCTATAAGTGAAATTTCAGTTTCAGCATTACCAATTCTGTCTTCTGTACTACCATTTGAGTTTATATCATATGTGTCTTGACTATATCTATAATATCTACTGCTATTATCATTATAGGCAAACAATTCTACATTTTCAGTATGACTTCCTAACAATGGATTATCTGTCACATCTGCATTAATTATTAAATTGTAAGTTAATTCTGCATTATTTTCAGTATATATTTTTAAAAAATAATTTCCATTTTCTTGATATGTTTCATATCCAGTTACTTTTACTCTGTTATCTGATGATGTAACTGATTTAACATTAAAATCAATTAATGATTCTGGCATTTTTACTAAATATATACCATTCATCCAGTATGCTTGGTATGCACTTTCTTTCTTTGTAGCTATTTTTATATTTACATTCTTTGTTTCTTGATTTGATATTTTATCTGGTGCAACTGATATTTCTGCTTCTGATTCTGGTAACATATATGCTGCATTATTCCATGCCTTTAACTCAGTATGTGATGTTCCATTATCATACTCTATGCCTTCTGGTGCATCTATTGCACCTAATAAATATGAATAAATAACTGATAATTTTCTGAAATCTTCTTCGCTTATATTTTGATATATCAATCTGTCATTTATTTCTTTCTTTTGATATACATATAAACTTGCATTTGATATTGGCTTACTAGTTATTACTCTTATAGATTTTACATTTACTTCTTGTGATTCATTCCATGTTGCGCTTGTAAAATGAGCTATTATTTCATTTGTTTCGGCATCATAAACCTCAATCCATCCTTCATCACCAAGAACCGCTGATGCTCCACTAAATGAAATTTGAACTGTCTTTAGATAATCGTACATTGATTTAACAATGCCACTTCCACTAAATTCATCAGATTTTATAACATTTTCTTTTTTTTGTTCTTCAAGTGTTATTTTATCAATGGCTGCATAATCTCCTATTGAAACTCTCCATCTAACATTATATTGTGTATCTTTTCCAGAATATTTTTCACCATTATATAACATATTTGCTAATTGCTTGCTAACCACATACTTTGTTGAATAATAGTCTCCCACTGTTACATCTATGTCCCATATATCTCCTATTGTTCTTGCATATATAACACTCATGCTTTCTTCATCTTCAGAAACATATGGATTTAAAAACTCTTCGTTTGAATTGTTATATCCATAGTTATATCCTTTAACATTTATATCAAATGAAATCTCGTTAACTTCTCCTTGAGATTCAACCATAGATTCATATGCTACTAATGGATATACTATTTTTATGTTATATATGTTTTTGTAATCTACAAGCTTTGTTAGCTTTCCATTATAAGATACAACTGGTGATCTAAATATTGTAATTATTCCTGTTGTATAATCATAGGAGTATTCTACTTTTGAATCAGTGCATTTAACTTCCATTGGCATGTAACCGTTTAATCTTGGAATTTCTATTTGCACTTCTTGTTTTTGTAGCAATAATTCTTTTATTAATTCGTTAACTCTTACTTGAAAATCAACTTCAAATGTTTTTTCTTTAATTGCACTTTCTAAGTCATATGTTTGAACTTTATATCCACTTAAGTCATTAATTTTAGTTTCTGTTATTCCATACCAGTCTACAGTTACATTTCTAGTAATGTTTATTGGTGTTCTATTTCCTTGTTCATCAACGTATGTACCTGTTAAAGTAACCGAATTTACTTTTGAGTAGTTATTAAAATTATCATCTATATTTGGAGTTACTGTACCTTGAAACAATTTTTCAGTACCATTTTGGACTCTATTGCTTAGAGTTATACTTGAAGTTGATCCTAAGTAATCATTTGGTACAACTTCATCCTTTATTATGGCAGTATTCCATATGTAGTTTTTATCTCCATTCAAATAGATTGTTCCACCTTCTAAATAGCCTTGAGTTAAGACATCCAGTTCTACATACAAAATATCGCTTTCTTTTAGCTCTTTGCATGTTCCTTTCAACCTTTCAGCATACCCATCTTTGTTTAAATCTCTTGTAAAGAACGCAGAAAAACGAACATTCTCACTTTGAGTCTGCTCATCCTCTTCTTTTAATTCTCCATAAGTCATTGCCCTTAATTCTTCTGGAGTATTTAATTCTTGAACTTCAGTAGAATTATCCACATTTTGTGCTCTGTTTGTGAATAATTTACTTGAAAATACTGCAGTAATTGCAATAATGCAAATTAATACATATGTTGTTGCTATTCCAATTACCGCTTTCCAATTTGATACTTTTTGTTTCATAGTAATTTCTCCTTTTTTCTTAATCTTTTATAATAAAATCCTAACATACATATTTAAAGAAAAAAATATCCCTAAAAACAAGGTTTTTGCCTTGTTTTTAGGGATATTCAAGTTTTAAGTTTTATTAATTTTATATTACATTTTTGTAATTTTTTTGAAATAACTTTTCAATTATTTTACAGTTGATATTTTCCTTAGGGATTTGAATGTTTGGAACTTTTGGGGACACTGACAAAAAGTTTCATGCACTGAAACTTTTTGTCAGTGTCCCCAAAAGTCTCACGCTTTAAAGCTGTTCTGAAAAGTATTCTTTAATCTTTTCAATTAATTGTTCTTTAACATCATATATATTCATTCCTTCTACTTGTGCTCCAGCTAAAGTGATATGTCCGCCGCCTCCGTAGCTTTTCAAGGATTACTTGTACATTTATATCTCCCAAAGAACGGCCACTTATGCATATTTTCTCGCCATAGTTTCCTATAACGAAGGAAGCCGTAATGTCGCTGATTGTTAATAATTCATCTGCAGCTTTTGCACAAATAATATTTGCATCTTTATCTACTTTGTCATAAACTGAAATAGCAATTGAATCGCCAACAATTTCAGATTTTGAAACAATATCTGAAATTATGTTATATGTTTCTAAATCACTTTGGAACCATTTCTTTACTTTAATTATATCAACTCCGCATTTGCGTAGGTATGCAGCCGCTTCAAAAGTTCTTACACCAGTTTTAAAAGTAAAGTTCTTTGTGTCCATCATTATTCCAGCATATAAAGCTTCTGCTTCTACATTAGTTAGTTTTATGTTTTGATCAGAGTATACTATAAGCTCTGTTACTAACTCCGCAGCTGATGAAGCATACACTTCTTGGAATGTTAATACACTATTATCTATATAATCTGTACTCATTCTATGGTGGTCAACAATCACAACTTTTCCTGCCAAATTAAGTAATTCCGGAACATCTGTGTAGCTTTTCTTATGAGTATCAACTACTACCAATAATGTATCTTGATTTGTAATTTGAGTTGCCTCTTCTTTTCCTATAATTACTTCTGCATATTCCGGATCGCGTTTTGCGTATTCAACAAAGTTTTCCAATCCAATTCCAATTGTACTACATGCAATATTTGCTTGTTTTCCTAATGTTTTAGCAATTCTATAAATACCTAATGCTGAACCTAAAGCATCAATATCGCTATTAGTATGTCCCATTATAACTACATTGTTTGCTTCTATTATCAATTCTTCTAATGCACTTGATACACTTCTTGCCTTTACTCTAGTACGTTTTTCTAACTCTTGTGTTCTACCACCGAAGAATTTATACTTGCCATTTGTCTTAACTACTGCTTGATCTCCACCTCTACCCAAAGCAATGTCTATAGCATTCTTTGCAGATTTATACTTTTCGTAGTTAGATTCTCCTTCGTTTGAAACAGCTATACTTAATGTGGCTTGTATTTTATTTGTAACATTTATTTCTTTAATCGCATCTAATATATTGAACTTATTTTCTTCAAGTTGCTTTAGATATTTTTGCTCACAAATCCATATAAACGTATCTCTTTGAGATTTTACAACTAATCCCTTGAATTCTGCAGCCCAGTCATATATCTTTTTCTCAATTTGAGCAAATAGTTGAATTTGTTGATCTCCTGATGTACGCTGAATTATTTCTTCATAATTATCTATCATTGAAATACCAACACATATTTGTGAATCATTGTAATCATTCTTTAAATCTACCATTTCTGTTTCATCAACAAAATAAAGAGTGGCCATATAGTCTTTCCTCTTATCTGTTTGTTTTGATTTTACATACTCTCCAACTATTTTGTAATGTTTATTTCCAATTTCAACATTTTGTGTTATTTGATTATTACGTAACTTTGTATTATTCTCTATTTCCAGTTTCAATTCTTTTATAACATCATCTAAAATAGGGTTAATTTCTACATCTCTAAACTCACTAACAAATTTTGTACTTTTCCAAATAATGCTTCCGTCTGTTTCTACTATTATTAATGGAAATGGTGAATTTATTAGCGTTCTCTTAGACACCTTATCAACATTTAATGTTAAATCTTTTATGTGTTCTGAAACCTCCGCCATTCTTTTCTGATTTGTCCAGTATGTATACATTATTATTAACACGTAAATAATAGCTGCTGGAGCTATTAATATAGGTTTTATTATACATAATATTATTAAAAGAATTGCTATTATTACCAAATACACTTTTGTTTTTGATACTAATTTATCAAAAAAATTGTTATTGTTATTTGACATTTTTATCTCCTCTTTTTTGTTTTAACTATACCTAGATTTTACTTGTTTTTTAAGGTTTTGTCAAGTTTAAGAGATTTTGATAATGTGGAACATTTTTGTAACGGAGTTTTTGAAACATTTAACTCCGTCCCCAAATGTTTCAAAAACTTCGTCCAAAAACGTTTCAAAAAAAATCAAGTTCTTTAATTGTAAATTTAGCTTTCATATAATATAATTAATTTAAAGATTACATGGAGGTACAAATGAAAAAATTAGATAAATTTTTAATATCTACAGTATTGCTAGTAAACTTCATATACATTACCGTCAGATTTTTTAGCATTCCCATATTTATGGGATGGCCCAGTTTTATTTTAGGAATATCATTGTTTACCGCAGAATTTCTGGGATTCTTTGCATATATAATTTATGTATTTGCCTTTACAGGCAAGCGTAATATTCCACACAAAATAATAACTACTTATAATGACAAGCTACCAACCGTTGATGTCTTTATTTGCACTTACAATGAGGAAATTCCTCTTCTAACAAAAACAATAATGGCAGCAAAAAAATTGAATTATCCAGAGAATAAGTTTAAAGTATATGTTTTAGACGATGGTCACAACGAAAAACTTAAAGAATTGTGTAATAATTTCTTTAAAGTAAACTACATTTCAAGAGAAAAGAACATTAACGCTAAGGCAGGAAATATAAATAATGCTCTAATCCAAACATCAGGAGAATTATTTACTGTTTTAGATGCAGATATGATTTGCAAGCCAAACTATTTATTAGAAACTGTAGGATACTTTTCAGATAATAAACTAGCATTCGTTCAAACACCTCAAACATATTATAATGCTGATGTATACCAATATAACATTAGTAAAAAATTTCCTAACGAGCAAGACTTTTTTATGAGATATATTGAACCAGCTAGAGACTCACGAAATAGTGTTATGCATATTGGAACCAATGCTGTTTTTAGAAGAAAATATGTTGAAGAAGTTGGGCTATATCCAACCAATTCAATTACTGAAGATATGGCACTTGGACTATTACTACAAGCCAAAGGATACGATAGTATATATGTAAATAAAACATTGGTATGTGGCTTAAGTGCATTTACTTATGAAGATTTAATAAAACAAAGAGACAGATGGGCAAGAGGAAATTTACAAGTTTTAAAGCATTATAAAAAGGAAATTTTTAGTAAATTAAAATTCAGGCAGAAAATGATATATTTAGATGGGATTTTATATTGGTTTTCCGGATTAATGAAGTTAATATTCATCATTACTCCAATAATATTCCTTTTAACCGGATTTACTATCGTAAACATTCCACCAAGAGCTTTGTTACCAATATTTTTAGCTGCTTTTAGTTTGCAAATTATATTATCAAAATATATTTTGCCAGAACCAATTAGCTCTCACTATTTTAAGTTTTTTATGAGAGGCGAATTCTTCAATATCATAATTGCTCCGCATATGGCATTCTCGGTTTTTAAGCATTATTTTGGTAGACGTACTAAAAAAGCAAAGTTCAACGTAACTAAGAAAAACTTAGTTACCTCTAAAGGCCATTATTATTTTAAATATAGTGTTGTACACTGGTTACTATTAATTGTTGGAGTTATTTCATTAGTTGTTGGTACTATCAATTTAAATAATGGACTATACTGGGACAGTTATTTGATTAATGTTTTCTGGATTTTATATAATATTCCAGGATTATTAGTTGCTATAAAAATTGCATATCAACCTGCTAGAAATATTGATAAAGAAGGAATTCAAATTTTTATTGATAATAAAAAATATACGGTAACCAACGAAGAAATACTTAGTTTGGTTAATAGATATGACTATAAAAATTTAGATATGTTAATGGATAAAGTTGTTGATAATATAAAGCCTTATAAATCAAATTATGATTTTTAAGTTGCTAACTATACTTTTTAACATATTGAAAATAACTATTACAAATTATAAAGAGACAGAAGATTAAATTCTGTCTCTTATTTTTTATTTATAATATTTTTTTAATACAAATGTTGCACCGCAGACAATTACTGCTAATCCTAATACTATTAATGCTATGAATAAAGTGTCTCCTGTTTGTACTTGCTGAGGTTCTTGTTTCTTTGGTTGTTCTTGTTTAGGCTCTTCTTCTTTTGCCTCCTCTTTTTGTTCTTCTTCTTTTGGTTCTTCTTCTGATTTATCTTGATCTTCTTTTGATTTTATAACGTCTTCAAATGTAAATTCTTGTGAATTCGTTCCATCCACAACAAATTCTTTACTTTCCGTTGATAATTCATATCCTTCTGGTGCTTCTAATTCTTTTACATAGTATGTTCCTTTATCAAGCGCTAAATCACTTAATACAATTTCACCATTTTTATCTGTTTTTGTTGAAGTATATAATAATTCATTGTTTTCACTATTATAAATTCCAAATACTGCACCAGCTAATTTCTTTTTACTGTTTGCATCAATCTTTGTTATTTTTACTGTTGTAGTTATGTGTTTATTTGGAATTGTTATAGGATCTTCATTCTCTACTGATACTACTATTTCTTTTGTTTTTGTTTCATATTGTACCTCTTTCCAATAAGCTACTACATTTTTTACATTAATATCAAAAACTTCTTCTGTAGTCGAATTATCACCTTCTGTTTGACGGTAAAAATGAGGTCTTAATTGTACAATATTACTATTATCATTCTCGTTATAATATGGATATAACTCTTCAACTATTGGAATATTTGTAGTAATTTTTTCTTTATCTTTAACTGATTTCCATTGGAAGAATTCTATCCAATTGTTACCTTCAGCAAAACCTGCCCTTGAAAGCGTACCAGCGTTCTCTGCAACAATTAAAAATAGCTCGTCTTCCGTACGTTTTACAGCGTTTGAAGTATCTACTTCAAATGAAAGCTTTGAAATATTTCCAACATTTTCATCTAATCCATCATATAACGCTTTCCAAGTATATGGGAACTTCATATTATTACTTATCCAGTTTTGCTCGTGATCTACATATTTTTTTTCTTTATAACTCTCTGTAAAAACTATTTCCGCTGAAGAAATTTTCTGATTATCTTCATTGTAAATACATCCATCACTATCAATGATAAATGTTAATTCATCTGAATTAGAAATATAATTATCTGGTGCCTTTTTTTCTTTTATTTTATATGTTCCTACATTTAATTCAATTTTTTCAGAATTCAAAGATGAAGACCACGTATGAACTAATTGATTATTTGAATCATATAATTCAAGTACAGCATTTGCAATTCTTTCATTCAAATCAGTATCAATTTTACTTACATCTACTTTATATTTTCTAGTAACATTATCTTTCTTCCCGTATATTTGAACATCTCCAATATATGATTTACATACCAATGTACCAAATAAATACCCTTTACTTCCTTCTACCTCAACTTTTGCTTTTGGAGCTAAAATAGATGCTCCAACATCTCCTATACTTAATTTGGTTGCATTTGGAAAGTTTATTAAGATGTTATCTTGTAAATCTTCAATTTCACTTTTATCTCCATTTGCTACACCAGCTCCTACTCTAATAAATGCTTTTATATTATTGTTTTCATCTCTTATATAATTAGCCGCATCACGTCCAGATTTGTTTTCAACAACATAAGCTACTCTTTGGTTTTTCATATTGATTTCGGCTAATTGATTTTCTGATAATGGATAATATATACCTTGTCCATATGAATAATTTACACTAGCATTTTCACTTAATTGATTTATAATAACTTTTGAATTATATGGAACATCAAGTATAATATTTCCACTAATATCACCTGAAATACTAAATATGTTACAATCAGGATTTGTACCTCTTAATATATAAAATATTCTATTATAATGGTGTATAATACCCGTTCTATCAAATTGATCTTTATCTGTACTTGAATAAAACGCTCCTTGACTTTTTAGTAAATTTGTTAGCAAATTCCCTACCATAACATAATTTGATGAATTTATTACTTCTCCGGTTTCAGTTGTATTTACTAATTCTTGACTATATTGTTTCAACCTTTCAAATTCTGATTCAAAGTCGAACAAATCAGCTTCTACAAAATGTTCTTTTTCTTCATCAGTATAATTATCTAAATTTATATTTGTCGCGTTTGAAGAATATGCAATTAATTTATTATCTTCTATTTGTGTAACACCATCATCTGTATACCCATAATTCAATGCAATACCTTCAACAGGTCCGTTTCCAACTACAACATCTGCACTGTATTTATCTGAACTATTAATTCCTATTTGATATTCATATGGTATGTTTTCACCATTAACTCTCTTAGTTGCTTGTCCATATACACCTCCACCAGCTGCTACTTTTCCTTCTGTATCAGCACCAGTGAAAGTTACATCTTCCTCTGCAAAAATAGAAAATTCTTTTGCAATTCCTAATCCTGGATTTTCTTCTAAAGCTAGTTCTGAATTTGTACCACCTAGTAAAGAAATTTTTCTCAATTCTTCTGCACTGTTTACAGTTATATTTTTGTTTGAATTATCAACATTAAACGTTTGTGAAGATGAAGCAGTTGCAGTAGCACTACCTCCTGAAACTGGCTCTGATTTTGCAAATGGATAGATATATGCTAATACCATTGCTGAAACTATTAAAATAACAGCTATTGTAAAATAAACACTATTCCTTTTCATTAATTTGCCTCCTGTTTTTTTATATTAAGTAAATTATAGAAATATATTTATTTATTTTCAATATGCGTATTTTTTAATTATTTCTTATTTATATACGGATTCTTCCATTACAAGCTAATTTTACATTTATATTTCTTTTTCATTATCATTTTGAAACACTTACTAGCAGAAAGTCTGCATTCCATATTTCCCTAGTTTTTTCAAAATTTGAACGGTCCTTTTCTTCAAAATTTTCAAACCAGGGACGGTCATTTTCTTCAAATTTTTCAAATTAGGGACACCACTTCCTAATCTAAGTAATCATAAATAGATAAATATACTTAATGAAGTGGAGTCAAGGTGGGGACCGACAAGCTAGTAAGAGTTAGAAGATTTCGTGCAAAAAACATACATGTCATACCATTACACTCCATCTTGCACGAAAGATTCTTACTCTTAGTTCGCAGTTGGGGCGGAACTCATTAAGTATATTTATCTATTTATGATTACTTAGGTTAGGAAGGGGTGTCCCTAATTTGAAAAATTTGAAGAAAAGGACCGTCCAAAATAAAAAAAAGAAGACCTTTTAGGTCTTCTTTAATCAAATCTTATTCTTCAGAATCAGTTGTATCATCAACATTCTTAGCATTCTCATCTAATCCAACATCCACACCTTCATCTCCTGAATCTTCTGAACTTGTTTCAGCTTCATCAAAATCTTCATCTGCAGCTGTTTTTATTTTAGTTGCTTGATATTGTGCCATACCTGTTCCTGCTGGGATTAATTTACCAATGATAACATTTTCTTTTAATCCTATTAATTCATCAACTTTTCCTTTAATAGCAGCTTCTGTAAGAACTCTTGTTGTTTCTTGGAATGAGGCAGCTGATAAGAAGCTTTCTGTTGCAAGTGATGCTTTTGTAATTCCAAGTAGAACACGTTTTCCTTTTGCAGGAGTTTTTCCTTCTGCTTCAGCTTTGATGTTTTCATCTTCAAAGTCATGCATATCAACTAGTGATCCAGCAAATAATCCTGTATCTCCAGCATCTTCTACTCTTACTTTCTTAAGCATTTGTCTTGCTATAACTTCAATATGTTTGTCGTTTATATCAACACCTTGGTTTCTATAAACTTTTTGAACCTCTTGAACTAAGTATCTAAATACTCCGTCTGGTCCGTTTATTAAAAGAATTTCGTTAGGGTTGATTGAACCTTCTGTTAATGGATCTCCAGCTTCAACTTCGTCTCCTTCTCTAACTTTTAGTTTAGATCCGAATGGTATTACATAAGTTTTAGCTTCTTTTCCACTCTTAACTACTACTTCTTTTCTATTCTTGCTGTCTTCTTTAATTTTTACTTTACCAGCTATTTCAGAAACTATAGCTAATCCCTTAGGTTTTCTAGCTTCGAATAACTCTTCAACCCTTGGAAGACCTTGAGTAATATCAGCAACACCGGCAACACCACCAGAGTGGATAGTTCTCATTGTTAACTGTGTACCAGGCTCACCAATTGATTGAGCAGCTATAATTCCTATAGATTCACCTATCTTAGATTCTTCTCTAGTAGCTAGACCCATACCATAACAGTGGCTACATACACCATGTTTTGTTCTACATCCAATAACTGAACGTACTTTTACTTTTTCAATTCCTGCAGCTACAATTTTTTCTGCAATTGCGTCAGTAATCATAGTGTTGCAATCAACTATTACTTTCTTAGTTTTTGGATCTACTATATCTTCTAATGGATATCTACCAACTAGTCTTTCTTCTAATTTTTCAACTACTTGATTTCCATCTTTAATATCAGATACTTCAATACCTTCGTGAGTTCCACAATCTTCTTCTCTTACGATAATATCTTGCGCAACATCAACCAATCTTCTTGTTAAGTATCCTGAATCGGCTGTTCTTAAAGCTGTATCTGAAAGTCCCTTACGAGCACCATGGGCAGCAATGAAGTACTCAATTGCACTTAATCCTTCCCTAAAGCATGATGTGATAGGCACCTCAACGGCTTTACCAGTTGTACTAGCCATAAGTCCACGCATACCTGCGATTTGTTTTAATTGGTCTAGGTTACCTCTGGCTCCAGATTCAGACATCATGAATACTGGGTTTAATTTTTCGAAGTTTTCTTTCATTGCATCTTTAACATCATCTGTGGCTTTACTCCATACTTTAATAACTGCGTTATATCTTTCTTCGTTTGTTATTAAACCACGTTTGTATTGTTTACGTATTGTATCAATTTGTTTATTTGCTTCTTCAAGAATTGTCTTCTTAGCTTCAGGTACTTTAACGTCGCTAACTGATACAGTTATGGCACCAATTGTTGAATATTTGTAACCTGTTGCTTTAATGTAATCTAGTAATACAGCTGTATCGCTTAATCCATGAGTATTAATTGATTTTGCAATTATTTTTCCTAGATTTTTCTTTGTTACTGTAAAGTTAATTTCTGGTTCGAATTCATTTCCTTTTTTGCTTCTATCAACAAATCCTAAATCTTGAGGAATTCCTTGGTTGTAGATTATTCTACCTACTGTTGTTTCAACAGTTCCAATTTTTTCTTCTCCATTAATTTCCTTAGCAACTTTTACTTTTATTTTTGCATGCATTCCTAAGTCTTTGTTTTCGTATGCAATTATTGCCTCTTCTGGTGAACAGAAATAATTTCCTTCACCTGGCTCTCCATCAACTTCCATTGTTAAGTAGTATGCACCAAGAATCATATCTTGTGTTGGTACTGTAACTGGTTTACCATCTTGTGGTTTTAACAAGTTGTTAACTGAAAGCATTAAATATCTAGCTTCTGCTTGAGCTTCAGGTGATAATGGAACGTGAATAGCCATTTGGTCACCGTCGAAGTCAGCGTTGAAAGCTGTACATACTAATGGGTGAAGTTTGATTGCTCTACCTTCAACTAAAACTGGTTCGAATGCTTGAATACCTAGTCTATGTAGTGTTGGAGCACGGTTTAACATTACTGGGTGATCTTTAATTACATATTCTAGCATATCCCATACTTCTGGTCTTAATTTTTCTACCATTCTTTTTGCATTTTTAATGTTGTGGGCAATTCCTCTTCCAACTAACTCTCTCATAACAAATGGTTTGAATAACTCAATAGCCATTTCTTTTGGAAGACCGCATTGATAAATTTTAAGTTCTGGTCCAACAACGATAACTGAACGTCCAGAATAGTCAACACGTTTTCCAAGTAAGTTTTGACGGAATCTACCTTGTTTTCCTTTTAACATGTCTGATAATGATTTTAGTGGTCTGTTTCCAGCACCTGTAACAGGTCTTCCACGTCTACCATTATCTATTAATGCATCTACAGATTCTTGTAACATACGTTTTTCGTTTCTTACAATTATTTCTGGAGCACCTAATTCTAATAATCTTTTTAATCTGTTATTTCTGTTTATAACTCTTCTGTATAAGTCATTTAAGTCTGATGTTGCGAATCTACCACCATCTAATTGAACCATAGGTCTTAATTCTGGTGGGATAACAGGAATAACATTCATTATCATCCATTCTGGTTTGTTTCCAGATTGTCTGAACGCTTCTATTGTATCTAATCTTTTTATTATTTTAGCTTTTTTCTGTTCGCTTGCTTTAGCAAGTTCTTTCTTTAAGCTTGCTGATAATTTTTCAATATCAACTTCTGCTAATAATTTACGAATTGCTTCTGCACCCATTTCAGCTTTAAAAGATTTTTTACCATATTTTTCAACGGCATCATGATATTCTTTTTCAGTTAAAACTTGGCATTTCATTAATCCTGTATCACCTTTATCTGTAACAACATATGATGCAAAGTATATAACTTTTTCTAGGTTACGTGGTGAAATATCTAATATTAAAGCTATTCTGCTTGGTATTCCTTTGAAATACCAGATGTGTGCAACTGGAGCAGCAAGTTCTATATGTCCCATTCTTTCTCTTCTTACTTTTGCCTTAGTTACCTCAACACCACATCTATCGCAGACTATTCCTTTATATCTTACTCTTTTATATTTACCACAGTGA
>JAFUYJ010000023.1 GCA_017470645.1 Clostridia bacterium
AAGCAAAAGAGTATTATCAAAGGGCCGCAATATTAAATTCATATTTATATAACGGGCAATATAATCTTGCCTTAATTGCAATGATTCAAGGAGAACTAGACGAAGCTGAAAGACATTTACAAAAAGCATTGCAGCAAGAAGAACTAGAACCAATAGGATATTTTTACTTAGCTCAAATTGCCTTGGTAAAAGGTGAAAACGATAAAGCTTTAAACTATATCAATTTGGCTTTAGAACTAGATAAAAAATTGGAAAAGAAAATCTTAGAACAACCATTGTTTATACCAATTCAAGATAAAATAAGAATTCCAAATGAACCTTCAAGGAAAATTAATATAACACTATCAAAGAAAGAACTAGATACTAATAAATACTTAGAAGAAATGTATAATTTGGTAGATTCACTAAATGGCGGTAAGATATCTTCAGTGGAAGATGGAAAACAACAAGTAAAAGAAGAAAATCAGTTGGAAAATGAAAAAGAAAGATAGAATTATCTTATAGCAGGATAATAAAAAACGAATATTACCTAAAAAAACAAAATATATTCATAATATAAATATTATTTGAAAGGAATTTAATATTATGAATATTAGTGTAATTGGTGGAGATTCTAGAATTGTAGAATTGGTAAAGTTATTAGCAAAAGATGAAAATGAATTAACTTTATTTGGATTAGGAAAATGTACAGAACTTGAAAAGTTCAAACATGCATCCAATCTAGATGAAGCATTACAGGAGGCTCAATTAGTAATAACATCAATTCCGTTGTCCAAAAATGGTGTAAATATAAATACTGTTTATACAGAAAAGACAATACTAATTGAGGATTTTTTTGAAAAATCAAAAAATAAAAAAATAATAACAGGTAATATTACTGAAGAAATTCAGAAACGTATTAAACCAGAAAATAAAAATGAAATTATCGATATTCTAAAAAGCGAAGAACTAACCATAATGAATGCAATACCAACAGCTGAAGGAGCAATTCAAATTGCTATGGAAAAGAGCAAAATAACATTACACAATAGTAAATGCTTAGTTTTAGGCTTCGGAAGAATAGGAAAAATATTATCTAAAATGTTAATAGGGATTGGAGCTAATGTATATTGCGAAGCAAGAAAAACTAAAGACATAGCATGGATTAAGAGTTATGGGTATAATGCAATAGATATAAAAGAATTAGGCAATTATTTAAATAAATTTGATTTTATATTTAATACAATACCGCATCTAATACTAAATGAAGACAAACTTAACCTAATAAAAAAAGAATGTTTATTAATAGATTTAGCCTCAAAACCAGGTGGAATAGATTTTGAAAAAGCAAAGGAGCTTAATTTACAAGTAGAATGGGCATTAGCTTTACCAGGTAAAGTTGCTCCAAAAACTGCTGCAGTTTATATTTATAATATTTTGGATGAGACTTTTATACATAGAAAGGAAAGATAGAAATGAATGTATACATACAATCGCTAATACTAGGAGTAGTGCAAGGACTGACAGAACTATTACCAATATCAAGTTCTGCACATTTAATTTTAATACCAAAAATATTTGGATGGGGAGATATCCCTGATTCATTTGATGTAGCCCTACATTTTGGAACATTACTTGCAATAGCGTTGTACTTCTTTAAAGATTGGCTAGAATTAATAAAGGGTGGATTTAACTTAGTATTTAAAAATGATAGAACAACAGAAGGTAAAATGTTTTGGTATATAGTACTTGCTACAATTCCAGGAGGTATTATAGGATTTTTACTAGATCATTTCTTCGAAAAAAATCTAAAAGCTCCATTAATTATTGCAACAGCTTTAATAGTAATGGGTATAGTTTTATACTATGTGGATAAAAAGTGCGAATCAAAAATTAAATATGAAAAAATGGGATTAAAAGAAACATTTTTAATTGGAATTTCACAAGCTTTAGCGTTTATACCAGGAGTTTCAAGATCTGGTGTAACAATGACAATGGGAAGATTATTAAAAGTTGAAAGAGAGTCTGTTGCAAGATATTCATTTATGCTATCAGCACCAATTGTACTTGCAGCAACTTTATATAAATTTAAAGATTTTGAATTGAACCCACAATTTTTTATAGGTGTAATTTCAAGCTTTTTAGTTGGGTTAGCAGTAATTAAATTTTTGATGCAATATCTAAAAAAAGGAAGTTTCAAAATTTTTGCAATATATAGAGTTATAATTGGAGTTTTAGTGTTTATACTATATTTTAATAATGTTTTAGTGACGGTAAAATAAAATATGAAATTATAGATAGTATAATTAAAATGTGTTAATTTTGTTGTTGAAAGGAACGGTGAAAAATGGGAAACAATACTTTAATAAGAGCAACCATCATTGTGTTAATTTGTTTAACTTTATTTACAATAGTTATGATGGTTATGGTAGGACCAAACAGTATAATAAATCAGGAAAAAGAAAAGTATAATCAAACTCATGTTGAGGAAAGAACAGAAGACAAGAGTAATGATAATGTGGTTATAGTTAACAATAATTAAATATTTTTACTCTCTCAATAAATATAATTGAGAGAGTTTTTCTTTTAAATATTGATATTTAAAGTAGTTGAATAAAACATTGGGTTACATAACAAACTTGACAGAAACGTAAAAAAATAGTATAATAGCAATCAGTTAGTACCAGTTAATGGGAAAAAGAGATTAAATTTGTATATAAATATTTATCAATGGTGTGGATAAGTATTATTAAAAGATTGTAGAATGAGAACGGAAAATAAAAATAGAAATTATAAGGTTTATAATAAATAAACTGTTTTTTTGCTGTGATAATTTTAATATTTTAATGTATATGAATTTAAACTAAAAGAAAAAATTATAGAGAAAAGGAGAGATTTTAATTTATGACAAATGAAATAGCTAGTAAAGAGAATGTTGTAAGAAAAACAAAAGATAAGTATGAGAAAAATTACAGAAACGAAGATAAGACTGCAAAGAGAAGAGAAATCAATAAAGATAGTAAAGCACCTTCAAAAACAAAGAAAGATGGTGTAGAGAAAAAGGTAGTAGAAAAAAGAGAGAGAGTTAACAAAAAAGATAACATAGTAAGTGCGGAAAAAAACAAAAAGAGAACACAAAACAGAAATTCTAATGTGGTAAATTCAAATAGAGAAACAAGAAATTCACATAAACCAGTAAATCAAAAATCAGATTTAAATTTTGAATTTAAGAAACCAAATTTAAAAATAATTCCATTAGGTGGATTAGAAGAAATAGGAAAAAACATTACAATTTTTGAATACGATGATGAGATAGTATTAGTAGACTGTGGATTGGAATTCCCAGAAGATAATATGTTAGGTGTAGACTTAGTTATACCAGACGTAACATATCTTGTGAAAAACAAAGAAAAAATTAAAGGATTAGTAATAACACATGGTCACGAAGATCACATTGGTTCAATTCCATATGTTTTAAAACAAGTGGATATGCCAATTTATGCAACTAGATTAACAGTAGGTTTAATCCAAAACAAATTAGAAGAACACAAATTATTACGTTCAACAAGATTATATACTGTAGATCAAGGTCAAACAGTAGATTTAGGAAAAATAAAAGTAGAATTTATAAGAAGTTCACACAGTATTCCAGACTCTGTAATGCTTGCAATTCATACACCAGTAGGAACTGTAATGCATACAGGCGATTTTAAGATTGATTTTACACCAATAGATGACCAATTAATGGACTTCGGAAGAATAGCAGAAATAGGAAATCAAGGTGTATTAGCGTTGTTATCAGATAGTACAAACTCTGAAAGAAAAGGATACACAATGTCTGAAAGCTCTGTAGGAGAAGTGTTTGACAGATTATTTATGAATTGCAAGAAGAGAATAGTTGTTGCAACGTTCGCATCAAATGTTCACAGAGTTCAACAAATTTGTAATTCAGCTGTAAAATATGGAAGAAAAATTGCAGTATGTGGAAGAAGTATGATCAACATGATTGAAACTGCAAGAAATCTAGGATATATTCAAGTCCCAGACAACACATTTATAGACATAGATATGATAAAAAACTACACAGATGAACAACTAACAATTTTAACAACAGGAAGCCAAGGAGAAGCAATGTCAGCTTTAACAAGAATGGCAGCTGGAGAACACAAGAAAGTTGTTATTACACCAAATGACTTAGTAATAATTTCAGCAACAGCAATTCCTGGAAATGAAAAATTAGTATCTAAAGTTATAGACAAATTAATGCAAATAGGTGCAGAAGTTGTGTATAGTGCACTTGAAGACATCCACGTTTCAGGACATGCTTGTCAAGAAGAACAAAAATTAATCATGTCTCTAGTACGCCCTAAATTCTTTTTACCTGTTCACGGTGAATATAGACAATTACGTGCGCATGCTGAAACAGCTAAGAAAATGGGAATCCCACCAGAAAACATATTCATGTTAGAAAATGGTAGAGTATTAGAGTTAAATGAAAACGAAGCTAAAATAACAACATCAGTTCCATCAGGAAAAATATTAGTAGATGGATTAGGTGTTGGTGACGTTGGAAATATCGTTTTAAGAGATAGACAACACTTGTCACAAGATGGATTAATAATCATAGTAATGACAATGGATGCAGGTTCAGGAGAAATAGTTTCAGGACCAGATGTAATTTCAAGAGGTTTCGTATATGTACGTGAATCTGAAAACTTAATGGAAGATGTTAAGAAACAAATTAGAGAAGAAGTTAAGTACTTCGAGGAAAGAAATATTACAGATTGGTCAACAATCAAGTCAACTTTGAAGGATAATTTAAGGGATTATATCTTCCAAAAGACTAAGAGAAATCCGATGATTTTACCAATAATCATGGAAGTTTAAATTTGATAATTTTTTTGAAACATTTGGGGACGGTCTTTTTTGTTTCAAAAATGAAACAAAAAAGACCGTCCCCGAATGTTTCAAAAAGAAAGGAAGAATTAAAATGGATTATAAAGATTTAGCAGAATTAATATTCCCAGATGCTAAGGATATTTCTTATTATGAGGAAAAATATCCAAGAAGAGATTTACCAGAAGGAGCAGCAGTTGTAAGAATTGGACCAAGTCCTACAGGAAATGTACATATAGGAACAATATATCAAGCTGTAATAGCAAGAAAAATGGCCAATCAAACAAATGGTGTATTTTTTATGAGAGTTGAGGATACAGATCAAAAAAGAGAAGTTGAAAATGGAATTAATCAAATAATTGAATCTCTAACAAAATTTGATCTAGAACCAGATGAAGGAATGATAAGCGAAACAGAGTCAAAAGGTCCATATGGTCCATATAGACAATCAATGAGAGGGGATATTTACAAAGCATATGCTAAATATTTATTATCTCAAGGAAAAGCTTATCCAGGTTTTGAAACACAAGACCAACTAAATGAAATGAGAGAAAAACAAGAAGCAGCAAAAGTTAGAACAGGGTATTATGGAGTTTGGGCAACATCAAGAAATTTGTCAGTAGAAGAAGCAGCTGAAAAAATAAAGGCTGGAGAACCATACATAATTAGATTTAAATCACCAGGTAGAGAAGATAGAAAAATAAAACATAAAGATATTATTAAAGGAAATGTTGAATTTCCAGAAAATGATCAAGATATTATTATAATAAAATCAGATGGATTACCAACATATCACTTTGCACATGCTGTTGATGATCATTTAATGGGAACAACAATTGTATCAAGAGGTGATGAATGGTTATCATCAGTTCCTGTTCATTTACAATTATTCCAAGAGTTAGGATTTAAAGCCCCAAGATATGCTCATACTCCTACACTTTTGAAAAATGATAATGGTAATAAGCGTAAAATTAGTAAAAGAAAAGACCCAGAAGCTGCAGCATCTTATTATGAAGAAGTTGGTATTCCTTCACAATCAGTAAAAGAATATCTACTAAACATAGCAAACTCAACATTCGAAAACTGGAGAAGAGCAAATCCAGATAAATCAATAGATGAATTTGATTTTCAATTAAACAAAATGAGTGTAAGTGGAGCATTATTTGATATGGTAAAATTATTAGATGTATCAAAAAATGTAATATCAAAATACTCAGCTGAAAGAGTTTACGATGAAGCAATTGCATGGGCTAATGAATTTGATAAGGAACTAGCTAGCATGTTATCAGCAGATAAAGAATATTCATTAAGAGTTTTAGGAATTGAAAGAGGAAATGCTAAACCAAGAAAAGATTTATCAAAATGGTCTGAATTAAAACATACTATTTCATATATGTACAATGACAAATTTGATAAAGATGCTGAATTTGAATATGGTAAAGTTTCAGATAAAGATGAAATCAAAAAAATCACAAAATTATATGTAGAAAAATATTTCGATATAAACGATGATAAACAAACATGGTTTGATAAAATGAAAGACTTGGCTGAAGAAGTTGGCTTTGCAAGAGAAGTAAAAGAATTTAAAGCAAATCCAGAAAATTGGCCAGGACATGTTGGAGATATAAGCACTGTAATTCGTGTTACTCTAACTGGAAGACAAAACACTCCTGATTTGTACGAAATTATGCAAGTTTTAGGAAAAGAGACGGTTATTGAAAGATTAAGCTAATTTAAAATGAGGGACGGTCCTTTTTTTCAAATTTTTAAAATTAAGGACCGTCCCTCATTTCAAAAATTTGAAAAAAAGGACCGTCCCCAATTTAAAAGAAAGAGATGTGATTCAAAATGGAATATAACATAGGTGATATTGTAAGAACAAAAAAGCAACATCCATGTGGAAGTAAACTATGGGAAATTACAAGAGTTGGTGTTGACTTTAAATTGAAATGCCAAGGATGTGGCCATGTTGTAATGGTTGAAAGACAAAAAGCTTTAAAAATGATAACTAAAAAAATAGAAAATAATGAACAATAAAATGAAGGCGGATCAGATAACTTCTGATCCGCTTGTTGGTTCTACTAAAATTCATTAGCGAACCATGTTGACGAAGATTCCACCTGCGTTCTCGATGATATCCCTAACATTAATGTCGAAGATTGTGGAGCTGCGGCTTTCAACGAAAAGATAAACCACGGATCCGTCCTTCGCATTTGCAACTGATGTCTGCAGGTAGGGATGAGTACTCTCGAGCTTTTCGATAGCTTTCTCGCAAATGTTGTTCGACTTGAACTTGAACTTTGCCTTAGGATGTGCTTTCATGGATGTAATCCTCCTCAATATAAATTTACTACGAACGCACGTAGCGAACGTGTTACTATAATAACATAATATATACAGTAGGTCAAGAAAAAATCACAAAAAAAACATTTTACGACTTCTTTTGACAAACAAAGCAGTATTTTCACTTTGAAAACAATATATGTATTATTTAGGTGAAAATAATTCTACAAATTCATTCCAATTAATCATCTTTATTGAAGAACAATCTGTAGATAGGGTTTCTACAATATGTTTTGTTTTATCACTAGAATTCAAATCTAAAACAATAATATTTTCAACGCAGTTTTCTTTTCCATATAACATTCTAAAATTTAATGAGCGCAGAAAACCTTCAATCTTATTTTCTTGGTTTTTTACAGCTATTATTATGTTTATACCGTCTGTTTTGATGTTATTACAAGAATGAATATATATAACATTTTTTATCAATTCCATTAAACCATATAATGCACAAATCCATAAAATGCAATTAATTATGAAATCCATCATTTGGAAATCACCTCTTTAACTTATAGTATGTGGATACATGCTTTTTTGTGAAAATACAATCAGAAATAAATAAAAAGAAAAAGACCTGAATAAATCCAGGTCTAAAAAACAAATTATTAAATTGGTTTTCTGGCAATTATTAATCTATAAGTTCGCCGCCGAACTCTTGCAGAATAGCTGTTATGCGTGTATCAAAGATACATGAGTTCAGTGCCTCAACAGCCAGCTGCATTGAATCATGGATAGCATAGATACAGATGTCAGGATACATTTTTGAAAGTCCCTGCTTAGCTGTGACAAGGCTATCGATATCTTTGAATTTGAAGTGATGCAGACTCATAGATGAATGCCTCCTTAAATAAATTTGTATCTATAATTTACCATAATTTTACAAAATATTCAATATTTGTACACAAAAAAGTAATAGACTTTTTATAATTACTATGATAAACTAAGCCTATGATAAAAAGAAGGAGCAAAGGCACGTGGAACTTAAAGGAGAAATTAAGGAGATTATTTTTCAAAATGAAATAAATAGTTATACAATTGCTGTATTGGGTACTGAATTTGAAGAAATAACAGTTGTAGGATATCTACCTTTTATAACTTTAGGAGATTCCTTAAAATTAGAAGGCAAATATGTAGAACATCCAGAATATGGAAGGCAATTCAAAATAGAAACGTTTGAAAAAATAATGCCTGAAACTTTGGATAGCTTGGAAAGATATCTCGGAAACGGAACAATAAAAGGTGTTGGTCCTGCAACGGCAAAAAGAATTGTAGATTATTTTGGGGATGAGACATTATATGTTTTAAAATTTGAGCCGGAAAAGCTAGGCAATGTAAAAGGAATTACTAAAAGCAAAGGAATTGAAATAGCAACTCAGTTTAATGAAAACTGGGAATTGTGGCAAATTGTAGGATTCTTAGAAAAATTTGGAATAGGTGTTCAAAATGCTAAAAATGTATACAAAGCTTTAGGTGTAAATGCAATAGAAGAAATTGAGGCAAATCCATATGTTTTAATAGATGTAGCAAACAATGTCGATTTCAAATTGATAGATAAAATGGCATTAGAAATGGGAGTTGCTTTAAACAATGAAAAAAGAATAAGAAGTGGTATAAAATATGCATTAATAAGAGCCACATATAATGGACACTGTGCGGTAACAAAAGAAAATCTATATGATTTTGTTAAAAATTTATTAAATATTGAAGATGAAGACATAGACAATTCAATAATAAATATGAAAGCAAGAAAAGAGCTTTATATAGAGGAAAGAGATGGAAATACTTGGGTTTATTTATATTATTATTTTGAAGTTGAGGAGAATGTTGCAGGAAAACTATTAACACTAGATAAAGCAAAGAATATAAAAAAGATTTCCCATTTAAGTAAAGAAATAAAAGAGATAGAAAAAAAGACAGGTATATTCCTTTCAGAAAAACAAAAAGAAGCCATAGAAGCGGTAAATGCAAACAATGTATGCATAATAACAGGAGGACCTGGTACAGGAAAAACAACAATAATTAAAACAATTATTGAATTATATAAAAAGCATAAGAAAAAAGCTGTGTTATGCGCTCCAACAGGAAGAGCAGCCAAAAGAATGACTGAAACAACAGGCGAAGAGGCAAAAACTTTGCATAGACTTTTAGAGATAGGAAAAATAGAAGACGAAGGTGGTTATGAAAATATAGATGTTCAAATTGCACCATTAGATGCTGATGTAGTAATTATTGATGAAATGTCTATGGTTGATATATTTTTAATGAATTACCTAGTTAAAGCTTTGTATCAAGGTACAAAGTTAATCTTGGTAGGAGACGTGGATCAGCTTCCATCAGTTGGACCAGGAAATGTATTAGAAGATTTGATAAACTCAGAAAAAATCACAACTATTACATTAAATAAAATCTTTAGACAAGCAGCAAAAAGTAAAATAATACTTAACTCTCATAGAATAAACAATGGTGAAACATTTCTAAAAAAAGAGGAGTTCGAAGAAGAGTTAAATGAAGATTTTTATTTTGTAAAAGAAACAAATCAAGAGAGAATACTAGAACAAGTAATATCGCTATGTAGTGGTAGATTAAGCAAAATAGGAGATTATGACTTCTTTAAAAACATTCAGGTAATTACTCCAACAAAAAAAGGTTTATTAGGAACCAAAGACCTAAACAGAGCATTACAAGAAAAAATGAATCCAAAGAGTGAGAAAAAAGCAGAGAAAAATGTTTTAGGAACAATATTTAGAGTTGGCGATAAAGTAATGCAGATTAAAAATAATTATGATATTTATTGGGAGAAAAAAGGCAAATATACTGAAAGTGGAATTTCAGAAAATGGTACAGGAGTTTTCAATGGAGAACTAGGAATAATTGAAAAAATAGATGATTTGGAAAAACAAATAAAGGTAAAATTTGATGATGATAAAATTGTATGGTATCAATATGCTGAGTTAGAACAGCTTGAGCATGCATATGCAATAACAGTTCACAAAGCTCAACGGAAGTGAATTTGATGTGGTAATAATACCAATTTCACCATCAGCACCAATGTTATTAACAAGGAATCTATTGTATACAGGTATGACAAGGGCAAAGAAAATGCTGATAATGGTTGGATATCCGAGCGTTATAGAATTTATGATAGGTAATACAGACTGTAAAAAAAGGAATACAGGCTTAGAATACAAAATGAAAAATTGGGAAAAAGATAGATTTTTCTAATAATTTGGATTGAAGTTATGTAGAAAAAAATTGAATAGGGGGCAGAAATAATTTGAAATAATAGATTATTTCTGCCTTTTAATTTAAGTATAAAGATTTAAATTAAATTTTTATAGAAGGAGGTTTCAAATGGATGTTTTAGAAAAAGTTTTAAATTTAATTTATCCACCAGTTTGTGGATTTTGCAACGATATAAATGAAAAATTTTTGTGCACAAAGTGTGAAAGAAAATTCAACGAATTAAAAATTAGCAACGTAGAGTATTATCAAAATGTTCCAGTATATTTTGATGAACATTATTACTTTTTAAAATATGAAAATGAAGTAAGAGATTTTATTATACAATATAAATTTCAAGAAAAATCGTATTTGTATAAATCCTTTGCTAAGCTTATTGCAGAAGATGATATATTTAAAAATGAATTTATAAAAAAATACGATTGTGTCATAAGTGTTCCAATACATAAAAAAAGATATAAAACTCGAGGATATAACCAAAGTAAATTGATTGCTAAAGAAGTTGCAAAATTAAGTGATAAAAAGTATTATGATAATGTAATTATTAAAAACAAAAACATTGTTGCACAAAGCACTTTAGATGTACTAGGAAGAGTGTCAAATATTAAAGGAGCATTTTCGGAGGGAACTAACGCTAATCTAGTAAAAGGGCAGAACGTTATAGTTTTCGATGATATTTTTACCACTGGCTCTACTGTTAACGAGTGTGCTAAAGTCCTAAAAGAAATAGGAGCAAGTTACGTGGGAATAGCAACTTTAGCTAAGGATTAAAATTCTTCAAAAAAAATTCGACAAAATATTGCAATAAAATACACCTACTGTTATAATAAAAATTGAATGCAAAATATTTTTTTACAAAGGGGAAAAAGGAATAAAATGGGAGATATAAATGTATATACAGGACCTATGAAATGTGGAAAAAGCCACGTTATATTACAAGAAGCAAAAAGACAATTAATTGCAGGCAAAACAATACAAATTTTTAAGCCTGGTATAGATACAAGATTTTCAAAAGATTATGTTCAAGATAGAAATGGGAATAAATTAAAAGCTGTAAACATAGATAGTATAGATGAAATAAAAGACTATGATGCAGATGTTTATATAATAGATGAATTTCAATTTCTAAATGGAGACGTTAAAGTAATAGAAGACTTAGCGCAAGAAGGTAAAAAGTTTTTTATAGCAGGTTTAAATCTAACAGCAGAGAAAAAACCTTTTGGAAAAATGGGAGACTTGTTATGTGTATCAGACCATGTAACAACAATGACATCAATTTGTGACATTTGCAAAAGAGATAATGCAATTTTTAGTTTCTACAAAGGTGATACAAAATCAGGAGACATTGAAATAGGCGATTCAGATTATATACCAGTATGTAGAGAATGCTATAATGAAATGGTAAAAAAATATAAGGATGTAAAAGTAAAATAGCCAAAATAATTATGGTAAAGAAAGGAATGGTGAGCATAATATGAAAAAGTATTTAAAAATATTTTCCAAAATTGCTCTGACATTTTGTTTAATGGTGTGTATGTGTGTATCAATTTCGGGTGGACACAGAACACATGCAGATAGTGGATACGATACAAGTTACAGTTCAAGTTCGTCGTCATCATCAAGCGATTGGGGATCATCATCAAGTAGCAGTTGGAGTTCTTCAGATTATAGCTACTCAAGTGGCTCAGGCGGAGGAGGTTCTTCTGTTGTAGGAGTTATAATTTGGATAATTATTATACTAATTATTATTTATTTCAAATCAAGAAGCGGAAGCGGAAGCACGACACCTTCAATTGCAAAATTACAATCAAATCAAGAAGCAATTAGAAAAATTAAAGATGTTATACCAGGATTTGATGAAAACAAATTCATGGAAGATGGATACAATATTTATTTAGCTGTACAAGATGCATGGATGAATTTTGATTTAGAAAAAGTTCATAATAGTATTACAGACGAATTATTCAATCAATATGAATCTCAACTTTCAAGCATGGAAATTAAAGGTGAACAAAACATAATGAACGGATTCAAGTTGAGAGATAAAGCAATTAGAAATTGTGTAGTTCAAAATGATAACCTAGAAGTAACAACAAGATACATTGTAGAGTTCTACGATTACATTGTAAATAAGGAGACTGGAGCAGTGTTAAGAGGAACTAAGTCAAGAAAAGTAAGACAGACATATGACATTACATTTGTAATGAAAGCAAATGAAGAAAAAATAGATAAATGTCCAAACTGTGGAGCACCAGTTGAGGTAAATGCATCAGGAGTTTGTCCATACTGTGGTTCAAAAATTGTAGGTGAAAATACAGAATGGGTAATGTCTAAAAAATTAAGTGTATCACAAACTTGGTTATAAAAATTAAGAGGCAAAATATTGCCTCTTTTTTATTATTGTGATATTCTATAAACAATAATAAAATGTGCATATTGAAAATTGGAAAGGAAGTATGAATTATGAGTGAAGTATTGGATAATTTAATTAGAGAAGATAGTAGCTTTTCAGAAGCAAAATTTAGATCAAAAGTTGATAATGTTTTTATTAAATTATACACAGGGGTTATGAAGCAAGATTTAGAAAACATTCGTCACTTCTTATCAGATGATGTTTATGAAAAGTATAATGAAAAAATAAAAAATGCAATAGCAGCGAATCAAATTCAAATTTATGATGAATTAAATGTTTCAGATACAAATATTGTAAAGATTGAGGAATTTGAAGATAGATTTGAAATTACAGTTAGTTTGTTAACTAAGTACTTGGATTATAGAATATCAAAGGATACAAGAAAGTATATTTCTGGAAATAGGGATGTACGAACTGAAAAAAGAGTAATGTTGAAATTTTCAAAAATAAAAAATGCAAAAGCACTTGGAAATGCTCGTAAATGTACAGGATGTGGGGCTAATATAGACCTAAATAAGAATGGGGTTTGTGAGTATTGTGGTAGTGTGTATGTTTTAAGAGATTATGATTGGGTGTTAGAGGAAATTGATGATTAGGTGAATGGAGTTAGAAATATGAAAAAAGCACTTCTGAAACTTTTTATGTTAATTGCTTTATTATTGACTGTTGCAGTAAATAGTCGATGTTTTGCAATTACTAAATCTAGGGAACAAAGCGCAAAAGAATTATATGAAGATTTTAATACTATTACTATAGATGAGAATACAAGTAAAAATAAAAATACTGAAAGAGTAGAAATGCCAGAAGTTCCTGGTGTGACTGATTCAAAAGATATAGGAGTGAATGAAACGCTTGAAAATACTTTGAAAAATATGAGAATTGTTGGTATGTTTGTGGTTTTTATGATATTTCAAATCGGAAAAATGTTTATATTGTAGTTAGTAATAAGGAAAAGTCATGAATGCAACAGGTGTTGTAAGAAAAATAGATGATTTAGGAAGAGTAGTAATTCCAAAAAAAATAAAAAACTTAAGGAGGTCTAACTATGGAAACAACATTATGTTTATTGAAAAAAGAAAATTCTATTTTGCTAGCAATGAAAAAAAGAGGATTTGGTGCAGGAAAATATAATGGTGTTGGAGGAAAGATAGAAAAGAATGAAACACCGGAACAAGCAATGATTCGTGAAACTCAAGAAGAAATTTCGGTAACTCCAATAAAATATGAAAAAGTTGGAGTTATGAATTTTGATGAATATTATAAAGGAAATAAAGAAAATATAACATTTCATTTATATTTGGTTTATGAATGGGAAGGAACTCCTACAGAAAGTGAAGAAATGAATCCAAAGTGGTTTGATATAAGTGAAATACCATATGATCAAATGCTTCCGGATGATAAGTATTGGCTTCCTTTAGTACTAGAAGGGAAAAAACTGAAAGCATATTTTGAGTTTGATGAAGAATGGAATTTGTTATCTAAAAAAATTGAAGATTTAAATAAAAATGTAACTGTGGTTATAGATGGTCAAGCTGGTAGTTGTGGAAAAGGAAAAATATGTGGATATCTTGCTAAAAAAGACAATTTCCAGATGGCAGTAAATAGCTGGTCTAGTAATGCAGGACATTCTTTTGTAGATGAAAGTGGAAATAAAATAGTTGTCAGTCATGTTCCAATGGGAATGATTAATGAAAATTGTAAACTTATCATAAATGCAGGAGCAATTATTACTCCTGAAATATTGAAGGATGAAATTGAAAAGTATAAAGATATTATTGGAGAAAGAAAAATTTACATACATCCAAGGGCTATGATTATTCAGGAAAAACATAGAGAGATAGAAAAAAGTCAAATAAAGAGCGGTTCTACATTTAAAGGCTGTGGTGCTGCATTTTGCGATAAAATAATGAGAAAACCAGATGTAATACTTGCAAAAGATTATTTTGAAAAAGTTGATGAAGGGGTTAAGAATAAAATTGAAATAATTGATACAGCTTATTTAATAAATAAAACAACTGATGATATTTTAATAGAAGGTGCTCAAGGTCAAGATTTAGATTTAAATTATGGATTAGATTATCCAAATGTAACAAGTAGAATGTGTAGCGCTAGCCAACTGATTGCTGATGCTGGATGTAGTCCATATAAAGTTAAAGATATTTATATGATAATAAGACCATATCCAATTAGAATTAGTAATAAAACAAATATTGGCGAAGACATATATAGCGGTGATTATTTTGGAAGCAAAGAAATTTCGTGGGAGGAAGTTGCTAAAAGATGTAATTGTCCAGAAGAAATTAAAGAATATACAACTGTTACTAAAAAGGTTCGTCGTGTATTTGAAATGAACTGGGAAAGATTAAAATATAATGTAATGATTAATCAGCCAACACAAATTGTATTGAATTTTGCACAATATATAGATTGGAAAGCATATAAGTGTAGAAATTATAATAAATTACCATCCACTGTAAAAGACTTTATTAAAAGAATTGAAATAGAAACTAATGTACCAGTTACAATAATTGGAACAGGAGAAGGTAATGAAGATATAATTGATATTAGAAATGTTTAAATATTTCTTTAAAAAGATGTCAAAATATGGTATAATGTAACCAATAGTTCAAATATATTAATAAAAATGTAGGATAATGATAATAAATGAAGCAAGAACTAAATTTCAAATATGGAAGGAGGGGCTTGCTTTTTTTGCATGCAAATTTTAATATGTGGTCGCAATTTGCGACCAGTTCGAATATAAAAAACAACTTGAGGTCATAATTTGTGACCTCAAGTTTAGAAAAGTAATAAAAAGGTTTGAGGTGAAATATTTTCACCTTAAAGAAAAGAATAATAACAAAATGGAGGCAGTAAATGGAAGAGAATACATTAATAAATGTAAATTATGAAGATATAAAAAGTTTAATTTATACTGTAAGAGGAAAACAGGTTATATTAGATAGTGATATTGCTAAACAATATGAAGTTGAAACAAAAAGGGTAAATGAAGCAGTAAAAAGAAATTTGAAAAGGTTTCCACAAGAATTTTGTTTCCAAATAACAGAAAGTGAAGCAGATGAGATAATTTCACAAGATATTATTTTTGATTCGCAGGTATGCGGTCGCAAATTGCGACCGCATCAAGATGCGATAAACAAAAAAAGAAATAAAAGTAAGCTACCATATGCTTTTACAGAACAAGGTGTAGCAATGCTTTCAGCAGTCTTACATAGCGATAAAGCTATTGAGGTTAGTATAAAAATAATTAATGCATTTATTGAAATGAGAAAGTTTATTATAAATAACCAAATGTTATTTGAAAAGATAAGCAATATTGAGTTAAAGCAGATAGAATATCAAAAATTAACAGATGATAAAATTGAAAAAATATTTGAATATATTGGAAATCATAAGGAAAAAGATCAAAAGCTATTTTTCAACGGCCAAATATGGGATAGTTATAATTTAATTGTTAATATTATAAAAAGAGCAGAAAGAAAAATATTAATAATAGACAATTATATAGATGATAGTATACTAGAAATGTTATCTAAAAAGAAAAAAAGTGTAGAAGTAGTTATTTTAACATCAAATAATTCTAACATTTTGAAATTAGATATTCAAAAGTTCAATAAAGAATATCAAACTTTAAAAATTGCAAAAACAGATAAGTTTCATGATAGATTTATTATTATAGATAATAAGGAATTATATCATTGTGGTGCTTCGTTGAAAGATTTAGGAAAGAAGTGTTTTGGAATTAATAGAATTGATGATGCTGATTACATAGAAAGCTTGAAAAAGAAAGTGAATTTATAAACTTTTTCAACCAATAGTTGAGAAAATAATGAAGTCGTAAATTGCGACTTCCAAAAAACATTGAACAAATTTAGTTCAATGTTTTTTTCGTATAATTTTGTAAAATCTTGCAATACTAACAATATAAAACTTTGAAAAACAAGGAGGAAACCAAATGAAAGCAACAGGTGTTGTAAGAAGAATAGATGATTTAGGTAGAGTTGTTATACCAAAAGAAATAAGAAAAACACTTCGCATAAAAGAAGGAGATCCTTTAGAAATATTCACAGACAAAGAAGGAGAGATAATACTAAAAAAATACTCTCCAATAGGTGAACTTTCAGAATTTGCAACAGAATACGCAGAAACACTTGCAAAAACAACAGGACACATTGCATGCATAACAGATAAAGATACAGTAATTGCAGTATCTGGAGGCTCTAAAAAAGAATATTTGGAGCAAGGAATTAGCCCAGAATTAGAGCAAATAATGGATGATAAAGAAAACTACACAAGCAAAGAAAATAATGACATAGCGATACCAATCACAAAAAATGAAAACAATACTAAGAAGAATAATAGCCAAGTAGTATATCCAATTATAGCCGATGGGGATGTAATTGGTACAGTTATATTATTATCAAAAGATGAAAATGTAAAGATGTCTGAGGTTGAGCAAAAAGTTGTGCAATCTGCAGCAAGTTTTTTAGGAACTCAAATGGAGTTATAATAGCGAAAAATAGATCATAAAAAGTCTAAATAAAATAGACAATTATGATCTGTTTTTTTCATTTATGTTACAGAAATATTAAATTAATATTACAATTTGTAATATTTGTTACAAAATTAAAATTATATGATATCATTATTGTAAGAAATTGTCGATTTAGGAGAGGAGAAAAATATGAGGAAGGGTACAAAAGAAACAAGTTTAGTAGAGTACCATGAGGGTATATTTGCTAAAATAAAAAGATTTTTTATAGGAAGATTCGGAAGAAGAGATGTAGTCGAAGTTGAAGAAATTGAAGATGATAATAACGAATTAAATATTAGTAGTGTTGAAGAAGAACCTGCCCAAAAGAAAAGAACTTTGTTTAATTATGATGCTGCAGATAACGAAATAGAAAATCAAAATACTCAAAATAATAATGATTATGAAAATGTACTTACTGAAAACAATGTCACATTAGACGGAGAGTATATCGTACCAAACACTCAAAATGTTGAAAGTGTAAGTGCTGAGAATGTACAGGTAGATGTAAATAATCAAGAAAACACAAGCGATGATTTCGATATGGACGAGCTTACTATTATTGGAGTAAATTCAAAAAACGAACAAGAAGAAAATTCATGGAATCCAGATAGAGGAAGTACAGCGAAAGAAGAAAGAGAAGCATTGGAAAGAAAACTAATGAATTTTTATGCAAGTATAAAAGAAGGAATATAGTTTTTTATACAGTTTTAATTGATAAAAAACTAGCTTGAATAAATTTAACAAAATAGGGAAAAAATAGAAAAGAATACTTGAAAAGTATTCTTTTTTATTATACAATCACTTTGGTTGCGTTAGAGCAATTTTAAAGATGCAAAAGATGCATCGGAAGGAGGAATTTTTTATGTCAGTAAAAGTAGCCATTAATGGATTTGGAAGAATAGGACGTCTAGCATTTAGACAAATGTTTGGAGCAGAAGGGTATGAAATTGTTGCAATTAACGATTTAACAAGCCCAAAAATGTTAGCTCACTTATTAAAATATGATTCTGCACAAGGAACATACGCAAAAAAAGATACAGTATTTGCAGGAGAAGATTCAATAACTGTTGATGGAAAAGAAATAAAAATATATGCAGAGCCAGATGCAAATAAATTACCTTGGGGAGAAATAGGTGTTGATGTAGTTCTTGAATGTACAGGATTCTATACAACAAAAGAAAAGGCCCAAGCACATATAAATGCAGGAGCTAAAAAGGTTGTTATTTCAGCACCAGCTGGAAGTGATTTACCTACAGTAGTTTTCGGTGTAAATGAAAATATTTTAAAACCAGAAGATACAATTATTTCAGCTGCTTCATGTACAACAAACTGTTTAGCACCTATGGCTGATGCTTTAAATAAGTATGCACCAATTCAATCAGGAATAATGTCAACAATTCATGCATACACAGGAGATCAAATGTTATTAGATGGACCACATAGAAAAGGTGACTTGAGAAGAGCAAGAGCAGCAGCTTGCAGCATAGTACCAAATTCAACAGGTGCAGCAAAAGCTATTGGATTAGTTATTCCAGAATTAAATGGAAAATTAATTGGATCAGCTCAAAGGGTTCCAGTTCCAACTGGTTCTACAACAATTTTAACAGCTGTTGTTAAAGGGGAGAATATTACACCAGATAGTATAAATGCTGCTATGAAGGCAGCGGCTAATGATTCTTATGGTTATACGGATGAGCCATTAGTTTCTTCTGATATTATTGGTATTACTTATGGTTCTTTGTTTGACGCTACTCAAACTTTGGTAACTGAAATTGGGGATGGGTTATATCAAGTGCAAGTTGTTGCTTGGTATGATAATGAGAATTCTTATACTAGTCAAATGGTTAGAACTATTAAGTATTTTGCTGAGTTGAATTAATTTGAAACATTTTGGGAACGGTCTTTTTTTGTTTCATTTTGGTTTTGTTGCTGAGAGACAGAAAATAATATAAATTCAAAATTTTGAATTTATATTATTTTCTGTCTCCGAATGGGTTTTGTGAATGAAACATTTTAAGTCCGTAGCAAAATTTTTATTTGAATAAAATAGAAAGAGGTGCTTGTTAAATATGAACAAGAAAACTGTTAAAGATATAGATTTAAAAGGAAAGAAAGTTATTGTCAGATGTGATTTTAATGTTCCTTTAGATGAAAATAAAAACATCACAGACAATAGGAGAATTGTTGGTGCTTTAGATACTATTAAGTATTTATTGGATAATGATGCTAAGGTTATTTTAATGTCTCATTTAGGTAGACCAAAGGGTGAGGTTAAACCGGAGTTTTCTTTGAAACCTGTGGCTGATGAACTTTCAAAATTACTTGGAAGACCTGTTAAATTAGCAACAGATATTATAGGAGAAAGCGCAAAATCATTAACTGCTAATATGGCTGAAGGTGATGTTGTTTTACTTGAAAATGTAAGATTTGACGCTAGAGAAGAGAAAAATGATTTAGAACTTGCTAAAGAATTAGCTTCAATGGCTGATATATATGTAAATGATGCGTTTGGAACAGCTCATAGAGCACATAGTTCAACAGCAGGAATTGCTGAATTTTTACCAGCTGTATCAGGATTTTTAATGGAAAAGGAAATTAATTTTTTAGGAACTGCTTTAGAAAATCCTGAAAGACCATTTGTTGCAATTTTAGGTGGAGCAAAAGTTTCAGATAAAATTGCTGTAATTGATAATTTATTAGGAAAAGTTGATTCTTTAATTATTGGTGGAGCTATGGCTAATACATTTATTAAAGCCATGGGATACAATGTTGGAAAATCTTTGTGTGAAGATGATAAATTAGAATTAGCAAAAGAATTAATGGAAAAAGCTAAATCAAAAGGTGTTAATATGATTTTACCAATAGATGCTAAATTAGGAAAAGAATTTGATAAAAATACGGAAAGTCAAATTGTTGATATTGAAAATGTTCCTGATGATTGGAGTATTTTTGATGTTGGACCTAAGACAATTGAATTGTATAAGAAAGAATTAGAAAATGCTAAAACTGTAGTATGGAATGGTCCTGTTGGTTTATTTGAATTTGATCAATTTGCTATAGGAACAAATTCAGTTGCAGAAATACTAGCATCATTAAACAACGCTACAACAATTATTGGTGGAGGAGATTCTGCAGCAGCAGTTGAAAAATCTGGGTTAGCTGATAAGATGACTCATATTTCTACTGGCGGTGGAGCTTCACTTGAGTTTTTAGAAGGAAAGAAATTACCTGGGGTTGAGTGTCTATTAGATAAATAATAACTCGGAGGAAAATATGGAATTTAGTGATAATCAAAGAGTAATAATTTTGTATTCTAATTGGAAAGGCGATACATCTTATAGAAATATAGTTCCTAAATCAGTTGAATTTAAATCAACAGAATGGCATCCAGAAGAACAATGGATATTAAATGCTTTTGATGTTGATAAACAAGCAGATAGAGCATTTGCTTTAAAAGATATAAAAGAATGGAGTGTTCAAAAATGAGAAGAAAAGTAATCGCAGGAAACTGGAAAATGAACATGCTTCCAAATGAAGCAATGGCATGTATAGAACAATTAGCTGCCTTAGTTAAAGACACAGAAAACGAAGTAATTCTATGTGTACCATACACAGACCTATTTTACAGCCTACTAACAGCACAAGGAACAAACATTAAAATAGGAGCACAAAATATGCATTTTGAAGAAAAAGGTGCTTATACTGGAGAAGTTTCAGGACCAATGCTTAAATGTATAGGTGTAGAATACGTAATTATAGGACATTCAGAAAGAAGACAATATTTTGCAGAAACAGATGAAACTGTAAATAAAAAAATAAAAGCTGCGTTAGCAAACGAATTAAAACCAATCGTATGTGTTGGTGAAACTTTAGAACAACGTGAAAGCGGAAAAGCAGAAGAAGTGTTTACAACTCAAACTCGTAAAGCATTTGAGGGCTTATCAGCTGAAGATGCAAAAAAAGTAATAATTGCATACGAACCAATTTGGGCTATAGGAACAGGGAAAACAGCAACATCAGAAGATGCAAACAACAGTGTTAAAGCTATAAGAAAAGAAATAAGAAGTTTATATGGCGATGAAGTTGCAGACGAAATAATCATTCAATATGGTGGAAGTGTAAAATCTACTAATGCTAAAGAATTATTTACAACCTCTGATATTGACGGAGGTCTAGTAGGTGGTGCAAGCCTTAAAGCAGATGAATTTGCAAAAATAGTTAATTATATGTTATAATAGAAAAATCAAATGTTAAAAAAAGGGATGTTAAAAATGGATTCTAAAAGTAGTAATCAAAATAACAGTGAATTTTATAAAGTATACGATAAAACAGGAAAATATCTTTATAACATAGATATAAATAAGGAAAAAAGTCTTACAAATCAATATCTACATGGAGTTACATGTTTTGTAGTTAATAACAACAATGAAGTTCTTATGGAAGTAAGGGCTAACACGGAACTTACACCAGGAAAAATTGATCTGGTTTCTGGACATGTTAACGGTAATGAAATAGGAATTCATGCGATGCTAAGGGAATTGGAAGAGGAAGTTGGAATTACTCATGTTTTAGGAAATGATATAAAAAGAGTAAGTGACTTAAGCAAGCCACTTGGTTTTGAAAGCAAAGGAAAGATTAGAAATTTCCACATAGATTTTTATTGCTTACAAACTAAAAAACATCATTTTACTATACAACCAGAGGAAGTTGAATCTTTAAAATGGGTACCAATGGAAGAAGCGTTTAACATGATAAAAAACGGTCAAACTAAATTTCCAAAACAATGTGGATATGTTAGTTATGAAAAAATTTTTCAAAATGTTCGTGAATTTTGTCGAAGTAGGGATTTACAAGAAAATTATATCGATAAATAAAAACAAAACATGCAGAAATTAAAGCAAAGAAGGTCATAGAAATGATTGTAATTTTATCTGGAATAACAGGAGCTGGAAAGTCGTACTTAAAAAAACATATAATTAATAAATTAAATTTCAAAAATATTGTAATTGTAACAACTAGAGCTAAAAGAAAAGGTGAAGTTGATGGCGTTGATAAACACTTTGTATCAGATGAAGAGTTTGAAAAATTAAAAATGTCAGGTACAATTTCTGTAACCTTTGAATTTTTAGGACATAAATATGGATATTACACCAAAGATTTAGTATCTAGTCAAAACGGTGTAACTGAATTACACTACAATACAATAGATGAATTTAAAAAAATTACAAAAGACGTTGTTTCAATATATATTAAGCCGAATGTGGATATTGCGAAAAAGCAACTAAAATTAAGGCGCTTGCCTCCTAAAGTAGAATCGTTTAGATTAAAAGAAATTGGCGAGCAACTAAAAGAGTTTGAATCAAATAAATCAATACAAGAAAAATTTGATTATATAATTTCAAATGACTACACAGCAGAGTCAATAAATAACGCTGTAGAATTAATAAAAAATATAGATGAAAGGAGATATGTTAGAACATAAAGCAGCAACATGCTATCTAACATGAAGTACAAAGAAATGGATAAAAAAGTAACAATGCTAATGATATTAGATGGTTTTGGAAATAACTCAAACGAGAAAGGCAACGCTGTAAAACTTGCTAATACACCTAATATCGACAAACTAATGAAAACATGTCCAACAACTGAAATATATACAAGTGGTTTGGCTGTTGGATTACCAGAAGGTCAAATGGGAAACTCAGAAGTAGGACACACAAACATAGGAGCAGGAAGAGTTGTATACCAAGAATTAACTAGAATAACAAAGTCAATTGAAGATGGTGACTTTTTCAGTATTCCAGAGTTTGTAAAAGCAATAGAAAACTGTAAACAAAACAATACAAAATTGCATATTATGGGATTAGTATCAGACGGTGGTGTACATAGCCATATTCGTCATTTATTTGGATTATTAGAATTGGCTAAAAGAAAAGATTTTGAAGATGTGTATGTTCACTGTTTCCTTGATGGAAGAGATACTCCACCAGCATCAGCTGAAAACTATATAATGCAACTAGAAGACAAGATGAAAGAAAAAGGTGTAGGTAAAATAGCAAGTATATCTGGAAGATTCTATGCAATGGACAGAGATAATAGATGGCAAAGAATTCAAAAAACATATGATGCAATGGTAAACGGTGTTGGTGAAAAAGCAACATCTGCAATAGCAGCCATTGAAAGTTCATATCAAAAAGAAGTTTTCGATGAATTTGTTGTTCCAACTGTAATTTGCAATGGTAACGAACCAGTAGCAACAATAGGAGCAAAAGATTCAGTTATATTCTTTAATTTCAGACCAGACAGAGCAAGAGAAATTACAAGAACATTAGTGGATCCAGACTTTAAAGAATTTGAAACAAAAAAATTAGATTTATGTTTTGTTTGCATGAGACAATATGATGAAACAATTCCAAACGTAAATATTGCATTCAAACCAACAGTTTTAGTAAATACTTTTGGAGAATATATAAGCAAAAAAGGAATGACACAACTTCGTATTGCAGAAACTGAAAAATATGCACACGTAACCTTCTTCTTTAATGGTGGGGAAGAAAAACAATACCCAGGAGAAGATAGAATTTTAGTTCCATCACCAAAGGTTGAAACATATGACATGAAGCCAGAAATGAGCGCTGGAGAAGTAACAGAAAAAGTTGTAGAAGCAATAAGATCAAAGAAATATGATGCTATAATTCTAAACTATGCAAATCCAGATATGGTAGGTCATACAGGAAGCTTAGAAGCCGCAATAAAAGCAATTGAATTTATAGATGGATGTGTTGGAGAAGTTATTAAAGCTATATCTGATACACAAGGTGTAATTTTAATTACAGCAGATCATGGAAATTCAGAGCAAATGATTGATTATAAAACAGGTGAACCTCATACTGCTCATACTACAAACCCAGTTCCATTAATGCTTTATGGAATGGAAAATGTTAAATTGAAATCTGGTAGACTAGCTGATTTAGCTCCTACTATGCTTGATATTATGGGATTGGAGAAACCTGAGGAAATGCTTGGGGATAGTTTGCTTTTGAAAAATTAATTCATAAAACAAAGGAGGTGGTATATAATGAAAATAACTCCAGAGATAAAGGAAATATATACTGGAATTCAACATCAATTATCAAACTTAATTCCTGAAAAATGGGAGAGTATATATTTGTACGCTTCTGTTAGTAAACAGTTAGGCGATACGGAAACTTGGGAGATGTATTTTTATTATATACCAAAGAGCTTTGTAAAAAAGAATCCTATAAATGTATATGAAATTCCTAGTAGATTCAACGTTGATGAAAAAGAATATTTAGGAATTGTTGACAATTTGTGTAGTGCAATTAAGCTTTTATATACAGAATATCAAAATGCATATCAAAAATCTTGGGCTAATATGATAATTTCTATAAAAAATTCTCAATTTTTAGTTGAATTTAATAGTGACAATTTGATAGAATTAGGGTATACTAGTCAAGACAAGCATAGAATATTCAAACATAAGTATCTAAATGTACCATTACAAAACTTCAAAAAAGAGGAAAGAGAAGTTATTGAACGCTTTATAGAAAATGAAGAATATAAAATGGTGTTTGATAGATATTTTGAATACATACCAAAGGCTGATAAACGTAACTTTATTGAATATGAAAAAGATGAAAAATTTGAAGAAGATTTATATTCAAGTCAAATTACAACTGCAGAAGAAAAGAAGACTGGATTTTGGAGGGCGATTTTAAACTTTCTAAAGAATAAGCATGCTAGGTTAAAATATATTGGGGTATCGCCAAGCGGTAAGGCATCGGACTCTGACTCCGACATTCCTGTGTTCGAATCACAGTACCCCAACCAAATTAAATAGCAAAAGATGAATCAATGAGAGTAGTAATATCCGAAGGAGAATACTAGTATGGATTCTAAAAAATTAAAAATGTTGTTGAAAGAATATAGAGGCTATAAAGGTCAAAACGAACAAGAAGATATGAAACTAGAAAGCTTTATGCTATCACGAATATATTCTTTTTTTAATATTGCAAGCATCGAAAAGAGCAGAACAAATGAGTTAGAAGAATTGTTGGAAATAAATACTGAAAATAGTGCAGAAGACTTGAGGAAACTTGAACAGGGTACAGAAAATTATAATGTTACGGAATTAATTTTATATGTCATGTCTAATGCCCATGAAGACTGGATAATTAGGCATCAAGATAGTTTAAATGATAAACAAATAAATAATGCATATAAGTTTGTTCCTTTTAATTTGTTAAATTGGAAGGATGCAAAGAAGTATTTTGCAATACTTGAGCCTATATTTAATGCACTAAATGTTAATTATGATGAGGAAGAAGTTAAAAATCAATTTGACAGAGATCAGTTATTGTATTTAATAAAATATGGTATATACACCAAAGAAATATTTAAAGAAAAACTAAAAAAAATGGATGAGCTTTACCCTGAAGTTTTAACAGTAAAATGCAAAGAGGGTGTTAGATTAGATCAAAAGTTAAGTGAGGAAAATATATCAGATCAGATTTTTAAAGAAGCATCAGGGAAAATATCTTTTAATGTATCTGATAGATTAAAGAAAATGTTAAAGATAGATAAAGATAATATTGGATTTGTAAAGACTGATGATTTAACACATCGATTATCCACATATAAATATGCTGATAATATAGTTCAAAGAAAAATAGGTTTTAAAAGATTTGCGTTTCCAAGATTTACTAAAGCGATACCAAAAACTATATATGAACTTGCAAATAATTTGGGAATTATTTTTGCCAAGAATGTAAATAAACATGATTATAATTATGTGGATTTCAAAGATAATATAGGAAAAAAAGTATTATTTCTTACATATAATGAATGTACAAATGAGCAAAAAAAACATATAGAGAAAAGAAGACGAAAACTTGAAAAGTTTGTATCAAAAGTGCAAAAAAGCAAAAGTAAAAAATATACAGAATCTGGAGTAATAACGCTAGTAAATTCAAGATTCAATCTTGCAGATAACACGATGCCGGAAATAATACAATTTGAAATTACTAAAAAAGAATTAGCACAAATAGGAATTTTACCAAGTGAAATTGGATGGGAATCAAAGAATAAAGCTTTGGTGAGTTCAAACAATGGTATTTTAATTTATACAAATGGTAGATTATCTGGAGTGCAAGATTTAAGTCAAAATAATAATGATAAAAATGATTTTCATAATAGAATTGTAATTAGTGAAAGAGCAGATAAAACAGGAGAAAAAATAACTTCTAAAAAGCCAGAAAACAATTCAAAAAAACAATATAAAACAAAAGACAGAAGTGATGATTAAAAATTGAGTAATAACTCCTTGACACGAATTTTTATAAATGATAGAATGAAAAAAATTTGAAGTTAAGGAGGAAGTAGAAATGAAAACATTACTAAAAAACGGAACAGTATTAGATTACGCATCAAACACAAATGAAGTAATGGACATTTTAATTAATGACTCAGTAATTGAAAAAGTTGGAAAAGATTTAGATGTACAATCTGACAAAGTAATAGATTGTGCCGGATTATCTATTATGCCAGGTATGATAGATATGCATTGTCATTTAAGAGAACCTGGATTTGAATACAAAGAAACAATTGAAACAGGATCAAGAAGCGCTGTTAAGGGTGGATTTACAAGTATTTGTCCCATGCCAAATACCAAACCAACCCCTGATAGTGCTTTTGTTTTGCAAAAAATTATAGATGAGGCTAAAAGGGTTAATTTATGTAACGTGTTTCCTTTTTCAAGTGTAACAAAAGGTGAGCTTGGAGAAGAGTTGGTTGATTTTGAAGAACAGAAAAATGCAGGAGCAATAGCATTTTCTGATGATGGAATTCCAGTTGTAAATTCAAGAATTATGAGAGAAGCTATTATTAGGGCAGATAAATTAGGTACATTTGTATCATCACATTGTGAAGAAAAATCGGTTTCAGCTGGTGCTATTAATGCAGGTGAAGTTGCAGATAAGTTAGGTGTTGAGGGGGTATTGCCAGAAGCAGAGGAAATAATGGCTGCAAGAGAAATTGTTATTTCTGAGACCAATAATGTTCATGCACACATTTGCCATATAAGTACAAAGACTTCAGTAAATATGATTAGGGATGCGAAGAAACGTGGAGTTAAAATTACTTGCGAAACATGTCCTCATTACTATAGTTTTACTCAGGATGAAGTATTATTATCTGGAACAAACGCAAAAATGAATCCTCCTTTAAGAACGGAAGTGGATAAACAAGCAATAATTCAAGGATTAAAGGATGGAACAATAGATGCCATAATAACAGATCATGCTCCTCACTCAGAAGAGGAAAAAGCACGTGAATTAGCTAAGGCACCTAATGGAATAATTGGTTTTGAAACAGCATTGGCTGCTACAATTACAAATTTGGTTGATCCAGGACACATCGATTATCTGAATATGGTAAGATTGATGTCATATAATCCTGCTAAGTTATTAAAACTTAACGACAGAGGTGAGATTAAAGAAGGAAAGATTGCAGATTTAACTGTGTTTGATCCAAATTGTGAATATGTTTATGAGAAAGAATCAATTGTGTCTAAGTCGAAAAATACTCCTTTTATTGGAAAGAAATTAAAAGGTTTGGTTCATTATACAATTGTTGGTGGAGAAGTTAAGTATTCGATTTAATGCAAATGTAGATTTTAAATTAGTCTGCGTAAGTGATTTTGGGAAAAGGTTCGAAAACTTAATAAAAAATTGGAAAGGAAGTAAATAAAGTGAAAAACGCTATTGATATTTTAATAGATAAAATAAAAGAAACAGGAAATCCTACTGTTATGGGATTAGATCCAAGGTATGAAATGATACCTAAATGTGTAAGAAATAAGTATGCAAAAACATTGGAAGGTGCTGCTCAGGCAATATTAGAATATAATAAAGCTCTAATAGATGCTACTTGTGATATTGTTCCAGCAGTTAAGCCACAAGTTGCATTTTACGAGATGTTTGGAATAGAAGGAATGAAAGTTTTTAATGAAACATGTAAATATGCAAAAGAAAAAGGAATGGTAGTTATTGCAGATGCAAAAAGGGGAGACATAGGTTCAACTGCTCAAGGATATTCAAATGCATTTTTAGGGAAAACACCATTGGATGATGTTGAACTTGATATTTTCAATGTAGATTTCTTAACAGTTAATCCATACATGGGAACAGATTGTGTAAAACCATTTATAGAAGATTGCAAAAAGTATAATAAAGGACTATTTGTTTTAGTTAAAACTTCAAATAAATCATCTGGAGAGATTCAAGATTTAGTTTTACAAAATGGAAAAACAATTTATGAAACAGTAGCAGAATTAGTTAATGAATGGGGCAAAGATTTAATAGGCGAAAATGGTTATAGCTCAATTGGATCAGTTGTTGGGGCAACATATCCAGCACAACTTAAAGAACTAAGAGAAATAATGCCATCATCATATTTCTTAATTCCAGGATATGGTGCACAAGGAGGAAAAGCCGAAGATATAGCACTAGGATTCGATAACGAAGGTTTAGGCGGAATTGTTAATGCTTCACGAAGTTTGATGTGTGCATATAAATCAGATTTATGGAAAGATAAATTTGCCGAAGAAGAATATGCTGAAGCCACAAGAGCAGAAGCTGTAAGAATGAGAGATGAACTAAGATCAGCTTTTTAAATTAGGAACGGCTATTTTGTATACTAGCTGTTAAAGTAGAAAAGAAAGGAGAATAAAAATGGGCATTCATAGATGTGTAAAATTAGTAAACAAAGAAAAGTTAAAAGATGATATTTTCAAGTTTTCAATAGAGTCTGAAGAAATGTGTAACTTAGCAAAGCCAGGACAATTCTTGGAAATAAAGGTGTTGAAAGGTATAGAACCATTGCTAAGAAGACCAATCAGCATTTATAACGTTGATAAAGATAAGAATTGGTTAGAGTTCATTTTTCAAGTAAAAGGAAAAGGAACTAAAATTTTATCAGAAGTGGAAGTAGGGCAAGAAATAGATATAGTAGGACCAATTGGAAATGGTATTTTTGATATAAAAAACTATGAAAATGCTGCAATAATTGGCGGTGGAATAGGAGTGTTCCCTTTATATGAACTTGCAAAAGAGTTGAAAAATGCTGGAACAAAAAATATCAACACATACTTAGGATTTAGAAGCAAAGATTTTGTAATATTAGAAAATGAATTTGATGACGTTAGTACAAATCTAATAATTACAACAGATGATGGTTCATACAAAGAAAAGGGATTTGCTATAAATAAATTAAAAGAAGACATTGAGAATCAAAATTCTGAAGGAAAAGTGCCTGAAGTAATTTTTGCATGCGGTCCGCTACCAATGCTAAAAGCAGTTAAGCAACTAGCAGAAGAAAAAAATATTCCATGTCAATTGTCATTAGAAGAAAGAATGGCGTGTGGACTAGGAGTATGCTTAGGATGTGCTGTAAAGTTATCAGGAACAGAAGATTTGCAATATAAACATGTATGTAAAGATGGTCCGGTTTTCTGGGCAAATGAAGTAGAAATCTAGGAAGGAGGATACAAAATGAATACTGAAGTAAATTTAGCAGGAATAAAAATGAAAAATCCCATAACTGTTGCATCAGGAACATTTGGCTATGGTAGGGAATTTTCTGAGTATATAGATTTAAACCAATTAGGGGGAATTATAACTAAGGGAACATCATTAAAACCACGTCCAGGAAATAAATCACCACGTGTTTGCGAAACTCCAGCAGGGATGCTTAATGCAATAGGACTTCAAAATCCAGGAGTAGAGCATTTCATAAATGAAGATTTACCATGGCTTAGAAAGTTCAATACTGCAGTAATTGTAAATGCCTGTGGAAGCACAGTTGAAGATTATGTGGAGTTATGCAAAATTTTAAACAAGACTGATATAGATGGAGTAGAGCTAAACCTTTCATGCCCTAATGTTAAGGAAGGTTGTTTAGCATTTGGTACTACATACGAAGGTGTAAAAAATGTAACTAGTCAAGTAAGAAAAGTTTTAGATAAGCCATTAATTGTAAAACTATCACCAAATGTAACGGACATTACTCAGCCAGCAAAGGCAGCACAAGATGCAGGTGCAGATGGTGTTTCGTTAATTAACACACTTCTTGGAATGAGTATAGACATTCATAAAAGAAGACCAATATTAGCAAACAACACAGGAGGTCTTTCAGGACCTGCAATAAAACCAGTTGCAGTAAGAATGGTGTATCAAGTTGCTCAAGCTATAGATATTCCAATTCTAGGATTAGGTGGAATTGTAACAGGAGACGATGCCATAGAATTTATGCTTGCAGGTGCAACTGCTGTTTCAATTGGAACTGGAAATTTTGTTAGTCCAGAAGTTTCAGTGGATGCAGTTAAGGGTGTGGAGAATTATATGAGAAAATATAATATTGATAATATAAATGATATTATTGGGACGGTTCAAATGAATTAATTTTGGAAGAATTTTGGGGACACGACTTTTGGGGACACTGACAAAAAGTTTCAAGAGCATGAAACTTTTTGTCAGTGTCCCCAAAAGTTTCATTCCTAATTTAAAAATCTAATCAAAATACTTGAAAATTACATAATCGTGTGATATAATACTCCACAGACTATATTATGAAGAAAGAGTGGAAGATATGGAAGAGTTAGATTTAAAGCAATTATTCAAGATTTTTTGGAACAAAAGACTACATATCATAAGTATAGTACTTGTATTTTTAATAATAGGCTCAATATATTCATTTGCTTTTGTAAAACCAAAATACAAAGCATATACAACATTAGTTTTAGCACAATCTGATGTATTAGCAACAGAAGGTGATAAAGCACAAGGAATTACACAAACAGAATTAACTATAAACCAAAAGTTAGTTCCTACATACAGTGAGTTGGTAAAAACGAATAATGTATTAAGAGAAGTTATTAGAGAATTAGGACTAAATGTAGATGAAGATGAACTAAGGAAAAGTGTAACAGTAAAATTAGTCGAGGATACAGAATTAATTAAAATAACAGTTACAAATAAGAATGCAGTTGACGCAAAAAACATAGCAAATAAAATTGCAGAAATATTCTCTGACAGGGTAAAACAAATTTACAAAATTGATAACGTAACAATAGTAGACCCAGCAGAAGAAGCAGAAGAACCATACAACATAAATCATATAAAAGATTTAGCAATATTTATGGCTATAGGACTCGTAGTAGCAATAATATATGTATTATTAGCAAACTTACTAGACACAACTGTTAAATCAGCAGAAGATATTGAAAAAGAATTAGGAGTTTCAGTATTAGTATCAATCCCAGAACTAAGAGAAGACAATAAAATAGGTAAAGGAGGGATGTATTAATGCAAAACGAAATTATAACATTTACATCTCCAAAAGCATCGGTATCTGAGGTGTTTAGAACATTAAGAACAAACGTACAATTTATGACAGCAAATAATGAACACAACTCAATATTGTTCACAAGTACACAAGCTGGAGATGGAAAAAGCTGGATAGCTGCAAACTTAGCAATAACATTTGCACAAGCAGGTAAAAAAGTTATATTAGTAGATACAGATATGAGACGTGGAAGACAACACACAATATTTGAACTTGCAAATAATAAAGGATTGTCAAATTATTTAATATTGTCTGTTAAAGATTCCAAAGATGCTTTATCAGAGTACATTCAACCAACAGCAGTTGATAATCTATATGTTATAACTGCAGGTGTTGTACCACCAAACCCATCTGAATTATTAACAAGCACAAAAATGATTAATTTAATAAAAATGTTAGAAGGAATGGCAGATATAGTAATATTTGACTCAACACCAAGTACAATGGTAACAGATGCCATGGCTATTTCAAGATATGTTGGTTCTACAATAATAGTAGCATCACATAAAAAGACAAAAATGGAAGTATTAAAACAAATAAAAAGAAATATAGAAAATGTTGGTGGAAAAGTTAGTGGAGTTGTATTAAACAGAGTTCCACTAAATAAAAGAGAATATGGTAAATCATATTACTATGAAAGTTCTATTGTAACTTCAACAGTTAAACCGAAAAAGTTTAAATTAGGGTTTAAAGAATCAGGCTCAAAAATATTTGGAGGAACTGCAAACAAAGTTGAAGATTCAAAAGTAGAACAAATGAAGCAAAAGTTAGATAAAGTTGATGAAGAAAAATCAAACCAAACAATAAATGATTCTAATAATAACGATGAAGATTTAAACATGCTATTAAAACAATTAACAAAATACTTAGAAACAAAATAGTCGTAAATTATATAAAACAGTTGCAAACACTTAAGATAATAAACAAAGTGATTTGCAACTGTTATATAATGGCTTAAAATTTTAAGAAAAGGAGATATGTTATGATAGACATACATTGTCATTTGTTAAATGGTGTAGATGATGGATGCAGAGATGCAATTGAGTCATTAACTAATTTAAAATTAGCTGAAGAAGCGGGATTTACAGATATTATATTAACGCCACATTATATAGAAAACTACTATGAAAATGACTATGAAACAATAAAACCACAAGTTGCAGAATTACAATCTAAATTATATGATAACAACATATTAGTAAAACTTCATCATGGAAATGAAGTATATTTTTCAGAAAAAATGGGAGAGATGATTACAAATAATGTTGTATCTAAGCTTGGAAAAAGTAGATATTTGTTGTTTGAATTACCACAAAAAACTAGAGTACTGAACTTAGAAAATGTTGTAAGTCAAATTAAAGCGGCAGGTTGTATTCCAATTCTAGCTCATCCAGAAAGATATATGTTTGTTCAACACAACCCTAACGAAATTGCTAAATTAATATCTCAAGGAGTACTAATGCAATGTAATTATGGTAGTATTATAGGTCAATATGGAAAGGAAGCACAAAAAACAATTATTAAATTGTTAAAAAATAATATGGTGCATTTTTTAGGGACAGACACACACAGACAAGGGTATATATATGGACATTTTTATAGAGTTGAAAGAGAATTTTTGAAATATATAAGTGAAGAAAAATTCGAAGAACTAACAACAACTAACCCTAGAGAAATTATAGAAGATAATCCAATTAATATTGAAGAGCCAACTTTAGTAAGAAAAAAATGGCTTTTCGCGTAAGTGAAACTTTTGGGGACACTGACAAAAAGTTTCGTATCGCAACAAATAGAAAAGATGGTGAATTAAAACAATTCACCATCTTTTAATTATTTTACATAAACCAAATCAACATCCTTTTCGCTGTTCCACTTAGATTTGCTGGAAATTAAAGCACTACTGTATACTGAAATACAGAAAACAGCAAAACAAATTAACAATCCTAATAATATTTTTAAGATGATTTTGTGTATTTTTTTCTTTGGTCTATATACAATAAGTTCATTACTCAACAAAATCACTCCAATCGTATAATGTATTATTTAATTAATATTTTAATTAGTTCTTCTAATAATTTCATTACTAATATCTTTAACTGTTTGAGAAGGTTCATAGTTTTCTATTCCAAACAAGTTATAATATAACTGACTTACATCTTGTTCCAAATTAGTTGGAACACCATACCAAACACCATTCATTGTAGAACCTTTTACGTTATAAGGCCAACCAGTACTTTCATTAACATGATAACTAAACATTTGAGAAATAGCATCATAAATTTTATTCTTTTGGATGTTTGTAGAAATATGAGGTAATACTGTATCGGCTAATTTATTAATCTGAACAGGATTCATATTTTTTGCTTTCTCGAAAGTAGCAACTAAAACGTCTCTCATACGTTCAGTTCTTTTGTAATCTCCACCTTCTGTATATCTAATTCTACAATATGCTAATGCTTGAACCCCATCTAAATGATGCATTCCAGGGGTTGTGATGTGTGAAGAAGTTTTACCTGTATTCTTTTGAATTCCATCAATGTAACTATTAATATATTTTATTTCTTCTGATGTAATATTCATATCAATTCCACCGACTGAATCTACAATTTCAACAACAGCTGAGAAGTTAACAGCAACGAATTCTGTAATGTTCAAATCTAAGTTTCTATTTAAGCTACTTAAAGTTTGCTGAGCATTACCAAATGCATATGCATGTGTAATTTTATCCAAATAAATATTATCTGTATTATTTTTTCTTAAATCAAGATATGTGTCTCTATACACAGAAGTTATTTTAACATCATGATTTTTTTCATTAATACTAATAATCATTATTCCGTCGCTTCTACATCCAGTATATGAATCTTCACGTGTATCTAGTCCTAAAAGTGCAATATTTCTGTATGATGAAAGGTTATCAGAAACACCTTCATTTATCTCGATTTGGTCTGCTGTTAAGCCTACGTAATTAATTTTATTCAATTTATTCTCCATAAAAAAGTAGAATGTTAAACCTACTATTACAGTAAAAAGTATAAAACATGTAAGAATTATTAGTATAATTTTAAGAGCAAGTTTACCTTTACTTTTCTTATTTTTTGAAGGATTGACAGAATCGTTTATAGGAACAAATTTATTATCAAAGTTTGGTATATCTATAGTTGATTGAGTATTTTGCTCGTTCCTTCTATATTTTATAGTTTTATTTTTTCTTCTTTTCTTTTTCATATAATCACTCCAATTTTATTAGTGCGCTTTTGCTATTATACGCTGAAAACGAAGGTTTGTCAATTGGTTGATGAAAAATCCTAAAAAAGTAGTAGAAAAATGTTGAAAAAAATTATTTGTTGAATTATAATATTGAACTTGGGATAGTGAAAATAAAATATTATTCGATATAAAAAATAGTTAAAATATAGATAGAAAAGATGAATCCAACAGAGGAGGATATGGATGAAGAAATATAAAATAAATAGAATTCAAATAATAAGAATTATTTTAGTTATATTAATAATTCTAAATTGCATAACTATATTTAAGTTTTCATCTGAACAATCAGAAAAATCAAACAAAACCAGTGGAGTAGTTGTGGAAAAGATAGTTGAATCAAATCCAAAAACAAGAAATCTTACCCAAAAGGAAAAGCAAGAAAAGAAAGAAAAAATGGTAACACCAGTTAGAAAAACAGCACATTTTTCAGTGTATACTATTTTGGGAATATTGTTATATTTGTTAACAAAAACATTTAATGGCAAAGAGAGGAATAGAATAATTATTAGTCTGGGGTTAGCGTTTTTATATGCGTGTTCGGATGAGATACATCAGTCATTTGTTCCGGGTAGGTCCTGTGAGTTTAGAGATATTTGTATTGATAGTTGCGGGGCTTTGTTTGGGATTTTGATTGTGTGTGGAATGATAACCATTCTAACTAAGTTGAAGAATAGAAAAAAATGTGATTAAATTCGATTTTTTATACTATAAAACCTTGATAAAATACATATATTATGATAGAATAGTGCCTATCATTGACAGAGGTTTTGTGAACATAAAGGGGGATGTAAAAATGCATGTTAAAGCAGCCAACATAGGTGGAACAGCTGTATTGGGAGAGAATAAAAGATTTTTAAAAATAAAAGAGAAAATAGAAAGTCATATTAAGAATGAAGAAAATGAAAGATATGAAATGATCAAGAGTAAAGATATTGCTACTATAACGGCATTAGAAGTTAATAAAAAAGAACACAAATTATTAAGATATACTAATGATGCTGTTAAGAGAACTATAGATATTGCAGGAGGAGTGTTTGGGTTATTAATTCTGATTCCTGTAACAATTATAGTTGCAATAGTAAACTTAATAAATAAAGAAAATGGACCAATTTTTTATTCTCAAAAAAGAATAGGAAAAGATGGAAAGATATTTAGAATGTATAAATTTAGAACAATGGTTGTGGATGCAGATAAAAAATTAAAAGACATTCTTGAAAAAAATCCAGAGATGAGAAAAGAATGGGAAGAAAACAGAAAATTAAAAGATGATCCAAGAATAACAAAAATAGGAAATTTTTTAAGAAAGACATCTATAGATGAAATCCCTCAATTTGTAAACGTATTAACAGGCGATCTTTCTTTAGTAGGTCCAAGAGCGGTTGTTGCAGATGAAATTGATAAATTTGGTATGTATCAAATTGATGTGTTATCAGTAAAGCCAGGAATAACAGGATACTGGGCAGCAAATGGAAGAAGTGAAACATCTTATGATGAAAGAGTGTTCATGGAAACTAAGTATGCTAGAAATTGGACTGTTTGGATGGATATTAAAATTTTGTTTAAAACAGTTATTTCTGTAATAAAGAAAGAAGGGGCTGTGTAAGCATATAAATAAAAGTGAGGAAGATAAAATGAAAAATGTGAAAATGATTGTAGCAACACATAAGAAATATCAAATGCCAACAGATAAAATGTATGTACCATTACAAGTAGGTGCAGAAGGAAAAGAGGATTTAGGATACGAAAGAGACAACACAGGGAATAACATTTCAGAAAAAAATCCCTTTTTTTGTGAGTTAACAGGTTTATATTGGGCTTGGAAGAACTTAGATGCAGATTATATTGGATTAGTTCATTATAGAAGATATTTTACAATTAATAAAAAAAGATATAAAACCAAATATGAAAAATTTAAAAATGTATTGTCATTAGAAGAAGCGGACAATTTATTAAAAGAAACAGATATTATTCTTTCAAAAAAAAGAAGATATTATATAGAAAATTTGTATAGCCATTATAAACACACAATGTATATTGAGCCACTAGACGTGACAGAAGAGATTATAAAAGAGAAATATCCAGAATATTTTGACGAATTCAAAAAGTTACATAAAAGAACATCTGCGCATATGTTTAATATGTTTATTATGAAAAAAGAAATATTAGATGATTATTGTAATTGGTTATTTGATATTCTATTTGAACTTGAAAAGAGGGTAGATAATTCAAAATACGATACTTTCCACTCTAGATTCTATGGTAGAGTTTCTGAATTATTGCTAGATGTATATATTAATACTAAAGGATTGAGTTATAAAGAAACAAAAGTAATGGATATGGAAAATATAAATTGGTTTAAGAAAGGGACTAGTTTCTTAAAAGCTAAGTTTTTAGGTGAAAAATATGACAAGAGTTTCTAAGAGAGTTATAGCTGTTATTGTTACATATAATAGAAAAGAACTATTGAAAGAATCAATTGAAGCATTATTAAATCAAAACTATGAAAATTTAGAGATTCTAATTTGTGATAATGCAAGTACAGATGGTACTAAGGAGTATATTTATAAATATATAGAAGAGAAAAAAATTATATATAGAAATACAGGTGCAAATCTTGGTGGCGCTGGAGGATTTAACTATGGAATGAGAGAAGCCTATAAATTAGGATGCGATTTTATGTGGATAATGGATGATGACTGTATTGTTCACAATGATACCTTAGAAAAATTAATAGAAGCAGATGAAAAATTAAACGGAAACTATGGTTTTTTAGCTAGTAAAGTATTATGGAAGGATAATACAATTTGTAAGATGAATATACCTAAAAAAACATTTTCTACGTGGCTTAAGGATTTTGATACAGATTGTCAAGAGATTTCAATGGCTTCATTTGTGTCACTATTTATAAAGTCAGAAATAATAAAAGAATTTGGATTGCCAATAAAAGAATTTTTTATTTGGACAGATGATTGGGAATTTACAAGAAGAATATCGAGAAAATATAAATGTTACTATATATCAAGTAGTGTGGTAACGCATAAGTCAAAAGTAAACATAGGTGCAGACATATCTACTGAAGATGAAGATAGATTATCAAGATTTAATTATTTGTATAGAAATGATATGGTTTTATATAGAAGAGAAGGAATAAAAGGATGGGTTTTATTGCGTCTGAGATTAATAAAACATATTCTAAAGATAATAAAGTCAAATAAAACTAATAAAAAAGAAAGAATAAAAATAATATGTAATGCTATTAAAGAAGGAAAAAATTTTTATCCTGAAATAGAGTATGTAGGTGATTAGAATGAAAGATGATAAGATTGATATTGTTATAGCGTGGGTTGATGGAAATGATTCTGACTGGATAAAGGAAAAAAATAAATACAGTGATAATCCAGAGTATGTAGATGGAATAAATGAGTCTAAATTTAGAGATTGGGGTATTTTTAAATACGTGTTTAGAGGAATTGAAAAAAATATGCCATGGGTTAATCATATCTACCTAGTTACTTGTGGACAAACTCCAGAATGGTTGGACACATCAAACGAAAAGATTAGTGTAGTTAAACATGAAGAATTTATTCCACAAAAATATTTGCCTACATTTAGTTCGCATCCTATTGAATTGAACTTTCATAGAATACAAGGACTAAGCGAAAAATTTATATATTTCAATGATGACATGTTTGCAATAAATAGTTTGAAACCAGAAGACTTCTTTTATAATGAAAAGCCATGTGATTCAGCAGTATTAAACGTTCATTGTGTTCAAAATAGTAGTGCTATTTACAGTATTTGCGTTAATGATGTTGCAGTGATAAATGATCATTGTAATTTAAAGAGCCAGTTAAAACAAAACTTTAATAAATGGTTTAATTGGAAATATGGTATAAAAAATAATATACAAAATATCATTTTTTCAAATTGCCCTAGATTTCCTGGATTTAAACAATTTCATATTCCAACTCCTTTGCTAAAATCAATGTATAAGGAACTATGGGATAAAGAATATGAGATATTAAATGAAACGTCAGAAAACAAATTTAGAAGTAAACATGATGTAAATCAATGGGTTATAAGAGATTATCAACTAGCTACAGGGAATTTTAATCCTTCTAAGAGATATAAACTAGGAACTTTAATTGATTTTGATAAGAATGAAATTACAGAAGAACTTGAAAAATGCAAAAAGATAATATTAGGTAATAGTTATAAATTAGTTTGTATAAATGATTCTGATAATATTCCAAACGTAGAACATGTAAAAAATGAAGTAAATAATTACCTAAATAATAAATTTCCACAAAAATCAAAATTTGAAAGGTAAATGGTAAATAATTTAAAATGAAAAAGTTTAATCATATTCTAATATTTAATATTATTTTCATTTTAACATACATATATTTTCCTAATTATATTTTGAAAGGATTTGAAGATGTATTTAATGTTATATGCTTATTAAGCTATATCATAATAATTATTATGTATTTAAAAAAATATGATTTCAAAATCCCTAATTTTACTGTAATACTATTTATTATGCAACTAATTCCACTTATATCTACAATATATTGTGGAAATTATGATATGTTAGCTCAGGGTATTAAAGTATTATTGGCTTCTGTAAGTTTGCCAATGTTAATAAAATATAATTACGATATAGACTTTAAAAGTTTTATAAAAGAGATAATGATAATATTTGGAATACTAGTTTCAGTAAATGTATTAACATTCTACATCTATTATCCATCTATGACACAATTTTTATATTTCTATTTCTTAGGAAATGATAATGGCTCAATATATGAAACATTTTTATATATTTATATCAGTATAATCTATTATTTGCATTACAAGAAAAGAATACCAGTTTATTTTTATGTAATAGTAGCGTTTTTAATAAGTGGATATGTGTTTGTTAGATCAGGAAATTCAATGGTATGTTTATTTGTAACTGCCACAGTTATATTGCTATCAAAAACTAATATATTTAAAAAAGTATGCAACAATGAGAAGATATTTATGGTGGGGTATATAGTATTCTTTTTATTAATAGTTATATTTAGAAATAATAGTGCTTTTATGAATGTAGTTTTAACTTTATTGGATAAAAACCCTACTTTTACTGGAAGGACGTTTATTTGGGATTATACATTTAAATATATAAAATTACATCCACTAATAGGTAATGGATATGAAAATAGTGTTATACTAACTTCTAAAATTCATCAAGTTAAAGCACATAATTTAATTCTCCAATACTTATATATGGGAGGCTTATTTACACTAACGTTATTTTTATATTTTGTATACAAAAATATAAAGATTATAAAAAAAGGTAAAATTGATAAAAGGGTAAAAGCTTTAATGCAATTTAGTATCTTTTTATTTTTTATTATTAGTGTATTCGATTATTATTATTATAAATACACTTTTATAATAATGATATTAGTATATTATTATATAAATTTAGAAAGTGAAAATAAAAATGAATGATAAAATAAGTATAATAGTACCTATTTATAACAGTCAAGAAACATTAGATAGGTGTATAAACTCAATAATTAATCAAAGTTACAGAAATATTGAAATAATTCTTATAAATGATGGTTCTCAGGATAATTCGAAAAATAAATGTAAAGATTTTCAAAAACAAGATGATAGAATAATACTAATTAATAAAGAAAATACTGGTGTTTCGGACTGTAGAAATATTGGAATAAAGGAATCAACAGGAACGTATATTGTTTTTGTAGATAGTGATGATTATATAGAACAAGATTATATTTACAATATTTATGAAGAAATAAAGAAGAGTAACTGTAAGGTTGCTTTCTGTGGGATGATAGAATCTAACATAAATAAGAATAAGTATAAAAATGTAAATTATTTGGATACAAAGAAAGTTTTAGATTTTAATGATTACATTGATGATTTTATAAATACCACTCATTTTTCCATGGTATGGAAAGGAATTTATAAAAAAGAAACAGTAGAAAGCATTAAATTTGATGTTAAATTAAAGTATGGAGAGGACCTGCTATTTTTATTTAATGTTTTATCAAATAATAGAGTGTTATATTTTCCATATTGTGGATATCATTATGTAAATAATGAAAATAGTACTTTAAATGATATAAATGTAATCAAAGCAAATCAGTATATAGAGAACAATATTTATGTATTTAATGAGATAAGAAAAAAATATCCAGAAAAAAAGGTAATAATAGAAAAGAGATTATTAACGAAGTTAAATATTACCTTAAGTAGGTTAGCTAAAAGTAAAATATCTATTTTTGAATTCTCAAAGAATGCGAAAATGTTGAGAGAAAAAATATGTTATAAACATATTATAATTAACCAAATAAAAAATGAATCCAAAGTAAACAAGGTAAAATTAAAAACAATTAAAAATGGACATTTTTATACATATTATATGTTGAATAAATTAATAAAAATTATAAAATAAAAAAGTATGGGGGATCATTAAAAATGAGTAGCATAAAAATATTAACTTTTCACAGGGCTGTAAATTATGGGGCTATATTACAGACATACGCTTTGGAAAAAACTCTAACAAAGCTAGGGTATAATGCAAATGTTTTAGATTATAGAGACAATGATATTGAATTACCATTTAAGATTAATAATTACAAAGGTATGCCTTTTAATAAAAAAATTAAAAAGTTAATAAAAAACTTAATATTTTATAAAAAAATTAAACAAAGAAATAGTGAGTTTGAAAAATTTATTAATCAAAATTTAAGAATAACCGAATCAGTAAATAATGAAGCAGAAATACTTAAAATGGAACAATCAGGAGATGTGTACATAACTGGGAGTGATCAAGTATGGAATACATCAATAACTAAAGGTTTGTCAGACATATACACATTAAATTTTAAATCTAGTAATAAAAAAATATCATATGCAGCAAGTGTTGGAAACATAGGATATATAGAAGAAAATGTAAGTGAATTTAAAAATAAAATATCACAAATAGATAAAATATCTGTAAGAGAGGATGACGCAAGGGAAACTTTAGAAAAGCTATTAGATAAAGATGTTGTAACGACATTAGATCCTACACTTTTATTATCTAAAGATGACTGGCAAGAATTAGTAAAAGAAAAGCAATATACAGAAAAAGAAAAATATATTTTTTCTTATTTTGTTACAAAAGATGAAGAAGAAATCAAAATAGTAAACTATTTATCGAAAAAAACTGGATTAAGAATTATACATACAGAATTAATTAACCCAGGCTATAAAAATGTAATAAAAACAATTTTTAATAGTGGACCGATTAATTTCCTAGTTAATATAAAAAATGCAGAATATGTTGTTACAACATCGTTTCACGCAACAGTATTTTCAATAATTTTTAATAAAAATTTTTTTGTTATACCACATAAAAAGACGGGAGCAAGGGTAACAAATTTACTAAAAAAATTAGGATTACAAGATAGAATTTTTTCTAGTTTAGAAGATTTCAGTAAATATAATTATAATGAAGATATTGATTGGAATAGTGCTGAAGAAAAATTAAATAAGGAAAAAGAAAAATCAATTTATTGGTTGAAAGAAGCAATAGAGAAGTAATGGAGGAAAAAAAGTGAGTAGGGAAAAAGATTTAGCAAAAAATACAATTATCATAACAATAGGTAATATTTGTACAAAACTTATTACTTTTTTTCTGCTTCCATTATATACAGGAATTTTAAGTACAGCTGAATATGGTACAGTTGATTTATTAAATACATTGGTTTCCTTGTTATTGCCTATAATAACATTTCAAATTGAGCAAGCAATTTTTAGAGAACTAATAGAAAAAAGAAAAGATATGCAAGGAATGAAAGAAGTCATTTCAACTGGAATTATTACGGTAGCTATACAATGTATTATTTTCTTTATATTATTTTTGGCTGTTGCACCGTTTATAAAAAATGAATACAAAACGTATTTAGTAGTTAATGTAATCGTGCATATTATAATGTCATTATTATTGCAAATAGCAAGAGGGGTTGGGGATAATAAACAATATGCAATTGCTAGCTTTTTAAGTGCAACTTCAACTATCTTGTTTAATGTATTATTTTTAGTAGTATATAAGTTTAGGGTTGAAGGAATGTTAATAGGAACGTTTTTAGGACAAGTTGTAGGAATTATTTATACATTTTTTTCATTAAAATTATTTAGATATATTACAATAAAAAAATTTGATAAAAAAATTGTAATTAAATTGCTGAAATACTCTATACCTCTGATACCAAACGCAATTGCATGGTGGGTATTTAATTCTTCAGATAGATTTATTGTATCATTAGTATTGGGGTTATCTAGTACAGGTTTGTTATCTGTCTCATATAAGTTTTCCAATATATATATTATGTTATACAATATGTTTAATATGAGTTGGACAGAGTCTATATCATTGAACATAAATGATAAAGATATTCAAGAGTATTTTAATAAAATGTTTAATATTGTGTTAAAATTTTTTACATCAATGGGAATAGGTCTTATTTCAGTAATACCTGTTGTTTGGCCGATAATGATAAATTCAAAATTTATTGGAGGATATGGATTAGTACCAATATTAGTAATAGCAACAATATTTAATGTTATAGTTGGATTGATAAGCGTAATTTATGTAGCAAAGAAGAATACAAAAGCTATTGCTTCTACATCAATAGTGTCAGCTATTATCAATATAGTAGTACATTTAGTTTTGATAAAATTTGTAGGATTATATGCTGCAGCTATTTCAACTTTTGTATCATTCTTTGTTATGAGTATATATAGAATTTATGATATAAACAAAAGATACTTTAAAATAAATATTGATAAAAAATTTGCTTTAGAAAGTTTAATAATAACATTTATAATAACGACGATTTATTATATCAATAACAAATATGCAGTTATAGTGGGTATAATGATTTCAATATTATATGCATATTTTTCAAACAAAAACTCAATAAATAGTATTTTAAATATAGTAAAAAAGAAGGAGAATAAAAATGAAACAATATGATTATTTGATAGTAGGTTCAGGTTTGTTTGGTGCTACAGTTGCCAATAAACTTCATGCAAGTGGAAAAAAGGTATTAGTAATAGATAAGAGAGCTAATATTGCTGGAAATATCTATACAGAAGAAATTGAAGGAATCCAAGTACATAAATATGGTGCTCATATTTTTCATACTGATTATAAGAATGTTTGGGAGTATGTAAATTCGTTTGTTGAATTTAATAGATTTACAAATTCACCAATAGCAAGAATAAATGGGGAAATATATAATATGCCATTTAATATGAATACATTCAGTAAATTATGGAGCGATGTAGTTACCCCAGATGATGCAAAAAAACATATTGATGAAGAAAAAAAAGAATTACATGGTAAAAAACCGGAAAATCTTGAAGAACAAGCTATATCATTAGTTGGGAGAACTATATACGAAAAACTAATAAAGGGGTATACAGAAAAACAATGGCATAGATCATGTACAGAATTACCATCATTTATTATAAAAAGGTTACCAGTTAGATTTACTTATGATAATAATTATTTTAATGACAAATATCAAGGAATTCCAATTGGTGGGTATACAAAATTGGTTGAACAAATGCTAGAAGGTATAGAAGTTAGACTAAATACTAATTATTTCGATAATAGAGATGAATTTAACAGTATTGCAAATAAAATAGTTTATACTGGTATGATAGATGAATACTTTGGATATAAATTAGGAAGGTTAGAATATAGGTCATTAAAGTTTGATACCAAGATATACGATACTGAAAATTTTCAAGGCAATGCTGTAGTTAATTATACAGGACATGAAGAAGAATATACAAGAGTAATTGAACATAAGCATTTTGATGATACAAATAAAAGTGAAAAGACGGTAGTTACGTATGAATATCCATCAGACTGGAATCCAGAAATGGAAGCATATTATGTGATAAATGATGATAGAAATAATATGTTAGCTGAAGAATACAGAAAATTAGCAGCGAAAGAATCAAATGTAATATTTGGTGGAAGGTTAGCAGAATATAAATATTATGACATGGATGATGTAATAAAAGCTGCTTTCGATTGTGTAGAAAATTTGGAGAATAAATAATCATCAAATCAAAAAGCAGGATAATTTATAAATAATGGAGTTGAAAATGAGTAATATATACCTAGATAATAAAATAAAAAGTTCATGTAATGGTTGTGGTGTATGTGCGTTAATATGTCCACAAAATTGCATAAAAATGATTGAAGATAGTGAGGGCTTTTTATATCCTGAGATAGATGAAAATAAGTGTATAAAATGTAATAAGTGTAGAAGATTGTGTAGTAATAACCCAATATCGAACGAGTTTAGCATACAAGCATATGCAACTAAAAATAAAAATAATGAACAAAGAAAACAAAGTACATCTGGGGGAATGTTTAAGATTCTTGCTGAATATGTTATTGAAAGGCAAGGTGTTGTCTTTGGGGTTGAAATAATGGATGATTTAAAAGTAGTACATGATTATGCAGAGAGTATGCAAGAATGTAAAAAGTTTAGTGCATCCAAATATGTTAGAAGCGAATTAAATAATTCTTATAGAAAAGTTAAAGAATTTCTAAATCAAGATAGATATGTATTATTTACTGGAACGCCATGTCAAAATGAAGGATTAAGAAAGTTTTTAGGAAAGGATAGTAATAAATTAATTCTATGTGAGATTATATGCCATGCCAATCCTTCACCAAAAGTATTTAACATGTATATTAGAAATATAGAAAACAAAACGGGAAAATCAGTAAAAATGATATATTTCAGAAGTAAAAATGCTGAAATGAATAATTCATCTTATATTGAATTAAAAGATGGTACAAAAATCGCGGATAAATTATATAACAAAGCATTTTCAAGTAAGCAACTTATAAATAGACCTTCATGCTATAATTGCAAATTTGTTGACGAAAATAGAAAGGCTGATTTTACAATTGGTGATTTTTGGGGAATAGAAAATATCTTCCCTGATTTCAATGACAATAAAGGAATTTCTCTTTTGACTGTTAATACAAGTAAGGCAGAAAAAATATTTGAAGAAATAAAAGACAAAATGGATTATAAAAAGGTGGAAATAAAAAAAGCTTTTGAAAAAAATCATAACTCAAATGTTCCTATAAATCCACATAGAGAAATCTTTTTTGAAAAGATTGCTGCTGGGAAAATAAATGAAAACAATATAATTAGGTACATGAAAAAATATACTCGCACAGCGTTATATAAAAAAGTTCTTAATAGAGTAAAAAATCATAATGTTCTTCTCAAAAAAGAATAAACAGTATAAATGAACTAAGTTTCTAAATTATTAAAACAAAAAACTCGCACAACAAGTGCGAGTTTTTATAGTGTAGCAGTTACAATAGTGAATCAAAAGAGATGATTCCATTATTCAACTCATCAGTTAAACGTATATAATCTTTCTTTGTGATTCTGGTTTTGTTATACCGTATTCTCATATTATCCTTGTTAGGACATACAGAACGGATAGCTGCTGTGGCTAATTCATCTTCATACTCATAAATGTATCCAGATGAAAAACCACCAATAACATACGAACCATTGCTACCGTTTATTACACACAGATTAGGAGCTGATTTCAATTTCTTGTTTAATTCAGCTTCCGTTCCCTGAAAATAAAACGGCTGAGGAGCAGGTACATACGCATAACGATAGAACATAATCATGTCCCCCTTCATTAAAGTGTAAAATTGTTTTAACGAATGAACTATAGTGTACCACAAAAGTCTTGTTATGTCAACAATTGACAAGGGAATTATTAAGCAATTATTGATTGGGTTAAATCAATTTGTATTAAAAAAAATAAATATTATACTTAAAAAATATATCTTAAAAAACAGAAAAATATCCCTAAATCGTTGTATTTTTCACAAAAATTTGATATACTATATAGTATCTAAAAATATTCGAAAGGATGTTGAATAAAATATGAGAGAAGAATTAAAAAAATACTTCATCAAAGATATTGAATTAAATTCAGTAGATGAAGATATGTTAAGTTCAAAAGACGTAGCAGAAAACATCAATTTAATTATAGACAACACTAAACCATCATACGCCATTGCTGTAACAGGAAAAACAGGGCTTGGAAAATCATCTATAATTAATTTAGTTACAGAAAAATACGAAGATGATAAAGATAATTACAATGTTAGAAAAATAAATGTATGGAAAGATGACGTTTCATTAAAAGATTTATTACAGACTAAATATATAACAAGTGTAGATAAAAATACAGCATATAACAATATGAACTCATCATCAAATGCTGTTAATATGAGTGCTGAACAAAGACAAGAGATATTAGATAGCATTTATAATCAATCACAAAGTCAAAATGAAAGTGAATTAAAAGAATCTAACCAAGATGATTCAATAGATTACAACGAAATAAGCAACAATACAAAAAAATCAACACTAAAAACTTTAAAAGGTATTGGAATAGCAGTATTAACATTTTTAGTTTGCTTTTTAATAACAAGTATAATATTTGTATTAATGGAGTACTTAACAAGCGCAAATATATACAATAAAAACGATATATTCTTTGTTGAAAATACTTATTTAAGCTACAAAGAAAATTTTGGTTTCATAATGGTATTTGCGATAGGTTTAACTTTAATTACGTATATATTAAGAACTCTAATTGCTACAAATCGTAAAAAAGCAAAATCTATCAAATCAGAAAAAGAATCAGAAATTGGAAATCAAGTAAATTCAGAATATTTAAACAGTAATATTAACTATAATGCTAATTCAGCTAACAATTTAAATGAAAATGTATCAATGGTTCAAGTACCAGCACATGCAGTAGAATCTTTCATTGCTGTAAATAGCATTATTGAACCAAATAAAACAAATATCATAGTTATAGAAGACGTAGACAAACTACCTTTATTTAAAATGCTTAAATCATTAGAAGATATAAAATATTGTAGTAATTATGAAAATACAATATTCATTGTACCATTTGATGAAGACGTTTTAAGAAAGGCAATTGAAGCAAGAAATGCATCTAAAACAAGTGCAACATACAAACCTTTAAAATTTGAAAAAGTTTTAGATAAAATATTCCAATTCAAAGTTTATGTTCCACGTATTTCAAATGGAAATATAAAAGATTATGCATTAGATCTTGCAAATGACTCAATACCTGATTTCATCGAAGATTATAGCAATAAAGATATGTTAAAAAGAGTTATAAAAAATGTATTAATTTATAAAAATGTTACAACACCAAGACATGTTAAGAAATTGATAAATCAATTTGTTAATAATAAATTATTAATTACAGCAAGAGTTAAAAACGAAAAAGTTAATGAAGATATTATTAAAGCAAACAATTTTGATTTACAGTTAGCAAAATTAACTGTATTACAATCAGACTTTGACGAGTTTTATGATTTATTATTTGCAAACACTGAATATTTGGAAATATTAACAAAGTTATGTTGCTTAGAACCAGCTGAACTTGTAGATGTTTATGAAGGAATTGATGATGAATTAAAACCATTCTTTACAGTAAAATATAGACCATTAAGAAACTTCTTGAAACAAACAAGAAATTATGAAATTGAAAACATTGCAACTTTAATGTATCTAACAAAAATTAAAGCTGAAATGATGTTCAAAGATAAAAGTATATATAGCTATGTTTCAGGTGAAGAAGATGTAGCAGAACTACGTATTCAAGATGTTCTAGAGTTAGTGAAATCATTAGAAGATAAAGAGGATTTAAGTGAATTCGCATCTAACAACTATGAAAAATTATTAGAGAAATATGAAGAAAAAGCTTCAAACAAAATTTTCTATACTAATATGAATGAAATAACAGACGTTTTATATGATTATATTGATGAACCACATTACACAAGATATTTGGAAATAGTTGCAAATAATTACAATTATTATCCAGAAGAAGCGTTTGAAATGTTTAAAAACACAGAAAATGAAATACCAGTAAGTGTAATGAATGTATTGTTTGAAAAAATGAATGAAGGATTATCAAAAGATAATTTTGATGAAACTTTTGATTTCCTAAGAGATAACTGTGATGCTTTCTTTGAAGAAGGTGGAAATGTATCTGGTTATGTCCAATTCTTAGTAGACAATATTGCGTTATCATCTAATCCAACAGAAGTAATAAATGAATTAGACGATAACTTTACTAGAATAGGAAAAGTATATGACTTATATGAAAACATTCAAGGTTTAGAAAATTTAGATTATGATGTTGCATATAAATTTATTTCTAAATGCTTAGATAATAGTGATTTAGATAAAATGGTTAACGTTATGAATAGCATTTTATCTAATGAAAATTCAGTTGAAAATTGCATAAGCATTGAAAAGAATATGAATAATTACAATTTAGTTGATGTAATTGAATGCAATGTTGATGATATAATTGATTACGATTACATGAACAAAAAGAAAAATGCTAAACAAGAAGATTCAGAATCAGAAGATGAAGAGGATGTTGATGATAATAAAGATTCTGAAGAAAATGTAGAAAATGAAGCTGCATATGAAAATGCAAAATTCATTGAAGGAAATTATACATTACTAAAGAATCTATTAGAAGTATGTAGTGTAAAACAACAATATTTAGCACCAGAAGATGTAATGAAAATAACTGAAAAAGCATTATTAAATAACAGTTCAGAATACTTATTAGAAGTATATGCTATGCTAAATAAATTCGACAGAATGTACTTCTATGAAATAAGAAGAGATTTCAATGATGTTATATACACAAATTTCCACAATACACAAAATGAGGATGTAAAAAATACAGCTGTAGAATGTACAAAATACTTCAAGAATACTCGTTTATTTAAAATGAAATTAACAGAGGACGAGGTAAAATACTATAGCGAGAATTAAAACCTTTAAGAAAACTTTTGGGGACACTGGCAGAAAGTTCCAATGATATGGAATTTTTAGTCAGTGTCCCTTTTTAATCATAATTTTCAATTTTTTTATTTCAGTTTCTTGCCAAAAACTCCAATGCCACTTATTCCTTTTTGTCCATCACGCAATTCATTCTCAAAATCTCTTATAGTAATAAATTTATTTCGATCTGTAATTGCGATATTTGCAGCTACAATTAGAGGATCAACAAAATCTATCAAAATTCTAGCAGGGGAAGAAGCAAAATTAGCTCCTGCTTGTATAATTGCTTCATAATAACTTTGACATGCACCGGCAAAAATAGCTAAATTGTTGCTATAATGTTCCCAAGTTCTTGCAGCTAGAACAGTTTTTACAAAGTAAGCAGAATTTCTATAATTATATATATCATTAAAACCAGTACCTCGTTTAATCATACCATCATGACCTGTAATAATAAGCACATCCGGTTTATATCTATCTAACAAATTTCTTACTAATAAATGTTGTCTATTTTCCGCAATGTTCTTTACAATAGCGTTAATACCCATTTCTCTATAATATCTCATGGATTTTTGAGAGTACCTACTATCACCATCTAAATGTAAAACTTTTCCGTAATCATTAGATTTCTTTAAACGTTTTGTATATTTATTTAAATACGAAAAAAGCCTGTCTTCAAGGCTTTGTACATTTGACTTTGCAATACGTTTATCAATAATTTCCAAATCTTTAACAGGACTATCAGCCTTAATTCTCATGGTTAAACCTTTTAAAATAGCAATTTGGGTATTGTCATTTAACTTTATAATTCTATCAACAATAAAAATAATATCTTTCCCATACGATATTCTTCCAACAATATCTCCCTTCTTAATTTTTTTCAACTACAACACATCCCTCCATTTTAAGCAGGTTATTATATAATATGTCGGAAAATGTCGAATGGTTAAAATACTTTTAGGGGGGAGAGAGAAACTTTGTGGGCGACTTACGAAAGTTTCCATCAAGGCTAAACATAATTCTGTAATATTTTTGTAATATAAATGAAACAAAAAAGTAACAATAAGCAAATCAAACCTTAAAACGCTTGAAAATACTGATTTGTAGCGTTTTGATTGCCACTCAACCATTTTGACAAAATTCGCCTCAGATGCTATAATCAAAGTATCTTAAAGAAGTAGGTGATTGTTAAATGATTTGCAAAAATGATATTTCAAATATTAAAGCAGATATTGAAGAAATGAGTGGCAACAAACAACGTATAATTGTTAAGGGGTCTCTAGGAAGGAGTAAATCGTTTGAAAAACAAGCTACAGTAGAGAAAGCATACCCTAATATGTTTATTGTTAAATATGATAATGAAGATAGGAATGCAACTTGGAGTTATATAGATGTATTAACTAGAACTGTAGAACTAGAAATTTTTGATGGAGAAAAATATAATCCATTATTACCACCACTAGCAGCAGACGTAAAAAGAGCAAAAGCAACATTATAAAATGAACTAATTGAATATTTATGAAATCAAGAGAATTTATTTCTCTTGATTTTTTTGATTTTAAATTTGGGACGGTCCTTTTTTTTAAATTTTTGAAAAAAAGGACCGTCCCAAATTTAAAAAAGTCATAAAACAATTTTCATCATAATATACTTTACTAAATAAAAAATAGGAGGTAGAAAAATGGCTATAGAAACATTAAAAGAAAACTTATGTGTAAACCAAATAATTGGAAAAGCTAAAGAAAATATAGAAGCTGAAGGCGATGTAATAATTCCAGACATAAAACCAGATATATTAAGTACCATCAACACAAACGGAACAGTATGCATTTATAAAAAGGAAATACAAGATGGAAAGATTAGAATTGATGGTGGGGTACAAGTATATATTATGTATTTAGCAGATGATGAAAGTAGTAATGTTAGAGGATTAAATACTGTTATAGATTTTACAAAAGTTATTGATATGGAAAAAGCAAGTCCAACGATGAATTTAGAAAGCAATATAAACTTGAAGGATATTGAATGTAAAATTTTAAATGGAAGGAAAATCAGCATTAAGGCAAATATAGAAGCGGATGTAAGTTTGTATTCAAATGAAAATATAGAGTTTATAAAAGGAATTGAAAACAGAGAAGATATACAAGTTTTAAACACTTCTTCAACAATAGATTCCTTATTAGGAACAGGAGTAACAAAAGCATACGCAAAAGATACTATAACTATAGAAAATACTGATAATTTTGCTGAGATTTTAAAAGTAAATTTCAATCTAACAAACAGAGAAGTAAAAACAAGCTATAATAAAGTATTAGCAAAATCAGATATGCAGGTAAACATTGTGTATCTAACGGAAGATAATAGAGTTAATGAAGTGAATTGGCAAATTCCAGTTATGGGATTTATAGATATACAAAACATTTCAGATGATAATGTATGCAACGTAAATTATGAAATAAAAAACATTTTAATAAAACCAAATTCAACAGAAGAACATTCGATATATGTCGAAATTGAGCTAGAAATATCTTGTAATGTTTATGAAAAAAAAGAATTGGATATAATACAAGATTTATATAGTCCTACTGAAAATTTAAACAGTAGTCAAAAAAATATTACTGTAATGCAAGATAAAAAAACAATAACAGATAAATGCCAAGTGAAGGAAAGAATGTTTATTCCAGAACTACAAAATTCAAGAATATGTAATACAGAAGTTAATCCAAAAATAACAAAGCAGAATATATACAATGATAAAATAATGTGTGATGGTGAATTGAAAATTCAATTTATGTTTATATCAGCTACAACAAACAGAGTGGAACTTAAAACACAAACCGTACCTTTTAATGTAAATATAGATTGTCCAGGAGTTTCATCAAATTCAAATTTAAATACAAATATTGAAATAACAAGTAGAAATATAGAATTATTACCAGATGGAAATGTAGATGCAACTATTGAATTAGCAGTAACTTCTGATTTATCGAAAATGATGGAAGTTAAAGTTATTGACGATATAGAAAATGTAGAGAATAATGAAGAAAATATTTATAGCATAGTAGTTTATTTTGTAAAGCCAGGAGATACATTATGGAATATTGCTAAAAGATTTAGAAGTACAATAACTGCAATTGTTTCTGTAAACGGAATTGAAGATGAGAATAAAATAAATGTTGGACAGCAGTTGTTTATTCCAAAGTTTGTTTAATGTGTTTAGGAGATTAAATGGATAAAATATATTCAAGAAAAAGATTTTTAATTCCAAAACTAAGAAGAAGTAGGAGAAGTAGGGGAATTGGCAATATTTTCTCAAACAGGAGCTGGAGAGTCAAAGGTTTAAATGGAAGTATTGGAAGTGGGAATAGTGGAAATAGGAAAGTTGAAAACAATTTAAATAGTAATATGGAAAAAATAATAAGTAAAAAGACTATAAAAACAGCAATAATAGTTATTATTGCTGTTTTTATGGCAAATAGAATTATTTCAACTATTGAGCCAACTATGGATATTCTGTGTAGAGATATGGCAAAATCTATTGCAACAGAGGTTTCAAATGAGCAGGCCACTGTTGTTATGCGGTAATTATAAATATGAGGATATATCAAATGTTATTCGAGATGAACAAGGAAATATAAAAATGATTCAAATGAATGTAATAACAGTTAATGCAATAACTTCAGATGTAGCAATAAAAATTCAGCAAGAATTAAATAATTACAAGAGTGAAGAATTTTATATAAGACTAGGTACTTTTACTGGAACAAAAATTTTAGCAGGAAGGGGACCAAACGTACCAATTAAAATGTCAACTATTGGAAATGTAGATACAGAGCTGGTTTCTCAGTTTTCTCAGGCAGGAATTAACCAAACATTACATAGGATTTATTTGAATGTTAGTTGTACGGTTACTGTTTTAACACCGTTTGATTCAATTGAACAGAAAATTACAAATCAAGTTTTGATTGCAGAAGCGGTTATTTTAGGAGATGTTCCAGAAACATATTACAATTTAAATGGAGTGAAGAGTGATGAGTTAATTGAGTTGGTTGAGTGAGATAGTGAGATAGTGTGATAATTTTATAAAATAAAAACCCTTGGATATTTCCAAGGGTATATTTGATATTATCTCTTTGAGAATTGTGGTGCACGTCTTGCTTTCTTTAAACCATATTTCTTTCTTTCTTTCATACGAGGATCTCTTGTTAAGAAACCTGCTGATTTTAATGTTGGTCTAAATTCTCCATTAGCTTGTAATAAAGCTCTTGAAATACCATGACGGATAGCTCCAGCTTGACCTGTGAATCCACCACCGATAACTTTACAAATTACATCATATTTTGTAACAGTGTCTGTAGCTGTTAATGGTTGTCTTACTATAACTTTTAAAGTTTCAGCACCGAAATATTCATCTATATCTCTACCATTAATTGTTATAACACCTGTTCCTTCAACTAATCTAACTCTTGCAATTGATTTTTTTCTTCTTCCTGTACCGTAGAAAACTATTTTTTCTGATTTTGCTTTAGGCATTTTTTATTTCCTCCCTTAATAATAAATTAGAAATTCCAAATTTCTGGTTTTTGTGCTGCGTTGTCATGTTCGCTACCAGCATAAATTCTTACTTTTTTAAGCATTTGTCTTCCTAATGAATTTTTAGGAAGCATTCCTTTGATTGCTAACATCATAGCTTTTTCTGGATTTTTCTCCATCATTACTCTAGCAGTAGTTTCTTTCATACCACCAATGTATCCTGAATGATGTCTGTAAATTTTTTGATCTAATTTTTTTCCTGTGAAGATAGCTTCACTTGCGTTTAGTATAATAACGTGATCTCCTGCATCCATGTTTGGTGTATAAGTTGGTTTGTGTTTTCCTCTTAATAATTTAGCAGCTTCTGTTGCTACTCTACCTAATGGTTTGTTTGCAGCATCAATTATATACCATTTTCTTTCGATTTCATTTCCTTTTAATACGTATGTTGTGTTATTCATGGTAAAAATTACCCTCCATTTCATAAAATAATTTAATTTATATATGAAACTTAAAGTGAAACTACCGGGGAGAAGTTTGCCTTCAAGTCATATGTCAATTTAATTGCTTTACTATTTTATAACATATTATGGCAAAAGTCAAGAGTATAAGCGAAGAAAATTCAATTTATGTTATTTTAAATAATAATGTTGAAAATTTACATAAATTTGATATAATGATTGTAATAAATAACAGAGTACAGAAGGTGATAATAAATGAAAAAATCAGATGTAATAAAGATTATTCAGATATTAAAAGAATATTATCCAGATGCTACATGTAGCCTAGACTTTGAAACACCTTTTCAAATGGTGGTAGCAGTAATGCTGTCGGCTCAATGTACTGACGAGCGTGTGAATAAAACAACACCAAACCTTTTCAAAAAATACGGAACACCAGAAGCAGTGTGCAAAATGAAATTATCAGAATTAGAAAAAATAATTCATCCATGTGGGTTTTATAAAAACAAAGCTAAAAATATTAAAGCTACAGCTGAAATGATAGTAAAAGATTATAATGGGGTTGTTCCAAATACTATGGAAGAACTAATGAAGTTGCCTGGAGTAGGCAGAAAAAGTGCAAATGTTGTAATGCTAGAGGCATATAACTCACCACAAGGGATTGCGGTAGATACTCATGCCAAACGTATTGCAAATAAAATTGGTCTTTCAAAAAATTCGAATCCTGAAAAAATTGAGCAAGATTTATTGAAGGTTATTCCTAAAGAATACTACTATGATGTTAATCACTTATTAGTATGGCATGGAAGAAAAACATGTGTGGCGAGAGCACCAAAATGTAGTGAGTGCCCAATTAATGAATATTGTAAGAATAGGGAGAAATAGTGGATAAATTTAATAAAAATATTGATTTATGAAAGGGGGATTTATTATTGAACAAAATAAACAAAAAGGAATTGCATGAAATATTTGAAAACTTAAGAAATAAGAATCAAAATGCATATAACAAACTGTACGAAAATTATTATGACCTAATTTATGGAATAGTTTTTTCTTTTATCAAAAATAAATATGATTCTGAAGATTTAACCCACGAAATATTCACTAAAATTTATAAATTAGATGTTAGTAAATTGCCAACAAATAATGAAGCAAGCTGGTTGTTTACTGTTAGTAAAAATGAGTGTTTTCTTCATCTAAGAAAAGCTAAACCTAATATAAGCATGAATGAAATTTATGAAATGCCTGATAATGCAAGTGGGATAGATAATGTTATAGATAGTGAGTACTATAATAATTTAATGAACGGATTAAAAGAAGACGAAAAAATGATAGTTTCCTTAAAGGTACTTTCAGATTTTACTTTTAAAAAGATTTCGCAAGTTATGAATATTCCTATTGGTACTGTTCAGTGGAAATATTATAATGCTATTAATAGCTTAAGAATATCAATAGGAAGCTTAGTTGGAGCTGTAATTGCATTTGCTATTGTTCTTGCAAGAGGAGAATTTTGGAAAGAAAAACCATATTTGAATGATAGAGAAAATAGGGAATATGACAAAAATACGGAGATTAATCAAGACACCGAAGTTAATCAGGAGAGTGCAGAGAATAAAGAAATAGATGATGTTGATTTAAAAGATAACAGCAAGAGTGAAAATATTGAGAATAACAGTTCTAATATTGAAACTAATGAAGCAACTAATAGTGAAAAAGAAGAAAAGCCACAGGACAATTCTGAAATTTCGAATGACACTTCAACTGTAACATCATATAATGAGCCTGTAATTTCAGCTAATAAAAAGACATCAATAGACGAAGTACAAGCTGTTTTGATAGTAGTGGGAATTGTACTTTTTACAATTTTTATAATTTTTTTCAAAAAATACCAACAAAAACTAAAAAAGAAATCATCTAAATAATAGATGACGCAAACAGAGAATAATCTGTTTGTATCATAAAGGAGGTATTTAGATGAAAAAGAAAAAAACAATTTTAATAGTAGTATCAATAATTATTATACTATGCATATTAGGTGGAGGATTTGCGGTTTTCTGGTTTAGATTTGATGGTGCGAAAAATTGGAAAATTGGAAGAGAAAATAATCCAGAGAATGTTCAAATAAAAAAAGAAAATTTAATTGATGATTGGAGTTACAATGCACCTGAATATGCCTATGAGGATTACTCAATGGTAACATCTTCAGAAACAGCAGTTAGCGGTAGTGCAAAATCAATAAACAGTTCTTTTAGCACAAGCGATTCTAACCTTGGTTTTTCAGTTGGTGGGGCAAAAAATATAGACAATTTCAGAGAAAATATAAAAAATGGATATTTACCGATATCAACTGATATAACATATAATGGATTATTTTATGATTATTATTTTGATACAGGGCGTAGCAAAGAAAATGAAAATTCAACAGAAATGTTTTATCCAACATATAGTAAGGCAATTTCGAAAGATCCAATTTCTGGATATTCAGAGTATTATATGACTGTTGGACTAAATTCTAATATTAAGGAAAGCGATTTTCAAAGAAAAAAATTAAATACAGTTATTGTAATGGATATTTCAGGTTCAATGTCATCAGGATTTAACGATTATTATTATGGAGGACAAACTGCGTTCCTTAAAGATGTAATAGGTGATAATAAAAGTAAAATGCAAATTGCAAATGAATCATTAAATGGTTTGATTGACGAATTAAAACCAGAAGATAGGCTTGGAATTGTATTATTTGATAATACGTCATATTTAGCAAAACCAGTAAGTTTAGTTGGCGAAACAGATATAGATAAATTAAAAGGACATATTTTGGAGATAAATCCTCGTGGTGGAACAAATTTTGAAGCGGGTTATACAAAAGGAACCGAACTATTTACTTCAGAAATGCTTAATAATGAAGAGTATGATAATAGAATAATTGTAATAACAGATGCTATGCCTAATTTAGGAAACAGTTCAAAAGAAGGTTTAACAAAGTATGTAAAAGAAAATGCAGATATTGGTATTTATACTACATTTGTTGGAGTTGGAGTTGACTTTAATACAGAGGTAATTGAATGTTTATCAGATGTGAAAGGAGCTAATTACTACTCAGTTCATAATTCTGAAGAGTTAAAGAAAACGTTAAAGGATGAGTTTGATTATATGGTAACACCTTTAGTATTTGACTTGGAATTAAAGTTAGATTCTAATGAGTTTTCAATTGCTAACGTCTATGGATCAGACACAAAAGATAACTCTTCAAATACAATCATGAAGGTAAATACTTTATTCCCATCAAGTAGTAATGCTGAAGGCGAAGTTAAAGGTGGAGTTATTTTATTAAAATTAAGTCCACTTATGTATACAACAGAGTATACTGGGCCAAGGGATTTAGAAACAAATATAGTGGTTTCATACAAAGACAAAGATGGTAAAGTACATCAAAATAAACAAAAAGTATCTTTTGATAACAGGATTGAAGAAAATTATGATAACACAGGAATTAGAAAAGCTATAGTTTTATCAAGATATGCAAATCTAATGAAAGACTGGATATTGTACGAAAGAATGAATCAAACAGAAAAGAATCTTGATGTTATTTATAATGAAAATAAGAACAAATTATTAGTAACAAGTGAAACAGGAGTTATAGACTGCCCTTATATAGATGTTGAAGACGTTAGAGGACTATTAAATCAAAATGAAAGACAATCTCAAGCTTTGAATGTTAGCAAGGAATATGTTTATACTTTATTGAAATTCAAAAATTATATGAAGAGTGAAATTAAAGAATTAGGTGATAATGAAATGAATCAGGAAATTGAGATTCTTGATTTACTTGTTAAGGAATAAAATTTAAAATTTGGGAAGATCCTTTTTGTCAAATTTTTGAAAAAAGGACCTTCCCTTATTTTAAATATTATAAATATTACTATCTAAGCAAAGCCTAGCTCTTTTTTCACTTTTTCCACCAGCTTTTATAGATTCTTCAATAAAATCTGGGTGAGCAATTAAAAAGTTTCTCATTGTTTCATCAGGATTTTCTTTAAATTTCTTTAAAGTGTCTAATTGAGCTTCATTAATTATATTTAGTTCTAAAGCTTTTTCAAATAGAGAATTATCAACATTAATTAAGGCAAATGATGTAACTCCAGCTTCTTTTAATGCTTCTGTTCCGCCTTGCATTCTGTCAACAGCAACTAAACTCCATTTTAAATTTCCACCTAAATCTTTTATAGCAGGAATCCATGCACGTAGGTAGCTTGATGCAACATTTAGCAAATCAGCAACGTGTAAAACGTTTTTATTAGATAAATCAGTTATATCAGTTGTTGAACTAAAATCTGAAGTACTACAAGCTAAAGATAAGTCCTTGAAAATTGTAATGTGAGGTTTTTCAAGTAAGTTAGCCACCATATTAGAGAAGAACCAGTCTCTTCTTTCACCACCAGAGATGTAGTTAATTTCTGATACGTCAATATTATTTTTTACAAAAGAAATAAATTCATCGATAGTTGTTTTATAAATTTCATTTGAATTATATTGTGCTAAAGTTTTTTCAAAAACATCTTTTGGTAAGTCATATTTTGAAGCGTTTTCTAACTCGTCATCAATAAATGCAAGTAAAGCGTTTGCATCGTCCTCACTTCCATACAAAAATTGAGCATTCATGAAATAAGGTCCTATTTTTCCAGATGTGTACCAAAATGGATTATCTTCAGGGCTTATTTTGAATGCATTTGTTTGAAATAAATATGTAATAATGTTGCTCATAGTTCGTCATCCTTTCTTATTTTATTTTGATGTATTTGTATTACGGTCAATTTGCTAAAACAATATTAATTTATTTGATGACAAAAGTCAATAGTTAGAAAACTAAGAAAAAAAGTTAACAATTCACTAAAAATGTAAGATAATCAAGCTACTTGAGCAACGTTTTAAAATAATCAAAAAAATTGTTGAAATTTGTAAATTGCAATGTTATAATTCGAGTAATCTGTGAAAAGCAGTATATATTATAATTCACAAAGGAGATGTAAGCTATGCAAATTAAGGTTCTAGCATCAACCAAAGTAGGTTACGAGATGCCAAAAGAGGAGGCTGTTAACTTTTCAGGTAAGTCTGCCGGAATTTGTTATATGCCAGATAGCTTAGATACACTGTTTAGCGAGGATGAAGCAAAAACAGAGAGAAGAGCTAAAGGAACATTGGCGTCAGGACATCACAGTGTTTTCGGACATGTGACGTATAATTTGGCGTTGGAGGGAATTCCTAAGATTCTTGCTATGGTTTTGAATAATGAGAAGATGTATAACACCTCAGAAAAATCAGCAAGATACACCAAAATGGAGCCTTCTGAAAAGGAAAAAGAATTATATGAAAAATGGATCAAGATTTATCAAGAAGCAATCCAGGAAAAATATCCTGAAATCGATGAAAAAAAGGTCAAAAAGCTTGCAATGGAGAATGCCAGATATCTGATAAGTGTCTTCACTCCTGCAACAACAATGGAGTACACCGTTAATTTTGGCCAATTGAACTATATTGCGCATTGGTTCGAAAGATTCATAAAAGAAGCACCAGATACACCGTTTAACACTAGGCTAAAAAAGGTGTTTGCTGAGTTCAATGAAGAAATCAGCAATTTGTTAGTTCCAGAGCTTAACTCTGATGCTAAAGGAAGAACACTTTCACTATTTGCACAGAGGAAAAGAGCAGAGGAGTTTGGTGAAAATTACTGCGTAAATTACGAAGGAACATTTGCAGAACTTGCTCAGGCTCAAAGACATCGTACACTATATTATGAAATCTTCATTCCTGAAGAACATAAATATTTTGTACCGCCAATTATCAGAGGAACAGACTTTGAAGAGGAATGGTTGAAAGACATTTCTTCTCTTGATGCAGAGTTTCCACAGGGCTTGATGTTAGAAATCAACGAAAGAGGTACTGTTGAAAACTTCATTATGAAATGTCAAGAGAGATTGTGTGGTGCGGCTCAGCTTGAGATTGCATTGCAGACAAAGGAAATCCTTGATAGGTATATGCTAAGCACTAAAGATTCTAAGAAAGAAATCTATGAGTACTTATTACCTTTTTCAAAGGGGGCAAGATGTACATTTCCTGGATTCCGTTGCACAGCACCATGTATGTGGGGAGCTAAGCGTGGAATTGATAGACAAATTTAGTCTGATGACAAAATTACAAAATGTATGCAAAAGATGCAGGAATTTATTTTCCTGCATCTTTTGAAGTTTTATTGTATTGAAGTTATTTTGAATTAATGTAACGCATGAATACTATGAAATTTTCTTTCCTTGCAAATTAAAATTTCCCATGTTAGTCTGAGCTGCTAAATTCAAAACATCTCCTTGAACATTTCCAACAATAGTATATTGAATATTCATCATACCAGCAGCAATTTTTCCTTTAAGTGACAAATTATTTCCATTAACAACTCCATTATTAAATTCATTTCTTTTTCCCATAACATCAACGTAGCCACTTAATATAGCCCCACTAGTAATCAATTTAACTAAAGCTTTAATGTTACCCATTGGTGATTTTATATTAAACTCATACAATCCATCCATAAAAATATACCTCCTATTTTTCTAAGTATATGCCTCAAGATACTAATTGTGAACAAAAAAATCAAATTTTACAAAGTGTTAGTAAAAACTATTTTGAAAAAATTAGTTGCAACAATAGACATCAGAGTCGTTTTATGATATAAAAAAATAGTAACAATAGCAATAAAAAATAAAGGGTGTTTCAAGTGGAAGAAGTTTTAAAAAATATAAATGGTGTAAAAGATTTAAAAAAATTAAAAATAAAAGAAAAGAAAAAATTAGCTGAAGAATTAAGAGAAAAAATATTAGATATTGTATCAAAAAATGGAGGTCATTTGGCTTCAAACCTCGGAGTGGTGGAACTTACAATAGCATTACATAGCGTATTTAATACTCCAAGAGATTCAATAATTTGGGATGTTGGACATCAAACTTATGTACATAAAATTTTAACTGGAAGAAAAAATCAAATGGATACACTTAGAAAATTTAACGGAATAGCAGGTTTTCCAAAAACATCTGAATCTGAATTTGATTGCTTTAACACAGGACACAGTTCAACATCAATATCTGTCGCTCTAGGAATGGCAAGGGCAAATAAGCTTGATGACAGGAAAAACAAAGTTATTGCTGTAATAGGTGATGGAGCTCTAACAGGCGGAATGGCACAAGAAGCTTTGAATGATGCGGGAAGTAGTAATTCAGATATTACAGTTATTTTAAATGATAATGAAATGAGCATCTCAAAAAATGTTGGTGGGATGACGTATTTTCTAAGCAAATTAAGAACAAAAAGGTTTTATACTAGAACTAATAGTAGGGTTAAAAGATTATTTTTAAGAATTCCAAAAGTTGGAAAAAGCATAGTTAAGGCTGCTCAAAGGATGAAAAGAAGCATAAAGCAAATGTTTATTCCAAAAATGTATTACGAAGATATAGGCTTTACATACTTAGGACCAGTTGACGGACACGATATTGAAAAATTAGAAAGTGTATTAAGAACAAGTAAATTGATAGACGGACCAGTTTTGATTCATGTTATAACTAAAAAAGGAAAAGGATATAAAATAGCTGAAGAAAATCCAGATAAATTTCATAGTACGTCAAGTTTTGATATTCAAACAGGTAAGTTAAAAAAAGAAAAAAAGGATGATTATTCAAAAATATTTGGAAGAAAGCTTGTTGAATTAGCAAAAAAAGATGAAAAAATAGTTGCCGTATCTGCTGCAATGATCGATGGAACAGGTCTTAAAGAGTTTAAAAAACAATTTCCTGAAAGAACTTTTGATGTAGGAATTGCAGAACAGCATGCATTAGGAATGGCTGCAGGCATGGCTAAAAAAGGATATAAACCTGTTGTTCCAATATATTCTTCTTTCTATCAAAGGGCGTACGATCAAGTTATTCATGATATTTGTATTCAAAATTTACCAGTAGTGATGTGCGTAGATAGAGCAGGTATTGTAGGAAATGACGGAGAGACACATCAAGGTCTTTTTGATATGGCGTTTTTCTCATTAATACCGAATATTACAATTATGGCACCAAAGAATTTTGAAGAACTTGAAAAAATGCTTGAGTTTGCTATAAATTTAAATTCACCGGTGGTAATTAGATATCCAAGAGGTGGAGAAGGTGAAACGAAATTTGAAAAATGTGAAGATATAAAATTGGGCAGAGCTGAAATTATCAAGGAAGGCGAAGATTTGACAATTGTAGCTATTGGAAAAATGGTTGAAAGAGCTATTGAAGTTAGCGAGATATTGAAAGAACAAGATATAGATTGTGAGGTTATTAACGCTAGATTTTTAAAGCCATTAGATTCATATACTATTGAACGTTCTATTAGAAAGACTAAAAATGTTATAACTATAGAAGATGGAATATTACGAGGTGGCTTGGGAACAAGCGTTATAGAACTAATTAATGAATGTAAGATTGATGGAGTACATGCTAAATCTTATGGGTATGATGATTCTTTTGTACAACATGGCAGTGTTGATGAACTTGAAAAGTTACACGGATTGGACGCGAAAAGTATCGCTTTAAGTATACAAATAAGTCGATTTATGTCGAACGAAATATTGTAAAATAAACAAAAAATATATTGACATTATAGAACATATGTTCTATAATTATAAACAGTTAGAATAAATAATAAAAATGGAGGAATAACTATGGCAGTATTAATTGATGGTAAAGAACTTGCAAAAAAAATCAGAATGGAGTTAAAAGATGAAGTTACTGAATTAAGGGCAAAAGAAATAAATCCAAAATTAGCCGTAATTATGGTTGGTGATGATAAAGCATCAAAAGTGTATGTAAAGAACAAAAGCAAGGCGTGTGAAGAAATAGGGATAGAGTATGAAGAATTTTTAATGGATTCAAATACAACTATGCAAGAATTATTAGATTTAATTGAAAATCTTAACAATAGAGAAGATATACATGGAATTCTCTTACAAAGTCCAATACCTAAGAATTTAGACATTAATCAAGCTTTTAACAAAATAGATTTTAGAAAAGATGTTGATGGATTTCATCCAATCAATGTCGGAAAACTATCAATTGGAGAAGATTGCTTTATTTCATGCACTCCTTTTGGTGTTACAAAAATGCTAGAGGAATACAATATTGATGTTCAAGGGAAAAATGTGGTAATAATTGGCAGAAGCAATATTGTTGGTAAACCACTAATTCAATGCATGTTAAAGAAAAATGGTACTGTTACCGTATGTCACTCTAAAACACAGAATATAAAAGAAATTACAAAGAATGCAGATATTCTAATTGCGGCACTTGGAAAAGCAAAATTTGTTACTGCAGATATGGTAAAAGAAGGGGCTGTTATCATAGATGTAGGAATAAATAGAAACGATGATGGAAAATTGGTTGGGGATGTTGATTTTGAAAATGTAAAAGAAAAGGCATCTTATATAACACCTGTGCCAGGAGGAGTTGGACCAATGACAATAGCAATGCTTATGACAAATGTAGTCAAAGCAGCTAAAAATTTAAACAAATAAATAAAATAATAGGGGGCTAAATTATAAATACAGCTCTCTTTTTATGTCGAAAAATGTCAAAAAAGAGGGAAAAGAGGAAAGGAGAGTATGATAAAAATATCATACAATAAAAAAGATGGATAATAAGTATTGGATTTGGCTTTCAAGAATCAAAAAATTAACTAGTATAAAAAAAGAAATATTGTTAAAGAGGTTTAAATCTCCTAAAAATATTTGGGATTTAAGTAAAAATGATTTAACAAAAGTTAAAGAACTGAACATAGAAGAAATAAAAGAAATATTGAATAAAAATTACAGAGAAAAGATAGAAATCTTTCAAGAATATTTAATTAAAAACGAAATAAACATTGTTACAATGTTTGATAAGCAATATCCTTATAATTTAAAAAATATATATGATAAACCAGTTATACTATTTACAAAAGGCAATTTAGAATTGCTGAATAAAAAAGGTGTTGCAATAGTTGGGTCACGAGAATGTACATCATATGGAGAAAATATAGCTAGAAAGTTGGCCTATGATTTAGCAAAAAATAATATCTGTGTTATAAGTGGACTTGCAAGAGGAATAGATAAATATGCTCACATAGGAGCACTGGAGGCAAAAGGAAACACAATTGCAGTTATAGGAAATGGATTGGATGTTGTATATCCATATGAAAATAAAAATTTATATGAACGAATTATAGAAAATAATGGTCTAATAGTTACGGAATATATTGTAGGTACAAGACCTAATAAAATGAATTTTCCTGCTAGAAACAGAATAATAAGTGGTTTGTCGGACGGAATTGTGGTGGTAGAAGCAAAAGAGAAAAGTGGAGCATTAATAACTGCTGATTTTGGCTTAGAACAAGGAAGAGAAATATATGCAGTTCCTGGGAATATCAACGAAGAAAATTCGAAAGGGACAAATGAATTAATAAAACAAGGAGCAAATATACTAACAACCTATGAAGATATTCTTAAAACACATATATTTTGAAAGTTTTAACAATTATAATAAAAATTAAAAAAAGGCTTTTATTTTTTGTGTTTTTGTAATATAATAAATGAGTAAGTTTGACTAAAATATTTAGTTGGAAAAGGAGTAATAAAATGAATAGTAGAATAAATAATAAAAAAGGAAAAACAAATTTTGGAAAAACTACAAAAAAAACTACTAACAGACAACGTATAACAAAAGGACAGTATTCTACAAATAGTAATGGACCAATAAGAAAGCCCATAAAAAAGAAAAAAATTAAGACGGAGAAGAAAAATCATTCTAAATTAAAGAAGGGAATTCTTATTGCAGTAATAATATTGCTTTTATTAGTATTAATAGCTTTAGGAGTTTTTGTAGGAATATTCTTTAGTGATAAATTTGCATTAACGAAGGAAGATTTGTTAATAGGTACTTCAAATACAATAATATATGATTCTGAAGGTAATGTAATAGCAGAATTATCTGGAAAAGAAAATAGAAAAATAATAAGTATAGATGAGATGAGTAGCTATTTACCAAATGCATTTGTTGCTATAGAAGATGAGAGATTTTATCAACATAAAGGTGTAGATATAAAAAGAACTACAGCTGCAACTTTTACATATTTGACACATTCAGGTTCATCAAATTTTGGTGGAAGTACTATAACTCAACAATTAGTTAAAAATATAACTAATGAGAAGGAAAGCAGCGGTAAAGAAGGTATGCAAAGAAAAATAAGAGAAATGTCAAGGGCATACCAAATTGAAAAAATGATTGATAAAAAGCAAATACTAGAATTGTATTTGAATTTGATACCTCTAGCATCAAGTGGTGGCGATATATGTGGTGTAGAAGTAGCTTCAATGTATTATTTTAATAAATCAGCAAGAGATTTATCAATTGAAGAATGTGCTTTTTTAGCTGGTGTTACACACAGCCCAAGTCAATATAATCCTTATAAAGAAAATCCTAATACAGAGAGAATTAATTCAAGAACTAAAACAGTTTTAGGAAAGATGAAAGAATTAGGATTTATAAATGATGAAGAGTATAATACAGCTATTGCAAAAGTAGATGAAGGATTGAAATTTGAAAAAGGTGAGCTACCATCATCAACAATTAAAGACTATTATATTTCAGCTGCTGTTGAAGAAGTAGTAAAAGATTTAGTTGAGCAAAAAGGAATGTCTGAAGAATATGCAAGAAGCCGTATATATGGCGGTGGATTAAAAATATATACTGCACAAGTAAAATCAATTCAAGATACAGTTCAAAATGAATACAGAACAGATACATATATAAGACCAGCAACTACAGAAAAAGGAGTTGCAGCAGGTGCTCATACACAATCAGCAATGGTAATAATAGATCATAAAACTGGAAGAGTAGTTGGATGTATGGGAGGTTACGGTACAGACGTAGATGCAATTGGAATAAACAGAATAAACAGTATACGTCAACCAGGTTCATCAATAAAACCTATAGGTGTATATGGAGCCGCTATTGAAAAAGGAATAATAAATGCATCAACAATATATGACAATACTTATCCAACAACTTTTGGAACGGACTACAAGCCTAAAAATGCATCAAATCAAAAAACAGGTTTGTGTACGGTAAGAGATGCATTAGAAGTATCATCTAACATTGTTGCATGTAAGGTTATGAGTGAATTGGGTCCAGATAATTCAATAGATTTCATGAGAAGTATGGGTATAACTTCTTTAGTAAAAGCTTCAGAATCAACAACCGGAGTTAGTGATTCAAATATTTCACTTGCCTTAGGTACTGCAAGTATAAGCCCATTACAAATGGCAGGAGCATATGCTACAATTGCAAATGATGGTGTTTATATTGAACCAACTTTCTATACAAAAGTAGAAGATTCATCAGGAAACATTTTAATTGAGTCAAAACAAGAAACAAGAAGAGTATTTTCAGAAGGAAATGCATTCATAATGAAAAGCTTGTTAAAGCAACCAGTTGAAGGTTCACAAGGTACAGCAAGAATGTGTAAAATGGACAATATAGACGTTGGAGCTAAAACAGGTACAACACAGGAACAAAAAGATGTGTGGTTATGTGGATTTACACCATACTATACAGCATCAACTTGGTTTGGATATGATGAGCCAGAACAAGTAAACACATATGGTGGAAGCCCTGCATCATTAATCTGGGCAAGTGTTATGAAAAATATACACCAAAATTTGGAAGGAAAGAAATTTGATCAACCAGGTAATGTTGTAAAAGCAAATGTATGTAGAACATCTGGAAAATGTGCAACAAGTGCATGTAAAGATACTTATGAAGAATACTTTGTAGAAGGTGCGGTCCCAGGAAAATGTGAAGGTCATAATTCATTCAAAATATGTTCAGAATCTAAGAAATTAGCTACTGAATACTGTGAACATACTGAAACAGCATATGGAACAGTAATGCCAGAAAAAGAAGCAAGTGGAAAATGGAAAACAGAAAGTGGAAATAAATATTCTGTTATAACTGAAAAATGTGATATTCATACAGCAGAAACTAAGAAAGAAGAAGAAAAAGAAGATGAAACTAAAGTTACAGTTACAGATAATAAAAAGAATGATAATAGTGACATAACAGTTCAAAATGTTGTAGGAATGTCTGAAACAGCAGCAAAATCTGCATTAAACGGATTAAACGTATCTGTAGTATACAAAACAGATAACAAAAATGATGGAAAAGTAATTTCTCAAAGTATAAAAGCAAAAACAGTAGTGGCAAAAAATGCAAAAATAACCATTTATGTTGGTAAAAAGGAAGATAAGAAAGATGCTCCTGCTCAAACAACAACTAAGAAAGAGGAAAAGGAAGAAGAAAAATCTGAAAATAAAGCAACAAATTAAAAAACGGTATAATATTCAAAATGATGAAGAAAATAATACAAAAGGAGAAAAGTAGATGAGCTCAAAGAAAAATGATAAGAATAAAAAAAGTAATATTACTTTAATTATAACAATCATAGCTATATTAGTTCTTACTATAGTTGGAATACTATTTTATATGAACTATAACAAAAAAGACAAAAACAAAGATTTTGCTTATACTGAGTTATTAACAAGTATAAATGATGGTACAGTTGAAAAAATAGAAATGACAGAAGGTAGCGATACAGCAAAAATTAAACTTGTAAACGAAGAAAAAGAAAAGCGAGTGTTAATACCAAGTGTAGATTCATTCATTGATTTAGTACAAGAAAAAGTTAATAGTGGAAGCAATATTCAATTAATACAAAAACAAAGAAATATTTTTGTTATGATATTAAGAACATTGTTTTCTTTCTTACCAACAATAATATTAGTAGTTTTGGTATTAATGATATTCAAAATGCAAGGTTTAGGTGAAAAAGGAAAAGTATATGATTCAGAAACCCAAAAAACAAAAATAAAATTTGATGATGTAGCAGGATTAGATGAAGAAAAACAAGAAATGATAGAAATAGTGGATTTCTTAAAACATCCTAAAAAGTTTACAGAAATGGGTGCGAAAGTTCCTCGTGGAGTACTATTATGTGGTAATCCAGGAACAGGAAAAACATTAATAGCTAAGGCAATTGCAGGTGAAGCAAATGTACCATTTATTTCAATGAGTGGTTCTGAATTCATTGAAATGTTTGCAGGACTTGGTGCTTCAAGAGTAAGAAAGTTATTTGAAAAAGCAAGAAAGGTTTCACCTTGTATAGTATTTATAGATGAAATTGATGCAATAGGATCAAGAAGAACATCTTCAAGTGGTGCTGAAACTGAAAACAATCAAACGCTAAATCAATTGCTAGTTGAAATGGATGGGTTTGATACAGAAGAAAATATTATAGTTTTAGCTGCAACAAACAGACCTGAAATGTTAGATAAAGCTTTATTACGTCCAGGAAGATTTGATAGACAAATAACAGTTGGATTACCAGATTTAAATGGAAGAGAAGCAATACTAAAAATTCATGCAAAGGGTAAAAAGTTTGCACAAGATGTTAGCTTAAGAAATATAGCTGAAGATACAGCTGGGTTTACAGGAGCTGAACTTGCAAATATTTTAAACGAAGCTGCAATAATTGCAACAATAAGAGAACGAGAAAGTATAACCAATAAAGATATAGAGGATGCTCTTAAGAAAGTAACAGTTGGACTAGAAAAACATAATAGAGTAATATCTGAAAAAGATAAAAAGAGAACTGCAGTTCATGAAGCAGGACATGCCATAGTAAGTTATTTCTTACAAACACAAAAAGATATTAAGGAAATCTCTATAATACCAAGAGGTATGGCTGGTGGATATACTATGTATAAAACAAACGAAGATAAAGCATATATATCTAAAACAGAAATGGAAGAAAAACTTATAGCCTTAATGGGTGGACGTGCAGCTGAAAAACTTGCTTTAAAAGATATTTCAACAGGTGCAAGTAATGACTTAGAAGTTGCTAACGAAATTGCTAAAAATATGGTAACTTTGTATGGTATGAGTGATTCAATTGGTCCAATTCATGTTAATTTAGAGAAAGATCCATATCAATTACAATTACTAGGAGATAAATATGCAGATGTAATTGGAAATGAAATAAAAGCTCTTGTTAACGATGCTGATTTTAAAGCTCAAACAATTTTAGCAAATCATATGGATGCATTAGAAGTTATTTCAAATGAACTTCTAGCTAAAGAAGTTATAACATCAGAAAGATTCGAAGAATTAATGGAAAATGTAAAATAAATTCGTGAAAATATGTAATTTAGTACTTGAAAAGTATAAAAAAAAGTGCTATTATGTAGATATTGATAAACATAAAAACTATGTAAAGGACAACACAAATAATGTAAAACTAATAGAGAGCTAGAGGGTGGTGGAATTCTAGCAAGAGAATAAATTATTTGTTATCACCTTTAGCGTTGTTTGGCTGAAAGTTAGAAAGCTAGTAAGCTGAATCGTATTCTTGCGTTAAAAGAAATTAAGTGAAAAGATAAAACGCATTTTATATAAACTGTATTTGAAATTATATAAAAGGTAAAATATCTTTTAAAATAGGTGGTACCGCGGATTATAAAGCTATTCGTCCTAAATGTTTTAGGATGAATAGCTTTTTTGATATAAAAATGTGAAGTCCTGAAACAAAGCAAATAAAATATGAATGATTGGAGAGATGAAAAATGAGTGAAGAGAAGAAAGATTATGGTAAAACACTTAATTTGCCAAAAACAGATTTTCCAATGAGGGGAAATCTACCAGAAAATGAACCACATATATTTGATGAAGTTTTTAAAAATGGTTTATATGAAAAAATGTTAAAGAAAAATGAAGGAAAAGAACCTTTTGTTTTACATGATGGACCTCCATATGCTAATGGTGAAATTCATGTTGGTCACGCTTTAAATAAAGTCTTAAAAGACACTATTGTTAGATATAAAAACTTGAAAGGATATTATACTCCATTTATTCCTGGTTTTGATACACATGGTATGCCAACTGAGAAAAAAGCAATTGAAAAGCTAGGATTAAATAGAGATGAAATTCCAGTTTCTCAATTTAGAGATACATGTAAAGAATTTACTCAAAATTATAAAGATGTACAAATTGAAGGATTTAAACGTTTAGGAGTATTAGCAGATTGGGAAAATCCATATATTACATACCAACCACAAATGGAAGCTAAACAATTAGAAGTCTTTGGTGAAATGTATAAAAGAGGTTACATTTACAAAGGTTTGAAACCTGTTTACTGGTGTACAGATTGTGAAACAGCCTTAGCTGAAGCTGAAATTGAATATAAAGATGTTAATTCAAATACTGCATATGTAAAATTCCCTGTAGTTGAAGGAAATGGCTTATTTGATGAAAGAGACGTATTTTTTGTTATCTGGACAACAACTCCATGGACATTACCAGGAAATGTTGCAATAACAATATCTCCTGATTTTGAATATAGTTTAGTAGAAGCAAACGGAGAAAAATTAATTATAGCTACAGATTTAGTAGATAAAGTTATGAAAATTGCTGAAATAAATGATTATACAACAATTAAAGCTTTTAAAGGAAATGAATTAGAAGGTGTAAGATGTAGACATCCATTTTTACCAAGAGAATCAAAAGTAGTTCTTGGAAGTGACGACACAATTTTAGTCGAGTTAGATACTGGTACAGGTGCAGTTCATACAGCTCCTGGATATGGTAAAGAAGATTATTTATGTGGATTAAAAAATAACCTTGATATCATTGTTACTGTAGATAGCAAGGGACATCAAACAGAAGAAGCTGGTCCATTTGCTGGAATGTATTATGCTAAATCTGATAAAGAGATTATAAAATGGTTGGAAGAACATGATTTATTATTAGCAAAACAAACTATAAACCACTCATATCCACATTGTTGGAGATGTAAACATCCAATTATATTCAGAGCTACAAGTCAATGGTTTGCCTCTGTTGATGGATTTAGAAAACAAGCATTAGAAGCAATAAAAACTGTTAAGTGGTATCCAGCTTGGGGTGAAGAAAGAATCACAAAAATGATTGAAGATAGAAATGATTGGTGTATTTCTCGTCAAAGAACATGGGGAGTTCCACTTCCAATATTCTATTGCAAAGATTGTGAAAAAGAATATGTTACTGCGGAAAGTTTAGCAAAAGTTCAAAACATAGTTAAAGAGAAAGGAACAAATGCATGGTTTGACATGGATGTTAAAGATTTAATGCCAGAAGGTGCTAAATGTTCTGAATGTGGATGTACGGAATTTACAAAAGAAACAGACATAATGGATGTTTGGTTCGATTCAGGTTCAACACATGAATCAGTTTTAGCTGAAAGAAACTTACCCGAAGCAAATCTATATTTAGAAGGAAGTGACCAATATAGAGGATGGTTCCAATCTTCATTATTAACATCTGTTGCTACAAAAAATAAAGCACCTTACAAAGAGGTTGTAACACATGGATATGTTGTCGATGAACAAGGAAGAAAAATGTCAAAGAGTCTTGGAAATGGTATAGATCCAATTCAGATGTGTAATGAGTTAGGTGCTGACATTCTAAGATTATGGGCTTTATCATCAGATTATACTTCAGATGTAAGTATTTCAAAAGGAATTTTGAAACAAGTTGCAGAAGTATACAGAAAAATACGTAATACAGCAAGATTTATTCTAGGTAATATCGATGGATTAGATGTTAATTCATTAACTCCATATGAAGACTTAGAAGAAATTGATAAATTTGCATTAATTAAATTAAACAAATTAATTGCAGATTGTTCAAAAGCATATGAAGAATATGATTTTAATAAAGCATATCAAACAATTAATACATTCTGTGTTGTAGATATGAGTAATTTCTATCTAGATATTATAAAAGATAGATTATACACATCAAAACCAGATTCAAAAGAAAGAAAATCTGCTCAAACAGCAATGTATTTAATACTAGATGCTTTAGTTAAAATATTAGCTCCAATGACATGCTTCACAGCTGAAGAGATTTGGAAATATATGCCTCACACAGAAAATGAAAATGTAGAAAGTGTAATGCTAACATATTATCCAGAGGTTAATAGCAAATATGAAAATAAAGAATTAGAAGCTAAATGGAATAAAATTATAGATTTAAAAGAAAATGTTGCTAAAAAACTTGAAGAAGCAAGAGCTGCAAAAGTTATAGGTCATTCATTAAATGCTAAAGTTATAATTTCAGCAGAAGGAGCAGAGTATGATTTCTTAAAAGAAAATGAAGAACTATTAATGACAGTATTTATAGTTTCAGGATTAGAAATTGTTCAAGGAGCTTCAGATATAAAAGTTGAAGTTGCAGATGGTGAAAAATGTGAGAGATGTTGGATGTATTCTACAACAGTTGGTGAAGACAAGGAAAATCCTACAATTTGTCATAGATGTAGTGAAAATTTAAAATAACTTTAAATTTTGAAAAAGAGAAACTTTTGGGGACACTGACAAAAAGTATCAAACTTTTGAAACTTTTTGTCAGTGTCCCCAAAAGTTTCTTATCCTTAATTTTAAACATGTTGATTTTTGTCTTATTTTTTAGTATAATATAACGAGTTATGAAAGGAAAGGAAATAAAATGAAAGTATCAGATTTTAATTATGATTTACCAGAAGAATTAATTGCTCAAACACCAATTCAAAAAAGAGATGAATCAAGATTAATGGTGTTAGACAAAACAAATAAAACAATAGAACATAAAGTATTCAAAGATATTCTAGATTACTTAAAACCCGGAGACTGTTTGGTTAGAAATAACACAAAAGTTATCCCAGCAAGATTATATGGAATTAAAGAAGACACAGGTGTGAATGTGGAATTCTTATTATTGAATAGAATTGAAGGAGATATTTGGGAAGTAATGGTTCACCCAGGAAGACGTTTGAAAAAGGGTGCTCAAGTTACTTTTGGGGACGGATTACTAAAAGCAGAAATTCTAGAACAAATGGACAACGGAAATAGAAAAGTTAAGTTCGAGTACACAGGAATTTTCAATGAAATATTAGACCAAATAGGTTTAATGCCATTACCACCTTATATTAAGGAAAGATTAAATGATAAAGATAGATATCAAACAGTTTATGCAAAATATGAAGGTTCAGCAGCTGCACCAACAGCTGGATTACATTTTACAGATGAACTTTTAGAAAAAATAAAAGCTAAAGGTGTTGAAATTGCAAATGTAACATTACATGTTGGTATTGGAACATTTAGACCAGTAAAAGTTGAAAATATAGAAGATCACGACATGCATTCAGAACATTATTACATAAAACAAGAAGATGCAGATAAAATCAATAATGCACGTAAAAACGGTGGAAGAATTATTTCAGTTGGAACAACATCATGTAGAGTGCTTGAATCAGTTGCAGATGAAAATGGATTTGTTAAAGAAGTTGAAGGGGATACAAGCATATTCATCTATCCGGGATATAAATTCAAATGTATAGATTGTTTGATTACAAATTTTCACTTACCAGAATCAACTTTAATTATGTTAGTTTCAACATTAGCTGGAAAAGATTTTGTGATGAGTGCTTATGAAGAAGCTGTGAAAGAAAGATATAGATTCTTTAGCTTTGGAGATGCAATGTTTATTTATTAAGATTAAGGATTTTTAAAATTGGGGACGGTCCTTTTTTTTAAAAATTTAAAAAAAAGGACCGTCCCCAATTTAAAAAGGAGGAAAAGATATGGAAAAAAAACATGCAGTAACATACGAACTACTACATGTAGATAAAAATTCAGGAGCAAGAAGAGGAGTAATTCATACACCCCATGGAGATATTCAAACTCCAGTATTTATGCCTGTTGGAACACAAGCAACAGTTAAGTCTATGACACCAGAGGAGCTAAAACAAATTGACGCTCAGATTATTTTGTCTAACACATATCATTTGTATCTAAGACCTGGTAGTAAGTTAGTAAGAGAAGCGGGGAAATTACATAATTTTATGAAATGGGATAGACCAATATTAACTGATAGTGGTGGATTTCAAGTATTCAGTTTAGGAGATTTACGTACTATAAGTGAAGAAGGTGTTGAGTTTAAATCTCATTTAGATGGAAGTAAACATTTATTTACTCCTGAAAAAGTAATGGAAATTGAAGAAGATTTAGGTGCAGATATTATTATGGCATTTGATGAGTGTGTTGAACATGGTGCAACATATGAATATACAAAACAATCAATGGAAAGAACAACAAGATGGGCAAAACGTTGTAAAGAGGCACACAAAAATATTGATGAGCAATCTTTATTTGGAATAATTCAAGGTGGATTTTTCAAAGATCTAAGAGATAAAAGTTTGGATGATTTGGTTGCATTAGACTTACCAGGGTACGCAATAGGAGGAATTAGTGTAGGTGAGCCAAAAGAGGAATTCTTAGATATACTAAGATATACAGCTCCTAAGATGCCAGTGAATAAGCCAAGGTATCTAATGGGGGTTGGAACACCAGACTATCTAATAGAAGCGGCAATTGCAGGAATTGATATGTGTGACTGTGTGCTACCTACAAGAATTGCAAGAAATGGTACTGCCATGACATGGAACGGAAAAGTGGTTGTAAGAAATGCTACATATGAAAGAGATTTTACACCATTAGACCCAGAATGTGATTGCTACACTTGCAAAAATTATACCAGAGCATACATACGTCATTTAATTAAATGTAATGAAATTTTAGGTGTACGTTTATTAACAATTCATAACTTAAAGTTCTTGACTAAATTAATGGAAAAGGTTAGAATAGAAATTGAAAAGGATAATCTTTTAAACTTTAGAAAAGAATTTTATAAGAAATATGGTTATACCGAACAATAAGGGGGTTTTTAAATGAATTTAATAGACGAGAGCTATAGTAAAAGTGGAGATACTAGAAAAATAATGATAGCAGGAATTGTGGGAATAGTACTTTTATTAATCATAATAATTGCACTATTAGTAGTTGTTGTTATGGTAAATAGTAATAGCCTTGGAATAACAATAAATAATAAAAAATATAATGCATCTCAGATATTATACGAAACACCTGAGAATGGTATGTACATAAAAATTGAGGATTTATCTAATGCAATAGGATATAGTTACAAAAGCGGAGGATTAACAGATGAAGATGAAAACAAGTGCTATGTAACAAATCAAAACATAGAAGAAAGTACTTTTTTTGAAGTAGATTCAAAAGAAATTTATAAGGTAATGGGTGATACAGGTGAAACAGAGTATTACACACTAGATAATCCTATAATAAAAGTTGATGGTAAAATTTATATGCCAATTAATTCTGTAGATGTTGCTATGAATGCAGTTTTGACTACGAATAAAAGAAAATATTCAATTGCGTCTATCGAATCAATAGAGAGTAGATATAACAACAGTAGTGATAAAACTCTAGTAATGAATGATTCAATCGTATGGAATACAAATTATTTATCAAATAAGAAACTATTGAAGAAACAATTAGTTATAATAACGGATGGAAATGAAAGATTAGGAATAGCTAAAGTTGGAATAGAACAAAGCAAAGGTACTGGTAAAAATAAAAAATCAAAAATTTCAACAGTAACAACATCAGCTATTATTGATCCAAAGTACACAGATATTAAATATGTTGAGAAATATAACCAATTAATAGTAGAATCAAATGGTAAAAAGGGTATTATACAATTATATGATAATAATGGTGAAATAGATAAAGAAACAATAGTTTCTCTTCAATATGAAGACATTAAACCGATATCTCAAAATTTGTTTTTAATAAGTCAAGCAGATTCAACATCCACATCTTCATCTGAAAAAAACGAGAAGTACGGAATTTTAGATACGTCAAACAATTCAGAAGATATAATTTTACCAATAGAATATGATCAAATTGGAATAGATATTTCAACATTTCCAAATAACGGTTTGAATAATGAATATGTTATTTATGATACATTAATACCTGTAAGAAAAGGTGAGTTATGGGGATTTGTTAATTTGAAAGGAAAAATAATTGTTAAATTAGAATATTCTGATTTTGGCTGTGTTGGAAAAAATACAAACAATAATGTTTTATTAGTACCTGATATAGAAGGAATTGTTGTTAAAAAAGATAACAAATATGGTATTATATCAAAAACAAATAGAACATTAATAAAAACAGAATTAACAAGGGTTTATAAATCAGTTGTTGATAATACAATGCAATATACTATGGTGTATGGTGGAAAAGAATATAATATTGTTGATTATATAAAAAATCCATCAAAATATGATTCAAATAGTAATAGCAAAACAAAGAATACAACCATAAACACTACGAATAATACAACAAAACAAAACACAACAAACACGACTAATACAAATACAACTAATACAACAAATTAAGTAAATAATATAAATTTGACTTTTGAGTAACAGCAAGTATAAATGAGTATGATATTTAGTTTAAAAACTAAAATTATGCTCATTTTTTGTTCTAAAAAATAAATAACCCCCATAACATTACAGTAAAAAGAATAAATAAAGGAGTTGTGATTTATAATGAAAAAAATGGGAAAAATAAATAAAGATAGTAAATCGTACTCAATAGCAAAAGGTTTTATAATTGCTTTATTAATAAGTTTAATATGCATTTTTCTGTATGCCGTAATATTAGTGAATACAACAATTCAAGAAAAAACAATAAAACCTGTAATTATAACTATAACAGGAATTAGTATATTAATTGGAAGTTCAATAAGTAGCTTGAAAATAAAGAAAAAAGGAATTGTAAACGGAATGTGTGTAGCTGTGTTATATTTAGGAAGTTTCTATATATTATCAAGCATTGCATTATGCGGTTTTTACTTGAATTTATCTTCTATTATAACCATTTTAGTAGGAATTGCATTTGGGGGAATTGGTGGAATAATTGGGGTTAATATAAAAAGAAATTGAAAGTGTAATAAATTTTCTTACTTGATCTTTCAACTTAGTAGAAAAATCTTAATTATTTTAAAAAAATAGTTGATATTTTTATTAATTTAATATAAAATTTAAAAGTAATTGGAGGAAGAATATGGTAACTTTAGAAGATATTAAGAAAAATCCAGAAGTACAGCAATTAATTTTAGGTGCTCAGGAAGAACTGAATGCCCTAGGGTACACAGAACATTCTTTTAGACATATAGGAATAGTTTCAAATAGAGCGGGTGCGGTATTAGAAGCATTAGGATATGATGAAAGAAGAGTTGAACTAGCAAAAATAGCAGGTTATTTACATGATATAGGAAATTGTGTAAATAGAGTTGATCATGCTCACTCGGGAGCTATTCTTGCATATCAAATTTTAAAGGATATGGGAATGGATCCAAAAGAAAGAGCGGAAATAATGACAGCTATTGGGAATCACGACGAAAAAACAGGAACCGCAGTTAGTGATATTTCTGCTGCTTTGATTTTAGCAGATAAGTCAGATGTTCATAGAGAAAGGGTTGTAAATACTAATTTATCAACATTTGACAAGCATGACAAAGTTAATTATGCTGTAACAGATTCAAATTTTACAATTTCAAAAGAAAACAAAAAAGTAGTTTTAGATTTAACCATTGATACGAATATCTCACCAGTATTAGATTATTTTGAGATTTTCATGGATAGAACCATGATGAGTAAACATGCAGCAAAATTTTTAAATATTTGGTTTGAGTTAATAATCAATGATACAAAATTACTTTAATAATGGGAGGAATAAAAGTGAAAAAAGAAGGTTCATTAAAAACAATTTTAGCAATATTAGTTATAATATTATTATGCTTAGTTTCATTTGGAGGAGTATTCGTAAAAAACAAAAATGTAATGAAAAATGTCTTACCAGAATATGTTCTTGGAATGGATTTAGATACAAATACAGTTTTAAAATTAGATGTTCAAAAAGATGAATCATCTGAAAATCAAGAAGGACAAGCTGATAAATACAATGCAGATAACTATAAAAAAGCAAAAGAAATAATAGAAAAAAGATTAAAACTATCAGGGGTTGAGCAATACACTATTAGATTAGACGAAAAAACAGGAAGTATAGTTTTAGAATTCCCTGATAAGGTTGATAATAGTATAATAGGATACGCTGTTCAAAATGGTGATGTTACAGTAAATATTACAAGTAATATTAAAGATGAAACTACAGAAACAGAAGAAACAGCAGATGAAACAGCAGATGAAACAGAAGACACAACTGAGGATACAACAGATGAAAATGCAAACGATTCAACTGAATCACAAGATAATTCGTCTGGAGTTACAGGAATAATAGCTGACAATAAAAGTATAAAAAGCGTAACTATAGCATCAAAAAACATGGAATATGTAAAACAAGGTGGAGCATATGTAGAAATGCAAATTAACTTCACAGGTGAAGCTATAAAGAAATTCAAAGAGATACAAAACAATTATGTTGTGCCTAAAGACGCTGATGGAAATGAAACTGATAATACAGTAACAATATTCATGGATGGAACACAGATATATGCAAAAACAGAAACACTATTTTTACAATCAGCTGTAAATGGAAGCGTAGTGGTAGATAGCAATTATGCAGCAGACGCTAAAGATTTAACATCAATTGAGAACACATTTAATAGTGCAAAAGCATTATTAGAAACTGAAAAACTACCTATAAAATACACACCAACTTATGAAAATAAAATACACTCAAACATAAGTAATGCCGGAATTATAGGAGTATTTGCAGTGATTTCAGTAGTAATGTTGATTTATTTAATTTTAAAATATAAATTAAACGGATTATATGCAGAACTTAGTATATTAGGATTTGGAGCACTTTTATTACTTATGCTAAGATGGACAAGTGTTCAAATTTCAGTAGCTTCATTAACATCAATAGCAGGAATGTTAGTACTACAATTTATTTATTTAATAAAAATATTGAACAATAAAAAAACAAGCTCAAAAGCATTTACAGAAAAAACAATAGAATTTTCAAAAATATTAGTGCCTGCATTTATTTTTGGAATTTTTGCAGCAGTACTTCCTGCTTTGAAGAACGTAGGAATAATTCCTGGAAATATATTTGAAATTGCTAGTTTCGGAATGGTAATATTCTGGGGATTAATAGTTTTTGAAGTATTTAACAACATAATAACAAGAGCAATTTTAACAAATGCCAAAAATAAATAAATTGAAAGAGGGATTTTGATATGAAAAACAAACTTTTTATAGGATTAGCAGTTGTAATTCTAATTGGAATAATAGTGATTGCTGCATTTGGATTTAATGTAGATTATACTTATAAACATCATTCTTTAATAGATATAAATATTGGAAAAGAATTCAATGTATCTGACATAAAAGCTATAACAGACGAAGTATTTGGAAAAGAAAAAGTAGAAATTCATAAAGCAGGAACTTATAGCGATAAAGTTGTAATAAAAGTAAAAAGTGTAAGTGATGAACAAAAAGTAAATTTAAATAATAAGATAAATGAAAAATATGGAATTAAAAATGAAGTAGACGATGTTCAAGTTAATAAAATATCAAGCTTTAAACTAAGAGATGTTGCAAAATCTTATGCAATTCCACTTGCTATTACAACCGTTTTAATATTAATTTACATGGCTGTAAGATATAGAAAAATAGGAGCTAAGAAAGTAGTTTTACAAACTCTACTTTTCACAGTATTAGCGGAATTGTTATATGGTGCATTAATTGCAATAGTAAGATATCCAGTAAACAGATTAGTATTACCGGGAGCAGTAGTTATATATGTTGCAATTATCACAGTACTAACTGCTATGTTTGAAAAACAAGTAAGCATAGAAGAAAAATAATTTTTAAGTAAATAAACAAAAAAAGACATTATGAATATTATATATTATAATGTCTTTTTTTGGCATTTCTATATCTCTACAGTAACAATGAAAAGCTAGGGGGGATGGTTTTGAAAAAATTAATATATAAACTGCAAAGTAGATTACTTCGTACAGGTGGAAATAATATTGATTATGCTACTATGGAAGGTATGTTAAGAAACACTAAAAATATAGTTTTAATTGATGTTAGAACAAAAGATGAATATATGAATAATCATTTAAAAGGTGCTATTAATATTCCTTTGCAAGATATTAGTAGGAGAATTGAAAGTTATGTTAGAAATAAAAATGATGTTATTATTGTGTATTGTGAATATGGGGGAAGAAGTAAAAAGGCATTGAATAAGCTTGGAAAAATGGGATATGTAAATGTTTATAATTTAGACGGTGGAATTGATGCAATTTGATAGTAAGAAAAAAGTGAGAAGCTTTAGGGATCTTTTTGTAAGTCGCCCAAAAGTTTTTCTCACTTTTTCCGTTTATTTTATGTTAGTTTCTTTCTCTTCATTATAAGTGTCCACGAAATAAATTGGTCTATGTTTAGTTTCATAAAAGGCTCTGCCAAGGTATTCTCCTATTACTCCTAAGAAGATTAGTTGAATTCCTCCAAGAAATAGAATTACAACCATTGTTGATGCATAACCTGGCATGTCAATTCCGTAAATTAAAGTTTTAGCTATTATAAATATCATATAGATAAATCCTGCTAAGGATACTAGTAATCCTATGAATGCAGACCATCTAAGTGGTGCTGTTGTAAATGAAGTAATACCATCAATAGACAAGTCTATTAATTTTTTATAATTCCATTTTGTCTTTCCGGCTGCTCTAGGGTCTCTATCATATAGAATTTCTTTTTTATTATATCCAATCCAACTAAATAATCCTTTTGTATATCTTTGAGATTCACGTATTTGTTTTAGAGCTTCAACACAACGTCTATCTAATAATCTAAAGTCTCCAGTGTCTTTCTGAATTTCAATTTTCGTTACGCTTTGTAGAGTTCTATAATACATTTTTGAAGTAAATTTCTTTAGCCAAGTTTCGCCTTTTCTAGACTTTCTTTTAGCATAAACATCATCATAACCTTGCTCCCAATATGTAATCATTTCAGGAATTAATTCAGGTGGATCTTGTAAATCTGCATCAATTATAATAACTGCGTCACCCTTTGAATAATCAAGACCAGCCATCATTGCTGTTTCTTTGCCATAGTTTCTTGATAAATTTAGGTAACATACTCTTTTATCAACGCTACGAAGTTCTTTTATAATATTTAGAGTATTGTCTTTGCTTCCATCATTTATAAATAGTATTTCAAAATCATAGTTTGTAACTGAATTCATTAAATTTAATAGTCTGTCATATAGCATATGTAATACATCTTCTTCATTATATGCTGGTACTAGAATTGTTATTAGTTTTTTATTCTCCATTTTTTTGCCTCCCTTAAATACTATGAAAATTATATCACATGTGTTGTAAATAGTTCAACAGATTTATGAAAAAAGGGAGATTTTAGAAATCAGGTTTGAAATTTTCAAAATATAGTGTATAATATTCACATGAGAAGTTTAATTGTAAATAATAAATATAATGGAAAAAAATTAAGTCAAGTTTTATTTGATAATTTTGATGGATTAACAAACAATAATTTCAATAAAGCACTAAGAAAGAAGGATATACGTATAAACAATGTAAGAGTTTCAGAAAATAAAACTGTATATGAAGGAGATGAAATAAAGGTATATATAGTCGATGAATTGTTATTAAAAAAGCAAGAAATATCTGAAATAGAAATAGTGTATGAAGATGAAAATATTGTAGTATTTAACAAGCCTTTAGGAATTGAAGTTACTGGTGAAAATTCTGTGGAAAGTTATGCCAAAAATAAATATAAAAATCAGTTTGTTGAACCATGCCATAGACTTGATAGGAATACAACAGGGTTAGTGCTTTTTGCTAAAAATGAAGAAAGTTTAAATATATTATTAGATATGTTTAAAAATCAAAATATAGAAAAACATTACAGATGTATTGTAATAGGTATTCCTAAGCCGGACAGCAAAGTCTTGGAAGCATATTTATTTAAGGATAATAAAAAATCTATGGTATATATTTCTGATACTCCAAAAACAGGGTATAGAAAAATTATTACGGCATATAAGGTTATAAAAAAAGATTATGATAATGATTTAGCTACATTAGATGTTGAACTACACACAGGTAGAACTCATCAGATTAGAGCTCATCTGGCGCATATAGGTCATCCTATTTTAGGGGATGGAAAGTATGGAATAAATGCAATTAATAAAAGATTTAATAAAAAATATCAACAATTATGTAGTTATAGTTTAAAATTCAATTTTAATGGAAGTAAAAATAAACTTGATTATTTAGATAATAAAGTTATTACAATAAATAAATAGTAATAAAATATATTTTGACATAGCATCAATTATATAATATAATTGGTGCTATGTTGTGCTTTATGCCAATAAAATTAGCAGAAAGGAAATATAACATGAAAATAATAGTAAAACACGTATTAAAAAATATTAAAGAAAAGAAAATTAGAAGTTTAATTATAGTATTGTCGTTAATTGCAGTATCTATAATTACAATGATTTGCGTATCAATGGGGGATGAGCTTGAAGAAAAGTATGTTCAAACGTTGAGAGGTGTAGCAGGAGATGTTGATTTAACTGTAAATGTAAAACAGACAACAGATGTTGAAAAAATTGGTGATAAAGAAGACTTATCTTCAACAGATGGTGTTAGCAAACTTGATTTATCAAAATTAAATTTACCAAAAGATAAAGTTAGCGTTGCTTCAATTGTTTCAAATCCAGTTAAAATCGAATATAAAGATGATTATAAATATGCTCTAATTCAAGGGTTTGATCTTAAAGAAGCAGTTGAAATGAGAACATTTAAAAACAATGATATTGCTAATCTACAAGAAAACGAAATTGCAATAACAGAAAATACAGCTAAAGACTTAAATGTAAAAGTTGGAGAATATGTTAATGTTATTAAAGAAGATGAATCTAAAATTGCTTTGAAAGTAGCAATAATTGCTGAGAAGAAAGGTTATTTCTGCCAAGAAGCAAATAACATTAATATGTTAGTATGTAGCAAGCAAACCGCTCAAAAAATATTAGGATTTAATGAAAATGAAGTTTCTTCTCTTTTTGTAAAATGTAATGATAGTAAACAGTCTAAAGAAATAAAAGATGAAATTATTAATAGCAATAAAGATTATGAAGTAACAGTACAAGAATTTATAGATGCTGAAATGCTTGAAGAAGCAACTGTTTCTATAATGCAAATATTTATCTTATTACTAGCAATTATATTAGTTATGGTATTTTTTGTAATAAGTTCATTATCTAAAATTATAATCAATGAGAGAATTCCTATAATAGGAACATTCAGAAGTATTGGAGCAACAAAAACAAAAATGAACTTAATCTTAGTACTTGAAAACGCTATATATGGTTTAGTTGGAGGAACAATTGGAGCTATTATAGGAGCTAATATTAAAAGCTCGGTTTCTGGTATTTTCTTCCAAGCAGGTGATGGAATTGAAATTGCTAAAACAAATGGAACTGTTCCGTTTATATACATAATAGCAGTAATTGCTATTGCAGTAATACTACAAATTCTTATGTCTTTAACAGCAATCATCAAGAATAATAGAAGACCTATTAAAGAGATAATTTTCAACACAAAGACTGCTAAATACAAAAAATCTTATGTGAAAACCGGATTAGGAATTGTACTAGCAATATTAGCTGTTGTATTATACAAAATCAATACAAAGGGAAATGCAGGTATAGCATTGGGTGCATTAATGTCTGCAACAATAGCATTAGCACTTGAAGTACCACTTGTTTTAAGCATTTTTTCTAAGATATTTAAATTTATAGCTGATAAATTAAACATGCCAGTTTTAAGCTTGGCAAGCAGTAATATAAAAAATAATAAATCTATAATAAATAGTTCAGAGTTAATAGCTGTAAGTTTATCTTGTATGCTTACATTATATATGATTATTTCATCAACAACAGCAATATTTACAGCTTTTGAAAAAACATTTAAATCGGATCTTTTAATTGAGTATCCATCATACAAAATTGAGGAATATGAATATATTAAAGATATAGAAAATGTTGATGATATTTATCCAGAGTATTATGCTTCAAATGTAAAAATAAATGATAGTGAAAAAACTGATTTAATTGTAGTAGCAAAACACGGTGCAGATAAAAGATTAAAATTTGTTGATGAATTTGTAGTTGATGAAGAAAAATACAACAACTTAAAATATGATGAAATCATTTTAGACGAATTAGTTTTAAATAAATATGATTTGAAAGTTGGAGATACTTGTAAGCTAACATTAAATTGTAAGAGTGAAGATAAAAATTGCATTATAGAACAAGATGTTAAAATTATTGCATCTTGTGATAGTACGCAATTCTCAACTTCAAGACAAACTGCTATTATAGATTTGGAATTATACAAAAAAGCATATGGAGCAGTACCATCAATGATTTTAATAAATATAAAAGATAAAGGGAAAGTTGAAGATACGCTGAATGAACTTAAAAACAAAGTAGATGATTTTGGAGTAACAATTGAAACTAAAACTACATATATTGACACTCAAAAATCTCAAGTAATGTCACTAATTTCAGCCTTTTCAGCTTTAATGGGAATGGGAGTTATACTTTCATTTATAGGTATAATTAATAATCAACTTATTAGTTTTATGCAAAGAAAACGTGAATTTGCGATGTTATATTCAACAAGTATGAGCAAAAAACAATTAAAGAGATTAATTACATTAGAAACAGCACTTTCATTTGGAGCAATGAGCATTTTTGCTTTAGTAGTAAGCTATGGAATGAGATTTATTGCGGATGCTGGAATGAAAGCAATGACTATATGTGTACCAATTATATATGATTTTAAAGGTTTATTATTAATAACTTTAGGTGTATATGTACTAATGGTATTTACAAGTATTGCACCAAAACGTAAATTAAGAAAAATGAAAGTAATTGATGAAATCAAATATGAATAATAAGGAGGATTATAAATGGAAGATATTATATGTGTAAAAAATGTTTATAAAAACTTTGGAACTAAAAAGAATGAAGTTGAAGTATTAAAAGATATTAATATCAACATAAAAAAAGGTGAATTTGTATCTTTAATGGGGCAATCTGGTAGTGGTAAATCAACTCTGTTATATTTAATAGGAGGACTTGATAACCCTACAAAAGGAACAATAGAGATTGCGGGAAAAGATATTAGAAAAATGAAAGATAGAGCTAAATCAAAAATGCGAAGACAAGATATTGGATTTGTTTTCCAATTTTATAACTTAGTACCAAACTTAACAGTTGAGGAAAATATTTTACTACCCGTTGTTATGGATGGTAAAGGTAAAGCAAAATATAAAGATGCTTTAGATGAAATTTTAAAAATTGTTGGTCTAGAAGATAAAAGAAAATGCCTACCAAGACAACTATCAGGTGGTCAACAACAAAGAGTATCAATAGCAAGAGCTGTAATAATGAATCCATCAATCATTTTAGCAGATGAAGCTACAGGAAACTTAGACAGTAAATCTGGAAAAGATGTTATGGAATTATTCAGCAAAATTAATAAAGAAAAAAATATTACAATTTTACAAGTTACTCACTCACAAGAAATTGCTGATTATGGTCATAGAACAATTCATTTAAAAGATGGATGTATTGTAGAATAGAGTACAACTTTCAAAATCCCCTTTCTTAGAATAATATATGTATATCTATACAAATTTTAGTAGATAATATATTTATGTTTAAGAAAGGGGATTTTTTTAATGAAGTCATTTTGTATAAAAAACAATAACAACCTAATTCTTGATTATCTACTAGCAGAATTAAAAACAATCAATTTAGAAAACACGTATATATCACAAAAGAAATTTAAGTATTATAAGAACATAATAGTACATTATACAGGCAAAAACGAAAGCGATTTTATATACAAGTTGTCCGAAATTCTAACAAGCTGTATAACGAAATTCTACGAAAAAAACATTGTGAAAAGAGTTATTAACTGTGATTTTTTCTATTTTGATTCAAAAGAAAAGGGAATGATTTATAATAACTGCTTTGAGATTTTACAAGATGAAAATTCAGATGAATTCATTAATCGAAAAGAAAAAATTTTTTCGTGTTTAGTTGACTATATTTCAGAAAATAAATATTTTATATTAGATGGCTTTGTTAATTTTAGATTATTTGAATACAATTCTTTAATAGAAGAATGCGTAGATAGCGCAGTTAATAAATATATAATAGATAAGGAGTATAAAGAATTTATAGAATTATTACGCGGATATATAAATTCTCAAAATAGCAGAACTGGTACAATTCATGTTATATATTCAAACGCAGAGCCAATTTTGTTAGATGAGAAACAAAATATTTTGGTATATGACAATCAATTTGAACATCCGAAGTATTTGTCGGATATAACTTTTTCGTCAAAGGATTATTGCTTAAATGCTTTGCTTAATTTGCTGCCAAAGAAAATTGTAGTTCATATGCTCACTACAGAAGATGAATTTATTGAGACTTTAAAGTTGATTTTTGGTAAGAAATTAATGATTTGCAAGGAGTGTAATATTTGTAAAACTTTTACATTGCTTAATGTTCATTAGTAATAAAAACAAATCCCTCATATGAAGATATGGGGGATTTGTTGATATATAAAGTTGAAATATAATCAATTTTATGTTAAAATAATTGAAGTATTTATGAAATTTGTAAGGAAGTGAAAGAATGGTAAATAAAGATAAAAATAGAGATAAGAATGTTGGTGAAGAATTAGATTCAAAAATAAATATAAACTGGTTTCCAGGCCATATGGCAAAAACCAAAAGACAAATAATTGAAGATTTAAAGTTAATAGATGTTGTGGTTGAAATTTTAGACGCAAGAATACCAGTATCAAGTCAAAATCCTGATGTTAAAGGATATACTAAAAATAAGAAAAAGGTGGTAGTTTTAAATAAATCAGATTTGGCTGATGAAAATGAAACAAAAAAATGGGTGAAGTATTTTGCTGAAAAAGGTATTCCTGCAGTTGTTACTGATGCAAATAGTGGTAAAGGAATAAACGAAGTAATAAGAGCAGTAAAGGAAGTAGCAAAAGAAGCACAAGATAAATTCGCTGGTAAAGGAAGAGTTGGAAGATCAATTAGAATAATGATTTTAGGAATTCCAAACGTAGGAAAATCATCATTCATAAATAGAATAACAAAGAAAAACTCAGCACAGGTAGGAAATCGCCCTGGTGTTACAAGACAGAAACAATGGATTAGAATTGAAGATGGAATAGAATTAATGGACACACCAGGTGTATTATGGCCAAAATTTGAATCAGAAGAAGTAGGGTTACACTTAGCATTTACAGGTTCTATAAAAGATGATATTTTAGAAAAAACAGAAATTGTATATCAATTATTAAGATTTTTGGTTAACAACTATTTAAAGAATGTTATTGAACGATATAAGTTAGACGAAAATCAAGTTGATGAAATATTAAAATCTGATTTAGAAGAAAATGGAAAAATTGTAGAGATAATGGAAACTATAGCAAAGAAAAGAGGAGCAATTTTGTCTGGTGGAAGAATTGATTATGAAAAGGTTTCTATTATTTTGCTAGATGAGTTTAGAAGCGGAAAATTAGGAAAAATTACGATTGAAAAGAGGGATTAGTAATTTAAATGGAATTAATAAATAGAGAAAAAAATGAAATGGATGTAAACATGTTATCACCATTAACATGGGCTTATGTTGGTGATGCTATTTATGAATTATACATAAGAACAAATTTAGTGAATAATACTAAATTAAAACCACATAAATTACATATTGAGTCAATCAAATATGTTAAAGCGAAAGCTCAAGCCGATATTTTAAAGAGGATTGAGACTAGTTTAACGGATGAGGAGAAGGACATAGTAAGAAGAGCGAGAAATGCTGAGAATCACCATTTACCTAAAAATGCAGATCCAGCTGATTACATGTATTCAACTGCGTTTGAAGGGTTGATAGGATTTTTATATCTTACTAAAAAAGATGAAAGATTAAAAGAAATTTTAAAAATGTGCATGTAACCATTGACTATTTTGTGTGAAATATGGTATAAATATAAAGTAGCACAAAAATATGGCCCGTTGGTCAAGCGGTTAAGACGCGGCCCTCTCAAGGCCGAATCATGGGTTCGATTCCCGTACGGGTCACCAATTAAAAAAGTATCAATTATACACAAATATAATTGATACTTTTTGTCTTTTATACAGCAAAATTAATAGCTTTGGCAACAACATCTTTCATATTTTCAATTAAGTCATCAATTTCTTTAGGAGTGACAATCATATTGTATCCGCTAGGGTTTAAACTTTCTTTAATTTCTTCATAATTATCATGTTCTTTTAGGTCATTTAAGTAATTGTTAGATTTAGCTTCATTTTGCAATTTTCCAATAAATAAATCAAGACAATCATTTACTAAAACAGCAGATTCAACAACCATGGGTACTCCAATTGCAATAACTGGAATTCCAATTGTGTTTTCACTTAGTTCTTCTCTAGCATTTCCAACTCCACCGCCAGGAACTATGCCTGTATCGGAAATTTGTACTGTGCTGCTAATTCTTTCAATACTCTTAGAAGCTAAGCTATCAATTACTATTAACATTTTAGGTTTTACGTTATCAACAATTCCTTTTATTATTTCGGATGTTTCTATACCGGTTGTACCAAGAACTCCTGGGGCAATTGCACATACAGATCGAGTTCCTTCAGCTACGTATTGAGGAGTATATTTTATAAAATGTTTGGTTACGTCTATTTCTGAAACAACTTTTGGTCCAAGAGAATCAGGTGTTACAAATTGATTGCCTAAACCAACTACAAGAATTTCATCGGTGCTGTTACAATGGGTGTTTATTATTTTTTGCAATTCGTCTTTTACTACTTCAGATGCTTTATTTATATCATCATCGGTGGCGAGTTTTAAATTCTTTATATCAATTGTGACGTATGTTCCAATGGGTTTGCCAATTGCTTGTTCTCCTTGTGCATCAGTGATTTTTACGATGTTTGTTTTTATGTTGTTATCTATTATTTTTTCTTCAGTTTCTATACCGAGGATGCTGTTGAGATTGTTAGCTTTTTGGTAAATGTCGCGCCTTTCGTCGGCCATGTCTGTTCTAAAATTGTACATTGTGTTACCTCGCTTTCTTTGATTTATAGTATTTCTAATTTTTTGGTTTTTATTCTTGAATTGGTGTTGGTTTTGAAGTTAGCCGTACTAAATTACTAAAAGCCAATGAAGACATTACTTTGTGAGTTTCGCCCCAACTACGAACTAAGAGTAAGAATCTTTCGTGCAAGATTGGGTGTAGTGATTAGAAATGAGTGTCTTTTGCACGAAATTTTCTAACTCTTACTAGCTTGTCGGTCCCCACCTTGACTTCACTTCACAAAGTAATGTCTTCATTGGCTTTTAGTAATTTAGTACTACTCTATGGAAATATGTTGAAAATTGTCGAAAAGTTTTTATGAAAAACATATTGACTTTTAATTTTAATCAGAGTAAAATAAAAACATAAGTTCGACAAAAGGAGGTTCGCATATGATTAGTACGATGCATATAAAAAATATCGGAATTATTGAGGATTTAACAGTAGAGTTTAATAATGGATTTAATGTTTTAACTGGTGAAACAGGTGCTGGGAAAACATTGATTATAGATTCACTAGGAATCATTTCAGGTGATAGATTTTCTAAAGAAATGATAAGAAAGGGAGAGAATCATTCTTTTGTTGAGTTAAATCTATTTTTACCAGAAAATGAAAATTCGGTTGATGGAAGTGTAGTAGTTTCAAGGGAAATTTATGATAATGGAAGAAACACATGTAAAATAAATGGGAGATTAGTAACTGTAAATGAATTAAAAGAGTTTATGAGCAGTATTATAGATATACATGGACAGAACGATAATCAGACTTTAATGAGAAAGCAGGAACATATTAAATATTTAGATAATTTTATAGGAAATGATATTCTAAAGTTGAAAATAGAGTATTTAGATTTATTTAATAATTACAACTCGATTCAAAAAGAATTAAAGGAAAATTATGGCGATGAGAAAGAAAAACAACGTAAACTTGATTTATTAAAATATCAATTAGATGAGATTGAAGAAGCAAATTTGAAAGTAGGGGAAGAAGAAGAACTAGATGAACTACATCAGCTTATGAAAAATTCGGAAAAAATATATACAAACCTTGAAGAAATACAGGAAAATCTTAGTAATAGTGCAATAGAAGCAATCAATAATTCAATTAGGTGTTTTGAGAAAATAGAAAATTTAGGGGAGAAATATCAAAATAAATTAACTGAATTAAAAAATGTGTATTATGAGGTTCAAGAATTATCAAGGGATGTTTCTGATATGAATAGTGAATTATTCTTTGATGAAGAAAAGAGAAATGAGGTAGAAAGTAGATTAGATTTAATATATTCATTAAAAAGAAAATATGGCAATAGTGTTGATGAAATTCTTGAATATAAAGAAAAAATAGAGAAGGAAATATTTAATATTGAAAACTGTGAAGAACATAACAATGAGCTAAAAACGAAATTAGATATATTAGACAGCAAAATGTTTATAATATGTGAAAAAATGAACAATTTACGCGAAAAAAACAGCAAAAAATTAAGCGAAAATATTAACAAAGAGCTAGTAGATTTAGAAATGCCAAATGCTAAGTTTTCAGTATATAGCAAATTTAACAGCAACAAGAGTTATACAGAAAACGGATTAAATGAAATTGAATTTTTAATTTCAACAAATGTTGGAGATGATGCTAAGCCATTAGCTAAAATTGCTTCTGGTGGTGAAATCTCAAGAATTATGCTCGCTATAAAAACTGTTTTAGCTGATTCAGATAAAGTTCCAGTTTTAATATTTGATGAAATAGATACAGGAATAAGTGGAAAAGCAGCAAAATCTGTTGGGGAGAAAATAAAAATAATATCAAGAAAACATCAAGTTTTATGCGTAACACATCAACCAAGCATAGCTGCAAAAGGTGATTACAACTATTATATCAATAAAAAAGTTAAAAATGGAAAAACAGCTACAGATATAAAATTATTAAATGAACAAGAAGTTATAAATGAAATTGCAAGAATTTCAAGTGGAGATGTAACTATTACTTCAATAAATCACGCTAAAGAATTAAGAAAAGCTTGCTAAAAAGAATAAAGAAAAACTCCCAAAACTATTTACTTTTAAGGCATTTTAATATATAATACTGTAAGTTTAGTAAATAAAAGGAGGAACGGCTTATGAGCGAAAATGAAGTAAACAACGCACAAGAACAAGAATTAGATTTAAATCAATTGATGATGGTTAGAAGAGAAAAACTTTCAGAATTACAAGAACAAGGGAAAGATCCATATCAAATAACAAAATTTAATAGAACAAATACAGCAGGTGAAATAAAATCAAATTATGAGAAATTTGAAGAAAAAGATGTAACAGTTGCTGGTAGAATTATAGCAAAAAGAATAATGGGAAAAGCTTCTTTCTGTACAATACAAGATTGCGATGAAAGAATTCAAAGTTATGTAAGTATAAATGATTTAGGAGAAGAAAGTTACAAAGCATTTAAAACATACGATATTGGAGATTTTATTGGAATAACAGGTTTTGTGTTTAAAACAAGAACAGAAGAAATTTCTGTACATGCTAAAGAAGTAACATTACTTTCAAAATCATTACGTCCATTACCTGAAAAATTCCATGGATTAAAAGATCCTGATTTACGTTATAGACAAAGATATGTTGATTTAATAGTAAATCCAGAAGTTAAAGATACTTTTGAAAAAAGAAGCAAAATTATAAAAGAAATTCGTAAAATATTGGATGAAAAAGGATTCTTAGAGGTTGAAACACCAATGTTAAACACAATCTTAGGTGGAGCTAATGCACGTCCATTTGTTACACATCATAATGCATTAGATATAGATATGTATCTAAGAATTGCACCAGAATTATATTTAAAAAGATTAATTGTTGGTGGATTTGATAGAGTTTATGAAATTGGTAGATTATTTAGAAACGAAGGAATGGATATAAAACATAACCCAGAGTTTACTTCTATGGAATTATATGCATCATACATGGATTTCAATGATATGATGGATATAACAGAAGAATTATTCTCAAGATGTGCTCAGGAAGTATTAGGAACAACAAAAATAACATACCAAGGACAAGATATAGACTTAACGCCTTCATGGAAAAGAATTACAATGGTTGACGCAATCAAAGAAGTAACAGGTATTGATTTCAATACAATTAATTCTGATGAAGAAGCAGTAGCATTAGCTAAAGAAAGAAATATAATAATTCCAGATCCAACAAAAGAAACAAGAGGAGATGTAATTAGCTTATTCTTTGAAGAATATGTAGAAGAAACATTAATTCAACCTACATTTGTATATGAATATCCAGTTGAAATCTCACCACTTGCAAAAAGAAAAGCAGCTGATCCACGTATGACAGAAAGATTTGAATTATTTATTGGTGGAAGAGAATATGGAAATGCATTCTCAGAATTAAATGATCCAATAGATCAATATGAAAGATTCAAAAAACAAGTTGAAGCAAGAGAAGCTGGAGATGAAGAAGCTGGAATGATGGATGAAGACTACGTTCAAGCGCTAGAATATGGTATGCCTCCAACAGGTGGATTAGGAATAGGAATCGATAGAATGATAATGCTTCTTACAGATTCTGCATCAATTAGAGATGTACTATTATTCCCAACAATGAAACCATTAAACTAAAAATAAATGCATTGATAAACTTGAAAAATATGTTATAATATACAAAGTAAAATTCACTTCAGGAAAAACATGCTTCCTGAAGTGTTTAATATTAAGATAAAATGTACAAGATTAAATTATATAATTTTGTGCAATACGAAAGGATAATTATGTTTAATTTTGATAAAAGAATTTTATATATCATTTTAGGAATTTTTGTAGTGATGAACATTGCAAATAGATTAACATCAACAGATAATGTTTTAATACTATTAATAACATTACCTGCAATATTAATAGCAATAACATTTCATGAATTTGCCCATGCATTCGCAGCAGATAAATTGGGAGATAGTACACCTAGGAACCAAGGAAGATTAACATTAAATCCATTGAAACACATAGATCCTATTGGATTTGCTCTTTTAATTGTTGCCGGATTTGGATGGGGAAAACCTGTGCAAATTAATCCGAGAAATTTTAAGAGGAATATTTCAATGACAAAGGCTGAAGCAATTGTTTCAGTGGCTGGACCTCTAATGAATTTTATATTGGCTATAATATCAACAGTGATAATGGCATGTTTATTAAAGTATAATGTATTAGCAAATGTACCATTTAGAACGATGTGGTTAATATTAGTATTTATAATGGAACTTATACTAATAAATGTTGGACTAGGATTATTCAATCTAATTCCATTGCCACCACTTGATGGTTCAAAGATTTTAAATCATTTTTTACCATATAAAGCAAGAGAATGGTTTATAAGAAACGAATATACTATGTATATAATTTTTATGGTCATATGGGTTACTGGCTTAGCTAGCCTTATTATTACTCCTGCTATAAAAGGAGTTACACTTGGTATTGGAATGTTAATAGGAAATATATTTGGAATAGATTTAAACGGGATTTTTGAAATATTCGGAATATATTAAAACTGTATAAGAAAGGAGTATATGATGTATTTGTTTTATTAAATATATCATTAAAGAAATATATGAAAGACATACTAACTTTAGGAATTGAATCAAGTTGTGATGAAACTTCTGTATCTGTTGTAAAAAACGGTAGAGAAGTGCTTTCTAATGTTATAAATTCACAAATAAAAATACATGAGCAATATGGAGGAGTTGTGCCTGAAATAGCTTCCAGAAATCATGTTGAAGCTATATCAGAAGTAACAAAACAAGCATTAAAAGAAGCTAATGTTACATTTCAAGATATAGATCATATTGCATGTACTTACGGCCCAGGATTAGTTGGAGCATTATTAGTGGGAGTATCATATGCGAAAGCTTTAAGTTACACATTAAATATACCACTAGTTGGAACAAATCATATTCAAGGTCATATAGCAGCAAATTATATAACACACAAAGATTTAGAACCACCTTTTTTATGCATGATAATTTCAGGTGGGCACACACATTTAGTACATATTAAAAGCTATGAAGAATTTGAAATACTAGGAAAAACAAGGGATGATGCAATAGGTGAAGCCTTTGACAAAGTAGCTAGAGTCGTAGGATTAGGATACCCAGGAGGACCTAAAATAGATAAACTTGCAAAAGAAGGAACACCCAATATTGAATTGCCTAAAACACATTTTGATAATCTAGACTTTAGCTTTAGCGGTATAAAAACAGCAATAATTAATTTACATCATAAAAATCCAGATGTTAATAGAGCTGACTTATGTGCTAGTTTTGAAGCAAATGTAACTCAAATATTGATTGATAATGTTTTGAAAGCAGCAGAACAGCTTGGAATTAATAAAATTGCATTAGCTGGCGGAGTTTCTGCAAATTCATACATAAGAGAACAATTTATGAACCTAGAAAAAACTCATGGATTTAAAATATATTATACAGATCAAATTCTATGTACAGATAATTCTGAAATTATTGCAAGTGCGTGATATTATAAATACATTAACGGCAAGAAATATGATTTATATTTGAATGCAATACCAAATCTAAAATTAGGAGAAGAATAAAAGAAATTTGAAAGGAGGATGATATATGTCAATATATGTAATGGCGGATTTGCATTTATCTTTTAAAGTAAATAAACCAATGGATATTTTTGGTGACAATTGGGATAATCATCCTAATAAAATAAAGAAATATTGGACTGAAAATATTAAACCTGAAGATACAGTAATATTACCAGGTGATTTCTCTTGGGCAACATATATAGAAGATGCGAAACCAGATTTTGATTTTCTTAATGCATTACCAGGGAAAAAGATTTTATTAAAAGGAAACCATGATTATTGGTGGACAACACTAACAAAAATGAGAGAGTTCGTTCTTGATAATAATTATGAAAATATAGACTTTTTATATAATAATGCTTATCTTGTGGAAGACAAGATAATTGTTGGAACCAGAGGTTGGGTTTTACAAGATGGTGAAGAAAATAAAAAAATGATAAATCGAGAAAATGAGAGATTAAAGCTATCATTTAAATATGGAATTCAAAATTTTGGAGAAGACAAGGAAATAATAACGTTCATGCATTATCCACCAGTAGCTTCTAAAAATCTGTTAGGCAGTAACTTTTTAGAATTTTATAGGACTATGAAAGAATATGATGTTAAAGAGTGTTATTATGGACATTTACATGGAAATTCACATAAGGATGCAATAGAAGGTGAGGTTGGCGGAATTACTTTCCATTTAATTAGTGCAGATTATCTAGATTTTAAACCACAAAAGATTAACTAATCTTTAAAAAAGTATTGCAAAACTTGAAAAATGTGATATAATAAATAAGCTTGTTACTATTTAATTAAGTAACATAAATGAGAGCAGATATATTTGAAAGGATGTATGTGAAAAATGAGTATTAAAGTAGAAAAAACAGAAAATACAAATGAATTAAAATTAACATTTAATGTACCAGCAGAAACATTTGATGCAGGAATGAAAAAAGTTTATAGTAAAACAGCAAAATATTTCAATATACCAGGATTTAGAAAAGGTAAAGCTCCAATGGCTTTAGTTGAAAGAACATATGGATCTGAAATATTTTATGAAGATACTTTCAATGAAATAGTTCCAGAAATTTTCGAAAAAGAAATAGAAGAGAATAAATTAGAAGTTGTAAGCAAACCTGAAATTGACATAGTTCAAATGGGTAAAGGACAAGAATTAATATTTACAGCTGTTGTACAAGTTAAACCAGAAGTAAAATTAGGAAAATATAAAGGGGTAGCTCTAAAAAAAGTTGAATACAAAGTAACTGATGAAGATATTGACCATGAATTAGAGCACATGGCTGACAAAAATTCAAGATTAATAAGTGTAGAAAATGAAGCTGTTGCTGAAAAAGATATAGCTGTTATTGATTTTGAAGGATTTGTTGATGGTGTAGCTTTTGAAGGTGGAAAAGCTGAAAATCATGAATTAGAAATTGGAAGCAAAACATTTATCCCAGGATTTGAAGATCAAATTATAGGAATGAAAGTTGATGAAGAAAAAGACATCAATGTAAAATTCCCAGATGAATATTTTTCAAAGGAATTAGCTGGAAAAGATGCTACATTTAAAGTTAAATTACATGAAATAAAAAGAAAAGAATTACCAGCATTAGATGATGAATTTGCTAAAGATGTTAGTGAATTTGATACTTTAGATGAATTAAAAGCAAGCATTAAAGAAAAATTAGAAACAGAAAATGCTAATAAAGAAAAATATGAAACTGAAGAGAATGCAATTAAAGCTGTTTGCGAAGCAACAGAAATCGACATTCCATCAGGAATGGTAGAAACAGAAATAGATAACATGTTAAAAGATATTGAAACAAGATTATCTTATCAGGGATTAAATATGAAACAATATCTTCAAATGGTTGGTAAAACAGAAGAAGATATGAGAAAAGACTATGAAGAACAAGCTAAAACTTCAGTTAAGAGTAGATTAGTATTAGAAGCTATAGTTAAAGCTGAAAAATTAGAAGCATCTGAAGAAGAAATAGTTGAAAAAGTTAAAGAAATGGCTGAAAACTATGGAAGAAAAGCTGAAGATTTACAAGGTAATGAGCATTTAACAAATTACATAAAAGAAAACATGGCAGCAGAAAAAGCAATAAAATTTGTAGTTGATAATGCAAAAATAAAATAAGTAATTATTTCAGAAAGTTAGGGATGTATAAAGTCCCTAACTTTTTGCGACTATAGGCATTGCAGAATTTTTAAATAATTCTAAATAAGTATTGAAAAAAAGGCAATTATAGTATAAAATGCAGTTAATAATTTAAATAACAACATTACAAATATATTCAAAAAATTAGTCACTAAAAATATTTTAAATTATAAAATATAGTGATGTTAAAAAATGGAAATATTTTAGGAGGTTGTTATATAATAAAAATATTTGTGAATAATTATAATAACAGATTTTGAATTTTAAGCAATTACCATGATTTAAGGATTAATTTAATTGTATAATTCAAAATGATTAATAGGAGGAGAAATATGTTAGAGAGAAATAGTTTAGTTCCATACGTTGTCGAGCAAACATCAAAAGGAGAAAGATCATATGATATTTTCTCAAGATTGTTGAAAGATAGAATTATATTTTTGGGAGAGGATGTTAATCCAACTTCAGCTAGCTTAGTAATTGCACAATTGTTGTTTTTAGAATCAGAAGATCCAGACAAGGAGATTTCATTATATATTAACAGCCCAGGAGGATCTATAACAGATGGTATGGGTATTGTTGATACAATGAATTATATTAAATGTCCTGTTACAACAATTTGTATTGGTATGGCTGCTAGTATGGGAGCAGTACTTTTAGCATCAGGTGAAAAAGGAAAACGTTTTGCTACACCAAATGCAGAAATACTAATTCATCAACCATTGATAGGTGGTGGTGGACTATCTGGTCAAACTACTGAAATAAAAATTCATGCAGATCATATGGTTAAAACTCGTGAAAAATTAAATAAATTATTAAGTGAAAGAACAGGTCAACCTTTAGATGTAATTAATAGAGACACTGAAAGAGATAATTATATGACAGCGCAAGAAGCTTTAGAATATGGATTGATTGATGGAATTATGGAAAAAAGACCATAATTTTGAGCATAATTGAAGAAATAAATATAGGTGTTTAACATATAAACGTTGTAAAACAAAAGAATAATAAAATATATAAGAAAGGAGTGTATAGAATCTATAGTGTAAAACTAGCGATTTTATACAAAAAAGAAATGCCAAATAATGAACAAAACAAATTGATAAGATGCTCTTTTTGCGGTAAGACACAAGAGGCTGTTCAAAGAATAATAGCTGGACCAGGTGTATATATTTGTAATGAATGTATAGATGTTTGTAACAATATTATTGAAGACGATTTGTACGAAGATGAAAATCCAACATATACAATCAATGAAGAGTTACCAACTCCTGCACAAATAAAAAGTGTATTAGATGAATATGTAATTGGTCAAGAAGATGCCAAAAAGACACTTTCAGTAGCAGTTTATAATCATTACAAAAGAATAAATAATAATGAGTATATTTTAGAACAAAGTAATAATGCAAACTCTATTGAAATTCAAAAAAGTAATATTTTGCTTTTGGGACCTACTGGATGTGGTAAAACATTATTAGCTCAAACATTAGCTAAAATTCTTAATGTTCCTTTTGCAATTGCTGATGCTACAACATTAACAGAAGCTGGATATGTTGGAGAAGATGTTGAAAACATATTATTAAAACTAATTCAAGCAGCTAATTATGATGTTGCTAAGGCAGAAAGAGGAATAATTTATATTGATGAAATAGATAAGATTACAAGAAAATCTGAAAATCCATCTATCACAAGAGATGTTAGTGGTGAAGGTGTACAACAAGCTTTATTAAAAATAGTTGAAGGTACAACGGCATCAGTACCACCTCAAGGTGGAAGAAAACATCCACATCAAGAGTTTATCCAAATAAATACAGAAAACATATTATTTATCTGTGGTGGAGCTTTTGAAGGATTGGATAAATTAATAAATGACAGGATTGGCAAAAAAACTATAGGATTTGGAGCAAAAATAGAAAGTGCAAAAGAAATAGATAAAACAAAGGTATTTAGTGAATTATTACCACAAGATTTATTAAAATTTGGATTGATTCCTGAATTTGTTGGAAGATTGCCAATAGTGGCAACTCTTCAAGATTTAGATAGAGAGGCACTTATAAAAATTGTAACTGAGCCTAAAAATGCTTTAGTAAAACAATATAAGAAACTATTTGAATTAGATGGAGTTGAATTAGAATTCCAAGATGAAGCATTAGAAGCAATAGTAGATAAAGCAATAGAAAGAAAAACAGGAGCTAGAGGATTACGTGCAATTTTAGAAGACATTATGAGAGATATAATGTTTGACATTCCATCAAATCCCGATATAGAAAAATGTATAATAACAAAAGACACTGTTATAAATGGTGTAGAACCAACTGTTGTTATAAATAATAATAAAGAAAAAAATAAAACAGTAAAAAGAATTAGAACAAAACAAGACAGTAAAACAGAAACAGCTTAATTAGAATCAAATCGTTACAAAAGTATTCAAAAATAATCATAAATTATTTGCTTTTTATAAAAAGATATGCTAAAATTAAGCGAATGAAAAAATATGTGAATGGAGAGTGTAAGAAATGACAGTAGTAAAATATATAGTATCAGCAATTTATATTATAATTTGTATAGCTTTAATAATAATAGCTACAATACAAACTAAAGATGCTAATGGAGGTTCAGAAGCTATAATGGGTTCTTCTACAAGTAATTTCTATGAAAAAAATAAAGGAAGAACTAAAGAAGGTAAAATGAAAAGATCAACAGTTACATTAGGAATTATATTTATTGTTATGACAATAGTTTTAGGTATTATAAATGTAATGTGATTTTTTGGATACCTTCCGAAATTATAAACTATTAAAGGGCATCATCCTATAGAAGGAAGGTGCCCTTGCAATGTTTTGTGGGTCTTTTGAAACATTTGGGGACGGTCTTTTAGTTTCACAAAGACCGTTGCAAAATTTTTCATTAATAAGAAAGAAGGAAAATATGGAAGAAAACAAAGAAATTATTTTAAATTTTATGAAAAGTGAACAGTATGTGCCAATGAAAGCTAAGGAATTAGCGTTTATTTTGGGTGTTCCAAAACAGAAATATTCTGAGTTCCACCAAATTTTGAATGAATTGGAAAATGAATTTAAAATTCAACAAACTAAAAAAGGAAAATATATGTTGATTGATGAAAATGTATATAAAACGGGAGTTTTAAGGCTTAATTCCAAGGGATTCGGGTTTGTAAAAATTAATGATTCTGATGAGGAGATTTTTATATCCAAAGATAATATGCATAAAGCTTTAAATGAAGATGAAGTTGTAGTTCAAATTATGGAATTAAAAGATAAAAGTGAGAAGTCTCAAAATAAAAAGACAAGTTTAGATACACATGAAGAGGGAAAGATTATTAAAATTATAAAACATGGAAAAAATACATTAGTTGGTACATTTCAAAACAGTAGAAACTTTGGTTTTGTAGTTCCGGATGACAAGAATTTTGGCACTGATGTTTTCATTTCTAAAAAGGACTTTGGAAATGCAAAAAACAACCAAAAGGTAGTAGTTAAGATAACAAAATTTGCCGAAAAAGGAAAAAAGGCTGAAGGAAAGGTAATAGAGGTTTTAGGAAATAGAGACGAAGCAGGGATAGATATGCTTTCATTAGTAAAAGAATATAATTTACCATATGAATTTCCAGAACCAGTTTTAAAAGAAGCAAAGGGGTTAGATATAAATATTACAGAGCACGATTTAAAAACTAGGCTAGATTTAAGAAATCAAGAGATATTCACAATTGATGGGGAAGATGCGAAAGATCTTGATGACGCTATATGTGTTCAAAAAAATGAAGAAGGAAACTATGTTTTAGGCGTTCATATTGCAGATGTTAGCAATTATGTAAGAGAAGGTACTCAGTTAGATAAAGAAGCTGTTATTAGAGGGACTAGTGTATACATGATGGATAGAGTTATTCCAATGCTTCCAAAAGAATTATCAAATGGAATATGTAGTTTAAATGAAGGGCAAGATAGGCTTGCTTTATCAGTTATAATGGAGATTAATAATAAAGGACAAGTTGTTTCTTCAGATATTCAAAAGACTATTATAAATGTAACTAAAAGAATGAGTTATACTGGAGTTTATGCTATTTTAAAATATTTAAATTCAAATAAATTGTTTAATGAAAATGATAAAGTAGATGCAAAGATTATTGAAAATATTAGTAAAGAATCTGAGTATACGGTTGATGAAAAATTAACCTTGCAATATAAACCATATTTCAATCATTTTAAGCTAATGGCGGAATTGGCTACTATACTAAAAAATAAAAGGGTTAAAGATGGTAGTTTAGACTTAGATGTGCCAGAAAGTAAAATAATATTAGATGAAAATGGAGTAGCTGTTGATGTAAAAAAATATGAAATTACATTTGCAAATGAGATAATAGAGCAATTTATGTTAATAGCAAATGAAACTGTTGCAGAGAAGTTTTATTGGCTAGAAGCTCCATTTATATATAGAGTTCATCCAGAGCCGGACATAGATAAAATACGAGAACTTAATACTTTCATTTGGAATCTTGGTTATAAAATTAAAGCAGGAAAAGACAACATACATCCAAAAGCTTTTGCAGAAGTGTTAGATGAAGTTAAAGGCAAACCAGAAGAAAGAGTTGTTTCAAATCTGATTTTAAGAACTTTAAAAATTGCACAGTATGAAAGTGAAAATAGGGGACATTTTGGAATAGCAAGCAAATATTATTGTCACTTTACATCACCAATAAGAAGATATCCAGATTTATTTATACACAGAATTATATCTAAATATATAGAAAAAAATTATACTATATCAGATGATGACTTAGAAAAATATTCGGAACAGGCAACAAAATATGCAAGAACTTCATCAGAAAGAGAAAAGGTTGCACAAAAAGTTGAAAGAGATAGCGTGGATATTAAAAAAGCGGAATATATGCAATCAAAAATTGGTGAAGAATATGAAGGAATTATATCAAACATCACATCATTTGGAGTCTTTGTAGAATTAGAAAATACTGTCGAAGGATTAGTAAGATTCGAGAACTTAGGTGATGAGTATTTTGTATATGACGAAGAACATAAGCAATTAATTGGTGAGAACAGTGGAGATGTTCTAAATATTGGAGAAAAAATGAAGATTAAGGTAATTGAGGCTAACAAAGAATTGAGAAGAATTTCGTTTGCAAGGATTTAAAAAGGAGGAACTTTTGGGGACACTGACAAAAAGTTTCATGGTTTTGAAACTTTTTGTCAGTGTCCCCAAAAGTTCCGTCGTCCCAAATTTCAAAACTTAATTAAAAACAACACAACATTGAGTACAATCAAACTAACAAAACTGACAACCACAACACAAACAGCACCAATGCTGTTTTTATTAATATCATATTCATACATAGAAAAAGAAATATTTTTTACAAAAACTAAAACACTAAAAAAACTAACCAATATTTTCAAAAACATAATTTTCACTATCTCCTAAAATTTCTAAAGTCACGCTAAGACTAAGAAATTAATAAAATATTTAAATTCTCAAACTAAGGTGATTTATCGAATTCTGAACCTGAAATTACACTTACATTTACATTAACGTTAAAAAAAGAATTTTTATAATTATCTGTCCATTTTGAATCTTCCCAATCTTTCCATGTTAGGTATTTGGACAATGCATATTTCCCAAAACCACAAATATCAGAATCAAATTCTTTAGATGTTTTATATAAGAAGTCTGTAATTTGTATCTTTAAATATTGTTCCGCAGAGTCTTCTAACATTCCAACATCATTAATAGATGTATAATCAACACTCTCATTTAATGTAAGCCCATGTGCTTCCAAAAATAAATTAACGCAGATGTAGGGTGTACCATTAACTAATTCAACATTAATTCTTGGTTGTTTACTTTTCCTAATTGACAAATCAATTTCTGAATCAGGCTTAAATGGACTAGGAATAGAAATTGTACATATTTCTATTTTATCATAAATTAGTAAGAAACATATTGTTTCCAAACCAGTTAATTCACCAACTAGTTTGTCATCGCGAAAAACAGCAGTACCAAATGTTTCGACACTGTTTACATCGTCAATAGGTGATTCGTTTGCTTTATAACTCCCGTCAATTCCAACATAAGGTTCCTCAGTAAGTTCAGCATCGCCAGTATTTATTCCGCCCAAAATAGCCACTGCTTGAGTAAAAGAATTTTTAACATCATTTACAAAAGTAGCTAACTCGGTTGAAGTTGTATAACCCGTGTATTCGCTTGATTTTAGAGCAACTTCGTAATATCTTGCAGTTAGTGTCTCTATAGAAGGAGTAGCGTTTTCTATAAAATCTTTAGCAGGACATCTTGAAATAATAATATTGCAATCAGGTCGTATTTCTACATTGTTTGAAAGTGTGTCTATATATTTATTTAGGCCTTTTGAAGCAATTTTCTCAGAAAATACAATAACTTTACAATGAGATAGATTTATTTGCTTGCTAATATAACTGTTAATCAAGCTAATTCCAGAATCAATACTACTACATTGAACAGTAGTATTTTCTGTTTTACTAGATTGACTACTACCAGATTCAGAACTGGTTCCAGGAATTGAAATTTGAAATGTAAGTGAAAGAACATTATCGTCATTAATATCAATCCCAAGTGCTGTAACATAAGCTAAATCTTCAATTCCACGCGCATCATAACATCCTGAAAGGGAAGTGAGCATAAATATTAAAATACAAAAAATTAAAAATATTTTTTTAAATGTAATCATAATTTAATCAGCATCAAAGAAACTATGCTTTTTGAGCATTATCCAGATTTCTATACTGCTCCTTTCGTGGTTTATTTTTAAAATTTAATTTTAAATTAGCAATAACCAAAATAGGAATACTAATTAGAAAGAATAGTACAAAAAAAGAGTACTGAACGGCTTTACTAACAATATTTGTAAAAATAGCATATTCAATTGGGATTATTGAAACAGCTAAAATTAGAAGGTTAATAGAATAATTTATAGAGTTTGGATCGCTTATATTAGTCAACTTTTTAAAAATATAAATACATAATGATACAGGAATATTTATATAAGAAATAATAGCTATAATCCAAACCAAAATAAATACTGCATCAACCCTTTGTATAAACCTTCCATATTCAAGATTTCTTGTTAAAACATATAATGAAAATGATTCATCACTATGCATAGTAAATGACAAAGATAATAATAAGCAAGTTACACTCAAAAACAAATATATTGCGGATATAATAACTGCAACAACCGACAATCTTTTTAACTTATCTGGATTATGAAGTAAAGGCGGTAAAAAAAGTAAATATAAAATACCAGAAAAGCTGAAAATATTACTAAGTCCAGAGAAAAATGTTTCATTTACTCCATATCCTAAAATAGGGAATATACGTTGGGGCATAAAGTTTTTAATGGATGACGCTAGTATAATAATTACACTAAAAAATATTATAGGGGCGATTATTAAATTTGCTTTAGCAATTACTTTTAATGGAAATCTGTTACAAATAATACTGCTAACTATAAAAAATAATGTAATATAAAGTATAGGTGATGTTCTAAAATAAATTATTCTTAGTGTTTCAGACAGGTTTTTAATAATTGATGTTGTAAGCATTAAAAGCAATATTATATAAGCTAATCCGATAATTGCTTTTAAAGTTTTTCCTCCAAGATATTCACTAATATCTAAAATGTCATTTCCGGGAAATCTTCTTAAGAGGTATGTTACAAAGCAAACTACAATGATTGAAATGACTGATATATAAATAACATTTAGCCAAGAAGCGGACCCAGTGTTTGCTATAATATCTTTTGGAGTATTTAAAATTATTTTGTTAATCATTACTATAGTAATTAAAGCGATTGCTTCAACATAGCCAATTTTTTCTGTATTCATAATAATCTCACTTTCTTTGAAACATTTGGGGACGGTCTTTTTTGTTTCATTTTTGAAACATTCCGGCACGGTCTTTTTTGTTTCAATTATTTTTCCATAACATACTAATTTTTCCTTGAGAATACTTCTTCTTTGGACTTACTGTGTTAGAACGATTTTCTCTTTTCCAAATAGGTGGCAAGAAATAAGAAGTTAAACTACGCTTATTATTTGCAACAATAAAAGGTGTAAGATATGGACATCCAAATGATTTCAAGTTACACAGCAACACAATTTGTATGAACATTCCAACAGCAATCCCAAGAAAGCCAGCCATATATCCAAGTAAAATATATATAAACCTAATAATTCTTATTGTAAAATTTAAAGAAAAATCTGGAATACTGAATGAACAGATTGCAGTAATTGCAACAATTATAATAAGAATTGGACTTACTAAATTGGCACTAACAGCAGCTTCTCCTAAAATAAGACCTCCAACAATTCCAATGGTTGGACCGATAGGGGATGGAACACGCACACCAGCTTCACGTATTAATTCAAAGGATATTTCCATAAGTAAAATTTCAAATATTACCGGAAAAGGAACTGTTTCTCTTGCAGCTTCAATAGTAAAAAGTAATTCAGTTGGCAACAACTCATGATGATAAGATGTAACTGCCACATAGATTCCTGGTAAATATAAAGCAAAAAACGCAGCAATAAGTCTTATGAATTTCAGCATGTTCGAAAATTGATATTTATAATTTGCATCCTCAGGTGATGACATGAAATCTGACAAAACTCCAGGCGCTACGAGCACGTAAGGTGTGTCATTTACAATAATTGCAACCCTTCCTTCAAGCAGGTGAATTGCAACTTTATCAGGTCTTTCTGTTGCAATTAGTTGAGGATATAGACTTGAACCATTATCTTGAATTAATTGCTCCAGCTGCCCAGAAGACGTTAAATAGTCTATATCTAAATTATTAACTCTATATTTAACTTCAGCAACCAAATCATTATTAGCTATATCTTTTAAATAGCAAACTGCAATTTTAGTCTGACTAATTTTCCCAACAGAAGTGTTTTCAATTACAAGATTTTCGTTGTTCACAATACGCCTTAACATGGAGGTATTAGTCCTTAAACTTTCAACAAATGCTTCTTGAGAACCACGAACCACAATCTCGTTTTTAGGTGAACTGATACTACGTTGCTTAAAACCCTTAGCATCAATATCAAAAGCAACATCCAGAGTATCTACTAAAAGAATACTATTTCCAATATTTATGCTAGACATTACATCTTCAAATTTATCTAAAAGATCAACGCTGTTCTGCGGAATCAGATGATTATAAATGTATTTTTCTAAATTAAATTTTTTTATTTTTCGAATAATAACATCATTATTATTAAACTCTGAAATTACTTCGTTATCCGTTACGGAAAAAGTGTTGGATTTATTACGTAACATTAATGGCTTTAAAACAGCGTTATTAACCACTTGAGTTTCAACCATTCCATCTATAAAAATTAAGGCAGCCATGTATTCTGTATTATTGGCTATTAATGAGAATTCTCTTATTACAACATCACTGTTAATAAGGCTATTATATTTAGTTTTCAAATAGTTCAAATTTTGTGTAAAGTTTTTTGAAATAGTTTTAGGCTCCAGATCATTGGCAGGAGAAATAGGGATTTTTTCTATATCCTTTTTATTTTCAGTTGTTAGGTAAAAGTCATTATTTTGTGCAGGAGTATATTTTATGAACTTATTGTAAAATTGACTTAAAACATTGTATTTTTTCATCTGAAAATCCTTTCCAATTTTTTGTTAAATTTAGTATTTACAAAATTTTTGAAAATATGTAAAAGTAATGAAATAAAGTAGTAATTTCCTGAATAAATAATATTATCTAAATTTATTGGAGTGATTAAAATGAGTATATTTGAAATTTTGTTGATTGGAATTGGATTGTCTATGGATGCTTTTGCGGTGGCGATTTGCAAGGGACTTTCAATAAAAAATATTGATTTAAAAAAGGTTACGTGCATTGCACTATATTTTGGAATTTTTCAAGCATTGATGCCATTTCTAGGCTATTATTTAGGAACAACATTTAGCAAAGTAGTTGTGGACATTGACCATTGGATAGCATTTATTTTATTATCTGTAATAGGCGGCAAAATGATAAAAGATTCTTTTCAACAAAAAAGCGAAGATAAAAATGACAAGATAGACGTAAAAACGATGACCATTCTTGCAATTGCTACAAGCATAGATGCTCTAGCCATAGGAGTTACATTTGCATTCTTTGAAATTAGCATATTTACAGCCATAATAATAATTGGAATTATAACATTTACATTATCTGCATTTGGGGTTATAATAGGTAATAAGTTTGGAGACAAATTTGAAGGAAAGGCTGAAATAATTGGCGGATGTATTTTAATATTGATTGGAGTAAAAATTTTATTAGAACATTTAGGTGTTTTATAATCTGCAATTACTCTAATAAAAGGAGGAAATATATATGGATAGAAATAAAAAAATAGTAAAAACAAGTATAATAGGAATTATTACTAACATAGTCTTGGTTGCATTTAAAGCAACAATAGGACTGATAGTTAACTCTATTGCGGTTATTTTGGATGCAGTAAACAACTTAACAGATGCAATTTCATCTATAGTAACAATAGTAGGAACAAAGCTTGCAAATAAACAGCCAGATAAAAAGCATCCATACGGACATGGAAGAATTGAATATTTTACTTCAATAATAATTGCTGCAATTGTTTTATTTGCAGGTGTTACAGCTATAAAAGAATCTTTTCTTAAAATAATTAATCCGGGAGAAACAGATTACTCTATAATTTCATTAATTATAATTGCCGTGGCAGTATTAGTTAAATTCTTTTTAGGAAGATATGTGAAAAAAGTTGGTAAAGATGTAAACTCACAAAGTTTGGTTGCATCTGGCCAAGATGCTTTTATGGATGCAGTACTTTCTTTTTCAACACTTGTTGCAGGTATATTAAACTTTATTTGGCACTTTAGTATAGAAGGTTATTTAGGAATTATTATCTCAATTTTCATTATTAAATCAGCAATTGAAATGATAAAAGAAGCGGCTAATTCAATGCTAGGAGAGAGAGCAGATAGTGAACTATCAAATCAAATAAAACAAAGAGTATTACAATTTAAAGAGGTTCAAGGGGTATATGATTTAAACCTTCATAACTATGGACCATCTAAAATAATAGCGTCATTTCATATTCAAGTTAGAAATGACATGAACGCCGGCGAAATACATATTTTAACAAGAGAAATAGCATATAAGATTTATGAAGAATTTGGAATTACAGTTACAATTGGAATATATGCTGCAAATGATAAGGGAGAATTTGGTATAATAAAAAATGAACTGGAAAACATAGTACGAGAGTATAAAGAAATATTACAGATTCACGGCTTCTATGTAGATAAGGAAAAATCAAATGTGTTTTTTGATTTAATAATAGATTTTGATGCTGAAGATAAAAAGAGAATTCAAACTGAAATAACAGATAAAATGAAAGAAAAATTCCCAGAGTATAATTATAATATTATTTTGGATCCAGATATTACGGATTAAGATGAAATTTTTGAAACTTTTGGGGCGACTCCAAAAAGTTCTACAAAAGAGGAGGCGATTAGATGAAAAAAGAAAGCTTAAGCGAAAAAACAAAAATTGTAGAAAGAAGTTTAAGAGAAAACAGTAAGCTCGAAGTAGAGAAACTATTTGAAAAGTACAGAACATCATACGCAGGTATTAGCATTGTTGAGGTAGAAGACCGTCTAGATAGGTACGGAAAAAATACAATAGAAATAAAAAATGAAAATACAATTTGGCATAAATTAAGAGAAGCATTCATCAATCCCTTCAATATAGTTTTGATGTTAGTAGCGGTAATTACTTTTGTAACAGATGTAATTATAGCAACAAAAAAAGACTATGCTACTTTTTCTTTAATAGTTGGCACAATTCTAATATCAGCAATAATTTCACTAATGCAGCAAACCAAATCAGATAATGCAGCCAAAAGATTAAAGAAAATGATTACTAACAAAATGGAAGTAATAAGAGACGAAGTTCAGTCTACAATTGATGTAGAAGACATAGTTCCAGGAGATATAGTAAAGCTTTCATCAGGTGACATGATACCAGGAGATGTAAGATTCTTAGAAGTAAAGGATTTATTTATAGACCAAGCCTCACTAACAGGCGAGTCAAATCCTGTTGAAAAATTCAGTTATACCAAAGGAAATGAAGATATAACAGATATATCAAACATAGGGTTCATGGGGACAAACATAGTAAGTGGTAGTGCAACTGCGATAATATTAGCAACAGGCAACAATACTTATTTTGGAAGCATGGCTAAATCTTTATATACTGTAAATGAAAAGAATAGTTTTGAAAAAGGCGTTGATAGCATTTCAAAATTATTAATAAAATTCATGGTTGTAATGCTACCAATAATTCTTGTAGCAAATCTTGCAACTAAGAAAGATATATGGTCTGCAATTATTTTCGCAATTACCATTGCTGTAGGATTAACACCTGAAATGCTTCCAGTTATTACAACGTCAACACTTGCAAAAGGTGCTGTCGAAATGTCGAAAAAGAAAACTATTGTAAAAAGACTAAGTGCAATTCAAACGTTTGGGCAAATGAACATATTATGCACAGATAAAACAGGAACTTTAACTGAGGATGAAGTGGTTCTAGAAAGGTACATGGATGTTTCTGGAAATGAAAGTATAAGAATTTTAAGACATGCATTTCTAAATAGTTATTTTCAAACAGGGCTTAAAAATTTAATAGACGTGGCAATCATTTCAAGAGCTGAAAAAGAAAAACTAAACATATTAAAAGAAAAATATGTAAGAGAAGACGAGATTCCATTTGATTTTTCAAGGAGAAGAATGAGTGTTGTTTTAAGAGATGACACTGGAAAACGTCAATTAATTACAAAAGGTGCAGTTGATGAAATAATGGCAATTTGTTCATTTATAGATATTGATGGACAAGCCATAAAAATGACAGATGAGTTAAGAGAAAGAGCATATAAAGTTTATGAAAAACACAATCATGATGGTTTAAGAGTTTTAGCTGTTGCTCAAAAAAATAAAATTCATGGAGTAGAAAATTTTGGCGTTCAAGATGAAAGTGACATGGTATTAATTGGATTTGTGGGATTTTTAGATCCACCAAAACAAAGCGCAAAACAAGCAATTTCAGCTTTGAAATCCCATGGAGTTGATACAGTTGTTTTAACAGGAGATAGTGAAGGTGTTGCTTTAAATGTATGTAAAAAAGTTGGAATTACTGTACAAAATAGATTAACAGGAAAAGAAGTTGAAGAGTTAACTGATGATGAATTAAGAGAAAAAGTAAAAGATTGCCACTTATATTCAAAACTATCACCTATACAAAAACAACGTATCGTAAGAATATATCAAGAAAATGGGAATACAGTTGGATACATGGGAGATGGAATAAACGACAGTCCTCCATTAAAACAAGCAGATGTTGGAATTTCAGTAGATACGGCTGTTGATATTGCAAAAGAAACAGCTGATATTATATTGCTAGAAAAAGATTTAAATGTATTAGAAGAGGGAGTTATAACAGGAAGAAAAACATTTACAAACTTACTTAAATACCTAAAAATGGCTACAAGTGGAAATTTCGGAAATATGCTTTCTATAATCATTGCAAGCATTTTCTTGCCATTCTTACCATTGCTACCAATTCACATTCTAATACAAAATTTATTAAATGATTTTGCACAGCTTGGAATGCCTTTTGACAACGTAGATAAAGAATATATAAAAAAGCCAAAAACATGGAATACAAAAGGTCTTAAGAAATTTATGTTTGCATTTGGTGCAATTAGTATGATTTTGGATATTTTATGCTTTGTTGTTTTATGGTTTGTACTAAAATTTAATTCAGTTGAAAAAGCGGTATTGTTCCAAACAGGTTGGTTTGCTTTTGGGATTTTGTCACAAACATTAATTATTCATATGATTAGAACAAGTAAGACTCCGTTTATTAAAAGTAAATCTTCAAAACAATTGTTAGTTTCAACTGCTGCAATTGTTATAATTACTTTAGTTATTTCGTTTACAGATGTTGCTACGATTTTCGATTTGAGTAAATTGCCGGGTATTTATTTGGTTTGGATGGCTTTTTTAATGGTTGTTTATGTTGTGTTTATTCAGGTTTATAAGAGGTTTTATATTAGGAAAAATGGGGAGTGGTTGTAGGTAATTACTTTTGCAGGTAGCCGTTTTCCAAAACCAAGAGTGACCACAATTATATATATTTTATGAGTGGAGTTAAGGTGGGGACCGACAAGCTAGTAAGAGTTAGAAGATTCCGTGCAAAAGACATACATGTCATACCATTACATTCCATCTTGCACGAAAGATTCTTACTCTTAGTTCGCAGTTGGGGCGGAACGAATAAAATATATATAATTGTGGTCACTCTTGGTTTTGGAAA
>JAFUYJ010000007.1 GCA_017470645.1 Clostridia bacterium
CAAAAGTTTCATGCATTGAAACTTTTTGTCAGTGTCCCCAAAAGTTCCCCGTCCCCAAAAGTTCTAAGAGTTTTTTACAAGCACATTTTAATTCTTATGTGCATATAATGATATTGAGATTTTATATAATAAGTACGAAATGTAGGTGATTTGTTTTGAATGAGGATATGTCAGAAATGCTTATGAATTTTAGTAAAATGATGAATGGTGAGCAAGAAATGCCTGAGAATATTAGGAACATGCTTAACTCTATGACTAATAATACTAGCAATAGTAGTACTACCCAAAAACATAACAGTACTAACAATCAAAAAATGAACGATACTGATGATAGTACTTCTTCACGTAGCAAATCAAATAATTCAAGTACAAATAATTTTAGCAACATAGATATGAACACCATTATTAAAATACAACAAATTATGAATTCCATGAATAACACGCAAAATGATTCTAGAACAAATCTACTACTTTCCTTAAAGCCATATTTAAAAGAAAGTAGAAAGAGTAAGGTTGACCAATATATACAGCTAATGAAAATGGGTAAAATTTTTGAAATTATGAATCCCTTAGGAAATGTAGGTGATGATAAAAAAAATGTTTAATTATATTCCTGTTTTTTCCGATGATCTAGTGAATCCATCACATTTCCAGCATTCTAAGCATAATAATAATAGGAATTCATTAAAACATAACAGTCATAATCATACCCGCAATAATATGGTTAATAGTGCTAATTTTTCAAATAACAGAAACCATCCCTCAGAACATCGTACATCTGTACATACCGATAACTATAATGTTTCATCTAAAAATATAAGTATTAACAATAAGACTAAATTCAATACAAATAATGTTGAAAATTCTAGTATAGAAAATGAAGTTCTTTTCGAGATTTTAGGATTAAAAATTTATTTTGATGATTTATTAATTTTCTCCATCTTGCTTTTTTTGTATCAAGAGGGTATTCAAGATGACTATTTGTTTATTGTATTGGTGTTGCTGTTGTTTAGCTAATGTTAAATATTCCACGATTTTTTTGAAACTTTTGGGGACACTGACAAAAAGTTTCAAAGCTTGAAACTTTTTGTCAGTGTCCCCAAAAGTTCATACTATCCCTGTTTTATTCTATTCAAGGTACTCTTGTTAATATCAAAAAACCTGCCAATATCAGCATACTTAATTCCACAAACAACCTTTAAATATTTAAATAAACGTTCTAACTCTCTTCTATCGCTAAAAATGTCTGCCAAACTATCTTTATACTCTGTTTTGAATTCGACCATACCACTCAATATATGACTATCAATTGTTGATTTGTTCGGTTTGTCAACGTCAATAAATATTTTTCCACATTCTTTTGCAAATAATTTCATGTAATCACAATTCCCACCGAAAACATTTGCCAACACCCTACTTTTTGCAAGACCTTTGTTCGTTTGGTAATCTTTAAATGACGAATACTTATAATCTTCACATTTCGAAACTATACCGGCTTTAACGGGATTTTGATGTATGTAATTAATACAGTTTACTAAGTGTTTTACATTATAGATTGGCTCTATTTGATATCTGTTTCTAAACAAAACACCACATCTGTTGTTTTTTTCGTTATACATTTTCGCATATTTAGTATTTACTTTATGCATTAATTTTGCAAGCTCAACTTTATCCTCAACGTAAAAAGCAAAATGTGCATGATTATTCATCATACAATATGCTAAGATTTCAAGATTATAGTCTGATTTATGCACATCAATTGTTTTTAAATATACTTCTTTATAGTAATTGTTGTTAAAAACATATTCTTTGTTAACTCCTTGTATCATTACATGTAGATATGGCGTATTTAAATCTTTCCTGGCTATTCTAGGCATAATAATCACTCCTTTATATTATATAAATATACAAAAAAAGGATTTATAATTTTTTATTATAAATCCCCCATATTGTTTTTCTGAAACTTTTTGTCAGTGTCCCTAAAAGTTTCACAGTTTTTTAATTTCTTCCTCACTTAATCCTGTTGTAGCAGATATAATTTCAAAGTCTAATCCATTTTCTAACATTTTCTTTGCAATTTCAATTTTTTCTTCTTCTCTTCCTTTTATATATCCATATTCTTGCACAGCAACCTGATCTCTAATATATTTTTCTCTTAATTCTGCAAGATACCTTTCATGTTCATCTTTGCTAATCTTTTCTAAATTTTCTTGAGCCTTTTTAATTGCATCTTTTGTCTCTTTTATATCTTTCTCATCATTTTCATTTAACATTATTTTCACCTCTGGATTTTTAAAGAATTCTAACCAAAGATTTAAATTTTTTCTTTTCTCTTTTTTAGCATATTTCATATACTTTGGTAACTCAATTATAACAATTTCTAAAACGTCTGTCAATATAACTGATTTGTACTCTTCTTCCCTTATATTCCATTTGGTTATGTATTTCTTAATTTCACTTAACCCATCCAATTCAAAATCTGCTATTAGTACACATATCGACTTCTTTAGGTCATTATATTTACTTCCTTCTTTTATCGTTTGCGTGTACATCTTTGCCCAGTAAAACAATACTCTTTTTTCAATATTGTGCTGATTTACCACCTGCATCTCTATATCACACTCTGTGCTTCCATTTAATACGGCTTTTATATCCATTATTCCAACTTTGTCGTCCATTAACTCTTTTTCAGTTATTGTTTGATTATTTAATTCTATTGCATTTACATCATCTGTTAATACATCTCTTAGTAATACTCTTGTCACCTCCCCACTTTCTTTATAGCCAAATGTACGTTTAAAAATATAATCATTTGTAATTTTTAGAAGTTTGTTTTCACTCATATGATTTCCTCCCTTGGATTTGTGGCGAATGTGCCAGATTAATAATTATTATTGAATAAAATAATTTTGAAAATTTAATTTCATTTGGTAATTTAATACTTTTAATTAACGAATTAATTCACTAGAAAATTTTAAAATTTATATAAATTTATGAATATATTATACGCTACAGATTAGTATATTTCAAGAAAAATCGTTCGTCAAAATTCGACACAATCCATTCTGTGGATGTTTTAAGGGACACTGGTAAAAAACATCAAGCTCTTAATTTTTTTGCCAGTGTCCCTTAAAACATCCACAAAAAATCTCATAAAAAATGGACTAACTTTACTCCAAAAGTTAGCCCATTAAAATAGATTTATTTTCAAACTCCAGTCCTAATTTTCATCCCCTTTAGATTCATCAGAACTTTGCTCAGTTGTCTCTTTAGCATCATCCGTTTCTACAGAACCGTTATCACTAGCGCTCTTATCACCATTTTCTGCACTCTCTGTGCTTTCTTCAGGTTTTACATTACTTTCTTCGCTTGAACTGTTCTTTTGATCAGATGTGTTTTGCTCACTTGACTCAGCATTTTGGCTAGGTGTACTTACCTCGGTAAATTTTGCTTCCTTGGTTGATTTATCTTCTACATCAGAGTTGGTTTCACCATTAACTACATCTGTACTCTCTGAACTGTTTTCCGTTTCTTGAGACTTTTTGTCAGTGTCCCCAAAATTCTCTTCAATCAACCTCAATGCAGTACTTATTATATTAGAACTTAATTCTTCATAGATTTCGTAATTCTTTAAAACACTAGTAGGTATGTTTTTTATACTACTTGTGGTAAGGACTTTACCATCATAGAAATTAATTGTACCTTCTTTGCTGTTGATTATAGCTGTTGTATTGTCGGCAATTGCATAGACAATTGGTGATGCAGTGTTAAGTTCAATATTTTCATCGTCTATAGATTCATCATAACCCAAGGTAATTGTACCTTTGGCATTATTCAAAATACCAACACCTTTTAATCTTTCGACTTTAATTGTTGCAGTTTCAATTAATACCTCGCTATCGCTATCATTGTAGATACCATAGCTTGATTTCATCTTCTCTAATTCTTCCTTGAATTGGTCTGTATTCTTAATCAATTCATAATCTTCAATTTCTTCTGCCTCAACTGTAATTTCAGATTCTTTTATTATACAAGACTCTGCTGCGCTAGCATTGTAGATACCAATTGAATCTTCATCTGAAATGATAACTTTAGCGTTAGCAATTCCAAGTGTTGAATCATTATAAATACCTTTACTTGCGTAATTTCTTGTTTCAATAATACCACCTGTTATTACAGATACTGAATTATTAACATTGTAGATACCGATTGAACCAATTCCTTCTGTAACAATCTTTCCACCTTTCATGTTGAAAGATCCTTTAGATTCATTAGATTTCTTAATGAATGATTTTCTGAAGTCTTGAGACTTTTTATCAGTGTCCCCAAAAGTTCCATCAGAATTATCATTAAATACCGCTTTTCCACCATTAGCTGCTGTTGTAATAACTCCATTTTCTATATTAAGGATACCTGTATTATAAATAACTACTCCATTTTCAACTTCATTTTTAATAATACCGTTTCCTTGAATTGTCAATGTACCTTTATTATTTATTGTGTTATTAGAAGTACTTGTTATAGTTTTACCGTTTAAATTAATTATTATATCTTTGCCTAATTCTATGGCAACTTCTTCGGTTAAATTCAAATCTTCTAATACTTTTATAGTGTCCCCACTATTAGCGGCCATGATGGCTTCGCTAATAGTAGAGTAATCTGTTCCACTAATTTGTGCAACTTTTGGTGTTTCCATAGTAATTGTTTCTTCTTTTGTTAAAGCATCAGTATTACTGTTATCTTCTGTTTCTTGAGATGTAGAATTATCTACATTCAAACTTAAAACTTTTGATTTAGCAAATGACATTAGTGACTTACCACTTGACGTTTGAAGACTTTGTGTTGAAGATGTAGCTGCTGCTGTTCCAAGAGTTGAAATATCCTCACCTGCTGTTGTAAATCCTGCTTTAGCATTGTGTAATATTTCATCTGCTGTTAAGACTCTATCATATACTGCAACTGAATATACATTTCCAGCAAACAAAGATGAAGCAGCTCCTGATGGAAGAGATCCTATAACCATTTCAGTTGTATCAATTGGTTGACGTATAGCTATATTATAATTATATGTTCTACTAACTCCATTTACATATATTTTTGCTGTTGTGCCATCATACGTTAACGCTGCATCATATACCACCCCAGGTTCAACAACCACTTCTGAACTTGGATATTTTACTGAAGTTGTTGTACCGTCACTTACTGTAATTCTTCCTTTTATTTTATATTCTGTTTTATCAATATATATACCTCCACCATATGCAGTAGAACCTGAACTTTTTGAGTTAGATATTATCCATTGATCTATACTTCCTAATGCATCTACAGAGAATGTTACCTGAATAGTTTCTGATGGACTAGGATTCATTTGACCTAGATTGACAGATTTTCCAGACACATGAAGATAATTATCTCCCCATGTTCCCGCAGTTTTTGTACCATTTGCACCACTTAAGGCTGTCCAAGTTGTAGCAGATGAATCGTGTGTTCCATTCCATGTACCTGTGTTATATTTAGCATTTAATGTTGTTAATGCTCCGTTGGTAATTAATTTTGGAACTAATATTGCAGTTTCTGTTGTTACTTGATTTACTGTTGAAGTTGTTTTTTGTACCTCATATCCTGATGGTTTACCTGTAACATCTCCATTTATAGATTTATTATTAGCACCTTTTACAACACCATCATAGAAGTTAAATGTACCAGCGTTTACATCAACACCTTCTCCTGATGTTCCAGTAGCAATTACTGCTGGTGTTGCACTTGCTGATGATACAACTTGTGAATCATTTGTTCCTAGTGTAAATGTTGTTGCATTATTATCACTTAACCATAC
>JAFUYJ010000024.1 GCA_017470645.1 Clostridia bacterium
CCTACTGTTTTTTATGAAGTTATTTTCTCATATTTTTAGACACCTAAAAATAGCGAAATCTTGCCAATTGTAACTGAAAGTTGTTTCAAGTTATTTTGAGTTATCTCAAACTAAAGTGTTAAAAAAGTGTTAATTTTTTATTCTATTTCTACTAGATTTCCATTAACATATTTATAATTAGATAAAGTATGCAATCTACCTCTTGTAAAATTTAATCCAACAACATATGATTTTGTTAATTCGTTTATGCCTATCCACTCAGGAAAATCTTTTTCCATATTTGTTGCTTGCATTATAATAGGCAATATTTCATTAAATGTACATTCAATCTCTGTAGTTGTTTGTGTTATCATATCATATAATGATAATGTATATCCTTCCTTATTATTTTCACTCAAAAATTTTTGTATTTCTTTAAATCCATCATTTCCATATGTTAGCTTTATATGTTTCATAATAACCTCCTAAAATATATTAAAGGTATTATATCATTATTAAAAATTTTTGTATATAGCAAAAAAATGTTGACATATCAATATTTTGAAATTGATTGCTTTTAAAATCGATTTTAAGCCATTTTCATAACAAAGACATATACTTTATTGTCTTATTCTCTCAACAATAAGCTTATCTAACTTCTGACTCTGCTTTAATATAAGATTATAGTCTGCATTAGCTTCAATTAACTTATTTAATATTTCTTTTTCTATTTCTATCTTTCTATCTAAATTCATTCTACACCTCGGACGGATATTATATCATATTATATCAGTAAAGTCAAAAAAAGAGGTAGATCGTGTTGACCTACCTCTCTTTAGTTTAGTGTTAAACTAAACAAACAAATGCTATATTTACATTATATAGTGTAATTTTATATTGTCAAGTTTAATATTTTCTTAGTAAATTACAATAATCTAAACAAACCCAACCGCTAGGAGTTCTTGCCCAGTTATTTTTTATTTCATATGTGTCAAACTTCGTTCCTCTCGCATATACCTTTTTTATTCCATAACCAGTACTAGGTCCAGAACGTACATTTAATCCACTTGCATTTACAACATATAAACCTAAAACATATTTGTTTGCTTGTGGAGGAGTTGTAGTGCTTGTTGAATCTTTCCTTTGTGCATAATCTAAGCAAATCCATCCTGCACCACTTTTTAGTTTACCCCAATTTCCTTGTGTTTCCACAATTGTATATACCTCGTTTTGACGCACTGTTGTATTAACTCTATAATTTGTTCCAGCTCCATCTCTAACATTTAGAACATCTGCAGTTACTCTTACAAGATAATTTGTAGTTGTAGATTGAGCAGGCTCTTGCGTTGGAGTTGATGTTTGTATTTGTCCTAATTCAGCTCTAATTAGATTTAAAAATCTTTCCCAACCTAAATCAAGTGTTTTATGAGGACAATACTTTCCACAGTAGTCTTGATGTTTTGAAACTCTATCTATTCCCCAACCTTTTTCTTTTAATTTATATGCAATAAATTTTGCAGCTAATAATTCTGCTTTCTTAAATTGCTCTAAATCTCCAGTTGAATAGCATATTTCAATAGAAATCTTTTTTCTATTTCCTTTACCATTTCCACCGTCGCTAGCGTGCCATGTGTTTCTATTTTCTTCAACACCTTGCACAATTCTATAATCATCAATAGCATAGTGATATGATACTTGATTATTATTTCCTATCATATATGAAACTTCAGCCATTGCACTAGCCTTATTGGCCGTATTATGCACGCATATTCCATCAGCTTCCATAGTATAAGGACATTTTATATTCCACTTTGATTGTGGAACCATCAACCTAGTTAGTTGCATCGACATCATCTCCTATTCCATCTGTGATTTTGTTGCTAAAATCATTTTCCTGTAAATTCTTTTGATAAAGTTCTTCTGAAAATTCAACTTCTTCAATTACTAACCCATCTTCCATAATTTATACCTCCTAAAAATTACTCTTATCGCTAGGATTATTTAATATTGCAAATAAAGTAAGTATCTCTATTATACTTGTCCCAATTATTTTAATTGTCTCAGATAACTCTTTGTTGAACAAAGCAATTATTAAAGCAACTTGCATTAAAACTGCTGTCCAAACAACTGGACTTTTTAATCTTTCTTTGATTTCATTCCAATTCATAAAAATCACTCCTTTGTATCAATAACTTTTTCTATAATACATATTCTCGTTTCGTGGTCTTGTAATTTATTTTTTGCATTTGACACATCTGCATTTAATGAAATAAGCGTATCAAGTTTTGCATTGACTGTACCTTTCCACTCTGCATCTTTATCAGTTTTAGAATCACGAGTTGATAACCAACTCGCAATTCCCAGTACCATTCCTACTATTGCTATAATGGTAGTTATTATTGCTATTACTGTTGCTACATCCATCTAAGGCACCTCACTTCCGCTTAGTTCTTGCTTGTATGTTCCTTCAAGCGCAGGCTCTAAGTTCTCCGTTTCTGTCCACCAATGATTTACTCCTTTGAACCATTTTGCTTTTCTTAATGCTTCTAGTTGTGAGATTAGGGTTGGGTCTGTGATTTTGGTGTAAGTTGGATACCTTAATATGTAATATGTTGTGATAGGATTTGCATTCAAATAATTTTTTAATAATGTTATTTTTTGCTCATTTGTTAAAGATGATGAATAGCCTTCTAGTCTGCTTTTATCAATATATAACCTAACGTTTCCATAGAAATTATTGTTATCTGTTTTTAGTGCTCCCGTGATATAGATATGCTCAAAGTCACTCGCAGCGAAATTATATTTAAATTTATCACAATACATTGAGTTAATATTTCCATTGTTGTACTTGAATGTAGGTATATCTACTTTGTTAGGTAATAAGTTTACTGCCAATGTAGTAGTATTGTCTGCATTTAAATTATATGTGTCATCAGAACTTCCATTAAATATGTGTTTATCAATTACTTCCTTCTTATACCAAGCTCCACTGTCTAACTCTGCATTATAATTCTCATCTTCTACTACATTTTTGAATAGTATATCTTCGTAGTCGCCTATTTTGCATAGTTCAATTGGATTATATTCCGTGTATCCTTCAGCTGTACTTCCTTCATTAACCATAAGCCTATTTTCAATTGAAAAAGTGGTTTTGTCAAAATAGAATGTATAATATGAAGCTGAACTTATATCAAAAGTTTGTGGA
>JAFUYJ010000025.1 GCA_017470645.1 Clostridia bacterium
ATAAGAAAGAAAAAGAAAATCTTAATATTAGGTGGTAGTGAAGAAAATGCAAAGAAGATAGGAATTTTATTAAGCGACAGAAACATTGAAAATACATTTACTAAAAAAGTGGACGAACTATCAAAGGGAAAAGTAATTATATCTACAGGAGCATTAACATCAGGTTTTGAAGCCTACGATTTAGATTTAATAGTTATTTCAAGCGAAGATTTCTTTACATCTATTCCAGTAAAGAAGAAAAAAGTAGCCAAAGACTTCAAAGAGGGAGAAAAAGTTGTATTTGCTGATTTACGAATTGGTGATTACGTTGTGCATCAAACACATGGAATTGGTCAATATATTGGTGTTAATACAATAAAAGCTGATAATATCATAAAGGACTATGTAAAAATAAGATATAAAGATGATGACATCCTTTACGTTCCAACTACCAACATGGATACAATAAGAAAATATGTTGGTTCAGAAGGAACACCTAAGATATATAAGCTAGGTGGAAAAGACTGGTCTAAGGTTAAGGCAAGAGTTAAAAATAACTTAAGAGAAGTAGCAAGGGAACTTATTGAATTATATGCAAAAAGAGAAAAAATAAAAGGTCATGCATATAGCAAAGATACAGATTGGCAGAAACAGTTTGAAGAAAATTTTGAGTATGTTGAAACAGAGGATCAATTACGTTGTATAGAGGAAGTAAAGAAAGATATGGAGCAGCCAAAACCAATGGACAGACTTTTGTGTGGTGATGTTGGTTATGGTAAAACGGAGGTTGCAATTCGTGCTGCATTTAAAGCTGTAATGGATCATAAGCAAGTTGCATATCTTGTACCTACAACAGTTCTTGCAAATCAACAATATGAAGAATTTAAACGCAGGATGAAAGAGTTTGCAATTAATGTTGAATTATTAAATAGATTTAGAACTAAGAAAGAACAATCAAATACCATAAAAAAGTTAAAATTAGGTGAGGCAGATGTTGTTGTAGGAACTCACAGAATTTTAAGCGAAGATGTTGAATTCAGGGATTTAGGATTGTTAATAATAGACGAAGAGCATAGATTTGGTGTTAAAGATAAGGAAAAAATTAAGCAATTAAAAAATAGTGTCGATGTTTTAACTATGACTGCTACACCAATCCCAAGAACTTTGCATATGTCTATTGTTGGTGTTAGAGATATGTCTGTTATATATGAACCACCACAAGCAAGAAAGCCTGTTCAGACATATGTTTTAGAGTATGATAAAGATGTTATAAAAGAAGCAATTACAAAAGAATTGGAAAGAAATGGGCAAGTATTTTACTTGTATAATAATGTTGAAAATATTGCTAAAAAGGCAATGGAGATTTCTCAGCTTGTGCCAGAAGCGGAAGTGACTTTTGCACATGGGCAAATGACAGGGAGAGAAATTGAAGATATTATGTTTGATTTTATAAACAAAAAGACAAATGTGTTGGTGTGTACAACAATTCTAGAGTCTGGAATAGATATTCCAAATGCAAATACAATAATTGTTGAAAATGCTGATAGACTTGGGTTAGCACAGCTATATCAAATTCGTGGAAGAGTTGGTAGAAGTGATAAACAAGCTTATGCGTACATCACATATAAGCCAGATAAATTGTTGTCGGAAGTTGCAGATAAACGTTTGAAGGCTATAAAAGAGTTTACTGAGTTTGGTTCAGGCTTCAAAATTGCTATGCGTGATTTGGAAATAAGAGGCGCTGGAAGCTTGCTTGGTGAGATTCAACATGGTCATATGGAGCAAGTTGGATATGAAATGTATTGTAAATTGCTGGATGAAGTTATTAAAGAAATGCAAGGAATTGAAGTTCAAGAGGAAGTAGATGTACAAATTGATTTGAATATTTCAAGTTATATTCCTGATGAGTATATTAGTGATTCTAGTCAGAAAATTGAGATTTATCAAGATATTGCTTTGTGCAGGACTGAGGAAGATATTGCTAATATTGTTGATGAGTTGATTGATAGATATGGTAATATTCCTTCAGAAGTGGAGAATTTGCTTGAGATTGTTAGAATTAAGGAGTTGTGCAGAAAGGCTAATATTATCAAGTTGTCTAAGAAAAATAGTGGATTTGTGTTTTATTTTGATAGTGGTAAGTTTGATTTTTCGGTTGTGGATGGTTTGATTAAGGAGTATGGGAATTTGGTTAGTTTTTCTCCAGGAAAAGATCCGTATATTACATTAAAAAGTAAGGCTTTGAAGGTTTCGGAGCAGTTTGGGGAGATTAAGAGGTTTCTTTTGGGTGTGTTGCCGAGAGAAAAGAATTAATTTTTTATAAAAAGTAATCCCTTCAAACGCGGTGGAGTGTGTGGTTGTTCGAGGTGAGTGGTACGATAACTGGTTGGGTTAGATGTTTTGGGGCTCAGGTCGGGAATTACTTTTTATAAAATATTAATTCTTTTCTCCGAGTGAGTGTGGAGTGAAACATTTGGGGACGGAGTTAAATGTTTCAAAAATGAAACAAAAAAGACCGTCCAAAAATGTTTCAAGATTTAGAAAGGAGTTATTTGAAAAATGCAGGTTATTACTAGTAAAGATAATGAGGTTGTTAAGAGTATAAAAAAGCTTAAAGAAAAGAAATTTCGTGATGAAAAGAATCAGTTTGTGGTTGAGGGGATTAAGCTTGTGGCTGAGGCTATTGAGGAAGATACTGATATTGATAGTGTTGTTGTTTGCGAGGATTGCGTTAATGATGGAACTATTGATAAAAAGTTGTTATATGAGATTGCTAAGTATAAGTGTATTTATGTTACAGAAAAAATCTTTGATTCGTTAACTGATGTTTCAAATCCACAGGGGATTTTGGCTGTAGTTAATAGAGAGAATAACACAAGTAATATAGATTATAATCAGGATTTCATTGTTGCATTAGATGGGATTCAAGATCCAGGAAATCTTGGTACTATCTTAAGAACGGTTGACGCAGCAGGATTAAATCAAATAATCCTTTCAAAAGAAACAGCTGATAGTTTTAATCCAAAGGTTGTTAGGTCAACAATGGGGGGAATTTTTAGAGTTAATGCAATTAAGTGTGAGAATTTAGTTACAACTTTAAAAGATTTGCAAAAACATGGATTTGAAGTTGTTGTAACTTCTTTAGATACTGATAATAGTGTTTATGATATTGATTATCATAAAAAGGTAATTGTTATTGGAAATGAAGCTAATGGTGTTTCAAAAGAAATTCAAGATATGGCTGATAAGAAAGTTAAAATTCCAATGCTTGGAAAAACAGAAAGTTTGAATGCTAGTGTTGCTGCGGGGATTATGATTTATGAGTATGTTAGGAACAAAATAAAATAAAGGAAAAGCTGACCAAAGTACTTGGCCAGCTTTTTTTAGGATTAGATGTCGATATCGAAGCTAGTTGTTTCGAAAATCTCCATCAAGGGAATGTTACCATACTCAGGATTGTTCTCCAGAGTGAGGTATGCATCACCAAAACTGCTGTTCCCGACGAGGTCATAATCCTGATCGTCTATGTGCAGACAGCCAGAAATATTGTTTTTAACGATGAACTGGACAGGAACTTCATCGAGTGTTGTTGATTCTTTCATGAAAGAGTAGAGTACCTTTATGGAAAGTACATCTGCCTCTGAAAGCTCAACATGCAGAAATTCGATTCTCACCTTAGATGTGTTATAAGGCAGAGCACGGAGGGGAGCATTTAAAGCAATGGCTGTAGCAATTGACAATTTAATGTCCTCAATCCAATTTCCTCTTAAGAGAACTCTTTCAGCAGTGAGGCTGGAAAGAATCGGCTTTAACAACTCTTTTGTTTCTTCAGGGATCATTCCCATTTTTTTCTCCTTTCAGGAACAAGCAAACAATCTCATGTTTACTCTGGCGGATGCGTGATTTCTCGAGATGTCAGCCGTTTGGCTGGAGAAACCTGAAATCCTTAAAATTGATACTATTAACTCTTAAATAATTATTTTACCCAAAGTGGGCGGCTAGAGTTTCAATCAATGTATAAAGTTTTCATAAATATATTATACCATGATTTACATAAATAAGCAAAAAACAGCATCGTAAAAAATGAGAGTACATGTATGAAAAGATAAAAAAGGAGAGTGGTTTAACTTTGAAAACCACTCTTCTTTTTAAGATGTTATTAGGCACTAACATCTACCTGAAAGTTACACTCTTCCAGGATTTCGATCAGGTTTGGTTCGGAAGCATTTAATGTCAGTTCTTTGAATGACATCAGCTTACAGTGGAAATCGCCGATTTTGACATCGGACAAATTCATGTAAAATGCGAGAGGGTGATTTAACGGAACATTTACCGAAGTATCGCCGTTCTCTAGCTTCGTGACACGGGCAACCCGATTAAATAATGGGGTTACCGGTGAAGTGAGAAATGTTTTGATGTCTTTGAATTTTAAGGTCATAAGTAACCCTCCCTATAAAAATATAATACTATTCTAACATAAAAAAGATAAAAAATCAAGGGTTATGTTAATTTATGTCTTTATTACTATCATTATCAATAGTTGTGGTAATCTCAGATAATCCACTAGGCAATGCCAAAATAGTTTGTTTAGGTAAAGAAATAAATCTACGAGATAGTGATTTCTTTATCTTAATTATTAAAAGTTTAATCCAATTATGAGTTGTTCCTTCACTTTGAGTTAACTTTAAAGTATATTCCAAGTTTTTTAATGTTTTAACTCCGTAGTGTTCATATATATCAACAAATTGTTCTTCCTTAATTAAATTTTTTAATTCTTGTGTCTTATACTTACGTGGAACATACTTTAAATATGCTTCTTTACCATACTTTTCGTATATTTTTTCAAACTTATAATATGACTTTTGAAATTCTATATTAGAATGAAAAATCTGATTAAATCTATATTCTTCATATTCAATTTCATCAATTATATCTTTAATTTCATTTTTAATCTTTTGTTTTAATTCTTTATCCATAATAATTCCTTTCGAAATACATTAAATTTATTTAAAAAACATTTTGTATAGTCCATTTCCAATTTTTCTTCCAAGTGTAGTAAGGGCAGAGTTAGTTGTTTTTGTAAATGCTTTTTCTGCAATTGATTTTTTCTTTTTGGTAGTTTTTCCAGTTGTTCTTCCAGTGTTTCCAGAGTTTGATTTTCTTGAATTAGTTGTCTTTTGATTATTTGCGTTATCAGTGCTTGGAATTGTAGTTTGTGTAGTAGTATTAGTAGTTGTAGTTGTATTTGCATTTGTGTTAGTAGTTGTTGTGCTATTATATGTATTTGTATTATTAGAAAACATTCCTTTTGGAGTTGTGTTTGCAGAAGAGTTAGTAGGAGTAGGTGCATCAGAAGGTGTATTAGCAGATGGGTTTGAATACATTTGCTGTTCGGCTTCTTGTTGCATATGTTGTTCAACTTGTTTTTCTTCTTGTATTATTTCAAAAGCAGTTTTTCTATCAATAAGCTTATCGTATTTTCCTTTGAATCTGCTATTATTTATAACAGTGGCACGTACAGATTCTTCAATGGTTCCCATTTTACTTTGAGGAGGTAGAATTGTTACTTTTTCAACAATTCCAGGTTCACCTTTTTCATTTAAGAACGTTACCAAAGCTTCTCCAGTTCCAAGAGCCATAATTGCCTCCTCAGTATCAAATTCTGGATTAATTCTAAAAGAACTAGCTACTGCTTTTACTATTTTTTGTTCAGCTGGAGTATACGCTCTTAAAGTGTGTTGAACTCTATTTCCAAGTTGAGCTTGAATTTCGTTTGGTATATCATTTGGCGTTTGTGAAATGAAGTAAAGTCCAATACCTTTTGAACGAATTAATTTAACAACTTGAGTAACTTGCGTAAGCATATATTTTGGCATATCATCAAATAATAAGTGTGCTTCGTCAAAGAAAAATACGATTTTAGGTTTGTCTAAATCTCCAACTTCTGGCATGTTTTGACTTAAATATGTTAGTAACCAAAGCATAAAGCATGAATATAGAATAGGTTGTTTAAATAATTCTGCAGCGTGTAAAATATTAATGTTTCCATAGCCACTTTCTGTGTCGAATTTAAGGAAATCCTTTACGTCAATAGAAGGCTCACCAAAGAAACAATCTCCACCTTGTTCTTGAAGCATTAAAATACTTCTTTGAATTCCACCAATACTTTGAACAGAAACATTTCCATAGCTTGTAGTATACTCTGAGCGTTTTTCTCCAACGTCTTGTAATAATAAACGCAAATCCTTTAAATCTACTAATTCTTTATTTGTGTCTTTTGCAATTTTAAAAGCTATTGCAAGTACACCGGCTTGTGCTTCGGTTAGTCCAAGCATTCTTGAAAGAATAGTCGAACCAATGCTGCTAACAGTTGTTCTAATAGGATGACCAGATTGACCATAAACATCCCAAAAAATTGTTGGAAAAGATTGAAATGCAAATGTTTCTGCAATGCCTAGCTTTAATAATCTTTCTTGTATTTTTTCATTATTTTCTCCAGGTAGACACATTCCGGCCAAATCACCTTTTACATCTGCTAAAAATACAGGCACACCAGCTGATGAGAAGCTTTCTGCCATAACTTTTAAAGTAATAGTTTTACCACTTCCAGATGCTCCTGTAATTAAACCGTGTCTGTTTGCCATATTTGGCAAAATATATAACTCTTTTTCGTTTGATTTTCCAACTAAAATTTTGTTATCAATAAACATACCATCGACTCCTTTTTTCTAGGATTTAATTTGTTAATAAATCATTACAATTATTTTACATAAATTTCAACTTTTTTTCAAGGCTTTATGTTGAAAATTTAAATTTGAATTCTCAAAAAGTTCCTTTAAAAAATTACAAGAAAACCTTTAAAAAAATATATGTTTATGATATATTAAAAAATATTAGAATTAATCAGGAGGTAATAAAGATGGAAGATGCGTTAATAGAGTATGGTTTGATAATTATTTCAATGGTAATAACATTAGCAGCACAATGGTTTATAAATCATAATTATTCAAAATATTCAAAGATAGAGGATAGAGGAGGAGTTTCTGGTTATGAAACTGCTAGAAGAATTTTAGATAGCAATGGTTTGGAAAATGTTGCTATTAATAAGGTTGATGGAAAATTAACTGACCATTACAATCCAAAAGATAAAACAGTAAACTTATCAACAGACATATACGAAGGTAGATCAATAGCTTCTGTAAGCGTTGCCGCACACGAGTGTGGGCATGCTATTCAAGATAAAGATGGGTATTTGTTTTTAAGAATACGTAGATCAATAATTCCAATTGTTAACTTTGCTTCATATGCTGGATATTTTGCAATTGTAATTGGTTTATTTTTCTCTGCATTAAATTTAATAAGAATTGGTATTTTATTAGAGTTAATTATTTTAGCATTTCAAATAATAACTTTACCTGTTGAGTTTAATGCTTCAAGTAGAGCATTAAAACAAATTAAAGGCTTAGGAATACTAGAACAAGATGAGTATTATGGTGGGAGAAAAATGCTTACTTCAGCTGCTTTAACATATGTTGCAAGTGTGGCAAGTGCTTTACTTCAAATTGTTAGATTGTTAATGATAGTAAGACGTAGAAGAGATTAATAAAGTATCAAGGAGGAAATTATGATATATCCAAAGTTTCTTGAAAAAGGCGACTGCATAGGTGTTCCAGCTCCATCTGGAGGTGCGTATGATGAGTTACACATAAATAAATATAAAAATTCTAAGTTAAAATTGGAAAAAATGGGATACAAATGTGTATTATCTGAAAATATTAATAAATCTGAAATGGCAAGAAGCGCACCAGCAAAAGTTAGAGCAGAAGAAATAAACAGAATGTTTGAAGATGAAAACATTGATTTTATTATGTGTGCAGCAGGCGGAGAGTTTTTGGTTGAAATATTACCATATGTTGATTTTGAAAAGATTTTAGCTAAGCCTAAGTTTGTGCAAGGATTCTCTGATCCAACGGGAATATTATTTCCATTAACAACTAAATATGATATAGCTACAATATATGGAAATAATTTTGGAGAATATGGTGTTCAAGAGTATGATAGAAGTGTTAAAGAAAATTTACAAATACTACAAGGCAATTTGGTAATTCAAGATAGTTATGAAATGTATGAAAGCCAAAGAGCAGAAATAGAAAATCCAACAGGACTTGAGGGATATAATTTCACTGATAAGGTTGAATGGAAAATTGTGGGAGATAGTAGTGAAACCAAGTTTGAGGGAAGAATTATTGGTGGATGTTTGGATATAATTGCAGAGACTGCAGGAACAAAATATGATGGAACCAGTCAATTTATAGAAAAATACAAAAACGACGGGATTATTTGGTATTTTGATAATTGTGAGTTATCACTAGAAGAATTGATTCGTACACTTTGGAAACTAAATGAATTTGAATATTTTAAATATACTAAAGGAATTGTGTTTGGAAGAAATGGAGTAGAAAATTCTTTGCTCGGATATACGATGGAACAAGCTATAAAAGATAGTGTTATAGTTAATTTGAATATCCCAATAATTTATGATGCAGACATATCACACAAAGGACCATGCATGACAATTATAAACGGTGCAATTGCAACTGTTGAAAGCAGAGATGGAAAAGGAAGTATTTGTTTTGAATTAAAATAGTTTGTAATATGAAAATATAATTAGAGAGTATATAAGATATAACCGTGGATATATCATAGAGATGTAACCACGGTTATATTTTTTAAAAAAATTTCAGTTATTTTACAAATATTTTTTTAAAGTTTCAACACTATCTTCCTGCATAGTAACAAAATCATGTAAAATATTTTGCACATCAGGAGCAATATCATTGTTTTGGTTTATTAAACGTCTTCCTTCGATAATTCCCATGTTAGTTCCTTGCATCAACAATTCTGAAAGTTTTGAAGTAGTGTCATCAGTCATGGTTTTCATTTGAATACCATACCAAGTCATCATTTTAGTCATTGCATTTGTTTCATGAGGGTCTTTAGAGCTATAGTTTGAGTATAGCTTATTTACACGATTTGAGATATTTTGATATTTATCATATTCAACATTTAAAACTTGTTTGAAATCTCCATCTTTTACTTTTTCAGATACATATGAAATTGCATCCATCCCCATAGTAGCCCCTTTATTAACTTCATCTAAAATATTTAAATTTTGATTTTGCATTTTGAATACCTCCTAATTTATTTTAAATTTAGTATGAGCAAAAAATGGAAAAATATTCATAAAAATCTTGCATTTAGTAAAGAATAATATTATAATATTGTTAATTAAATTTGATTGCGATTTAAAAAGAAAAGCAGTAGTAATTTTATAGTTACAAAACAAGGCAAGAGAGGTAGTGGAAGCTGAAAACTATCAGTATATAAAATTATGAATTACAATTCTTACAGTAATTAACGTTAGCAACGAATAGCTAAAATAAGATATATGTTAAAAATCAGTTATCGAAAACATATATGAATTAAGGTGGTACCACGAGTTAAATCGTCCTTTTACTTGGAAGATTTAACTCTTTTTGTTTTATAAAAAACGTATCATCAACAATATCTACAAAAAGAAAGGAGATGTGTAAAATTGAAAATTAACATCGTTATGGTAGAACCTGAAATACCACAAAATACAGGTAACATTGCAAGAACATGTGCTGCAACAGGCGCAAAATTACATCTAGTAAAGCCTTTAGGGTTTGAAATATCAGATAAGTATTTAAAAAGGGCAGGACTTGATTATTGGGATAAGGTAGAAATTGAAGAGCATGAATCATTACAAGATTTTCTGGAAAAGTATAAACCAGAAGAAAGCAATATGTTTTATGCATCAACTAAAGCTACACATTGCTACAGCGATGTGGATTATAGTAAATTTGATGAAGTATTTATTTTGTTTGGAAAAGAAACAAAAGGATTGCCAGAAGACTTATTACAAAAATATATTGAAAATACAATAAGAATACCAATGAGACATAATTTAAGATCCTTAAACTTATCAAACTCAGTAAATATTATTTTATATGAAGTGTTAAG
>JAFUYJ010000026.1 GCA_017470645.1 Clostridia bacterium
ATAAATAATAAATAATAAATAAATTAAATAATTAATAACCACTAAAAAATATATTATACAACATCAATTAATGGAGTACGATTAAATCTTGTAGCAACATTTAATTGAATTGCTTTTTCAGGATATTTATTATTAATAATTTCTTCCATTACAGTTTTATATGCTAATTCAGGAAAATTATTTTCTTTACTTAAATGTCCTAAAACTACTTTATGTAAGCCTGAATCTATTAAATGTGAAATTGTTTTTCCAGCTGTCTCGTTTGGTAAATGTCCTAATGGTCCAGCAATTCGCTCTTTTAAATGATATGGATATGGAGAGCATTTTAAGATATTTGGATCATAGTTTGATTCTAATAATAAAAAATCACTTTTTTCTAAATTACTGATAATTTCAGGTGTAATATGTCCTATATCTGTAGCAATGCTAAGTTTTACATCATTTTTAAAAAGATTAAATGCACATGGATTTGCTGCATCATGAGGAATTGAGAATGGATGAATTTGTAAGTCACCAACAGAGAAGTCCTTTGAAAAATCAAAAAGATGAATATTATCTGTTTTAATTTTATTAGCTTGTTCAGGCATAGCAGTTAAAGTTTCAATATTTGTGTATATAGGTATATCATATTTTCTTGATAACGTCCCAAGTGATTTTACATGATCAATATGTTCATGTGTAACCAAAATGGCATCAATGTCTTGAATATCAACATCTATATCTGAAAGAGAATTTACAATTTTTTTTGCACTTTCTCCACAATCTACCAAAACTTTAGTTTTATCTGTTTGCACAAATAAACTGTTACCTGAACTTCCACTGTATAAGCTACAAAATTTAAACATTTTATTCATCCTTTTCTTTTGGCAATTTAAAGTAAATTTAAATTGAAATATTTTATATATTATTTATAATTATATTACTCTTCAACTCTTGTTATATCAGCACCTAGTTTTCTAAATTTTTCTTCAATATTTTCGTAACCTCTATCAATATGAGAAAGATTATAAAGTTCTGTTGTACCTTCAGCAATTATACCAGCTATTATAAGTGCTGCACCTGCTCTTAAATCAGTTGCATAAACAGGAGCACCAGATAGTTTTTCTACTCCTTCAAAAATTGCTGTTTTACCTTGAGGAGATATATTTGCTCCCATTTTATTTAATTCGTTAGTGTACTGAAACCTAGATTCCCAAATACTTTCATTAATAATACTTGTACCATTTGCAATTGATAAAGTAACACCCATTTGAGGTTGTAAATCTGTTGGAAATCCAGGGTATGGTAACGTTTTAATATTTGCTTTATTTGGTCTCTGATTACACCATACACGAATTTGATCACCATCTTCCTCAACGTGGCCACCAATTTCAATTATTTTGGCAGTTAAGCATTCCAAATGTTTTGTAATACAATTTTTAATAAGAATATCACCTTTAGAAGCAACTGCAGCAAGCATAAATGTACCTGCTTCTATTTGGTCAGGAACAACTGAATAAGTAGCTCCACCTTTTAATTCTGAAACACCATTTATTTTTATAACATCTGTACCTGCACCACGAATATCTGCACCCATTGTATTTAAAAAGTTAGCAACATCAACAATATGTGGTTCTTTAGCAGCATTGTCTATAACAGTGGTTCCCTCAGCTAAAACGCTGGCTAACATTATATTAATTGTAGCACCTACAGAAACAATATCCAAATATATAGAAGTACCAACTAGCTTATCAGCCTTAGCTTGTACTTTACCATTTGAAACGTTAACAGTAGCTCCCAAAGCTTCAAAACCTTTAATGTGTTGATCAATAGGTCTAGCACCCAAATTACATCCACCTGGCAAACCAACTTCAACATCTTTACACCTACTTAAAAGTGAACCAATCAAATAATAAGACGCTCTGAATTTGCTTGTCATATCTAAAGGAGCTTTGTGTTCACAAATATCAGATGAATCAATTGTAATAGTGTTATTGTCTATCCATTCAATTTTTGCACCTAACTTTGATAAGATTTCGCAAGATATTTTAACGTCACTAATATTAGGTAAATTTTCTATTGTACATTTACCATTTATAAGTAAAGCAGCTGGTAAAATAGCAACTGCAGCATTTTTTGCACCGCTGATGGTTACTTCACCTTTTAAAGGAGTACCACCATTAATAACTAATTTCTCCAAAAATAATTCCTCCATTTCAAATACGTATAAACAATCACTTTATTTTATAACACAAAAGTTGATATTTGACAACAAAAAAATTAATATAAATAAAAAAAACATGAAAAAAGGGGATAGTTCCCCTTCATTAATAAATACAAATATTATTTTTTGTAGAAAAATTCAATCAACTTAAATTTGAAATTAATAGAATTATTGTGGGTATCACTTATTAGTGCATATTCTTCCTCTGGGAGATTATCTTTAATTGTTTCCTTTGATTCCTCTGGAACAATGCCGGTAGACATATCTACAAAACATAAAGGAGGGAACATTACACACCACCAATTCTGACCAGATGCTTTTCCAATTTCAACTTTTAAAGCATCGTAATAACCAGCAGGAAAAGAAATATCTCCATAATATTTTGTTGGAAAATATGAATTGCCTATTTCGATATTTACATCATAATCGTATCCGTTATCTTCAATTGTTTTTTTAGCAATATTATAAAAATCCTGTTTGTGTTCTTTTGCTATTTCAATTGCAGCTTGTTTCGATGAAATACCACTGGTTAATGAATTCATATATTCAATAAGATTATCACGCACAATAAATTTTAAATTTTGATCTTCTTCAGAGTCACTATTTGCAATCACATGTAGTCTAAAAACACTGTTAGCAATATTTTCAGAAACAGCAGATACATATGAAATTGCAGAGACAATTATAAAAGCTATTAATAAAATAGTAATCAATAATGTAGTTTTTATAATTTTAACCTTAGAAGACTTATTTTTATAAAAATTCATAAAAATACCTCCTTTGTAATTTTTTTAACGTTTTAATAAAATTATTTACTAAAATTAAAAAAATATACACAAAAGGAAAAAAATAATAAATTGTCGAAATTCGATGTCGAAACAAGACGAACGATTTATTTGTAATATTATTGACATATTTCAAATAAATTGGTAAAATTTTCCATATAGTTGAAAACTAGGAGGCAAAAGAAAAATGGAATATGTGGGAGAGCGATGCATGAAAAAACTATGCAATTTTTATGTAAGTGATTTACATTTATCTGTAATGTTACTTCCTTATATAAGTAAACAGATAAATGAGGATGTTGAAATTACCACTATTTTTGAAAAATTAAAAAAAGAAAACATTGAAATAATATTAGATAAATTAAATGTAAAAAATAAAAATGAAATATTAAATATAAACTGGTTTAATAGTAATCAAGATACATATGAAAAAATTGAAAATACAATAGAAAAAAGCATTAAAGAGAATAAAAAAGTTGCAATAATAATAGGTGGAAATCAAAACTATGTCGTAAACAATAATGAAAACATAGTAAAATATTTAGAAGAAAAATATGACATGTCAAACGTAAAAATAATTGATTGTTATAATGTGGAGGAATTAAATACTGATATGAAACTGATTGCAAATAAATATGATGGGATTTTAAATACTTCAGGAGAAACACCAACTAAAGATTTGTAAACTGATTGTAATTTATTTGTAATTTGTCTGTAATTATTAAAAAGCATGGTATAAATTTTCCTTGACTAATTGTAAAAAATGTTATAGTATAATTAATCATAAATAATACTATAACATTTTTTTAGAAAGGAGTCTTTTTTTATGGACGAAAAATACGAATCAGCAATGAATTGCTTAAGAAAATATGGTCAAGAACATATTCTTAACAATTATGATAAATTATCAGACGAAAAAAAAGAAAAATTGTTAAATCAAATATTAACAATTGATTTAAATCAAATAAAGGAATTATATGAATCAACAAAAAAAGAGGTTAGTTTTGCAAATGACAAAATTGAACCAATAGACTTTGTTGATAAATCAGCATTGTCAGAAGAGGAATTAAATAAATACAACACATTAGGTGAAAATGAAATAAAAAAAGGTAAATATGCTGTTGTAACAATGGCAGGAGGTCAAGGAACAAGGCTTGGACATAACGGACCAAAAGGTACTTTTAAATTAGGATTAGAAAATGATAAATCAATATTTGAAATTTTAATAGATAATTTAAAAGCCAACAACGAAAAATACGGAGTAACAATACCATGGTACATAATGACAAGTAGAGAAAATAACGAGCAAACAGAAAACTTTTTTAAAGAAAATAATTATTTCGGATACGATCCAAAAGCAATAATGTTTTTCAAACAAGGTGAACTACCAATGTGTAGTGAAGAAGGAAAATTATTAATGGATGAAAATGGTTCAATAAAAGAAGCAGCAGATGGTCATGGCGGAATATTTGAATCAATGAGAAGAAACGGCGTTATATTTGATATGCAACAAAAAGGGATAGAATGGGCATTTATAGGACCTGTTGATAATGTGCTTGTAAAAATGGTTGATCCAACATTACTAGGAGTTGCAATAGATAAAAATGTTTTGGCAGCAGGAAAAAGTGTAGTAAAAGCTGGACCAAAAGAGAAAGTAGGGGTATTCTGCAAAAGAAATGGTAAACCAGGAGTTGTGGAATATACTGAAATAACAGAAGATTTAGCTGAAGCAACAGATGAAAATGGAAATTTAGTTTTTGCAGAATCTCATATAAATTGTAATTTATTTAATGTCAAAGCAATTGAAGAAGTAAGCTTGAAAAAACTACCATATCACAGTGCACACAAAAAAGCAAAATATATAGATGAAAATGGAGAATTAGTTGTACCAGAAAAACCAAATGCATATAAATTTGAATCATTTATATTTGATGCATTTGATATGCTAGAAGATATGGCTATACTTAGAGTAAAAAGAGAAGAAGAATTTGCACCAGTAAAAAATGCTGAAGGTAATGACAGCCCTGAAACAGCAAGAAAGCTATATAAGGACTTTTATGGAATTAAATAAAATTGATAAATTTGGAAACCAGAAAGTGGTTTCCATTTTTTGTCCTAAAAAAGTCAACTTCCAAAATTCGACAAATTTTAAAAAGTAATTTACAAATTTAAAAATATATGTGATAATAAAAAATAGGTATTAAATATCTTAGCATATTTAAAAAGAGAAAAAATATAATTAATTAGTAATAAAATTAGTGGAGTATTTTATGGAAAAGATTGAAAAGAATAATGAAAAAAGAAGAAAAGAAAGCCTGTATAATGATGAAACAAATAACATAATAAAGAATGGTAACAATGATATAAAAAAAACAGCAAAAAGAGAAAATAATAATGAAGACGTTCCATCAAGAAAACCTAAAAACAAAGTAGAAGAAAGAGATACTACCGGAGATACTAAGGTTTTTCAGGTTATAAGAAAAGAAGATATTGAAAGAGAAAAAAGAAAACAGGCAATAAAACAAGAGAATATAGTAAATAAGCAAAATATTTCTACAAAACATATTCAAAAAACAAACGAAATTATTAAAACAACTAAAACACCAGATACAAACAATAAAAAAATAGAACAGCCTAAATTAAATAATTATCAACAAAAAAATAATAATAGTAACCTAAATAATTATAATAAAAATAATAATAACAAAAATAATAGTAACAGAAATAAAAGAAGTATATTAATTGCATTATTAATAATAATACTAATTATTCTAGCTATAACAATTATATCCACAATTTTTGGACTTTTAAATGTTAATTCTAACAAAATAGTAAAAGGTGTAAAAGTAAACGGAATTGAAGTATCTAAGCTCACGAAAGAAGAAGCTAACCAAAGGCTAGAGGAGCAGTTAAATAATAACGAAATAAATGTTATAACTATAAAATATGGTGATTATATAAGAAATGTAAAATTAGAAGAAATAGAAGGACATTTCGATGTACAAAATGCAGTAGAAAATGCGTATAATATTGGAAGAGAAAGCGATATAGTTCAAAACAATTATAACATAATAGGCACTATGATAACCGGAAACAATATTAACACTAGCTTTACATATAATGAAGAATTATTAGAAAATAAGATAAATGAAATAAGCCTAGAACTTCCAGGCTTAGCTTTAGAAGCCTCATATATAATTGAAGGTGATAAATTAATAATAAAAAATGGAACAGATGGATTGCAAATACAAAACCATCAATTTAAAGAAAACACAATTAATTCATTTGCTGGAACTGAAAAAACATTTGAAATTCCTGTGGAACATGCCGAAAAAAAGGAAATAGACATTGAAAAAATACATAATGAAATTTATAAAGAACCAAAAGATGCATATTATACAATAAATCCACGTCAAATATATAAAGAAGAATATGGACTAGATTTTGCAATAAGCGTAGAAGAAGCAAAACAGTTAATATCAGAAGATAAACCTGAATATGTAATACAATTGAAGAATATGGAGCCAAAAGTAAAGGTTTCAAACTTAGATAAGGGAGCATTTCCAGATAAATTGTCAGCATTTACAACATATTATGGAACGGCAGATACAGCAAGAAACACTAATATTGCTCTTGCAGCAAAAAGTATTAACAGTGTAGTTGTAATGCCAGGTGAAACATTCTCATACAATGATTTAATAGGAGAATGTTCAACAAGAACAGGTTACAAACAGTCAACTATATATTTAAATGGAGAATTATCAACAGGGATTGGAGGCGGAATATGCCAAGTATCAACAACATTATATAATTCAGTTTTAAGAGCAAATTTGGAAATAGTTGAAAGAAGAAATCATTCACTGGGAGTAACATATGTACCAGCTGGCCACGATGCAATGGTATCAATTGGGTCATCAGATTTTAAATTTAAAAACAACAGAGACTATCCAGTAAAGGTTGTAGCTTATGTTGGAACAGGCAATGTAACATGTGAAATCCACGGGTTAAAACAAGCAACAGAATATGAAGTAAAATTAGAGTCAAAAACAACACAAAAAACAGATAAAAAATATAAAGTTGAAACATATAAAGTTTTATACTTAAATGGAAACGTTGTTTCAAGAACCTGGTTGTCAACGGACACATATAAATATCATCAATAAACAGTCCATTAAATGGATTGTTTTTTTATTATAAAAATAGAACTCCTTGTTAATATTAAGAATATAATAATAAGAATTAAATAAACAAGGAGGTAATAAAATGCCAGAAGGTTATACATATCAAAAACTACAAAGCGACATACAACAGTTAAGACAAACCTATCCTTTTTTAGAGATAGGAAGCATAGGATACAGTGTTTTGGGAAAACCAATTCCATACATAAGAATTGGATCAGGACAAAAAGAAGTGTGTTATAATTCGTCGTTTCATGCAAACGAATGGATAACAACACCAGTACTAATGAGGTTTATAGAAGATTATGCAGCTCAATATGCACTCAATGGATCATTAAATGGATACAATGCAAGAGAACTATATAATGCAGTAAGTTTATTTGTTGTACCTATGGTAAACCCAGATGGAGTAGATTTAGTCACAGGAGGTTTACAAACTGTGGATAACCCATATAAAAGTGCACAAGAAATTGCAAAAAGTTTTCCGGATATTCCATTTCCAAGTGGATGGAAGGCAAACATAGATGGAGTAGATTTAAACCTTCAATTCCCAGCAGGATGGGCACAAGCAAAAGAAATTAAATACGCACAAGGATTCAATAAACCAGCACCACGAGATTTTGTAGGAGATGGACCGTTAGTTGCAAGAGAGGCTTTAGCAATATATAACTTCACCCTAATCCACAATTTTAGATTAATAATAGCATATCATACCCAAGGCCAGGAAATATATTGGAAATTTTTAAACTACAAACCAGCAATGGCAGAATTCATAGGTCAGCAGTTTAGTAGAGTAAGTGGATACGAATTAGCAGATGTTCCATATGAATCTGGATTTGCTGGTTATAAAGATTGGTTTATACAAAACTACAATAGACCAGGATATACAATAGAAGCAGGAATAGGAGAAAACCCATTGCCAATAGAACAATTTAGTGAAATCTATAGAGATAATTTTGGAATTTTAGTTTTGGGATTGGTGTTATAAGCAGTGTCCCTAAAAACATCTTTCTAAAAAGTTCAAAAAAAATAAAAATCAACTTGTTATATTTAAACAATTCTGTTATCATACCTATAGATAAAAAGGAAAGGATGATAGCAATGGAATTTCAAGAAAAATATAACTATTGGCGCACAAGCGATACATTTGATGAAGCAACGCACCAAGAGTTAGAAAAAATCAAAGATGATGAAAATGAAATTAAAGAGAGATTTTACAAAGATTTAGAATTTGGAACTGCTGGTTTAAGAGGCGTAATTGGAGCAGGAACAAATAGAATGAATAAATACACAGTAACAAAAGCAACACAAGGTTTGGCAAATTACATTATAAAACAAGGTAAACAAGATAAGGGAGTTGCAATTGCATTTGACTCAAGAAGATTTTCGCCAGAATTTAGTAAATGGGCAGCATTATGCTTAAATGCAAATGGAATTAAAACATATCGTTTTGACACACTAAGACCTACACCAGTTTTATCATTTGCAGTAAGAGAGCTAGGTTGCGTAGCAGGAATTGTAGTAACTGCAAGTCACAATCCTCCTGAATATAACGGATATAAAGTATACTGGGAAGATGGAGCACAAATAGTTCCACCAACAGATGGAGAAATAATTAGCGAAGTAAATGCGATAACAGACTATTCAACAATAAAAATGATGAATATCGAAGATGCTATAAGTCAAGGTTTATACAATGTTGTTGGAGAAGAAATAGATAGAAAATACATAGACACTTTAAAAAGTCTTGTGCTAAATCCACATGTAATAAAAGAGAACGCAAAAGATTTGAAAATAGTTTATACACCTTTACATGGAACAGGAAATATACCAGTACAAACGGTATTAAAAGAATTAGGATTTGAAAACTTATACGTAGTACCGGAACAAGAACAACCAGATGGAGAATTTCCAACAGTAAGTTATCCAAATCCAGAGGATCCAAAAGCGTTTACTCTAGCACTTGAATTAGCTAAAAAAGTAGATGCAGATATTATACTAGCAAATGATCCGGATGCAGACAGATTAGGAGTATTTGTAAAGAAACCAAACAGTGATCCAGCTGAATATGAAATGTTTACAGGAAACATGTCAGCATTATTTATAGCAGAATATGAACTATCACAAAAGAAAGAAAAAGGAATATTACCTGAAAACGGAGCAATGGTTACAACAGTCGTTTCATCAGACTTAACAAAAGCAATGGCAAAAGAATATAATATGAAACTATTTGAAGTATTAACAGGATTCAAATGGATAGGAGAAAAAATAAAACAATTTGAAGCAAATGGAGACTATAAATACGTATTTGGATTCGAAGAAAGCTATGGATGCTTAGTTGGAACACATGCAAGAGATAAAGATGGAATAGTAGCTGTAATGGCAACTTGTGAAGCTGCAGCATATTATAAATCAAAAGGAATAAGTGCGTTTGAGCAAATGGATAATATCTACAAAAAATACGGATATTATAAAGAAGGTCAAATAGCACTAACATTTAAAGGAATTGAAGGTGCAGAGAAAATAAAATCTATAATGGATAAATTACGTAGCAATCCACCAACAGAGTTAGCAGGATTAAAAGTGCTAGAGTTCAGAGATTATCAAGCAAATATAGTAAAAGACATAGCAACAGGAGCAACAAAAGAAACAGGATTGCCAAAATCAAATGTGTTATACTTTGATTTAGAAAACTCAAGCTGGTGTTGTGTACGTCCATCAGGAACAGAACCAAAAATCAAATTCTATTGTGGAGTTTGTACAGACAGTGCAGAAAAATCTAGTAAACAACTAGAAGCATTAAAGGAGCATTGGGGAAACATTTAAAAAAGTGTTAAAAAATGATATAAAAAAGATAGTAAGGAAAATTACTATCTTTTTTATTAACAAGTTTGTTTTAAATTTGAATAAATTTCCTTGTTTTGGAAAAAATGTAGTGATATAATTCAAGCAGAAAAAACGAAAGGAGAATTTTGAAAATGTCAGATGCAACTAAATTAAAAGAAAAACTATTCAACCAAAAGAAAAATGGTTGGGAAGGCTTAACAGAAAAGCACAGAAATGAAATATTCAACTATTGCAACGGATATATGGGATACCTAAACAAAGGTAAAACAGAAAGAGAAATAGTAAAAACATCTAAAGAGATGGCAGAAAAAGCGGGATTTAAGGACATAAACACAAAGAAAACACTAAAACCTGGGGATAAAATCTACTATATAAACAGAGAAAAAAATATATACTTAGCAGTAATTGGAAAAGAACCAATAGAGAATGGATTACACATAATAGGAGCACACGCGGATTCACCACGTTTAGACTTAAAACCAAACCCATTATATGAAGATGGAGAATTTGCATATTTAAAAACACACTACTATGGAGGAATAAAAAAATATCAATGGACAACAATTCCACTAGCAATTCATGGAGTTATAGTAAAATCTAATGGTGAAAAAATAGAAATATGCATTGGTGAAGATGAAATGGATCCAATCTTCACAATAACAGATTTATTACCACACTTAGCACAAGAACAAATGGAAAGAAAATTAAAAGAAGGCGTAAAAGGCGAAGATTTAAATCTTTTAATAGGAAGTATACCATATGACGATAAAGAAGTATCAGAAAAAGTAAAACTAAACATATTAAATATTTTAAACGAAAAATATGGAATTACCGAAATAGACTTCTTAAGCTCAGAAATTGAGCTAGTACCAGCATTTAAAGCACGTACACTTGGATTCGACAACAGCATGGTAGCAGCATATGGTCAAGACGACAAAATATGTGTATACACATCATTAACAGCAATACTAGAAGTAGAAAACCCAACAAATACAGCAGTATGTATGATAGTTGACAAAGAAGAAATAGGAAGCATGGGAAATACAGGAATGGAATCACATGTGTTCGACACATTTATTTCAGAAATATTAAATAAAATGAATGTAAATAAACCAAACCTATTAGACAAAGTATTTGTAAATTCAAAAATGTTATCAGCAGACGTAGATGCAGGGTTTGATCCTATATACGCATCAGCATCTGAAAGAAATAATTCAGCATTCCTAGGAAGAGGAGTTGGAGTAAACAAATACACAGGAGCAAGAGGAAAATCTGGAGCTTCAGATGCAAATGCAGAATTTGTTGCGTGGGTACGAAATTTATTAGAAACAAATGATATAAGATATCAGATATCAGAACTAGGTAGAGTTGACCTAGGTGGTGGGGGAACAATTGCGTACATCTTGGCTAATAAGGGAATGGATGTAATAGATTGTGGTGTTCCGGTGCTTTCAATGCATGCACCTTATGAGGTTACAAGTAAGTTTGACGTATATTCTGCTTATAAAATGTATAAAGCGTTTTTTGAGAACTAGGATGAAACTTTTGGGGACACTGATAAAATGTCTCAGAGAGGGGTTAGTTGATTTTAGGAGACTAACCCCTCTCTGAGACATTTTATCAGTGTCCCCAAAAGTTTCAAAAGGTTTCTTCATAATAGTTAAAAATTGGTTTGAAAAGCTTAAATCAATAAATCCCTAACAAAAATCGAAACAGAAATATTACAAAAATGTTACAAAAATATTACAAAATCATTAAATTTTTAAAACTACTTGTCAAAAATTGTCGGAGGTGTTATTCTAAATTCAGGAGCACGATGAAAGGAAAATGTTATGGAGGAAAAAATTAAACAAATGAAAAATGAAAACAATAATAACTCAAACAATAACAACCAAAAAAACATCAAAGCTAGAAAAGTATTTTTACAAATAGTTATAGTTGTATTTTCACTAACAGTATTAATTTTATCACTAATTACATTAGCCTCAACAGTAAAAGCACAAGGAAACTTAGCATTTGGAAGATACAGATTCTATATAATGCGAGCTGAATCACAACCTAATATTGCTAAGGTTGGAGATTTGGTTATAGCACAAAAACTAGATGCTGGTCAACTAAAAGTTGGAGATAACATTGTTTATGGTGGTAAAGAAGTTTATTATTGTGACAACATTGTACAAATTAAGAAGACAAACATTGTAAACAAGCTTATAACAGCAGAAAGCAATGGAATAAGTTACCAATTTGATGAAACTGAAATATCAGGAAAAGTTGTAAAAACAATCCCTAAACTTGGAAACATTATAGCCTTTTTACGAACTCCAGTTGGGATAGTATTTTTTATACTATTCATAATATGCTTATTCGCACTACTAAGAATTTTAATCACTTATAATAAAGATGATGACAAATATGATAACAACAAAGAACCAGAACAAGCAAAATAATTATCGGTAATACTTAAAATATGCATAATATTTTAATATTATAAATAGTTCAACTGGAAAGGGGGGAAATCGAAATGGAAAACCAAAACAAGAAAAATAATGCTGGAACAATTGCTTTAGTTGTTTTACTTTTAATAGTAACAATAGCTGCTTTAATCCTAGCTACATATGCATGGGCTAAATATTCAGCTACACCAGAAGTAAATACTGCTACAGCAAATGTTGCACATTGGAATGTTTCATTAGGATCTAATAATTCTAGCTTCGTTCAAACATATAACCACGTAGTTAATACAAAAATAGCACCTGGTACAAAAGGAAGCTTTGAAGTTGAAATTAGTGGTTTAGCTGATACAGAAGTTTGTGTTGCATATCAAGTTACATTAGATAGCGTTACATTTACACCAGGTAGTTCAATATCACACTTAAAATTCTTTAAAGAAGCTTCATATGAAAATGAAATAGTACCTAATGGTACAAGTGGTTCAAATATTGCTTTCGCAGGAACAATTGATTTAGATGATCATGAAGGTACACCAGCTAACAATGCAGCTAACGATGTTAATACTGTTGGGGCAAAGGGAACAGTTACAGATGGTAAATTAACAAAAACAATTTACTGGGTATGGCCATATGACTATGATGAAGCAAATAACATTACTGCATATCAAGGTAATATAGAAGCTACACCAGAAGCATATGATGCAACAGATACAGCTGTTGGAGAAGGTGGAGTAACATCTATGTCTTTAGCTTTCACAGTTAAAGCATGGCAAGTTGATCCAGGAGCTTCTGACGGAGCTAATAACACAGCTACAACAAATAAATAATAGTTATTACAAAATATAACCATGAGGGATTAGCCCTCATGAAAGAATATATGAAAGAGTATATTCTTTCATGAAGGCTAATTTTAAAATTAAGAGAAAAAATGTAAAAATAACCCATATTAAGAAAGAAGGGAAGAATATGGAAAACACAAAAGAAAACATAAACATAGAAAAACAAGAAAATCAATATAATAATAGCAGTCAAAACAACCAAGAACAAGAAACAACAATGTTTGAAAAAAAGATATTGGTATACCTTATAATCATAACAATTATATTAATTTTTATAGCAATATTTTTTATTCATAATATAGTAGATAAAGCAACAATAAACAGCTCTCAAACAGCAGCAATTACATATCCAGACAATAATCCGGATGACATGGATTATACAAATGATGGAAACGGAAACAATAACGGCAACGAAACAAATCCAACAATAGTAGAAGGAGATGCCAGATTAAAAATCTTTGAAGGCACGAAAGAATGGAGCGAACTTAGAGAATTAAACATATTCCACAGAACACATGACCACGTAGTAGACGATAAAATAGCACCAGGTGTTCAAGATACATACACATATACAGTTGAATGCTACGGAGATTACTCAATGCTATATAACCTAGTATTCCAAGAAGAAAATCCACTTAATATCAATATGAAATACAAAATGAAATATAATGGAAAATATGTAGCAGGAGACGAAAACACATGGGTTGATTATGATGCTCTTACTCAAACAGGACTAACAATAAAACCAGGAACAGTAGATGTATTCACACTAGACTGGAGATGGGAAGATGCAGATAACGATACAGAAATTGGTCAAACAGATGGCGCAAAATATATACTTAATGTATTATCAAGTGCAGAAGCAATAATAGATTAGAACAAAAGAAAAAATCCAAAAGGAGATGAGAGAGATGAATGAAGAAAAAAAAGAGAACAACATTAATGAAGAAATAAAAAATGAAGATTTTAAGAACACATCGGATCAAAAACAACAACCGCAAAAAAAATCCAAAAATAATCCACTAAAAATAATTTCAAAAATAACAACAATAATAATTTGGATAGTACTATTCATAGCAATGGGAGTACTACTACTAACAGTAGCATCACAAAAAACAGATGTATTTGGATATAGATTATACACAATAATGTCAGGAAGTATGGAACCAACAATACATGTAAAAGATGCAATAATTACTCAAAAAATAGACGAACCACAAAAGGGAGATGTAATAGCCTTCCAAAATCAAAAATCAATAACAGTACACAGAATAATCGAAGTATACACTGAAGAAAACAAACCAGTATTTTACAAAACAAAAGGTGATGCAAATAGCGCCGAAGACGAAGGATTCGTGCAAAAATCACAAGTAAAAGGAAAAGTAATTTTCAGATCTTCAGCAATAGGAAACACAATATTATTCTTACAATCACACTTCATAGTTTTAATTATAGCAGTAGGAGTAATTGTTATGATTATTATAGTAAGGAGGATGATATAATTTGAAACCAAATAAAAAAAATGACGCCAAGAAAGTATTAATATTATCATTAACAATAGCTATAATAATTCTACTTATCGGAATAGCAGGATTTGCATACGCTAAATATGTAACATCAGCACAAGGAACAGCAACAGCACAAGTTGCAAATATGATTTGCACAATTGATGTAAAATCAAGCAGTGAAGACCAAAGTGGTAATGTAATAAATCCATCAGATCAAACAATAGTAAATCCATACTGTATAGTAACAATAAAAGATTATACAGGAGAAGAAGCAAACCCAACAGCAATTACACAAACTGATGTAAATTATACAGTAACAGTAACACCAAAACAAGTTAACGGAGCAGATTCATTTACATTACCAGCATATTATTGGTATGAAATAGCAAGCCCAGATGCAACAAGTGGAACAAAAATAGCTACATCAACAGCTTTAAACTCAGCATCTACAACAGCAGGAAGCTTTAAAAATGGAGTTGCTGCAACCAGATATTATAAAATAGTATTTTTAAATTCAGGAGAAGAAGATATAACAAGATATGTAGATTTTGATTTAAAAGCAGTTCAAGCAAAAGATAATTAATTTTTGATAAGAAGCTTTTGGGGACACTGACAAAAAGTTTCAAGCAATTGAAACTTTTTGTCAGTGTCCCCATAAGTTCTCGTTCTCAAAAGTTAAAAAAAAACAAATATACCCCTTGACATAACTTATAAACTGTGATAATATAATCAATGTAATGGGTCAGTAGCTCAGTTGGATAGAGCATCGGCCTTCTAAGCCGAGGGTCGGGGGTTCGAATCCCTCCTGGCTCACCATAGAAAATCGCCAATAACTAAATTTGGCGATTTTTTTGTAAAAGGAGGAACTGAAAATGTTAAATGCAATAGGAGTAACAGTAAGGTTTGGAAAAAGAACTTTATTTGAAGATGTAAATATAAAATTCAATAAAGGATGTTGTTACGGAATAATAGGAGCAAATGGTGCAGGAAAATCAACATTTTTAAAAGTACTATCAGGCGAATTAGAACCTAGCAAAGGTGAAGTAACAAAGGAGAAAACAGAAAGACTATCAGTTTTAAAACAAGACCACTTTGCTTTTGAAGAATATACAGTACTAGATACAGTAATAATGGGAAACCAAGAATTATACAGCATAATGAAAGAAAAAAATGAAATATATGCAAAGCCAGACTTCTCAGAAGAAGATGGAATGAAAGCAGCAAAATTAGAAGAAAAATTTGCGGAATTAGATGGATGGAATGCAGAATCAGATGCAGCTCAATTACTTAACAATTTAGGAATAGATACAGAAAATCACTATAAATTAATGAGTGAATTAGAAGCAAAGGAAAAAGTAAAAGTATTGCTAGCTCAAGCACTGTTTGGAAATCCAGATATCCTATTGTTAGACGAGCCTACAAACGACTTAGACTTAAAAACAATATCTTGGTTAGAAGAATTTTTAATAAACTTCGAAAACACTGTTATAGTAGTATCTCACGACAGATACTTCCTAAACAAAGTCTGCACACACATAGCCGACGTAGACTTTGGTAAAATAAAAATATATCCAGGAAACTACGACTTCTGGTACGAATCAAGCCAATTAGCTTTAAAGCAAATGAAGGAATCAAACAAAAAGAAAGAAGAAAAAATAAAAGAATTACAAGAATTTATTGCAAGATTCAGCGCAAATGCTTCAAAATCAAAGCAAGCAACATCAAGAAAGAAATCATTAGAAAAAATAGAATTGGATGAAATTAAACCATCTAATAGAAAATATCCATATATAGATTTCAAACCTGATAGAGAACCAGGAAAAGAAATTTTACAAGTAAAAAATATAACTAAAACAGTAAACGGAGAAAAACTATTAGATAATGTTTCATTCACAGTAAAACAAGGTGACAAAATAGCATTGCTAGCAGATAATGAAATAGCAAAAACAGTATTATTCCAAATAATAGCAGGAGAGCTTGAACCAGACAGTGGAGAATTAGTATGGGGAACAACCATATCAAACGCTTATTTCCCTAAGGATAACAGCTATTTATTTGAAACAGATGAAACAATAACAGATTGGCTTCGTAAATATTCAAAAGACCCAGATGAAACATATGTAAGAAGCTTCTTAGGAAGAATGCTTTTCTCTGGAGAGGAAGCATTAAAAAATGTAAAAGTTCTTTCGGGAGGAGAAAAAGTAAGATGTGTTTTAGCTAAATTAATGCTTTCTGGAGCTAATTTCTTAACATTTGATGAACCTACAAACCACTTAGATATGGAAAGTATTACAGCACTAAACAACGGAATGATGAAATTCCCTGGAAACATGATCTTTACATCACATGATCATCAATTGATGCAAACAGTTGCTAACAGGGTAATTGATATTAAAAAAGATGGATTGGTTGATAGAGAAGTTGGATATAATGAGTATTTGGGAATTGAATAGAAATAATAAAAAAGTCTCACAACACTGAAAAATCAGGTTGCGAGACTTTTTTGCTTTCTTTTTTTCTTGTTCTCTTTCCTAGAAAAGCCACACAAAAAACATAACTGCAAAAATAAGAACACCAAGAGGAATTGTAAGAAGGAAAAGTACAAATATTAGCTTTAACAAAGCAGTACATGTAAAGTATAGAAAACTTGCTTCATAGTAGTATACAAACTTCTTACGATCTTCAGGTCTAGATATTTCTTTTTCACAGTACATGAACCCAAATATGGTATCAAATGAAAACAACAAAACTGATGGCAGAACAAGTCTTAAGAAAAGGTCTCCATCTGTTATTCCAATAAATAATTCTATTATACAATAAGCAAATAAAACTACGTACACAATGCCATATAGTAATAAACCTACAGCTGAGGAATTAGAATTATTTAAGCTTGCGTCTTTGGGTTCCTTTTCACTCCGTTTTTTTTGCTCTTCATCAACAACATTAACATTATCTTGCTTGAAAACATCAGCAATTAAAGACGTAATGATTAATACAATTATAATTGCTGGCAAATCATCAAGTCTGTCAAGTTGTCGAAACAGAAATAAAGCAACAAGAGAAATTAGGCAACTTAAGAATGTTATCAACATAGTAAGTCACTCCTTAATCAAGATAAATGGCTGTATTTGTTGAACAATAACGTATGATAACAATATTATAAAATATTATGTAAAATTTGTCAATGTATTTAGCTTCAAACCATTGACAAATTCGACAAAATAGTATAAAATAATGTGAGTAAAATAGCTGTGAATATTACTTTTAAATAAAAGTAAAACGATTGTAATAAAAAAATTGAAAAAATATATTTTAATAAGATATATATACTGTAAAATTGGTTTAGGTTATCAAAAAAGATGATCTTTTAATCGCCGAGCAATTAATAAAATAGTAAAAAATTATAATCACAATCACAGCAAACAAAAGCTAATTGTGATTTTTTTTGTTAAAAAATAAATCAAACACACATAGCCCTAGGAAAAGAACGTAAAATTACTAATGAAAAATATAATTGAAATTTAAAAACTAAAGCATCCGTAAGTTTTTAAAAAATAAAACAAAAATAACAATGTTACAATTATATTAAATTTAGTAAAATACGCATTTTTCAAGGGTTTTATTGTTGAAAAAAGTATTAAAATAAATTATAATATAAGAAGAAATTTATAAAAAAAGAAAACAAAAGGAAACAAAAAATAAGGAATGTGCCCCAAAAGGCAAAATGGAGGGAATTAAAATGAGAGCAAAAACAATAAGAAAAGCGTTAATATCAACAATAATAGTAATTTGCATGCTTATAACAAGTGCAAACACAACGCAAGTATTAGCATCAACAGAAGGAAATACAGACGTACCTGTAGCGAAGGTAGCAGGTATAACGGATATTTTTAGAGCAGGAAATAGCTTTATAAGTACAGGAGAAAAAGAAGCTAGTAGTTATTCAAACAGAGCAGGATTTGACGTAACAAATCCCCAAAGTTTTGCAGAAGAATTTATAGATATAGGTCAAATACTAATAGCAGTTGGAGTTGTAGTGCTAGTAGGTACTTTTGCAGTAATGGGTATTAGATGGATAACAGCTACACCTGATAAAAAAGCTAAGTTACAACAACAATTAGTCGGGCTTGTAATAGCAGCAGTTATTATTTTCGGAGCAATTGGAATTTGGAACTTAGTAAGAAATATTATGAATTCAGCACAAACAGCTATTGGATGATAATGCAAAATCAATAGTAATATACAAAGGAGGAATATAAATGGCAACACATTATATACCAAAAAATCTAAAGGGAGAAACCAGAATATTAAGAATATTCTCAACTCACTCATTAATAACAACCGCAATTGGAATTGCAATAGGAGGAATCACATATTTCATATGCAGAACTGTTGGAATAAGAATTGTAGGTTTAATAGTTTTAGTTCTTTGTGCATTAATAGGATTTGCAGTTGGAACAATAAAAATTCCAAGAATATCAGGTCTAAAATTCACAAAAAACATTGAAGGAGATTCAATAGACGAAATTATAATTAGATATGCAAAATTTAAAACAAACAGAAAGATATATTCATATACAAAGGAGGAAGAATAATATGAATGGAGTTAGCGGTACACTAGGAATTATTTATACAATAATAACAATATGTATAGTAGTTTTACTGATATTAGTTGGAGTTGTATTTTTTGTGTGGTGGCAAAACAAGAAAAAAAATAATGGCGAAGACAAAAACAAAACAAAAAATTCAAAAGATTCTTCAACCAAATTACAAGGGATTGAATCAATAAATAAATTTCTTGCATTCGATAAAATAGTAGATAGCATGATTGTAAGAAAAAAAGGTGAACAATATGTTATGGTTATTCAATGTAAGGGTGTAAACTTTGACTTGCTAGGAGAAGAAGAAAAAGTTGCAATAGAAAACGGTTTCGTACAATTCCTAAACATATTAAGATTCCCAGTTCAATTATATATTCAAACAAGAAGTTTAAACTTAAAAGGAAATATAGACCAATATGAGGAAAGAGTTAATCAAGTAAGGGAAGATATTCAAAAAATAGAAAGCCATATAAAAAGAGAAACTGCAAATGGAAGAATGGACTTAGTAAGAAGACTACAAGCAGAAAGAAGAAGAAAAATGAACATTCTTGAATATGGTTTGGATATTACAAACTATGTTTCAAGACTAAGTCAAAACAGAAATGTATTACAACAAAATACATACGTTGTTCTTTCATACTATAAATCAGAAATTGGTGGAGAAGTAAACAACTACTCAAAAGAGGAGATAGAGAACATTGCATTCTCAGAATTATATACAAGAGCACAAACATTAATAAGAGGATTATCATCAGCTGGAGTAACAGGTAGGGTTATGAATTCGGAAGAATTAGCAGAATTGCTATATGTAGCATATAACAGAGATGATTCAGAATTAATAAATATAAGAAAGTCTGTTGAAGCACAATATGATAGCCTATATAACACTGCGAAAGATGTAATGGATAAACAAAAAGAAATTATAGAAAAGAAAATAGAAAGTGAAGCAATCGAATTAACTGCAAATAGCATTAAAAAAGCAGATCGTATTCGTAGATTAAGAAAAGATAATCAACAAGAAATAAAAAATAGAGCTTTAGAATATGCAGAAGCATATAAAGGTGAAATGACAGAAGAACTATACGAAGAAACTAAAAAACAAATAAAAGAAGCAGACTTAGCAGGAGAAGAAAAACAAAAAAGAATTGAAGAAAGAAGAAAATTAGCCAAAGAAAAAGCAAATTTACATGATGAAGGATTAACAGATGAGCAAAAAAGAGCTTTAGCCAGAAGAAAACAATTAGCCAGAAGAAGAGCTCAAGCGGCAGCCACAAAGGCAAAACCTGATGAAACAGAAGTTTAATATAGACTAAAGATGTTTTTGAGAGGAGATTACTATGAAATTAAATTTGAATTTAAACAAGAAAGATAACAATAACCAAATAGAGAAAAAGGAAGAAAAAAAAGAAGTAAGTGTACTAGCGAAGAATCAAAAGAGTTTAAAAGACATAATAGCACCTGCTGGAGTTGATGCAACACATACAAATCACTTAGAAATAGTTGCAAGTACATCAAAATTTGCTCGTAGCATGATTATTTCAACAATGCCAAGAATGTGTACTTTTCCAGAGTTCTTAAGAGGAATGTATACATTTGGAGATGCAAATATTTCAGTGTTCATAAAACCAATTACAGAAAACTCTGCACAAACAGATTTAAACCGAAGAATAAACGAAATTGAATCTGAAAGAATTGTTGCTGCTGAAAGAGGAAATATAAACAGGGAAAGATTATTAGCACAAAAAAGACTTGAGGCAGAAGAATTAAGAGATTCAATAGCAGGAGGATTTAATAAATTATATGAATCTTCTGTAATATGCACATTGTTTGCCTATAGTTTAGAAGACTTAGATAAACAAACGGAATTACTTTCTGCTGAAATGTCAAAAACATTAATCGGAATAAAACCAACATGGGCAATGCAAGAAGAAGCATTTAATTCAAATATGCCATATGCAGACAATCAAATAAATAAGAATCATACATTTGACCGTAATTCAATGGCTACAGTATTCCCATTCATCAGTTCAGATATAGGACATGAAAATGGAATTCCGCTAGGATATAACCGTCAAACAGGATTACCAATATTATATGATAACTTCAATAAAGCACTAAACAACTATAACATGGTTATATTTGGTAAATCTGGTGCTGGTAAATCAGTTGCAATAAAAACATTAACAGCGCGTTCATCAGTATTGATGGGAATAGAAAGCTTAGCATTAGATGCTGAAGGTGAATATGGAGTAGTTGCAGAAGCATTAGGTGGAGTAAATGTAATAATAAGTCCAAATTCAAACACAATAATTAATTTATTTGATATTGAACCAGAATTAGTAAAAGATGAAATTACAGGAAAAGAAAAAGCAATATTAAATGTAGAAAATAAGGTAGAAGATGTAACTCAAGCATTACTTACAATGGCAAGAGGAAGTACAAGAAGTACAGAAGTAAATGAGCTTACAAAACAAATAATTGCAGAAACAGTAGCAGAAGAATATAAAGCATACAACATAACAAGTGATGTAAACAGTATATATGTGAAGAAAAATGAAAGAGCCATGGAAGATAGCTACTTAGGAAGACAAAGAAAAGAAATGCCAACTATAGGTTCATGGTATAAAAGACTAATACATAAAGCAAAAGCAAATGAAAACCCAGACTATAGATTCCACTACAGTTATTTAGCTAAAGTTATGAGACAATACGTAAGAGCATATAATGGTCAAATGGCATATTTTGATGGACAATCTACATTTGAGTTATTAGAGGACATACCATTTATTAACTTAGATATATCACAACTAGAAGAAAGATTTGCAAGACCACTAGCTCAACAAATATTATTATCATGGGTTTGGGAAAAATATGTAAAGAAAAATAGTGAAGACAAAGAAAAGGCAGCAAAGAAAAGGGTATTGGTAGATGAAGCATGGATGCTTTTACCATATCCAGAAGCTGTAGATTTCTTAAACACAATGGCAAGACGTGCCAGAAAAAGAAATGTATCTCTAGCAGTTATATCACAAAAATTCCAAGACTTCTATGAGAAACAAGAAGTACAAGTAGTTTTAACATCATCAGATACAAAACTATTTTTAGCACAAGATAAATCAGAAATAGGATATATAAAAGAAGTATTTAAGCTAAGTGATGGTGAAGCAGAATTCTTAACAACATGTACAAGAGGTGAAGGTTTACTAAAAGTTGGAGAAGATACAGCAATTTTGGCTATTAACCCAACTAAGAAAGAATTCGAATTCATAGAAACAAACTTAAATGAATTAGCAAAAAGGGAAAGTAGGAAAAACTAGATGAAGAAAAGAATTACCATTATATTTTGTATAATGTTTATAATTTTTAATTTCATATTTAGTTCTGTTTATTTTGTTCATGCGGAAAACTACCAGGATGGTATCACTTTAGAAAATTTTAAAGTTGAAGCCAACGGGGATGCTGTAGAATTCTTTAAAAATCAAAGAAATAACAATATCCCAATTTACTCAAATGGGGAACAAATTGGTTCAAAAAGTTTGGAACAAAATAACAAAGAAACAAATAACGCCGTAGTAGCAGCTTTAGTTAGAACCTGTACTTTTATTGTAGAATGGGCAAATAACATACCTCAAAAAGCAGTAGAAGCAACAGATAATACATTGAATTTAGAATATTTTACAATATATAGTTTGGTAATGGGAGAATATGATTTCTTTAATCTAAACTTTTTCACAACATCGGGTGATGAAGAAGATGCAGGAATATATGCACTAATACCTGGAGAACAATATGGAGAAAATAAACTATCTCTAGGTGGACAAATAAAACAAAACATAAAGACTTTCTACTATATATTAAGAACGCTAAGTTTTGCAATAAGCTTATTTGTTCTAATATACATAGGAATAAGAATGGCATTATCAGCTGTAACATCAGAACAGGTAAAATATAAAAAAATGATTATAAACTGGATAACATCATTAGTATTATTATTTATCTTACATTTTATAATTATAGTATTTTCATACGCATCACAATTTGCATTGGGATTAGTAAAGAATCTAGCAAATGTAATGGGAGTTTCAAATATCGAGGAGCTAATATTAGACGGAAGAATAGCTTACATGGGAACAGCAACTGGATTTCATGTTATAACATCATTAATTACAGTAGCAATATTTGTATATTATGAAATCAAATTCTTTATTATGTATGTAAAGAGATTTTGCGAAATAGCATTTTTAATAGTTATCGCGCCGCTAATAACCATAACATATCCAATTGATAAAATAGCAGATAATAAAGCGCAAGCCTTTTCAATGTGGCTTAAAGAATTATCAGTAAAATATTCAATACAAGTAGTACACGCGCTAACATACGTAATATTTATAGCATCAGCAGGAGTAATAGCACAGGAAGTTCCATTATTTGCTGCATTCTTTCTATTAGCACTTGATAAAGCAGAAAAAATATTCAGAAATGTTCTAAATGTAAAAGATAATAGCTTTGAAAAAATAAAAGTACCTATTATCGGTAATTAAATAAATAAAAAAGATTGGAAGTGAGTTATATATGTTTAAAAATAAAAAAAGAATTATAATAATAGCTGTAATTGTAGCAATTATTATTCTAGTTTGTATTGTAATAAACATATATAACCAAAAGAAAAAAGAAAAGTTTATCCAATCAGAAACAGAAAGAGTACTAAAATATACATCAATAGAAGAATTTAAAAGCATAGAAGAAGTTTTCTTATATCTAAATAGTGAATTTATAAGTATAGAAGATTCAGAAGAAGAAAACGTTGATTATATAATAAAAGGAAAATTGAAATACAATGCAGAATATAGTGCAAAAACATATTACGAAAACCTAATCCAATATTCTGCATATGTATTACAATATAAAAATTTCTACATAGTAGACGAAAGCAAAAATATAAATATTTTTGTGCTTTGTAACTCAGAAAAAGAAACAGTTGTAACATATTATATAAATGATAATGAAAGATATCTAGAAAAATTACAAAATGAACAAAACATAGGAAAAGCAGAGCAACCAGAAATAAAATCAGTAAAAGTATCTTCAGAGGAATTAAATCAAATAATATCAAACAACTGGAAGACAAATGACATAAATTTAGGAACACAAGATAGTACGTATAGATACTATGACATATATTTTGATGAAGGTTATGAAATAAGAAAGATAAATGGAAAAGTATTTAACATAGTCTTCACAAATAAGTATAACAAAGACGTATTAGATAATATAAGAGTTAAAACATCTAAAGAAGAAACCATGAAGTCTCTTGGAAAACCAACATATGAATCAAGTGAAACATGGGGTTATAAAACAGAGAAATTTTATATATTTTTCAGCGATGAGCAGATATCAATTTATCCTGTAATTGAATATAGCACAGATAAAATTATAGAGGCATTAGAAGATTACAGTAAAACAAATGACTTTCAAAAATATATAAACACCATAAGAACGATTTGGCAGGATTATGATTATTTTGAAAGCAACGGAAATAAAGTAATTTTGCAATATACATTAAAAGGAATAAAATTTAAATATGATTCAACAGCACAAAATGGTGTAATACTTTACAACAATTACGCAGGATTAGTGAATAAAAACAATACTTTACAAAACGTAATTAATAACAACACATTAAATCTACCAGATAAAATGTACTATGAAAATACTGATTTAGTATTTGAAAGTGAAAAAACAAGAATTGCAACATTGGATGATTACACACAATATAATAATTTGACAACAGAAAAAATCTTAAACACAAGCAATAAATATAAAGTCAATCAAGATTCAGAAGGAAAGGTAATGTTTATATCAATAAATAAACAAGCACCTAACACAGAGCTTAGGGAAATAGCAGATTCAGCGGTTTGGTATGATGACCATACATTTATATATTCTGTTAGTGGAAAAGGAATTTACATGTATGATGTACAAGCTCAAAAGTATACAACAATTGTGGAAGGAAACGATAAATATCAGATAAAGGTACTAACCAAAGAAAATGAATTAATCTATGATGAAACAAGCATAGTTTTGGAAAAATAAAACAGTAATAAAGAATTTAAGCAATTAAAATACTAAAAGGGAAGGAGATAATATTAATGAAATCAATAAAACTACTATCAAAAAGAATATTAGTAATATTAATGATATTATTAACATTATTTCCTTGTCTTTTTTCAGGAATTTCGTTAGCTGTAGACAGTACACCTATACAACTTACAACGGAACGTGCAGGTAATTATGTTGCAACATTTGGAATAAATTTTTACAAAAATTGGAGCAGTATTAATTATGTATCAACAGAAACAAATTCAGCACCAAAAGGAAAAGCTTCAGTATCTGGAAATGATACATTTGTATGGCCAATTGATCCAGATCAATACACTGTAACAAGTGAGTTTGGTCCTCGTTCTCTTGATAATCATAAAGGAATGGATTTTGGAGCAGTAAAGGGAACACCAGTATATTCAAGTTGTTCAGGAACTGTTGTACAAACATATACACAATGTACACATAATTATGCAAAAAATGCCAGCTGTGGTTGTGGTGGCGGATATGGAAATCATATAGTAATAGACTCAGGCAATGGTGTTGGAATTATATATGGGCATTTAACAGACGTATTAGTTAATGTCGGAGATGAGGTTCAACAAGGAGAGCAAATAGGAACAGTAGGAAGTACTGGATGGTCAACAGGAGACCACTTACATTTTGAGTTTATTACAAATGATATTACAGGAGTTGATTCAAAAGATTACATAGTTAGAAGTTCAATGGCAGGATATGGATATAGTGTAAATCCACGTTTATTTGTGGATGATGGAGCAACAATTTCAGGTGGAATTGCACCAAAATCAAAGAAATCAACACAAGTAAAAAAATATGGTGAAATAAAAACAGCATATGACAACACAGCAGATGAAAAATCAAAACCAATAGACCCATCAGATGAAACATATAAATTAAGCAATAAATCATGGATAGACTTCACATTCAAAAATGCGCTTGGACTTGAAGGAACAAACTACTATCCAACATCAAACTTATCAAACGATAGTAAATACTATGAAAAAATTGGTGAAAGCCAAGTAACAGACGATGGAGTTTTAGATATAAATTCATTAATGAGTAGTGGTCAAATACTACCAGGAGATATATTATACACGTACCCTAATAAGGAATATCTACTATACGTAGGTGGAACAAAAGTAATATATGCAACAAAACCATACAAAGAAGAAGATGGAGCATTAAAATATGAGTATCTAGATGAATACTTTGTAAAACAAAAAAATGCAGTAATAAATCAAATAAAACAACAAATACCAGAAGCTCAAAGAGAAACTGCAGAAATAGATGAACCAATATGTGGAGTAACAGATATATACAGATTAAACGATACATTATTAACAGAGTTAAACATAAAAGAAAACACAGAAAGATTGTTTTTCAATGGAAAAGGATATTTTGATCCAAATACTTCATACAGTGGAACTCCAACAAAAGGAAGTTATAAAGGTGTAAAAAAATTCCATATGTTCACCCTAGCAGATGTTTTTTGGTTTGTAATAAATGCTCTTACATATGTAATTAGAGCAGTAATAGTAGGATTCGTTAACTTATTCAACTTGGTAATACAATCAACAGTAAAATACCTAAGTGGCAACACATCAGAATTACCAATGATAGATGAAATGAGAGGCGTATCTGAAACATCATATTCAAGCGATTCAATAAGTATAGAAAGCATATTCTTTAATAGAATTCCAATAGTTGATGCAAATTTCTTTAATTATGAATCAGCAGGAGGACATTTATTAGTTGATGAAAACGGCGAACATACTATGTTATATACATTAAGACAATATTTAGCAGTGTGGTATACAATAATAAGAAACTTCTCAATAGGAATAATGTTATTCATACTAATATACATAGGAATAAGAATGGCATTAACAGCTTCAGCAGAGAAAAAAGCAGATTATAAAAAAATGATTATAAACTGGGTACAAGGACTAGGAATTGTATTGTTTATCCATCTCTTCATGTATATGATATTCTATGGAAATAATGCAATTGTTGACTTACTATATAAACTAATGCAAACAACATCGTCTAAAATAATTGGACCTGGTGTAATAGAAGCAGGATTGTATGAAGCAGTAAGAACAAAAGCATATGCATTCGATATAAGAGAAGGAACAGTTGGACTTATATTTTATATAATGTTAATTTATTTACTAGTAAGATTTTTATTAATATATTTAAAGAGGGCAATCGCGATATATATATTAGCAATGTCAGGCTCTTTCATGGGTGTAAAATATGCCATAGATAAAGCTAATGGAAAGAAAACCACATCTCTATCAACGTGGGCAAAGGATTTTGCGTTTAATGTACTTTTGCAATCAATTCACTGCTTAATGTATGTATTACTATTATCAGTAGCATTATCAACTGCATTAAAATCTTTCACTGGTCTGGTAATAGGAATAGTAATTCTACAATTCATGTTACAGGCTGATAAGATATTCATGAAGATATTTAATATCCGTGCCAAAGGAGGAGTATTTGAAGGAGTACAAAAACCAGAAAGTTACTTCACTTTGTTAACAAAAGCAAGAATAGCTACTTCAGGATTAAGGAAAACTGTTGGTGCAATAGGAAACACCGTAACAGGAAAAAACAAAGTAGGCGAATTCATGTATATGATGCATTATGCTGATGAAGATGATTCTATCAAAGATGCTAAAGAGAAAGTTGAAATGGGCAATTAACTGATAGAGGAAAACGTGCTGTATGGTTTGATAATTTCGCACGTAATGGTATAAATATAAGAGGAAGAAATATAAATCTTCCAATAGGAATATTACAAGCGCTTTCATCAACAGAGCGTCAAAAATTATACAGACTATTAGCACAAAATTCATCATTGGATGCTAAACGAAATATATACAAGAACATACAAGATGCAAAACAAAAGAGCAAGAAACATTATACAAGACATATAACTACACTAAAAAATCTGGGAGTAGGAACATTCAACATGCTTGCAGGTGTAGGTTTCTTAGCTGAAGGAATAACACCTGCTATGCATAGAACAATAAAAGGTATTAAAATGAATTACAAAGAATTGCATGGTAGAGATGAAAGAAGATATAGAAGGTTACATCCATATAGAAATGATGATCCAAATAAGAAATATCTAAACGGACCTTTGGGTGCTCTAGGAAACTTACAAGCTAAAGAAGATATGGCAGTTAAAAAATACGAAAAAGACATGAAGAAGATAAAAGGAAAACAAGAAGCGTTAAAATTAATAACAAATTATGAATCAGACATTAATAATAGATTAGATAGAATGTTTGCTGGAAAAACGGAAGCAGAAAGAAAAGAATTGTTCAAAAACTTACAGCAAACAGTTAAAAATACTCGTAAAACAGATATTAGCGCAGGAAAAGTAAGCCAAGCGGTTGGTACATACATGTACAAAAAAGGTAACTTAAATGGCAAGTTGGAGGATTCTGATTTAGATGGAATTATGGATGAGCTACAAGGTATACTAGACAGAAAATCAACTAATAAAATTAATGTACAAGACACAAGTTTGAAAAATAGAATTATGGCGAACATAGCTGGAGGAACATTACATGATAAGAGTGGAAAAGAGGCAGCAGCGTTGATTACAGATGCTATAAATAAATTTGGTGTGGTTGATATTAGCTCAACATTTAGAACAAGCTTAAATACTGCAGATCCATCAGTAGCAGGAGATTTCGAAGATATTGCAACAGCACTGAAAAATGCATATGGTACAAATGAAAAATCAAAAATTGAAAATAAAGGTGCAGCAGATTCAACAGCTGACTTTATAAAAGAAATATATAAAAAGTATGAGGAGGTGTAGTAGTGAATAAAAAAAGATTATTAAGCAAAATAGGAATATCAATAGCAGTACTATCATTAATAATTTTAGTAACAAGTAGAAGTCATGCGGCGGTTGCTGTTGCAGCAACTGGAATAGCAGGAATATTAATTGTTGTAGCACAAGAAGCATGCGTTGTACTTGGTCTTGCAGGACAATCAATAATAACAACCTTAACAGCGGGAGCGGATGGTTTATCTAGTAGTATTTGGTCTGTAAAAGACGTAATATTTAACAGATCAAGTCTAACAACTGCAAGCTTTTTCTTCAACAGATCTAGTGGATTCTATATGGGATTAGATAGCAACTTGCATTATGAAGGAGGAATTGTAGGCGATATTTTTGCAAATGTTACAACCTTTTATTCAATAATGAGAAACTTATCAATTGCAGCACTACTATTTATTTTAATATACATAGGAATAAGGATGGCAATTTCAACAGTTGCATCTGAAGAGGCAAAATACAAAAAGATGTTAGGAAATTGGGCAGTAAGCATGGCTTTGGTTTTCGTACTACACTTTATAATTATATTAACATTATATGTAAATAATTCTTTAGTTAGAATATTGTATCATTTCGTTGATAGTTCACTTGACAATACTGTAATGTATACTGAACTTGCAATAGAAGGGGCGTTCCCAATTCTAGGTATAGGAGAAGCAATTGTATTTCTAACTTTAATTGGTATAGAATTAACATTTATATTTATGTATATAAAACGTGTGGTAACATTAGCATTTTTAATTGTAATAGCGCCACTTATTACTATAACATACTCAATAGATAAAATAGGTGATGGTAAATCACAGGCACTAAACACATGGATGAAAGAATATATATTTACAGTTTTAATTCAACCATTCCACTGTATTATATACATAGTTATTGTACAATCAGTATTACAGGGTGCAAGTGGATTAGAAACAATAGGATCAGGTGTTATATATATCATAATGCTATTCTTCATGAAAGAGGCAGAAGGAATTGTAAGAAAAATATTTGGAATACAATCAGATAGTATGCCAGGACATGGAGCTATGGGTGCAATGGCACTAGGTGTTTTAACACAATTTGGAGGAAAAAAAGGAAAAAAAGGATCAGCGTCAGGTGCACAATCTAATAAACAAATGCCAAATATGAGAGAAGAGCAAATTGCACAACAACAAACTCCAGCACAACAAAGAATGCAACAACAGAGACAACAACAGCAACAAAAGCAGCAACAAGTACAACAGCAGCAACAAGTACAACAACAGCAACAAGCACAACAGCAACAACCAGCGCAACAGCAACAAGCACAAGAACAGCAAACATCAACAGATGAATCATCAGGATTGGATTGGGGTAAATTGTTGCGATCAGCAAGGGTTGCTCAAGGAATAGGTAATATAAAACAAATAAGAAAAGCAAGAAATGCAATTGCAAACAGTGACTTTGCACAAAATAGTTCTGAAAAAATAAGATCGCTAAAAAATCGTATATCTAACTCAGATATTGCTAATAAGAAGTTTTTTGGAAAGAGTATAAAAGAAAGGGCAAACGAAACAGCAAGTGAATTTAGAACAGGTGTAAGCTTATTAGGCGGAGAAGAAGGTATGCGTAAAAGAGGTATTGCACTTGGTGCAGGTATGGCAGCATTTGGTATTGGTGGAGGCATGGGAGATGCTAAAGCCGCAATAGGTGCTGCATTAGTAGCACAAGGTGGAGCTGAAAGCATTGAAAATGCCCTAGATGATATAAGATACAATAACCAACTTGAAGATAATGAGGAAGTATATAAAGACTATCTTAAAGCAACATACTATAATCAATTTAGAGCACAACAAGGTGCAGATAGTCGTGGTACTGCATATAGTAACTACACAGATGAAGAGATTAATGATTATATTACACAATTATATAAAGATTATAGTGATAACAAACTTGTATATGATGACATCAGCGATAGAGATAAAGAATTATTAAAAATGCGTAAAAATATGCATAAATCTTATGCTATGGTTGGTGAATCAGATGCAGACGGTAAACTAGAAGATTTAGCAGAAGAAGCACGTCAAGAGTTAGCAGCACAGAATCCATAATAAATGAAATATTTGATTAAAGAATATAATGTAAATTAAGGAGGTGAAATCATGCCAAATACAAATCAACCAGATAATCAAGACAATCTTGATGAAGTTCAAGAAGATGAACTAAGGCGTCAGCCTGAGGAACGTAGCGCAGCAGAACAGGCTGCAAGACAGGCAGCAGGAGATGCTGTAAGAGCTGGAAGGGACAAACTTGTTCAAAGAATATCAGCTACAAAAGTAGGACAGGCAATAAAGAGTGCATTTACAGCTACGAAAGGCTTTTTAGCTGGACATTTGGTTCCAGTAATTGTAATAGTGTTTCTTATTATAGTTATAATAGGTTTTGTAGGCTATTTTATGTATATGCCATCACTAATAAGAGGAAAATTTGCGGAATTTTCAGGTAAACTAATGGAAGTTTTTTATGGAGATAATCATAGACTAACAGTAAAGTCAATTGATGAAGAAAAAAGAATAGAACTACTACAATATTTAAATGATATGGGCTTAGACGTAGTTGGCTATGGTTTCGCCCCAGGCGTAAAATTTGAGGAAGATGGAGAAGGAAAAGAAGTTATCAAAGAATATACAACTCATCTAATGACTGGCGAAGAACATGATAGTAATGATAGTGATATTGAGGATGCAAAAGGTGATTTATTATACTATTATTTAATGGCAGGAGAAAGAGCATACACAATTAACGATGATGGTCTTGATGGAACACTTGAGAAATTGTATAGACTAAATCCAGGATATCTTTTAACTTCTAAAGCATTAGAATTACTTTTTGGTCAAGATGATGCATTTAAAGGTATGATTAATATAACTGGTGATGAAGGATTTGATGGTGTAGAAGTTGAAATAGATAGAGAAAATCAAGATTTAATAATAACAAAAAATAAAAATCTTGTAGACGAATATGAATATGCATTTTCAATGGGTGACTGGACAGGAAGATATGGAACACCAGTAGAATTCTCACTAGCATTACACTTAGCTACAATGTCTTCAGGAATGATGAGAGAATTAATTACTAACCCTAACCTTCAAACCGCAGTATCAATAGGATTAGACGAAGTAGAATGTAATATAAATTTCAGATTTAACGTAAAAAATCCAGACGGAAGCGTAAGGGAATTAATGTTACCATTTAACGATCCTAATGGCAATCAATATGCATTAAGAGATAAAATAGCAAATAATGAAACAATATCTGAGGATGACATATCAATAGAAGGATTATACTATGTTTATAAAGGATTAGAAGTATTTAAATACCAAGTAATTACAAACACTGAAAAACTCTTACAACGTGGTGAAGATTACAATTCAATTGGTATTGGAAATATATCAAGACACTTAGAAACAATGGAAGCATTAACAGGAAGTAGAGATATAGCAGTTCAAGTAGGAAATGTAGATTATGAGCAAACCAGCAGTGATGGTAAAACAGAATATGATGGTGATGAAATTGTTATACCAGTATACTATAGAAAAGATGATGGTTTCTCAAAATCAACAGTAACTGCAAATAGCGGTGCATATATCTGTCAATATGATAAAGAAGGAGAAAGACCTGATGAATCAACAGGTAAATTAAATGCAAGCACAATTCCTGAAACAAATCAAATTGTAAATCTACAATATGAAGAAGTAAAAGACCAAGAAAATGGTGAAAATGAAAATTACTTTATGTATAAATTAAAAAATGATGTTGAAGGAAATGATTTTTCAGATTCTTATGAGTACATACCAAAAGCAGATAAATATAAATTAACAAGAGATGATGGATCACAATTTGACAGTGCAGATGTTACTGTATATAGAATAAGAGGTTTGGAAACATTCTTTGGTGAGCATACTCTAGATACAAACGACATAGTATACTTAACATCACATAAAGAAGCATACGACGCAATGCTAGAAGAAATAGATTGGTTCATCTCACTTGCAATATGGAGCAACGGTTGGGATATGTCCGAATTTAATTATAATACATCAATGGATAATCTAAACCAATTCTATGCTAGCGAAGATTCTAATAGAAATATTAGTACAGTGTCATATTATAGAAACTTGTTTGACCAAGCAATAAGCGGTCAGGGAGACGTAAGTTTAGCTGATGTGTATAATCAATTAATAGCAGATTATGAAACAATAAAGAATAAATCTATACCAGTTGAATCTACACAAAGTGAAGTAGAGAGTAGACTTAAAAAGCTAGATTATGAAGTATTTACAGATAAAGTAGTATACTTTATATATGAACAATTCAATGACAAAATGGATGAAAGTGGAAGTGTAGTTAAATATGTACAACCATATATAAAAAGTGTTGTAAAACACTGGTTTAAAGATGTAGACTTTATGGCAGATGGAGTATATTCTGAATCAGATGCTGCAATAGAATTGGCATTCCCAGCTGAAACTGAGTTGCCAGAAGAAGTAGAAGCAGTAACAGTTTTAACTCCAAAAAATGGAGGAAGAGTATCAACCCAAATGGATGAACCATATGTTATAAAAGGTGATACAGTATTACGTGACGGTAAAATTGTTGATGACCATAATACATCTATAAAAGATGCGGTTAACAAGACAGCAGATGTATCAGATTATAACTGGGGAGACGGCTATAGAACAACCAAAAAAATATTCACTCAAGGATTTTATTATACATTTGATGGAACAGCAGATACAGCAAGAAGTATTTATTTCCAAGAGGAATTAGAAAATGCATCATACGGAGAAATAATAGAGTTTTCAGTTTCTAACGGAAGAATAGTAAAAGCACAAAGAAATCCTCAAAGAGAAATAATTGGTATGGATATGATTTTCGATAAAAATGCCATTACCATTTATTATGAAGGCGAAGATGAAGAAGAGCTAAAACTATACGAAAGTGATAATGAAAATATTAGAAGATATAGTGATGCGAAAAAAACGAACCTTAAAGTTCCGGTAAAAAAATACATAATTGTATATAACAATTCAAACTTAGAATATCTATCACCAGCAGATAATGATTATCAAACCGTAAAGAACAGAGTCGACTTCATAAATGAGGTATGGGATGTGGTAGGAGTTCAATGCAAGAGAAAACATTTAACATTCGATACTGTAGTAGAGACAGAAAACGCTGATGAAGAACATGCATCAGATGCGCAATTAATGGCAATTACAGGACTTCAATTATTGAAGAACATGGATACGGAAGATGCAGACTATATATACAGAGACTTAAAAGAAATGTTGATTGAGCTTGCATACTACACAGAAGCTGAATTTGATTACCTAGATACCGATAAACTAGAATGGTTTATACCAGACTATCAACCTGAAGTATGGCCACAAAACTCAGATAATGAAATATTAGATTTTGCAGCGATATTATATCCAAAAGAAGAAAAAGATGAAAATGATGATACAGAACCAACTGAAGAAGAAGAATTTAGACAAACCATGGGATTAAGTATAGATAAGTCACAAGGATTTGACCCAGATTTACAAGTAATAGCACCAGGAGATTGTATTATTCTAAGTGCTGAAGAAAACGAAATAGAAATAGAATTTAGAGCAGATGAACAACCTGAAATAGCAGTTTTAGATAAATATACAATGATAATTGAAGGTATAAACATTGAAGATGGAATAACAATTATAGATGAAGACGAAAACGAAACTAATATTAGTTATGAAAGTGCAATAAAAAACAAAACAAGAATTCCTGTGCATTCAGTTATAGGTAAAACAGGAAAAGATGAAATAAAAGTATACTTATTAAATTCTAAGGGTGGAATTATAAGCAATGTTGACCATTATATGGCTCCAGAAGTTGCAACAGTTAGCACACAGTCAGATAGTTTTTCAATAACTGGAACAGTGTTAACTAAGGATGAATTTACAAATTGTTGTTTATCATATATGAGCTCAAGAGGTATTAATAATAGTGATTTTTCAGAAACTAATTTAAGAAAGTTTTATGAAATTTGTGTAAGTTCAGGGGTGAACCCAGAATTTGCTTTTGTAACAGCAATAGCCGAAAGTGGATTAACAGCAGGGGAAGCAACAAGTACACATAATTATTGGGGATTAGATACTCCAAATGGAAGCTCAGTTCCATCACTTGGAACAATGCTTGAAACATTACAAAAATACTGTGATAGACTTGTAGAATATCAAGATCCAACAAGTAGTTTTTACACAATGATTATGGCAAAATATGAAGAGCGTGCAGCGTGTACAGAAAATGGAGGCTGCAATCCAAATGGATATGGTAAACCAGATACTTTACAAGGATTACAAAGTATATATTCATACGTAGGTGATCACGTAGAGGGTGGCTCAGGAACTGGAGGATATTACTATTTAGACCCTGGTGTTGCAGGCTTTACAGGAGTATATAGCACTCATCAAGAATTCCTTACAAAATGTAAAAATAACCACCCATATGGAAGTAAAGCGTCAATATGGGAACAAGCTCAATATACGGCATACCAGGTTGAAAGTAAAGTTGAAAAAGCTAAAGAGATTTTTGGAGAAAACGCAGGGAAAGCGATACATTAAGTCAAGCTAACTAAACTTGGGAGGTATAATTTATATGAAAAATAGAAGACTAATTTTTATTATAGCTATAATAGTATTAATTTTAATAAGCCTCGTAACTGCATATAATATAATAGTTTCAAAGACTCAAAGAACAGAGGTAGAGAAATATTTAAATTATATTAATTCCGAAGAAATCGGAGAAGAAGTAAAAACACCAAAAATGATGCATGTTGTATTAGCTGCATATAAGGGCAACGTAAAAGATTTATCAATTGTAAAATCAATTACATACTTCAAAACCAACATAATACCAGAAATTCAAGAAAACACAAAAAATCATATATCAAAATCAATGTATTATAAATGGCATAAAAAACAATTAAAACAACAAATAGGAATAAGTAATAAACAGGAATACAATCTGTTGGTTGAGAAATGTAACATACTAACAAGTACAGACAACATTGATTACATGAAATTTGATACAGACACAATAAAAATTGATTCAAATGGGTTAGATGTAGTATTACGTGTAAAGTGTAAAGATAGTGCAGAAGTAAAATTTAATGTGAGAATATTAAAGAAAGCCAATGAAAGCCAAACATCAATATATATAAAATAAAAGTAAAGGGTGTCGCCATGAGCAAGGTTAAGAGTGATATAAGAATTAAAGATTTAAAATGGTTAATTATAATAATACTGATAACATTAGTATTATTAGTAATATATCTAAAAGAATATGCCATAAATGCTAAAATAGAAAACGAAGCAATAATTAACACAAAAAATGAAACTCAGCAAGCTAGCCAACAAGAAAATAAAACATCCCAGGTCGAAATACAAAGAACAGATGAAGATGTGGTAAAGTATCTGTCTGGACTAGATGAAAGAAGTAGAATGGAATACTATTGTGGTGAATACTTAAAGCATATAAAATACAAAGAATATGAGGATGCATATAATTTATTGTATCCTGAGTTCAAAGAAAACTACTTCCCAACATTAGAAAAATTCGAAGAATATGTAAAAAATTATTACCCTAAATTTTTTGCTGTTCAATATGATGATATTGACAGGCAAGGAGATATTTATATCATCAGATTAAAAATTGTAGATGCAACAAATTCGTCAAAAGACAGCAATAATGCAGAAAGCAGCAAAGACAACATACAAAGAATGGTAATTCGCGAAAATGGATTTAATGATTTTGTAATGTCATTTCAAGTTAACAATATAGATGAAAATAACGTAGATAATAGCACAAGAACTGATAATATAGAAAACAACAATTAAATAAAACTTATAATAAAGAGGAGTATATGAGATGAGTAATAGAAGCGATTTTCAAGTTAAAATTATAAATTTCTGGAAAAAACATAAAAAAAAGATTTTTATAATAATTGTAATTTGGTTAATAATTATAGTTATTAACCAAATTCTAAAGCACAGAAAACCAGCTGAAAAACAGCCATCTACAACATATACTCCTCATACTACTGTTATGGGCGATGGTGATGAAGAAGTACCTGAACAATATCAAAAGCCTATTGAAGAGTACATTGATAAATACTTCAATTACTGTAACAATGGGGAATATGAAAAAGCGTATGAACTTATTTCAGAGGATTGCAAAAAGAACTATTATCCAACATTAGAAAGTTTTAAAGGATATGTAGATGAAATCTTCAAAGGAAAAAAGAAAATTTATAACATACAAAGTTATTCAATAGTTGATGACAAATACACATATAATATCCGAATATTAGATGATATACTTGCAAACGGTACATCAGAATCATTTGAATTAGGTGGAAAAACATACGAAAATGGATATTATTATTACGAAGAAAAGCTAATATTCACAGAAGAAAATGGAGAGCTTAAACTATCAATACAATATATCGATGATTCAGAACCTAACATTATAGTAGAGGATGAAAATTTTACTGTTAGAATTACCAAGAAAGTAGCAGATTATGAGTCAGAAACATATACAGTTCAAATAGATAACAAAACAGACAATTATATTGTAATCTCTGATGGAAAGCAAAAAGATGAAATAACAATGAACTATAACGGAAGAGAAAAGAACTTGAAGAATAAAATCGCTAATTTATATATAAGACCACATTCATTTGCTGTAAGAGAATTCACATTTGAAAATTACTTTGATGAAGGACGTACGGCAGACACGCTTAAGTTCAACGCGGTAAGAGTTTTAAAGAATTATGATGTAGAAAAAGGAACAACTCAAGAAAATTTAGATGAAGCAGTACAACTTTATAGTTTTGAAATAAATATGAAATAATGTGAGAAACTTTTGGGGACACTGACAAAAAGTTCCACCGAGTTGATGTTTTGAGGGACACTGGTAAAAAACAGCATGAATGTGCTGTTTTTTACCAGTGTCCCTCAAAACATCGCCCTAAATTTCTCCCCACACCCACTTGTAATTTTCCCAAAAAGATGATATAGTAAAATAAATCAAAAATTGGAGGTAACACAGAATGAGTAGAGGAAAAAGATATGAAGGCGACCAACAGCTAAACCTAAAAAAAGTTTTTGCAGTGGTGGCAGTTATTATAGTAATTGTTTTATTTGTAATAGGAATAAAGAAAATACTAAAAGCAGATAAAAACACAGTTGAAAGCAAAAATGTAGAATTAAACTACTTTACAATGGTAACAAACGGAAACTGGGGAGTAATTAATTCAAGCGGAGAAACAATATTAGAAGCAGCAAATAAAGAAATAATTCAAATTCCAAATAAAGCAAAAGCAGTGTTTATAACTACAGAAACAAATTACAGCGACGGAACATCTACAACAAAAGTAGTAAACGAAAACAATCAAGAAATTTTTACAGGATATGAAAGCGTATCAACACTACAAAATTATGATGAAAACAATACTTTATGGATTGAAGAAAACCTATTAAAAGTACAAAAAGACGGAAAATACGGATTAATAAATTTAGATGGAAAAGAAGTACTACCATGTGAATATGACAGCATTGAAACATTAAAAGGAATTAAAAATAGTATAATCATAAAAAAAGAAAAATCATCAGGATTAGTAAATTCTAAAGGAGAAATAGTAGTACCTGTAGAATATAAAACAATATCAGCAGTTAATGAAGACTATAAAAATGGATATATAGTAGAAAATGCAGAATCAAAATTTGGAATAATTAATTCAGATGGAAAAAATGTATTAGAAATAAAATATGAAAAAATTGAAAATATCATAGACAACAATAAATACATTGTAAAAATAGACGGAACATGGGAAGTTATCTCAGAAGATGGAAAAACATATCTAGAAGGTAAAGTATCAAACGTTACAGACATGAATAATGGTAATGTAATAATAATTGAAAACGGAAAATACGGAGTTATAAGCTTAGGAGAAGAACAAAAAATTCCTGCAGAATATGATAATTTAGTATATGCATTTGATAACAAATACATTGCACAAAAAGGTGGAAAATACGGAGTTATAAGCATAAACAATGAAACATTAATTGATTTTAAATATTCAGAAATTTTACACAACAAATCAACAGAATATTTAAAAGCAAAAAATGAAAATGACACATACGACTACATCTCGAAAACTCTAGTTACAAAATTCACACTATCAGATGCAAATGAAACATTTATAAAGGATAAATACATAAGCGTAAATGTTAAAGGTGAAACAAAATACTATGACTATCAATTAGAAGAGAAATCAAACAAAGATATATATACAGCTAACACATTATTTGTATATCAAGAAAACGGAAAATACGGTTACAAAAACAAAGACGGAAAAGTTATAGTAGAAGCAAAATATGATGATGCAAAAGAACAAAATGACTATGGTTTCGTAGCAGTAAAAAAGGACGGAAAATGGGGAGCATTAGATCAATACGGAAAAATAGTTTCAGAAACAAAATATGATTTAGAAAACAATGAATCAATTGACTTTATTGGAAAATGGCATATCGGATTTTCCAATGGTGCAGTTTATTATACTGATGCGGAATAGGAAACTTATGGGGCGACTTTTTGTAAGTCGCCCCATAAGTTTCTTATTTAATAGCAAAAACACGAAGAGCATTTTCATACGTACATTTAGCAATATCTTCAACAGAAACACCTTTAAATTCAGCCAACTTTTCTGCCACAAACTTCACATTTCGTGAATCATTTCGCGTACCCCTTACAGGCTCAGGTGCTAAATAAGGGCTGTCTGTTTCAATCAACATTCTATCGAAAGGAACCATCTCAGCAACTTCTTTAGCATTCTTTGAATTTTTAAAAGTTACAGGTCCCGCAAATGAGATATAAAAACCAAGCTTTAGGGCTTCCTTTACCAACTCCACATTTAATGGACAACAATGAAAAACGCCAGGTTTTACAGTAGGACAAACATTTTTTAAAATATCTAAAGTATCCATAACTGCCTCTCTAGTATGAATAACTATTGGCAAATTTAGCTTGTTTGCAAGCTCAATCTGCTTAATAAATACACGTTTTTGAATTTCTCTGTTTAATTTATTCCAATGATAATCTAATCCAATCTCACCTATAGCTACAACTTTCTTATTTGAAACAGCAAGATTTTCAATTTCCTGTAACTGTTTATCCACAATTATTTCACAATCTGTGAATAACTTTTTTATCTCTTCGACAGTTTTACCTTCCAAATCTTCATCTTGCACCTGACCTGGAATATCATTAGGGGAGATTCCAACAATTGTATAAATAAAGTTATACTTATTAGAAAGCTCAACTCCTTGAATCGATGACTCCAAACTATATCCAGCACTGATTAATTTAGTAACACCTGAGTCATGTATACTCTTTATTATTTCATCTCTATCCTCATTAAATTTCTCATCATTATAATGAGCATGATTATCAAATAGCTCCATTTTTAATTTACTCCTTTATATAAATAACATTAAATTGTAGATTAGCCATGTTTTAAACTATAACCAGCAAGTATTAACTTTATAATTTCTCACAAATGCAGTTAGCGACAGCCATTTTATCCACATGAGATATACTAATAGAAACGCTAAAACTATTTCCAATGATCTCTTCAAGCTTACCATGAAAGTAAGCAACAGGCCTTCCAACTTCATCGTTTAAAACTTCAATATCCTTCCATTCAATATCATATTTATTTGTCAATTGATTAGAAACTGCTTTGAAAATAGCCTCTTTTGCAGCAAATTTACCAGCGTAAGATTGGAATTTTTGTACATTTTTTTTCTCACAATATTCTATTTCTCCTTGTGTAAAAACTCTTTCTAAAAATTTATCTCCAAAATTTTCAATACTTTTTTGTATTCTATCAACTTCAATAATATCTACACCTATTCCTACAATCATTTAAAATACCTTCCTTTTTACAGTTCTAAAAGAAATATAACCGCTGTTAGCTAAAAAGTCAAGTATTTTATTGTGAACTATTGCTGAAATTTTGGCAACCCAAAAATATTTTCAAAAACTATTTTCTAAAAAGTACTTTAATGATATAATAGAAAAAAAGTTGGAAAATTAGGGAAATGAAACTTTCATAAGCTACCTAAAAAGTTCCATCAGAAAAGGATGTTGAAGTAATATGGAGGAAGAATTATTAGGATTAATAGAAAAAGTATTAGAACTAATGGAAAATGATGAATGTAAATCATATGTATACACAAAAAACAGACTTCACATAATAGATAAAGAAGAAAATATTGATTTCGAAGCAAAACTAAGCAATAATAACTACTACTTCAAAGACAATATTAATAATAATATGTATATATTTGTAAAAAAATACTTAAATAATAACACAACTGTCCAAAAAATTTTAATGGATAACGGAGAAGAGCAATTTTACTACTCATTTTTGGAAAGAGATACCTACTTAAAAATGGCTAGACTTATTAGAAAGCAAGGTAATGAATATTTAATTTGCGATAACTCAGATTTAATGAATAAAACAGATATGCAATTACTTCAATATGCAGATCAAAACTTAAGTGCGCAAGGAAACATAGGCGAAGGCGAACCAGAGACTCCAAATAGAGATGAAACAAGAAAATTCATTATGGAACTACAACATGCACAAGAATATTTTGATATGCACAACAGCGATGAGGATTATCCAGACATTGATGATATTGATGACTATGAAAGTTATGAGAATGAAGATGGAGATAGTTATGAATTAGATGAGGATGAGTTCTCAGCACTATTTGACGAAGAATTCGACGAGGACTTTAATGAAGAATATGACGAGGAATATGACGAAAATGATGAATTCCTCGACGGAGACTTAATTCAAGACGAACCAAATGCAATATCAGCAGCATTTGAAATCAAAACAATAGCAGAATATAAAAATGAAATAGACGAACAAGTAAAACAATCAGCATCAAAGAGTCAAACAGACCAAAAAGAAGACTTAAACATTTTAATAGATTATTATAGACCATACAAACTAATGATAAACGGAAGACCTGTAGAAGGAAGAGCAAAAATATTAATGGCAGGAGAATGCGATGTAATAGTGGAAGAAAAATATTTTGAATCTGTAATGATGAATGAAGGGGCAAGTAACTTGAAAATGACAATAGATGCAGTTCAAAAATTTTTAGAGGAAAACCAAGAATTGGATAAGTGATGTTTTTGGAGACGTGGAACTTTTGGGGACACTGATAAAAAGTTTCACAAGATTGAAACTTTTTGTCAGTGTCCCCAAAAGTTCCACAAAAAGTAATAAAATCAAAAGGACATGCATATAATATAATATACATTCAAAAAAACAAGCAAAACAAGTCAAAAACCGCCAAAACACTGAAGTTTACAGCACTCTATAATTATGTAAAATTTATACAAATTTGACATATTTTGACAAACATGGTATAATATTAATTGTCTTAGTTAAAGGAGGGACAAATATCTTATGAAAAAAGATGATAAGGCTTCGATATCTTTAAAAAAGGTTATATCCGTAAGTATTATTTTATTATTATTTATGGGAATAAGCGTCTTAGCCGTAAATTCAAAAGTAAACAATGTTAAAATTATCCTTTCAAATGGATATGAAATGGATGTTTTAACTACGAAAGAGAAAGTTTCAGATATATTAAACGACAATCATATTATATTATTACCAGATGAAAAGGTAATACCTGGATTAGACTCAAATATATCAGATAACAAGACAATAAGAATTACAACTGACGATGAATTAACTGTAAAAGTTACAGAAGCAGCAGTAACTTCAAATGATGTTACAGTTGAAGACTTGTTAGCTGAAAACTATGAAAACATAGTAGAAAAACTAGTAGTAGAAGAAACTACAATTCCTTACGAAACAGAAACAAAAGACGTTTCAACAGGAACAAATAAAAAAGAAGTTATTACACAAAATGGTGTAGATGGTATAAGTAAAACAACTTATAAAGTAAAATATCAAAATGATGTTGAAATATCAAGAACAGAAATTTCTAAAGAAACTACAAAAGAACCAATTAAAAAAATAGTCGAAATAAGAGACAACGAAGTAGTTTCAAGAGACAGCACATCAAGAAATACAAATACAAGCAAAGCTAAAACAGCTGCTGCATCAGCAAGTGCAAATGGAAACTCATTGGCTGCAAAAGTTGAAGGAAAAACACCTTCAGTAGTTACATTAAATGCATCTGCATATACTGCATCAACATGTGGTAAAGCTGCAGGTTCAGCTGGATACGGTAGAACAGCTTCAGGAGCATATGCTTCAGCATGGTGTACAGTAGCTGCCGGAAAAGGATACCCAATGGGAACTATAATATACATTCCATATTTCGCTAATAAGCCAAATGGTGGATGGTTCGTAGTTCAAGATAGAGGTGGAGCTATTTCAAACAACAAACTTGATATTTACATGAACACATATAATGAATGTATAAACTTCGGTAGAAGAAATCTTGAATGTTATGTATATTTACCATAACGCAAGATAAAAAATAAAAAATAAGACAATAAATCGCACTGGTATAGCTAGTGCGATTTTTTTGTGACGAAACTTTCTGGGACGTGGAACTTTCGGGGGCCAAAAAGTTCCACGTCCCCAAAAGTCTCAAGGGTTGCAAAATCGCAGGAAATGTGATAAAATAAAGGTCAAATTCACATAGAAGGAGATAATTAAATGAAAGAAAGAAGAGTATGGACAAAATGGTTTTATTGGTTCACATTTGCTGTTTCAATAATTCTAATATATAAAGTACTTGACAATTTCACAGCAATAGGCAAATGGTTCGCAGGATTTTTTCACATAATGATGCCATTTGTTCTAGGAATCATAATGGCGTATATTTTATACGTGCCTGCAAGAAATATTGAAAAATTAATAAAAAAAATAAACATTAAAGGATTAAGAATTATAACAAAAAAAGCAAGAGTTTTATCAGTAGCAGTAGTATATGCAGGCGTAATCGCAATATTAGCACTAGTAATAAAATACATAGTGCCAATAGCAGCCTCAAGTATAATAGACTTTGTAAATCACTTTCAAGAGTATTACAATATAATATCAACCGAAATAAATGCACTGCCAGAAGACTCAGTGTTGAAAAGTGAAGCAGTAGTTAATGCAGTAAGTAAAATAGGACAAATAAATTTAACTGAATATATAAACATAGAAAAACTTACACAATACGCACAAGGAGCAATTAGCATCGCAACAGGTATATTTAATTTCTTTGTATCAATTATAGTGTCAGCATATATTTTACTTGAAAGGGGAGAGATACTTAAGTTCTTAAGAAAAGTATCAAAAGCAATATTTAAAAATGATGTATATCAAAATGTAGCAAAATACTTCAATAGAACAAACGAAATATTTTTAAAATTCTTAGCTAGCCAATTGCTAGACGGAATAGTAGTAGGAATATTAACATCAATAGCAATGAGTATTTTAGGAGTTAAATATGCAGTAGTTTTAGGAATAATGATAGGATTATTCAATATGATTCCTTACTTTGGAGCAATCATAGCAGTAATAGTTGCAACAATAATAACCATAATTACAGGAGGACTTACACAAGCAATATGGATGATTGTAATTGTTACAATCTTGCAACAGATTGATGCTAACATTATTAACCCTAAAATTGTGGGTGAATCTTTAAAAATAAGCCCACTACTAGTAATATTTGCAGTAACATTAGGAGGAGCATATTTTGGAATACTAGGAATGTTCCTTGCAGTGCCAATCGCAGCGATAATAAAGGTTTTGATTGAAGATTATATTGAGATGAAGGAATAATTTTTTATGGATATTTTGGGGACACTGACAAAAAGTTCCACAGTATATGTGAAACTTTTTGTCAGTGTCCCCAAAAGTTTCGCTTGCAAATTTTAAAAAATTTTGCGCTCCCATTGCAATTAAAAAATAAGTATATTATAATTAAAATGTAAAAAACTAAAGAAAAGGAGAACTATTATGACTAAAAAGAAAAAAATAATAATTATTTCATCAATAGTAGTTGCATCTTTTATAATAATTGGAATTGTATATGCATTTTTTACAGATTTTGAAAAACTAACAAACAAGCTTGCTTTGGGAACATTAAATATTGAAGATACAGAAATATCATTCAAAAAAGCAAATGGAGACGATGCAGACTTATTAGAGCCAGGAGATATAAACACATTATCATGGACGACCAAAAACGTTGGAACATCTGGAGCTTTAACAAGACAAACGCTAGAGTTGTATTGGACAGACGACCTAGATGTTGGAGTTAACACTTTAATATACATGTATCCTGCAAACATGACCGACGAAGCAATTTTAGCTGATTATGCAAAAGGTGAAGAATCAGAATACGCAATTGAATTAACAGATGTAACAAGAACGATAGAAGGAAAAAACAAAAACGGTGTTAAATATCAATTCATCGGAGACACACTAAACGGATCAGACAACATAGAAGTAAGCAACGAAGTAAATTATAATTCAGATGTAGCTGCAGTAATCGATAGCAATATAAATACAGACGATACAAATAAAAAAGAAGATTCAATAGCATACAAAATCTTACTAAGTCCAGACACAAGTTACCTATATCAAGGAAGAAAATTATCAGTATTTTTAACAACAGAAGGTATGCAATACACAGAAGATGGTAGTGGAACATGGACAGTTGAAGACACACAACAAATTCCTTAATGATCTAGAAAATAGAATAAAATAATAAAAGCTAAACTGTAACTAAACAAAAGAATAGTGTTACAAGAGCATAAAAATACGAAAGAAAGGAATAAAAGCTATGAGTGAAAAATTAAATAACGAAAACGTCCAAAGTGCTAAATCCGTAAAGAAAATAATAGCAGACAACAAAGTTAAAATATCAATCATTGCAGCAATCATAGTTGCAATAGCAATACTAATTCCAATAGGATACGCACTATTTTCAGATACAGAAAATAAACAATCTGAAATAAAACTAGGAACAATTCAAGTAGACCTAGTAGAAGATTGGCCAGATAGAGGAGACACAATCACAACAGATGATGGTGAAACAGAGACCTATGATGAGTTTGGTATTTCTAAAAAGACAAAAAAAGTCTGGGGTGAATCAAAAGGAAACTTAGATGCGTATGTGCGTATAAGATGTATACCAGTTGTAGAATATAATAATCGTAAAGATGGTACAGGAGAGTGGATAACATTACCTGTATCACAAGGAGATATAGTAGTTACAGTAAACGGAGAAGATTGGATTCAACAAGGAGATTACTGGTACTACAAAAACATATTAAAACCAACAAAAGAAACAAGTAAAATGCAAATAGATTGGAACGTAACAGAACTTCCAAGTGAGTTAGAAGGTTATGCAGTGAGAACAGATGTAAGAGTTATATTAGAATATGCACAGACAACTAACGATAAGTGGAAAACTTTGTTCCAAATTGATGATTTGCCTGCTGGAGTTCAGAGGGTTGAATAATTATTTAAGAGACTTTTGGGGACACTGGTAAAAAGCATCACACAAGTGATACTTTTTACCAGTGTCTTTTAATTAATCGTAATTCCTAATAAATTTGCAAAATTTTTACAAATTTAGAAATATATGTTATAATTATAGTAAGGTGCTAAATGCACAATCATACGAACATTGAAAAACAAATATCTTCATCAAAAGGAGGAATAACTATGATGAAAAAAATGCGGAAGTTCGTTGCAGTAGTATGTGCCACGTTAATGAGTCTGTCTAGCATTGGAATTAATGCTGCGGCTATTGATGTTAACTTCGACACAAATGTGACGAAAACGGAATCAGAAGCAGAGGCTAAAGTTACAGTTTGGGGAGACTCAAACTGCGACAACGACGTTACAATGGATGATGCTGTAACAATTCTGAACTACGTTGCTTTACCTACTAAATACAGTATTGGAAAAGCAGAAGGTATGTCTCAGAAAGGTTATCTCCAGGCTGACGTATACAGAAATGGTGATGGAGTAAACGGAATGGATGCTCTTTCGATCATGAAGTATAAAGCCAAGGAGCTGGAGTCACTGCCTGAGTCGTATCTTGTACCGCCCACAACAACAACTGTTGTTACTACGGTTATAACAACTACGACTACAAAGGCAATAACGACTACTACAGCAAAGCCTACTACGACAACCACAACCAAGGCAACGACCACGACGGCCAAGCCTACCACGACAACTACGACGAAGGCGACTACCACGATGGCCAAGCCTACGACGACAACCACGACGAAGGCGACGACCACCACGGCCAAGCCTACCACGACAACTACGACGAAGGCAACAACCACCACGGCAAAGCCTACGACGTCAACTACGACGAAGGCGACTACCACGACGGCTAAGCCTACTACGACCACCACGACGAAGGCGACGACCACCACGGCCAAGCCTACCACGACCACCACGACGAAGGCGACGACAACAACGACAAGCACAACAACAACAACGACTTCAACGTCAACGACAACAAGCACAACGACCACAACAACAGTTCCTAACGACTGGACCCCGCCTCAGAAAGCAGATCTAATCCACGAAGGCGAGCAGATCGATGACGATACCTATAATATCCTCATCAACACAGCGGAAATGTTTAACATTGACCGCTATGAAATAATCTGGTCGCATCATCCAATAGCCTACGCGTACGCAGCACCAGACGCATACTTCTGTATGCGAGAAGGTTTTGCATATGGCTTCGGAATCCAGCTCATACCTAGTTCGGATATTTCCGAGGTATGCCCTGGAATGAAGAAGCTAAAGGCTTCAACATATAAAATGAACAATGATTACCTTGCGTATAGGCCGCTTGTAGCAGCAGACGACACAGAAGATGTTTTGTCTAGCTATGAAGTTACTATAGACGCATATAAAGAGGATAAGGTTATAATTGCTGGCATTAATAAAATTATTGAGCCAGACACCGATCCAGGAAGTTCATTATATATGTCTGATTTAGAATTTGGTAATGAATACAATGTATTCAACTTCATAGGTTGGTATCTCATACCAATCGATGAAGAGGGAAATCAGATACTTGAATTAAATACAGCAGAGCACAATACTTCAGTTACACCTGCTGCAGAAATAGAGTACTGGTTTACCAACGTGGAACTTGAAGGTGAGGTCGCACCAATAGTAAGATGGCTGTTTAATGAATTCGTGTTTACAGCACGTCAATTCAATATGCCGGATTTCAAAGTGGTGTATAATAACAACCATGATGAGCCGTTATTATATGGCTTTACCAGAGGCACAAACTTAGATTTGTTCAATCTGGGCAAAGGTACAGTTCAAATTATACCTACTTCGGAAATCGTTAATGTAATTGACGTAGAAGCTCGTTGCGTTGATGTAGCAGACTACGAATATTACTTAAATGAGGTAGCGAATCCTTACTATTATGTGACGTTAGGAGAAAACGACAGAAGAGACCTTGACGAAAACGCTTTTTATATCTGGTCAAAAAATGACAGCTATAATGTATACTTCTTAGTTCCTCTTGATGAAGATGGCAATGAGGATTTAAGGTTATACGTAACCAGATAATCTAATGTGAAACCAACCCTTATAATTAAGGGTTGGTTTTTTTTAGTCCACAAATTCACTCTTCCCTAAGGAAAAATTAATAAAAAAGTCTAATATTACAATAATAATTCAAAATTTTAATACAAATGTAATAATTAGACAAACGAATATATCCCTAAATAAACGTATAAATCTGTAATATATATGACATTGAAAACAATAAAAAAATCCTTATAATAAAAAAAGAATGTTAAGAAAACACAAAAATCTAATTTAGGAGGAAGAACTTATGAAAAATTTAGTGAAAGGGAACTTATTGAAAAAATTCATTTCTATTATATTGATATTGGCAATAGTTATACCATATTTACCAATGTCAGTATTTGCAAATAATGAACAAGAAACAGAAGAAAATGAATTCGCAGGAATAGTAGATTTAGACGTTGCATGGACAACAGGTGATGAAATATTAAATGGATATGCAACAAATAATTACAAATTGCAATACACATTGAGACTTAATCAAATTGCTAGCGGATTTGAAGATGTAAAAGTCAATATTGAAACCGATAACGTAGCAGGAGTAAATGACTACGTTTATTGTAGTATTCAAGAAATGAGTGGTAACGGCTTTTCAACAATAAACTATGGAAACAAAGATACAGGTTCATCTTTACAAGAAAATGTTAGCGTTGGATTTAGAAATAAAAATGAAACTCTAAATAGAACAGTAACTGTAAAAGCAACAGGAAAATATAAAGATGCTAGCAATCCAAATGCAATAGATGGATATGTAACATTTTCAGTAAAGAAAGAATTAAAAGCAAATATCACACCATATGATAAAAGGGTTACACCATACAACGTAACTTTGCAATGGTCTGAAAATGGTTTAGGAAGACCAAAAGCAACATATAACAGAACTGATTTAGGAAGAAATATATATGGAGGAAATTTAGGATGGTATATGACTAAATTAAACGCAAGTTATCCTTTATATATATATTCAGGTTCATTAACTCAAAAATTAGATTTAAAAGTAACTATAAATAGATACAATGTTGAAAACAATGTAAATGTAAGCAAATTAGGAGATGGGTATACAATAGACTGGGATGGATTGGATACTCTATTAGGAACTCCAACACAAACAACAAATGATGATGGTTCAATTACATATACATTTAGTAAAGGTGTAGAAAGCGAAACATTAGACAGAAACCAAACATTTAGTGTTGATAAAGAATTCAACATAAAAGTTGTATATCAAACACCAAATACAAACCCAACAGAAGGAAGTCCAGAACAATACACATATTTTACATACCAAGCTGTTTTAGACACACAAGGATTTAAAACCGAACAAAATTGGGGAGAAAATGAAAGTGTTGAAAAAGTTACAAAGAGCACATCAATTTATGACAGAAGCTCTGCAGCAGTTTACAGTTATACACCAGGAAATACTGCATGGGTAGATGCAGATTATAGTAATGGTGAATATCTACCAGAGGATTTTATTTCAAAACTAAAAACAGATAGAACTGTTTCATTAGATACAACAGTAGACATGACATATGTAGCTGGAGATATACGTTGGTCAGACGGAGATTATATTTCATTTAAAACACCAACATTAAGATATATGGCAGATGATGGAAGCTTAAATACAATAAACTTAAATGCAAATCAGTTAAAAATAAACAAAGTATCAACTTCATATGATATAGGAAGTAAATTTGTTAATGGTAGTGAAAATTCAGAAATAAATGGAGAATATAATGTATCAAGTAATACAAATACATTTACAATATCTTTACCAGATCCAGTAACTAATCTTTCTGCATATGCTACTGACGTATACAGAAGCCAAACATTTAGTGACGTTTTTAATTTAACATATCAAGTAAATGCAGATGTATTAGGTTTAACTGATAACGAATTAGAAAATATAGTATCACTTTCTTTTGAATTAGAGCTACATGGACCAAATACAAGTACAGGTAAATCACTACTAACATTGAAGAATCAATCATTTTTAAATGAAGTAAAATATTCATACATGGAAATGGAATTAGTAGGAGACTTTGATACTTCTGAAGCAAATATTGGAAAATCAGAATCAAAAAGTGTAAAACTAAGAATGTATAGAAACCAAAGAACATTTGGAAATGACACAGATGAAAAGAAAAAAGTTGTATTAAATGAAAATCCAACTTTCTTCGTAAGTTTACCTAATGGATTTGATTATTCAAATATAGATGTAAGGTCTTCAAATGATAAAATAATCATTGATGAAGATAACTTAGATCTTATTCCGGTAAACGGAGAACAAGTTTTAGTAATTCCTTGTGTTGGAACATATGATAGTAGAGAATTAGAAGAAGTTGACATTACTATAACATATACTAGAACATTAAAAAACACATCAAATAGATCATTTAATATAAGTGCTTACATGATAACAGATAATGAAAATTATGTAAGAAAAACAAATAACATAAATAACTTCCATAAAGATGGAGAAGAAGCACCAGACAGCTTATTCTATACATATGAATCATTTAATCTTGTTGGTGGAAGTGAGTTAAATGCAAGAACAAAGTTGATAGTTAATGAAGAATATGATCCAAATAATGCAGAAAGTGCTGGGCAAAAGAACAATCCAGCAATAGTAGATTTTAGTAAAGACGAAGTTTCAATTAGATCACAAGTTGACGCCAAAGGTGACACATTAACAAATGTAGAAATATTAACAAGATTACCATTTGCAAATAATACATACATATATAATACTGATAATCAATTAATAGAGGCAAATTATAATGCAGATGGAGAATTAAATGACTTTATAGATGATCATCAAGACAAATTAAAAGGTGTAGCAAAAAATACTGCAATACCACAACTTACATTTTCTAATATTGCTGTTAACGGAGTATATAGAATAAAAGGAACAAGTGTTACTAAAATAAATGATAGCGAATATCAAATATACTATACAACACAAGATGATGCTGAATTTGATTCAACAACTTTTGTAAGATACGAAGAAGGAGTATCAGACTTATCACAAGCTAAGAACATAAAAGTTGTCTTAGAAGATGAAAATGGAACTCAAACAGAAATAAAAACAGGAGAATCAATATACGTAGAATATAATGTAACAATGCCAGACAATTCAGGAATGATGGCAACAACATCATCAATAAAATACACAAGAAAATCAAATTCTCAAGAAGAAACATTACATTCATCACCAGTATATGCAATAAATGGTGATACAACAGGAACAATAAAAGTACAAAAGAAATTTGAAAACTATAAAATAGGTGAAGCACCAAACGGAGTAAGTTTAGAAGGAATAGAATTCAAACTTCAATATTATGACGAAGCAGCAGGAGAAAAGAAATTCTTACAAAATGATAATAATGAAGACATAGTAGCAACAACAAATTCATACGGAATAGCAACATTTGCAAACATTCCAGCAGGAACATATTATTTATATGAAGTAACAGAGTTTGATCAATATTCAGGAATAGGTGGACTAAATATAATAAATGTAAATCCAGCAGAAACAATAAATTACACAGCAATTAACTACTTAAAACGCGGTGATATTACAATACATAAAAAATGGGAAGGAACCAATGATGACCAAGGAACTGTAACATTTTTAGTAAAAAGAGTAAATGCAACAAGGGAAACATATCAAACAGTACAAAGAACAGTGCAAACAGATGAAAACGGAGATGCAGTTGTTAAAAATATACCATATGGAGCTTATCAAATTACAGAGACTAGTGGAAAAGCTGGTTGGACAGCAGCATCAGAAAATATAATGGTAGTGTTAAATGTCGAAGAGAAAAGCACCGATTATGAAAATATACAAGGAAAAGGAATTCTACAAATAGTAAAAACTGTGCCTCCAAGAGAATCAGTTGAAGAACTTTCATTCCATATTGTTGGACATGGAATGATTTCATTCAACAACACAGATGGTGAGGAAGTAGACACAAATTGCGAATACACAATAAACATATCAGATGAGCAACAACCAGAAGGTGTAGAAGTAACAGTATCAGATGACAAAACAACAGCAACAATTAAAATCTCAAACCTATATTTAGGTTATTACACAATTGAAGAAATTAACGTTCCTGTATTAGATGGAACAGATATTCAAAAATATACACCAGCATCAAAAGAAGTATATTTAACAACGCACGATTTGGTAAACCCTGTTGTTGTAAACATTGAAAACAATTATAAATATGGAAATATCGAAATAAATAAAACAGCAAAATTAAAAGAAGGCGACGAATATACAGATATAGGTGACTTATCTGAATTTAAAGTACGTGTAACAGGAACATCATATTATGGAAATACTATAGATTCAACAATTCAGTTAAATGAAGATGGACATGGATTAGGAAAATTTGAAATAGGTGAATATACTGTAACAGAAGAGCCAGTAGATGGATATACAACATATTATGGAATAAATAATACAGCAAGCACAGATCCAGTAAATGTAAGGGTACAAGCAGGTAGAACTGTAACTCAAAACCTATACAATGAACATACAGGTATTGGATATGTAAGAGTAGAGAAAAGCTTAGAAGGTGTAGACGACCCACAAACAGTTGTAAATGCAGGAATTAGGTTCGCAGTAGTTGGACAAAATGTTGCAGGTGGAAGAGTAAATGAAACAATTACAATAAACCAAATTGATGAAACAAAAAATGTTGCATATGGAATTTCAGGACCAATATCATCAGGAGGAGAGTACGAACTTCAAGAAATTGAAAGTACAGTACCAGAATTCTATGAAGCAGTTGAGCCACAAGAAATATCTATTAGAACAGAACATACAGCATCTGCACCATTAGTAAAAGATATAACAAACCCAAGAAGTAGAGGAAACCTAGAAATAATCACAACAACAGATCCAGCAGGAGGACCTTTAACAGGAATAACTTATAAGGTAACAGAAGTAGCATTAGGAGAAAATGGAACATATACAAAAATTGGAACACCAGTAGATGTTGATGGAAGCAATGATAGTGTTAAACCAAGTTTTGCAGAATTAAGCAGCATTTATGCGGGATATTACTTAGTAGAACAAGTAACAGTTCCAGATGGATGGATAAAAGATGTTAGCCAAATAGTAGAAGTGCCAGCAGATAATACAGGATATGCAAACTTTGAAATAACAGCAAAGAAAAAATTAAGAGAAAATAAAGTTACAATAAATAAAGTAATATTAAATGAAGTAGGTTTAGAAGCATCAGCAGAAGAAATATCAGCAGCACAATTAAATACAGATGAAAGCTTTGAAGTAAAAATAACAAATATTCAAACACAAGAAGAATACTATGTATTTACTTCAACAACAAAACCAGGAGTAATTCAAGGATTAGATGCAGGAACATACAAAGTAGAAGAAGTATTCAAACCAAAATATACAACAGCTGGATACTACATTCAAAGAGTTGTAGACCTTGAAGCAGGAGATATAAGAGAAGAAAAAATTGAAGCAACAGAAGGAACATATCAATTTACAATAACTGAGCAAGGAAATAAAGCAGAAGATGTTACATTGACAATTAAAAATCAAATAAACACAAAATACGGTTTTGGTGGACAAGAAAGCATAGACAACTTAAGTAAAGAACAAGTAAGTGAAGAGGAAGTTACATATGTTACAAAATCAATAGTTTATGTTGTAGATGAAAATGGAAATGCTATTTCAGGAGTTAAATTTAATTTATTTGACTCAGAAAATAGAAAAGTATTCTTAGATGGTAAGGATGAATTTGAAATTGCAAATAAAAAATTAATAATCAAAGGTCTTCCAGTAGGAGCTTATACACTAAAATGTACAGAAGTACCAGAAGGATATTTAGTACCAAGTGATGAAACAATTGTTGTATATAGTGATGCAACACAAGTAGCAAGGGTAGAAATTCAAAAGAATATACCACGTGGAAGCTTAACACTTTCAACTACATACAAAAATGAAAAAGGAGAAACAAAATATTTACCACGTTCTAAATATAAAGTTGTAGACTCAGAAGGAAACTTAGTAAAATTCGTTAAAACATCAACAGGTGATTATAAGAAATCTAACCTAGAAGATGCATCTCCAATAGTAGTATTAAAATCTGGAGTTGTAGAATTAGAAGGATTAGAAACTGGAGATTATGAAATTGGTATAGTAAATGTTACTGATGGATATGGAATTCAAAAGGATTTACCTGAATATGTAGAGGTTGTAGAAAATACGGATAAAGAAGTTAATGTTGAGGTAATTAAGAATGAAGTTGTTCAAATAGATGTGGATAGTTATTATGGTAATGGTGGTATTAGCATGTACCTTGATAACAATGGCGATTTATATATATTGGGTACTGATAGTAACGGAGGAAGTGAATCACATACACAATGGGAAAAAATGACATTTCCAATTGATAATGTAAAAATTGTTAAATTCAGCTATGGATATCATACTTGGTTAGCAATTGATACTGAAGGTAGAGTATGGGGACATACTTCTACAGCTACATCTTCTGCAGAATATCAATTAGGAGAATTATATGGAAATGCAACATACACCTTATCAAATGGAGAAAAACTAATAAACATTACGGAAAATGGAGTACTAAGAGATGCATATTATAATAAAAATGCTAGATTTGTTGACGTTCAAACATCATATGAACAAACAATATTATTGGATGACCAGGGAAGAGTATGGACAATAGGTAACTATACTGGAGATTCTCAAGGAAACACACAATTCAAAGCAAATGAGATATCAACATTCGTGGAAAATGATATTAGAGTTACAAAATTGGCAAAAATCGCAGGTAATACTCTTTACTACTGCATGAAAGGAGTAGTAGATTCCGAAGGAAAAGTATGGATATGGGGTGGAGCAATTGCTCCATACGTTCCAACCTGTATATCAGATACGACTAATTTGAAAGATGTTGAAGTTAAAGAAGTTATGATGGAGGGAAAAGATGTAAAAATAGTTGATACAGATGGATATATTTGGAACTTGAAATACGGCGAAGAAGTTGCAACAAGATGGGATAAATCAGTATTCGATGGAGCAAAAATTGAAATGATAAGAAGTGGATATGATGTGTCAGCAGCAATAGATGAATATGGAAGAGTATGGACATGGGGAACAGGAAGATTCGGAGAATTAGGAAATGGAAGTCTAGAAGATGTAGATACTCCAACATGTATATCTAAAAACACATCTGATGTATTATATGATGTTAAAATTAAAGATATAGCTGTATCAGAAAATAGCTATGGCCATGTATTAGCAGTAGACACAAATAACAGATTATGGGGCTGGGGTGAAAAATCTACCTATGGTGAGATTGGTCCAGTAAGTTCAGATTGGATACCTACTCCAAGAAGAGTAGAAAGAATATACGATGCTCATTTAGAATATAATCTTAAATTTAAGAAAGTATTTGCTGATACACAAAGTGTTCCATATACATATTTTGCAATAGATAATGAAGGAAAAGTTTGGGTATGGGGAGATAACAACTACAGTGCACTAGGAATTCAAAGAACAAATGGTTCAGGTACACAGGTAGCTGTACCTACAATTCTAGACGAAGTGTCATCAGTAGAGATGAAGAAGATTTCAAGCCATTATCATACTACGATAATGTTGTCAGAGGACGGACGAGTATTTATTTGCGGAAACAACGGATTAAAAGGTGATGGAACTTATGCAAGAAGCTATAATGGTCTAGGTATTACAGAAATAACTGATAATTTTAATCTGCCACAAAATACATCTATAGTCGATGTAAAGGCAGGAGACGAATATTATATGGTATTAGATTCAGATGGTAATGTGTATACATGGGGAATAAATTCTAGTAAACCATTAGGAAGAAATGCTAGTAGCGATTACCTAACTATTAGTAAAGTAACCGCATTATCGGGAATAAATATTAAGAAAATAGACATTGGAGATTATGGTGCATCAGCTATTTCAGAAGACGGAAAACTATATACTTGGAAATCATCAACACCTTCACTATATCAAACAGACAATACATTTGTTGATATTCAGGGTAATCATTTATTAGACAATAAAGGTCATGTATGGTATATAGATTATTACAATAATGAAATAGAAGAAGTAACATCTTCAACATCACATATATTAAATGTAAAATATCAAGATGATGAAAATTATAGAATAGTTAAAATGTACGAAATATCTCAATATGACGCTATATTACAAGATTCTAACGGAGACTATTGGTTCCAGATCTCAGATATAATGTCTCCTGCAAAATGGGATACAGGTGTAAAAAATATAACAAGCATTGCAAATCGTTTATTTGTAGATAGTGCAGGAAACTTATGGAGTTATAATGGAAATGATGGAAGTAATGTAACAAATTATGCTGTGGGAAAACAAAATGATTTATATGGTAAAAAAGCTATACACATTGAAGGAAATTATCTTGTAGCTGAAGATGGAACTTATATCAATGGAACTTCGACCGCCAAGGTTAGTTCAAAATACTACATAGAAAATACATTAGGAACACACATTGTAGATTCAACAGGATTATTATTGTTAGATGAAAATGGAAAGATATGGAAATATAGTGCGACAAATCCAACATGCTTAAGTGATACAGAATCACAATTGATAAATCTACACGAAAATGATAGCGATTTTAAATTTGAGAAAATATTTGGAGATAGCTCTACATCATACGCAGTAGACAGCAATGGAAAAGTATGGTCTATAGGAAATGGCTCATATGGAAAACTTGGAAATGGAAGTACATCAAGTAGTCAAACACCTATATGTATTAGTGATATTTCAGGAGTAGATATAAGAAATGTAACAAGTATTACTTTAGGTGGAGATAACGAAGTAATAGCAAAAGACGATAATGGTAATGTATGGGTATGGGGACGTAACAATGGTGGATTAGGTAGTGGTACTACATCAAATATAACAACACCATATCATATAAATACACAAAGACTAAGTGGAAAAGCTGTTAAAGATATTTATGCTGACAGATATCACGGTGTATTAGTATGCGAAGATGGATCTGTATACATATCAGGAGATAATTCAAGCATAACAAGTTATAAATACTGGAATAAAGTAGCAGACTGTGAAGGTGCGTCAATAGTCGCTTCAGGCAGCGTTTCTGGAGATTATTGTAGATATTTTATAGCAGGTGGAAATAAAATATGGACAATAAGTAAATATGTAGACACTCAACCAACGGTAATAGCTGAAGATATAAATGTTAAAGATTATATTTTCGCTTCATCTTCTCAACATCATTTGATAAGCAATATACGCCCAATAGATGAAGATGGACAGCTATGGAACATAAGTAACAGTAACGAATTATCAAAGGACCAAGTAATGGGTGAAATTGTTGCAATTTGTTCAGATAAAAATAAGAGCGCTTTAGATATAAATGGAATGTACACATTCACAGGAGCTTGTGTTGACGTATCTCAAGCCATAATCGATATATATGGAGAACTAAACAGAGAAAATATACAAAAATTTGCAGAGATTATATCAATCGATGAGAAATGTGTAGTTGTAAACGGCAAAATATGGAAGATGTGTATACTTAGTGGAGGTAATTACAGTATAAGATATTCTTGCATAAGTGACTTAGCGGGAACTGATTTAGTAGGAAAAACTTTCGTAGAATGCAATAACGTATATGCATTAGATACAGATGGAAACATTTATGATATTCAAACAGGAGAATGCTTAACAACAGCAGTAACAGAAAGCTCAATAAAATCTAACAACGAAGTAATAAATGTAGTAAAAGAAAATGCAGTATACGGAACAAAATTCAAAGACGTTGCCAACGACAGATTCGCAATATCAGAAAATGACGATTTATGGTACTTTGGAGTTTCTGGAGAACCAGTAAACATTACTGACGCAGAAAAAGGAAGAAAAAATCCTTTAGCAGGAAAAGAAATTGTACATTTAGAAGTAAATAATGGAAATCATTATGCAGTAACAAGTGACCATGAAGTATGGAATCTAAGTGGAGATGTACCAAAATATGTATTTAATGAACCAGATATGGAATTAAAATATATCTATAGATATTACAGTGCTGATTCATATCAATTCTATGTAGCATTAGATTATGATGGTAATATTTGGGTATGTGGACAACATCCAGACAATTTAGGACTTCCTACAGGTGCAGCAACAACGGACAATCAAATAATTTGTTTAAATGATATACAAGGAACACCTCTATATTCAAACAAACAAAATGACCCTGAATTTAAAATAGAAAAAATATCTAGTGTAGGTACAGGAAATCCATACGGATTCATTGCAATAGATAACTATGGAAAACTTTGGGCATGGGGATCTAATAATGGTTACTTAGGAACCGGTAATACATCTAAAGTAACTATGGCTACATGTATAACTCAAACTGGTGGAGATGACATATTCTATGCATTCTATAGAGATGGCATAAAAATGGAAGAAATATTGCAAAATGGTTATGATTTGAAAGATAGCCAGGGTACTAGTTGGTATGTAGATAGAAGTACTTATAAATGGGTGCCATTCCCAGGAAATAATGCAGGTGATATGGCAACAGCAGGAGAAGATTTTAGTATTCAAAAAACGTTACGTAGTAGAGCAGTAACCTTTGGTAATAATGGTAAAATTTATACTAATAACGACAATACAGATGTATTTAGAGAAGTTGAAGGAATAGGTGAATATACAAATGTAGAATACGGAGGATATTCATCATCAACAATAAGTACAAGTCCTAGAATTTATGTAAGTACTTATTTCTATATTGGTTATAAAGACGACGGTGTATATATCATAAAAGAAAATATAACTACAGAAAATGGAACAAAAAATTACAGTTGGGAATCAAAAAAAGTAGGAGAATTTGCAGAAGTTGGTTACAAAACAGTTACATCAACAACGATAAGTACAACACCGTATGTAGTTAAAAGAACGTTTATATACATTGGATACAAAGACGATGGCGTATATCGTATAAGTGAAAATATAACTTATGAAAATGGGGCAATAACAGATTCTAACTTGGAAACAGAACAAATATATTCAAAGAAAATAGTTAAAAATTACTCAAACGCATTGCTTATAGATGAGGATGGAGCATTATTAGAATATGTTTCTTCATCAAAATCATTCGTAAATAGATATGAAGACTCAGAATCATCAGTATATAACCAGAAGGTAACAGATATAGAAAATATTAATGGTACAATGATTATTACAGGAGAAAATGGAAAACTATACGGTTACCAAGGAGTACACGGAACAACAATGGGAGAATTTACATTCTATGATGACTTTATACAAGATGTATATGGGGAAGTTAATAATGATTTAAGGATACAAGTAACAAGAGAATTTGTAAGATTCAATTATCCACAAGCAAACTATGCAACAAAATACTTATCAACAAATGGTGATATTTATGATGTATCGTTATATAATGGAGTATTAACATGGAGCAATACAAAATTCTCAGAAAATTACTTAGGAGTAGGAAAAGTATCAAGAGTAGTTGGAGAATACGAATTTGAAGATATCTTTGGAGATATTTACAGAGTAACCCCAACAGGAGTTAATAGCTATACAATAGAAAAAACAACAGACGTAACTCCATTCCAGACTGCAGAACCAACAGAAGAAATACAAATAGACGGTGTCGAAATTGTAAAACAAACACAACATAAAGCATTGGATAGTAATGGTAACTTATATGTTTGGGATGAATATACAGGTTTATCAAAAGATACTGAGGGAGTTGTTAACTTAACTGATACAGAATACAGTGTAGAACCTATTTACTCTCATGGTAATGGATGGTCTGTAGTAAAAAGATCTTACTAAGAAACTTTTGGGGACACTCAGATGTTTTGAGGGACACTGCAAAAAAACAGCATAAGATTTTAGTAAAAAAATTAAGTTAAAAATTCAGAATAAATATTTAAATCTAAGAAAACAGCATATGGCGTTCTGCCATATGTTGTTTTTGTCTCTGTTTAACATCTAATTTTGTCGAATAAACACGAACGATTTTTCTTGACATCGGAATACTAAGTTGATATTATAGAGTTAATTTAAATTTGATAAGTGTTTATTTCAAAAATATTCATTTCAATTTTAATTATAATTTTTCGAAAAATTAATTCAGGGGTTTTGAAAAGAAAATCTTAATTTATAAGATCTATTCAAACAGATTTATTCTTAAGTTCCATTGGAACAAAAAATCAATTTATCAAAAAATAAATATTAAACATGAAAAGGAGAAATGCCTATGAAACTAAGCAAAAGACCATATAAACCATATTCAGAAAACGAAAAAAGTATTAGGAGAGATGATATTTTTAAAATAGTATTAGGAACAAATGAAAGATTTGAGTATATGAAAGACTTTTTGGAAGGTGTACTTCATAAAGATATAACAAATATTGCTATAACTAACGACGTTGCATTAGATAAAATTCACGCAGATAATAAGTTGATGAGGCTTGATATTTTAGTAGAAACCGTAGACGAAAATGGAAAAAAGGAGAAAATAAATGTTGAACTTCAGAACAAAAACGAGTATAATATAAGGGAAAGAAGCGAAATATATGCAAGTGGAATATTGTATAATTCTTTAAAAACATCAGAGAATTATTTCGAAATGCCAAAAACAATTGTAATATGGATATTAGGGTTTAATATGTTTAAAGATGGTAGTTATCATGAAATTGCAAGAATAAAAAGAGATTTTAATAATGAGGAACTATCAGAAAAAATAGAATATCATTATATACAATTACCCAAGTTTTTGGAACAAGTAACAGAGATAACAACTAAGGAGGAGCAATGGCTTGCATATCTATCATGTAGCTTAAATGATAATGAGTTAAAGGAGTTGTTTAAAATGAATAGGAGTATTGAAGAAATCAACAAAATAGTTGATATTGTTATGACAGATGATGATGTATGGGATGCCTTAAATACTAGAATTTTAAATAAACACTTAGAAATGGCAAAACGTGCTAAGGCTATTAAAGATGGAAAAGAAGAAGTAGCTAAAAAAATGTTAGAAAAGAAAATGTCTGATGAAGAAATTGTAGAATTGACAGGATTAAGTATTGAAGAAATAAATGAATTAAAAAATTAATAACCTGAACAGTAAATTTGTACAGTGTACTAAACAAAACGTCTAAAAATGCAAATTTTGTATAGTACACTGTACAAATTTTGAATTTTATGAACCTCTTGCAATAATTACCAAAATGTAGTATAATAACAAAAGTTCAAATTAAAAAGAGGAGAGATAATCTTATGTTTCAAAAATTAGAAGATGTTGAAAAAAAATACATAGATTTAACAGAAAAGATAAGTGACCCAGACATAATTAACAATTCTCAAAACGAATGGAAAACATACATGAAAGAACATGCAGAGCTAGAACCAATTGTTATGAAATTCAGAGAATACAAAAAAACAGAAAAAGAATATGAAGAAGCAAAAGAAATGATGAACGATCCAGAGCTAAAAGATTTAGCAGAAATGGAAATGTTAGAAAAGAAAGAAATGCTTCCAAAATTAGAAGAAGAATTAAAAATCTTGCTAATCCCTAAGGATCCAGACGACGATAAAGACGTTATTTGCGAAATAAGAGCAGGAACTGGAGGAGACGAAGCAGCACTATTTGCAGGAACATTGTTCAGAATGTACAGCATGTACTGCGAAAGAAAACACTGGAAACTAGAAATATTAAACGAAAACGAAACAGGACTTGGAGGATACAAAGAAATTTCATTCATGATTACAGGAAAAGGTGCATATAGCAGAATGAAATTCGAAAGTGGAACACACAGAGTTCAAAGGGTTCCAGACACAGAAAGCAGCGGAAGAATTCACACATCAGCTGCAACAGTTGCAGTTTTACCAGTTGTAGAAGATGTAGAAATAGAAATAAATCCAGCAGATATAAAAATGGATGTGTTCAGAGCATCAGGTGCAGGAGGACAACACGTTAACAAAACCTCATCAGCCGTAAGGCTAACACACATTCCAACAGGACTAGTTGCAGAATGTCAAACAGAAAGAAGCCAAGTTCAAAACAGAGAATATGCAATGAGATTATTAAAATCCAGATTATATGAAATTGAAAAAACAAAAAGAGATTCAGAATTAAGAGACGCACGTAAAACACAAGTAGGATCAGGAGATAGAAGCGAAAAGATAAGAACTTACAACTACCCACAAGGTAGAATTACAGACCATAGAATTGGTATGAGTATTTATCAAATGGAAGATTTTTTAAATGGAAATCTTGACGAAATGATAAACAACTTAATTGCAGCTGATAGAGCTGAGAGATTAAAAAGTGAAGATTAAGATGTTTTGAGGGAGCGCTCCCTCAAAACATCATCAAAAGCCAAACCTTAGGGAAACCTAAGGTTTGGCTTTTTTTTATTTCCCTGCAGTTTTATATTTCAAAACTGTTACCAAAAAGAAATATAAATGTAATATTTCTAACCCCAAAGTATTTCCGTAAAAAAACTAATAAAGACCTATTTTTAAGGGGATTGAAAAACTTTTTTCTATATTGTAAAGTGGACTTAACATATTAATTCGAAAGGAGAAAATACAATGAGAAAGGGAAACGGAAAAAGCGTAATAGCAAAATTGGGAATAGCAGTTGTGGCATTTTTAATAATAGCAATATTAGCAGCTACTGCACAAAGATTGCTAAATTCAAAAGGCGAAACAAATGAAATAGCAAGCATAAACCTAAATGAGCCAATACCAACATCAGTTGGAAGTGAAGGTAATCCTACAACAGCTGCAGTAAGCATTAACGGAACATTTGGAAATGGAGATGTAGCAGGAGAAATTGTTTTAGGAGGAAATGATAGTGTAGGTAGCTGGTATTCAAGCGGTGCGGCTTATCATGATGGTAAATATGCAAATGGTTACTGCTTAAATCATGGAGGTACATTACAAGGTACATATGTAGATGGAACAACATTAAAAGCTGAAGGGAAAAGTGCATATAGTATCAACAACAGTAAAAACACATCAGCAACCAATTCACTAAAATGGCTATTTGATAACATATATAGAATGAACATGACAAGTGCAGAAACAAGAAGAACAAGTGATAGTAAAGCTATAGATGCAGATAACTACAGAATAGTAGAAGCACGTGAATTAGATTTGTATAAGAAAAACCTAAAGAACATATTAACTAAAAACAAGAAAAATGCAAATTTAGCAGATGCATCAGCTAAAGAAATATTTGTTGCACAACAATATGCAATTTGGTTTTTTACTAATAATATTAATTCAATAGAAGTACTTGCATCAGACTATCCTAGTTTAAATGCTGAGCAAAGAATAAATAAATATGTAGAGCTACACACAAATGCAACAGAATATGCTATATATCAAGCTTTAGTTGCTGAAGCAAAAAAGAACGGAAATTACACAGGAGTAGGAACAAATGAAGTAACTATAACAAAAGCAAGCAACTGTGCAATGGTTCAAAGTGGAAATGACGTTATAATAGGACCATATGTAGTAAATAATAGCATAAATAAAGCATACAGATTTTCATATAGCAACTTAAAATTAAACAATAATACATCTGCAAAAGTATATCAAGCAGACAAATCAACAGAATTAACAAACAATGTTGTTACTAACTATAAAGGAAATATATATATAAAAATTTCAAACTACCAAATGTCAGAAGCCAACGTAAAATATAACTTTACAGGAACATTAACTGCTTTATCATATAAAACAGAAGCTGTATTCTGGTCAAAGAATGGTAAAGGAACAGGTGAAGGACTACAAGAAGTAGCAACAATTCATAGAACATCAAACCAAAAGAACCTTTCTCTAAAAGAATCATATGAAAGAAAAGTTACAGAAGGAACATACAAAATAACAGTTACAAAAGAAAACTGGCAAAACACAGCACTTGCAGGAGCAACATTTGCAATAAGAAAAGGAACATTCTCAAATGGAGCAGTATCTGACATTTCAACAATAGGTGCACAAGGTGAATCAAAATACATAGCAGACAGTAACGCGATTACAGGAACAGATGAAACGGAAATATTAGAAATAACTGAATCAGCTGCTCCTTCAGGATATGCAAGATTCAATAAAAAAGTATATGTAGTATTAACATTCAAAACATCAGATGGAAAATATGCAATAAACAATGTAAATGTAATTACAGGAGATTCAACTTCTAAATTAGAAACTTTAACAGATATATCAGATGTAGAAGCTACATTAACAGATGCAGAACCAACATACGACTTTAAAGATGAGAACGGAAACGTGTATGCAATAACACGTAGAGGAGACACACAAATAGACGTATATATCAAAAATCCAAAAATAGACTTAGCATTAAAGAAAATGATTACACAAATCAAAAAGAACAACACAGAAGAATTTGTAGATGTAACAGAAAATACATTTAATGTTGGTAGACACAGTGAATGGGATGTTGATACATCAACATTAGCAGATACAACAAATGCAACATACACAATGAACAAAACACCAGTAGAAGTTGAAGTTGGAGATGAAGTAACATATGCAATAAAAATCTTCAACGAAGGTGAAGTTGCTGCAAAAGCAGATAGAATTATAGACTACATACCAGCTGGATTAGAAGTAACAAAAGTAGTATACAATGATGTAGATATAATGGCAAACCCAACAACATCAGTAGCTGCAAGAATAAATACAACAGAAGGATATAACAATGTATTAAATATAGAATTACACGGTACAGATGATTTTATACCAGCATATAACAGCGAAACAGGAGATATTCAAAACGCAGTAATATATGTAACATGCAAAGTAAAAGAAGGTGCAACAGGAGTATTAACAAACATTGCAGAAATTACGGAATATCAAACAGCTCAAGGAGTAATAGCACAAGATATTGACTCTACAGCAAAAACAACAGATGGTTCAACAACAACATATGGTAACTGGACAGCGCCAAATAGTGAAGATAAATTCACAAATACAAAAGATTCAGATGCATGGAGAAATTACTCAAACAACAACGATAGTAAATTAGATGGACAATGGCATCCAGATTTCCTAGCACAAGATACAGGATTAAATGGAAACAAAGGTGACGATGATGACTTTGATAAACTTGTTGTAAAAGGAAAATATAATCTAACAATCAAAAAAGTAAACGAATCATCAAACAACGAAGTAATTAATGATGTAAAATTCAACATATCAAGAAACAATCAAATAACATCACAATCAGAAGAATTTACAAATGTAGAAACAGTTGATGGATTGATAGGATATGAAGAATCATTAAGTACATTAGATAACGGAACTATTTCATATACATTTACAGAAATCGAAAATGCAAATTATGCACAATTATGGGCACCAATCAAGTTGAACTTAAACATAACAGACGGAAAAATAAAATCATACGATTTAAATTATGGAAATGCATCAAAGGCAATAGGAGAAACAAGTACAGAAAAAACATTTGCTATAACAGTTGATAATATTACATTATCAATAAAAGTAACTGTAGACTATGCAAAATCAAAGGTTACTGTTGAGATTGGAAACAAATTAGCAACAAGTTCAGAATACAAAATTAGATTTAGAAAAGTATCTTCAGGAAATGGAGCACCTTTACAAGGAGTTACATTTACAGGAACAAAACAATTAAATGAAGGTGAAGAGGTTGCTATAGGATTAAATCCTACAGATGAAAACGGATATACAAATGTATTATCAAATACAATAGACGCAAATACATATACGTTAAATGATAATTATAATATTACAGAAGTAGACTTAGGAACAAACACTGGATATACAAAACTAAACAAAGAAATAAATATAACAGCCGCTAAAGCAATAACAAATGAAGAATATGGTATAGGAAGCTTTGGAATATTCTGTGATGGCAAATTCATGAGATTAAATTCAAATACTCCAACAAACAGCATAACAGTAGAGCAAGATGGTTTAGTATTTGAAATATTAGCAACTATGGAAGAAATTGATGGAGTGAAAGGCTTAACAATTACAGTGCCAAATGCACCAGACAATAATCGTACAATAATACTAAATAAATTTAATAAAAATGACGATACAAAAATAAGAACACGTTGGTATGCAAGTATTAAAAATGAAACTACTGGTAAAGCTGTACCACAAAAAATGTATTCAAACGGTGAGTTGGCATATACAGACAACATAGAAGCAAGTACAACAAGCATTTCTTATATAGTAAAAGAAACAAGGGCACCAGCAGGATTCATAAATGCATATTCAGGAAAATATATCAAATTACAAGTTGAATTAACAGCAGGAGAACCAACATCTGCAACAGCAACTGTATACAACAATTCAGATAATACAGTAGACGCTGAATTAACAGCAGATACATCTGCAAGCATAACTGAAATTGCTGGTAATAAAACAATAGTACTTAGTTTAAAAGACCCAGAAGTAGAAAGAATAATAGACTTAGCATTAAAGAAAGTTATAACAGAAGTTGACGGTGTAGAAGTAAAATCATCAAATGGATTCGATGCAAAATATGACAGATTAACAACTGGAGATGACAAAGTAAGAATCAACACAGCACCATTACTAAATGGTGAAACAGATGCTGAATACTTCTTAAACAAAACACCAATATTAGTACAAAAAGGAAGCAAAATAAAATATCAAATAAGAATTTATAACGAAGGTACAGACTTAGATTCAACAGCAAGTGAGATTAAAGACTACTTACCAACAGGATTGGAATTAGTAGATGTATATTATAAAGATGGAACAAGGTTAACAAGAGACACAGACTATACATATTCAAATAAAACATTAACAATCACAGCATTAGCTGATAAGGATTTAATTGCTAAATACAATGGAGGAGACACTCTATCATATGATTATGTTGTGGTTGAATGTCAAGTAACAGATACAGCAAAAGGAATTCAAACAAACATTGCTGAAATTTCAGAATACAAAACATCAGAAGGAGTTGTAACAAACAAACAAGATAGAGATTCAGAAACTGGAAACTGGGATGCTCCAAGCAGCAACAGAGATAACCAAAAATGGATTGATTATGCTGGAAACACATCAAACACAATTGATGATGGAGCTTTCAAAAACTACATCGGACAAGAAGACGATGATGACTTTGAAAAAGTAATAATTGGAGAAGTTGACTTAGTATTAAAGAAAGTAATCACAAACATAGGAGAAACATCAGTAAACGACTTAGATGCAGCATACCAAAGATTCCAAGGTGGAGAAATAAATGTGTTCACAGATGATATGAACAGAAACGACAACGTAACAACAGCACAATACTTAATGAACAAAACACCTATTAAAGTAAAAATTGGTGATGAAGTAACATATCAAATAAGAATCTACAATGAAGGAAGCATAGATGCAACAGCAGCTGAAATTACAGATTACATTCCTAAGGGATTAACCTTAAAATCTGTAAGCTACAATGGAAATACTTTAACTGCAGGAACAGATTATACTGCAAATGAAGAAAATGTATTAAAAATTAAAGCATTAAAAGGACATTTAATAGAAAAATATAATGGAACAACACCAGCTTACGACTATGTAACAGTAGTTTGTACAGTAAATGGAGATAGAAGAGGTTTACTAACAAATGTTGCAGAAATTTCTAAATATGAAACAAGCATTGGAGAAATAACAGTAGATAGAGATTCTGAAACAACAGGAACAGGTGAATGGCAAGCTCCAACTGGAAGTGATAAAACTACATTAGATGGAAAATCTTCAAAAGAATGGGCAGATTACTATAAGATAACAACAAAAGGAGAATTCTTAGACTACCCAGGACAACAAGATGATGATGACTTTGAAAAAATTATAGTAGAAACAAATTATAAAGTAGATTTCTATAAATTCCATGATGATGCAGGATTTAAACCTGTAAGTAATGCAGTTATAAATATTAATGGAGAAGATTACACAACAGATACATTTGGAGATATAGATTTTGGAACAAAAGAATTCACATCAACGAGCCAAAGAATTGACTTTAACATCAATGAAGTAGATATTGATGGATATGTAAAAATAGACAAACCAATCTATATAACATTTGTTGCAGCTGAAGGAGAAAATGGTGGAACAGTAATTTCTGCATATGATATATGTACAACTGGAAACAATGTATATAACAGATACAGAGTAAATAAAGATGATTATACAGCAACTTTCTATATTAAAGATGTAAAAGGAAATAGAGTTAGATTATTTATAAATATTGAGACAAAAGATGGAGTTTCTAATGTATCTATAGGACTTGAAAACAAAATAGCTGATAGACCTTATGAAATAAATCTATACAAAGTTGATGAAACAACAAAAGAACCTATAGAAGGATCAAAATTTGAAATCACTCCTGTAGGAAATAGAATAGAAAAATATGAAGGTGGATATCTATCAGAAGAAACAGTAGAAACTAATGAAAATGGACTTGCTAAAGTAGGAACATTTGTGTATAACAGAGCGCTTAGAGATAGATTTGAAATTAACGAAATTGAAACTTTATCTAAGTACTTGAAACTAGGAGAACCTATCTATTTAGAAATTACAGGCGTATATAAAACTGATGAAAATAATCGTTTTGTAGACTATGAATTAAATTCATTCAAACTATTAAAAGAAGATGGAGAATCTGAAGATGGAACAAATGTAACATTAAAAAATGTTAAGATAATGAATAGTAATCAAACTGTTGATGTTACAGCTGAATTAACAGAAAGAACAGACGCAGAGACAGGAAAAACAATTCCAGTAATAACAATAACAGTACCAAATGTTGAAAAAATATTCGACTTAAGCTTACGTAAATTTATAGTAAACGTAAACAATAACGAACCAGAAGAATCAAGAGAACCAGCAGTAAATGCTGAAAGATTAATAAACGGTGAGTCTACAACAGCAAAATATGACCATACAAAAGATCCTTTATTAGTAGATAAAACAGACACAGTAAAATATGACATAAGAATCTACAACGAAGGTGAAAGAGCAGGTTATGCATCTGCTGTAATGGATGACATCCCAGAAGGACTAGAAATGGTTAAACCTGGGGATGGATCTAACGATACATCTAAATTAAATGCTGAATACAGATGGTTAATGTACAGAAAAGTAAATAATGGTGAAGCAGTATCAGCTGATGATACAATCACATATGGAAATTATTCATATGTAGTAACAGAAAATCCTGCAGAAGCAGAATTAATAGTAACAGATTATCTATCAATGGAAAATGGAGAATCATTAATCACAGAAAATAACGGTATTAACCCTAATTTAATACCTGCATTTGATGCAGATACAATGACAACTCCAGAATATAGAGATGTATTTGTAGAATTCAAAGTTAAAGAAACAGCAAAACCAGGACAAGTAATTGAAAACAAAGCACAAATAACAGATGATAGAGATGAAAACAACAATACAGTAACAGACAGAGATTCAACAACAAATGTATGGATAGACGGAGAAGACGACCAAGACATTGAAAGATTAATAGTTACAGAAGATAAACAATTCGATTTAAGCTTACGTAAATTCATTACACAAGTAAATGATAATCCATTAGAAGAATCAAGAGAGCCATCAGTAGATGTTTCCAAATTAATAAGTGGAGAATCAACAACAGCAACATATACACATCCAAAAGAAGAATCACCAGTACTAGTAAATCCAGAAGATATAGTTGAATACACAATAAGGGTTTACAACGAGGGTGAAGTAGATGGATATGCAGATATGGTATTAGATGACATTCCAGAAGGTGTAGAAATGATAGCCCCAGATTATACACCAGATGGTATAGCCTCAAACTTAAATGCCGAATACAGATGGGTAATGTGCAGATTAGTAAAAGAAGGAGAAGATGTAAGTGTCAAAGATACATTTACATATGATAAAAAACAATATGTAATAACAGACAATGCTTCAGAAGCAGAAGCAATTGTTACAGACTACTTATCAAAGAAAGTTGGAGACGCTGCTGCAACAGAGGATTCAGCTATCAACCCTAACTTATTAAGAGCATTCAATCCAGAAATCGGAGATATGACAGAAGCAAATTATAGAGACATAAAAGTACAATTCAGAGTACAAAAAGAAGGAGCAAAAGAAAGAGCTGGAAAACTATTAATCAACCATGCCCAAATAATTGATGATAGTGACAGCGATGGAAACTCTGTAACAGATAGAGATTCTACAACAAATGTATGGATAGATGGTGAAGATGATCAAGATTATGATGTAGTTAAATTAGGTTACTTTGATTTAGCTCTATATAAATGGGTAACAGATGCAATAGTAACTGGAGATGGAAAAACTACAGAATATCCAAGTTATCATTCTGAAATGGATAAATCAAACATGGTAGACGTTTCTATTAAGAAAAACAAATTAAATGATGTAACAGTTAAATTCAAATATCAAATTAAAGTTGAAAACCAAGGAACAATAGCTGGAAAAGCCCTAGAAGTGAAAGATCACATTCCAGCAGGATTGAAATTCGTGGCTGAAGACAACACTGAATTTGGATGGGTTGCAGTTGACGACCAAACAGTTACAACAGATTACTTAAAAGACACAATATTAGAACCAGGTGAAACTGCTGAAGTAACAATAGTCCTAACATGGATTAATGGATCAGATAACCTAGGTGAGAAAGTAAACTATGCTGAAATAAGCGAAGATGAAAACGAACACGGATGGAAAGATATCGATTCTTCTACAAATAATTTTAAAGATGTACCAAAAGAAGACGATGAAGACGGTGACGTTGTAATGCTACAAATTAGAACAGGTGCAGCAAGCTATGTGGTTTATATAGCTATTGCCCTAGCTGCGATGTCAATTGTAGTTGCTGGTGTAGTTGGAATTAAGAAATATGTAATTAATAGATAGTTTGAAGAAACTTTTGGGGACACTGGCAAAAAGTCTCACGGAGCAGGTAAATACTCCGTGAGACTTTTTTGTCAGTGTCCATAAAAGTTTCGGTGAAATCTTGACTTAATTGACATAAAATGATATAATAGTGTGCATAAGCAATTAGAACAATAAATGGGTAGAATTTACTCATTACACTAATGAAAAGGAGAGAAAAGAATGAAAGTAAAAGATCCAAAAATTGCATCAATGCTCTTTAATGACCACGTTTTTGTTTTTGGAAAAAATGAATACAAACTGCGGAGAGTAACAGAAGCAGAACTTCTTCAAATCAGGATTAAGAACAAGCCTGGGGTTGTATTCAAAGATACCAAAAGCAATGGTGAGGTAGAGCTGTGGTATGCTCCGCTGTCATCAGGAAAGGTAAAACTCTGTTCAGTTAAGCACTTTAATCACTGTTGTAACAGAGAAAAAGACTGTTGCAAAAGATTAATTCCGTTGCCTGACCCCCAAGGATGTAAGTCTGTGCGGGACCTTACTATGATGGGCTATCGTAGAGCAGGATATCGTATGCGTGAAGCTTGTAAGTATGGATTCCGTATTGAGAAGTATGGGTTCATCATTAGAGCAATCGAGACCATAGGCTGTGAGGAAAACGGATTTAAGTGTATTGAATGTAAAAATTGCGCTTATGATCCAGTAATTCCCAGATCTAGGGCAATAGAGAACGAATACCTGAAGCAACAACAGCAAAAAGCCTTTGTAAGTGCAAAGAACGATGGAAAGCTTTCAGAGGAAGAACTCAAGGAACTTGTAAAAAAGTTTACGCGTTAACAAAAAGCCAGATTTCTAAATAGGAATCTGGCTTTTTGCAGTCAAATTTATGAATTGGCTTGTAAAAAACAAAAATCATAAATTTGCTCTTTTGAAAATAAACATTTATAAAGTTTATTTTCAAAGGAGTTTTCATATGGAACATTTAATAAAAACCACGCTTCTCGGATTATTTTTCGGCACTTTTGGAACAACAATAGGTGGAATAGTAGGTGTAGCATTTAACAAGACGTCAAACAAATTTCTAAGTTGTATATTATCAGTAGCATCCGGACTAATGACAGCAATTGTGTGTTTTGAACTGATACCAGAAGCATTAGAAATTTCAAATGTAGTAACAGTGTTATGGGGGATAATATGTGGAATCACACTGATGATATTTTGTGATATTGCAGTTGAAAAAAAATTCAAAAATATGAAATTTATTGATAAACAAAATAATAATTTATCAAAAAACATGACAAAAAGTAATCTATTAAAAACAGGTATAATAGTAAGCATAGGCCTTGCTATTCACAACTTTCCTGAGGGATTGGCTATAGGATCGGGATTTGAAGCCTCTATCACCTTAGGATATTCTCTAGCAATAGCAATTGCACTACACGACGTACCTGAAGGAATATCAATGGCAGTACCAATGAAAAATGGAGGAATGAGGCCTGCTAGGGTAATATTCTATGTAGTTTTATCAGGTATAACAACGGGAATAGGTGCTTTTTTTGGAGCACTGGTAGGAGGTATATCACAAAGCATAATTTCCGTATGCCTATCATTTGCAGCAGGTGCTATGTTATACATAGTATCAGGAGAATTAACCCCTGAATCGAACTCTTTGTATAGAGGAAAGTTACCAGCAATTGGTAATATTGCAGGGTTTGTTCTTGGAATGCTAAGTTTGCAGTTGTGAGAACTTTTGGGGACACTGACAAAAAGTTCCAAGACCTTGGAACTTTTTGTCAGTGTCCCCAAAAGTTCTCCCTAAAAATCTCCCAAAAACCTATTGAAAAAATATAGATTTCAATATATAATACACAAAGTAAGAATAAATGGATTTTTAAAGAATAAAAAAGGAACACAAAGGAGGAAAAAAATATGGCTACAAGAGATAAAAACATATGGATTTTAATAGTATTCATACTAGCAGGACTAGTAATAGGGGGACTAATAGGCACATTTGCTGCTAAAGTAGATTCTTTATGGTGGTTGGCCTACGGAGAAAGTTTTGGTTTATCTGAACCATTACAATTGGACTTAAGTATTATAAAATTAACATTTTCACTAATGCTAAAAATAAATATAGCAAGTATAATTGGTATGGCAATAGCTATATTTGTATATAGAAAAGTGTAATTTTAATTCGTAAAGCTAAAATATGAAATAAGTATAGCAAACTAAACACAACAAAACTAATATATTTCTGGGGGAAAGGAGCAATATGACAATAAAAATTAAGCAACTTCCAGAAACAGAAAGACCATATGAAAAACTGGAATTATATGGTGAAAAAGTGTTATCAAATGCCGAGCTTTTGGCAATAATAATAAAAAGCGGAACAAAAGAGAATACGTCTGTAGAACTTGCAAGCAAAGTATTGTCTTTAATTGACAAAAATAACGACCAAAATAACGACAACAATCATCTACAATCAATACAAGAGATATCCTTAGAAGAATTTCAGAAAATCAAGGGAATAGGCAAAGTAAAAGCAATTCAACTAAAAGCTGTATGTGAACTTGCTAGAAGGATGTCTCAACCAACAAACAAGAAAAACATCAAAATAAAATCGTCGCAAGATGTAGCAAATCTTTTGATGGGAGAGCTAAGATTCGAAAAGATTGAACATGTAAAGCTGTTGTTATTAAGTGCGAAAAATACAATAGTGAGAATAGTTGATGTCTCGAAAGGCGGGACAAATTCCGCTATTGTAGAACCAAAAGAAATTTTGCAAGAAGCTATAAAAGCAGGAATTCCTAAAATTATCTTGGTGCATAATCATCCAAGTCGGAGACCCAACACCAAGTCCAGCTGATATAGAGTTAACAAAAAGACTCTATGCAGCTGCAAATATTTTAGGAATTCAATTGTTAGACCACGTAGTTATAGGAGACAGATGTTATACAAGTATTTTTTCGGCAGAAAGGATTGTGGAAGATTAAAATGAAGAAGAAGAGATTTAAGAAATTTTTTGGATTAACATCAAAAGATATAGGAATAGACCTAGGAACAGCAAATATGCTTGTAACTCTTAAAGGAAAGGGAATAGTTCTAAAAGAACCATCTGTTGTTGCAATAGACAGAAAGTCTGGAAGTATTTTAGCAACAGGGTATGAAGCAAATGAAATGTTAGGAAGAACTCCCGAAGAGATAAAGGCAATTAGACCAATGAAGGATGGGGTAATTGCAGATTTTACAGGCACTCAATTAATGCTTAAAAATATTCTAAACAAAGTCTGCCAAAGATACAATATTGGTAAGCCAAGGGTTATAGTTGGCGTACCATCAGGAATAACAGAGGTCGAAGAAAGAGCGGTAGAGGAATCCGTATTATACGCAGGAGCAAGAGAAGTTTATTTAATAGAAGAACCGATGGCAGCTGCAATAGGTGCAAACATGGACGTTGCAGAACCAAGTGGGAACATAATAGTAGACATAGGTGGAGGAACTACAGAGGTTGCAGTAATATCACTTGGAGGAATTGTAGTTAGCAATTCAATAAGAGTTGCCGGCGACGAGCTAGATGAAGACATAGTAAACTACGTAAAAAGAGAAATGAACCTAGCAATTGGGGAAACAACTGCAGAAGATATAAAAATGGAAATAGGGTGTGCAATGCCACTAATGACAGAACTATCAAAAGAAGTTAAAGGTCGTGACCTAGCAACAGGATTACCACGAACAGTTTACCTAACATCATCACAAATACAAGAGGCAATGCAAGAATCAATAGCAAAAATTGTAGATATAGTAAAAGTAACACTAGAGAAAACACCACCAGAGCTTGCATCAGACATAATGGAAAAAGGTATAGTCTTAGCAGGTGGAGGAGCCTTAATAAAAAATATAGATAAGCTTCTAAGCGTTGCAACAGGTATGCCAGTGTTAATAGCGGACAACCCATTAGACTGCGTTGCAAGAGGAGCAGGAAAGACATTAGACGAATTAGAAAAATTAAAGTCAGTGCTAATTAATTCGAGAAAAAGAAGATAGAAAATTTAAATTGGGTACGGTCCTTTTTTTTAAAATTTTGAAATATGGGACGGACTTAAAGAATGAATGATCTGATTAAATATAAAAAGAAAGGAATGGCAAGTAAAATGAGAAAAGATAAAAAGAACACCATTGTTGGAATAATCATAACAATTTTAATTTTAATATTTTTAGTTGCCGTTTCAAATATAAAGGTCGATAAAATCTCTCAAATAGGCAATCCATTTACTAAATTTGTCAATAACATTCAAAATGGAATGGTATATTTAAAAAATAGAGTTGCTGGAAATGATCAATTTTTCATAAATGTTGATGAGATGAAACAGGAAAATGAAAATTTAAAAAAAGAAAACAGTCAACTAGAGCAGTCATTAAGAGAGTTAGAAATACTTAAGGCAGAAAATGCTACATTAAGAGAATATGTAAATTTGACAGACAAATACACAGAGTATAGCACTTATCCAGCGTATGTAATACAAACAGACATAAGCAATTACAGCAAAACCATAATAATAAATGCTGGAAAAAAAGATGGAATAGACGTTAATATGACGGTTATTTCTGACAAAGGTTTAGTAGGACATGTAATTTCTGTAACAGACGACACCGCTAAAGTTCAAACAATAATAGATACATCAAGTACAGTAACTGGAACAATAAGCACAACAAGAGACAGCATAGTAGCAAGAGGTGTTATAGACTCAAACAAGGAATTAAAAGCATCATTTATCCCAACAGAAGCAAACATTCTTGAAGGAGACATGCTTGAAACATCAGGAATTGGAGGAATTTATCCAAAAGGAATTCATATAGGAACAATAAAAAAAGTGGTTAATACAAAGAATATTACAAACAGATATGCATTAATTGAAACTGCTGTAGATTTTGGAAAATTGGAGACTGTTTTGGTTATTACGAATTAGGTTGGAACTTTTGGGGACACTGACAAAAAGTTCCACGACCTTGGAACTTTTTGTCAGTGTCCCCAAAAGTTCCAAAACTATCAAAAAAGAAGGTGAGCAATCTGAAAAAAACAATTTCAATATTAGGAATAATAATAACATTTTTCATATTATACTTCTTGCAAATAGACCTATTTAACTGGTTCAACATTGCAGGAATAAAGCCAAATCTATTTATAGTACTTGTACTATGCCTTGGACTTTTTATAGGAAGAAAATATGCAGCACCAATAGGCTTTATAATTGGAATTTATTTAGATGTGCTTGCTGGAAGTCAGATTGGAATATCCGCATTAATGTATGCGGCTATAGGTTTTCTTGGAGGATATTTTGATAAAAACTTTTCAAAAGATAGCAAGATAACCATATTATTAATGGTTGCAGGAAGCACATTATTATACGAAACAGTGGTATACATATATACTATTGCTAGAAATGCTATTCCGCTTGAGTTTTGGGGATTTATAAAAATAGTTTTAATAGAAACACTATTTAATGTATTACTTACAATAATATTATATCCTTTAATAAGAAAAACGGGATATTTCTTTGAAGAGACATTTAAGCAAAAGAAATTTTTAACTAGATATTTTTAAAGGAGAGCATATGGGCAATTCGGAAGAAAAGAACACAAGAATTAAATACAATATGTTAACAATGCTAGTGTATATTGTCGGAATAATATTACTTGTCCAATTGTTTAACCTTCAAATTATTAAAGGACAAGAATACCGTGAACAATCAAACACTAGGTTAACCAGAGAATCTGTACTTAAAGCAGCAAGAGGCAACATATTAGACAGAACCGGAAATCCAATTGTAACAAACACAATGGGATTCAGGCTAGATTTATACAAGACAAAAGTTGATACACAAACATTGAACAAAACAATTCTAAATATAATTCAGGTATTGGAAAAAAATGGTGATACTTATTATGATAATCTTCCAATAAAGGTAAGTCCATTTGAATTTACAACAAATGATGAAAATTACTTGAAAAACTGGAAAAAGAATAATAAAATAGACGAGAATGCATCAGCAGAAGATTGTTTTTACGCATTAAAGCAAAAGTATGAAATTGAAAGCAATGATATAGAAGAAACAAGAAAAATAATGACTATGAGATATCAAATAGCTCAAAACGGCTACAGTAGCACAAAAGCAGTTGAAATATGTGGAAACCTAAGCAGAGAAAGTGCAATGGAATTAAGTGAGAGAAATAACGAATTTGCTGGAATTGATATAGTTACAGAGCCAATTGTTTCATATAAATCTGGAAGTCTAGCATCACATATTTTAGGTACGGTTCACAAAATTTCAGCAGACGAATTAAAAGGCAAAGAAGACACTTATGACATGAACGATATGATTGGAAAAACTGGAATTCAATATGTATTCGAAGATTTGCTTAAGGGAAAAAATGGAATAAGACAAATCGATATGGATATTGAAGGAACTATAACTGGCGAATATATAGAGCAAGAAGCAATTGCTGGATCTGATGTAGTATTAACAATAGATTCAAATATGCAGGCTATAACTGAAAAAGCCTTAGCCGACAACATTACGAAGATATCAACAGGAGGGTTTGCATCGAGAAGTGATGCGGATGCAGGAGCAGTTGTTGTTATGAATGTTAAAACAGGTGAAATACTTGCTATGGCAAGCTATCCGGATTATGAACCACAATTATTTGTTGAAGGAATAAGTAATGAAAAATATCAAGAATATCAATCAAAAGCAGCGCTTTTCAACAGAGCAATAAGTGGAACATATGCACCTGGTTCAATATTTAAAATGGTAACAGCAATTGCTGGTTTGCAAGAAGGAGCAATAAATACAAAAACAACCATAAATGATACGGGAGTTTATCCACATGCTCACAAGCCAGTATGCTGGTATTACACAGAATACGGAAGGGGTCATGGATACTTAAACGTATCAGATGCAATTAAACATTCATGTAACTATTTCTTCTATGAAGTAGGAAACAGAATTGGAATAGATAAAATAGAAAAATATGCTAAATACTTTGGTTTAGGAAAGAAAACAGAAGTAGAATTACCAAGCGAAGCAACAGGAGTTGTAGCAAGTAGATCAATAGCGGACTCCGAAGACAGAACATGGTATGTAGGTGAAACGTTATCAGCAGCTATAGGGCAAAGCTACAACAACTTCACACCAATACAAATGGCAAAATACATTAGTATGTTAGCAAATGGTGGGAAAGACATAGACGTAACATTAATAAAAACCGTAATAGATAGCGACGGAAATCAAATGTCAAAAGATCAAATAGATGAATATGTAAATAGAAAGCTAGGGATTGATTCTAACAAAGAAAGCGAACAGCTAAATATCTCTGAAGATAATTTAAAAGCAATTTTAGAAGGAATGAAAGGCGTTACAAGCGAATCAGGAGGAACTGCATATTCAACATTTGCAGGGTTTAATGTAGAAGTTGCAGGAAAAACAGGAACAGCCCAAGTAGGAAGTAAAACAAATGGTTGGTTTGCAGGATTTGCACCATATGATAATCCAGAGATTGCTATAGTAGTCGTAGTTGAAAACGTTACGCATGGTGGTTATACGGCAGAAGTAGCAAGGGATATTTTTGCGGAGTATTTTGGAATGAATGCATCTGAAATTACAGAGTCGCAAGAAGCGGTTCCAAGCACGCAAGTTGTAAGATAATGAAACTTTTGAAACTTTTTGTCAGTGTCCCCAAAAGTTCCTCAAAAATATCACCAAACGCACTAAGAAAGGATGAAGAACATGTCTAATAATGCTGTTAATTTTAGTTGTAGGAGAAAGCAGCTTACAATTAAAATTAGAGAACAAATGGATATAAAAGACGTAGTAGCAAACTTAAGAAAAAAGTTGCCAGAAATAAGAATATTATATAAAAATATTGATCCGATTGTTGTTTCAGTTATAGGGTCAGACTTAAAAGAAAAGGATCAAAAAATCATAAAAAAAATTATAAATAGATTTTTTAAATCGGAGGTAAAGTTTACGGAAACTGACGTTTTAGGGTTATATGGAATAAGAAAACCATTCCAAAAAGAAATAGCAACATCTGAAACAAAGTTCTATAGACATTCTCTAAGAGGCGGACAAAAGATAGAATTTAAAGGTAGTATAGTTGTTTTGGGTGATGTTCATGATGGGGCAGAAGTGATAGCTGGAGAGAACATTATAATTCTCGGAACACTTAGGGGTTTGGCACATGCAGGCGCTAAAGGAAATAAAGAAGCAATTATATCTGCGGGGTCAATTGAGACAACTCAAATAAGAATTTCTAATATAATAAGAAGATGTGAAAAAGATGAGTTTGAAAATGCAATTATAAAAACGAATGCGTATGTGGATAAGGATGATAAGATTGTAATAGATTAATTTAAAATTGTGGACGGTCTTTTTTTATAAAGACCGTCCACAATTTTATAATTTTGCTTATTAGTCATAATATGATTTATTCTGTATAATCAACACTTTCATAATATAAATTCTCTGGGCAAACATCTTCGCCGTTTGGCCATTCAACCGAATCATGGCATGGTTTAACAAGCTTAAAATATTCCTTATCTTTTAGTTTTTCATAAAATTTGATTTTATCAATTAAATGTTTCATATCGTAAACTTTTTCTTTTCCGTCTTTGTATTTTAAATAAATATGTCTATCATCTAAAGCCTTTACCTCTTTTATGTTAGGCATTACCATATTCATTTTGATTCCTCCTTTAAAAAAATAACAGGCATTAATTCACCTCTTTGATTATACCATAGGATTTAAATAAATTCAACGGTATAACACGAATGTTTCGATTTCTCATAATATTATAAGGTTAGTCGAATATTGTAGATATTTGACGTACGGTTTTTAGTGACAAATGCTTAATTGTATAGTATACTAATATAGAACTACAATTCAAAACTAATTTTGACAAATTATATTTAATATTCTTAAATTCACTTAGATTTTATAAATCAATTAGCTTAAATCCTATAAATTTCAGATAAAGAGGTAAAAAATTGCAATACATTGGAAAAATTAATAAAAATAAACTTGGTTCATATAAAAAAAGGATAATGACGGAGGAAGCGATTTTAACAGATGAAAGACTTAATGAGCATATATTGGTAAAACATAAAGAAGAATACGAGCAATTAAAACCATACTTGCGAGAAATAATAGAAAATCCAGACGTTGTGCTAGAAGATAACAGATATGAAAACACCCTAATCTTGTTAAAGAAAATATCTGCCATTCAAAAAAATGGAAGGATTGTAATAAAAATAGCAGTGGCACAAAATAAAAATCATCCTAAAAATTCTATAATTACTTTGATGAAGCTTAACAATAGAACTTGGAATCAAACGATAAAAAACAGAGGACATATTCTTTTTAAAAAACTAGACATTAATGAATAAAAATGATATAATTAATATACAATATAAAATAGCTATTTGAAGTGGACAATTGTGCCATCCACGCACCTAGCAATAGGTCAAAAGAGATGTAGGACGTGGTACACCTACCAAATAGCTAATTACTCAAACAGGATGTAGTAACGCATCCTGTTTTTTCTTTGTTTTTGAGGATGTTTTTTTCCAGTGTCCCCAAAAACACCAGCGAAACTTTTTGTAAGTGTCCCCAAAAGTTTCTTACCCCAAAACCCCAATTTCCCTAAGAAAAATTATACTTTAGAAATAAAACTGAAACAAATAAAAATTCCAAAAGTCAAAAAATGTCATATAAATTTAATATAAGCACGTGATTTTACGGAAGTTAAAATCGCGTGTTTTTTGTCGTTTTTAAGGGGATTGAAAAGAATTAAGGCATGAATATAAAATATATATATAAATAAGTTTCGCAGCGAATATAAACAGCAAAAACGCGGAACGTAAAAAAGATAAGGAGAGGTTAAGATTATGAACGAGAACCAAAACAAAAGACTAAAATCAATAGCAATCGTAGCAGCAATAGTAATGGGTATTGTTGCACTAGCTTTTGGTATTTCTAAGTTTGTTCTAAGTCAAAAGGATGAAGACAAAGCGTTGAACTTCAACGAATACAGAATCCAAACAAGCGAAATAAGCTTTTCACCAAAGGACACAAGCTTAGGAAATGACGATTATACAGGAGGGGAGGTAAAGGTTGAAATTGAGCCAGGAATTCTAAATATAGCAAACGTTGGAAAAACTGGTAACCAATTGATGACAATCCAATATCAATTAACTGAATTAAACAGCCAAACCGGTGTAGATGAAAACCAATGGGTAGACTACACAGGTCCATTTTACGTGGATCACAACGTAAAAGTTAACACAAGGCTAGTTTCAGTAAATGATGAAAACTTTAAAGGTCCAGTAACCAGCAAAGATGTTACACAAATTGCGGTAGCAAAAATTGGATCAACTACATATCCAACATTAGCTGATGCAATAACAGCATGGACACAACTTTCAAGCAGTGAGCAAGCAAATAGCACAATTGAAATGCTAGCTAGCACAACTGAAAGTGTAACAATTCCAGCAGGAGAAAATATCAAACTTGACTTAAAAGGATTCACTGTAACAGGTGAAAATTCTGGAACAGCCATTACTGTAAACGGAAACCTTAATTTAATAGATAGCGGAAAAACTGCACAAGGTTCAACAACATATGGATCAGTTACATCAGAAGCAAGTTCAGCAGTTCAAGTAGCAAGCACAGGTACATTAACACTTGGTACAAATGAGAGTGAACCAAGCGTAAATACAAACGGACCTGTTATTAATGGTGGAGCAAACAGCAATGGTGTAGTCGTAGCAGAGGGCGGAAATTTAAATTTCTACGACGGAAAAATTACTGCACCAAATCAAGTTGGAACTCACAAAGCTATAAATGTAAACAACACTCCAGTAGGAGAAGAAAACTCAAACTTAATCGTAACCCCAGAAGGATATAAATTATCTATTAATGTAGAGAACGGAAGAGAAATAGCTACATTAGTAAAAACAGTAACAGTATCATTTGATTGCAATGGTGGAACACCAGCAACAATTGAAAGCATAGAAGCAGCAACAGGAAAAGCATATAATACATATGCAACATGGCCAAGTGATCCTACTAGAGAGGGATATACATTTGGTGGATGGCATGGAAAGAATTTATTTAATAAAGATGCTGCTATGTTAGGATATGAAATTAAAAGTACTGGAGAACCAATTCAAGAAAATTCTCAATGGTACGTTACTAATCTGATTCAAGTTGAAGTAAACAGTACCTATACAGTGTCAGGTGAGTATATGGGAACTTGGATTCTATATTATGACAAAGATCAAAATGTTATAAGTAGAGCACAGGACTTAAGAAATAAAACATTTACAATAACAGATTCATCTGTAAGATATATTAGAATAAATGGAAATATTAACCACATAGATGGTGTTCAAGTTGAAAAAGCTTCAAGCGAAACATCATATGAAGAATATATAGGAATTATTACAGCATCATCTATAGAAACTCTTTCAACAGACCACACTCTAACAGCAATCTGGAACCCAATCACATACACAATAAACTACAACGCAAACACAGGAACAGGAACTCTACCATCAACACCAGCAACATATTGTGCAGATGTAACCCTACCAGACCCATCTACAAACATAACAAAAACAGGATACACATTCAAAGGATGGTCAACAAACCAAAACGCAAATCCAGACACAGACACACTATACACAGCAGGTCAAACAGTATCAAACCTAACAACAACAAACAACGACACAATAACACTATACGCAATCTGGAAAGATGAAACGCTACCTAACAACGAAGCACCAACAGGAACATCAACAACAAACACAGTAACAGTAACAAGCGCTCAAACAGATAGCGGTTCAGGAATAGATGAAAACACAATTCAATACTCAATCTACAAAGATGGAGCATGGACAGCTTGGCAGGATAGTCCTACATTTGACAATCTAGCAGCAAACACAGAATATAGAATTAAAACAAGAGCAAAAGACCAAGCAGGAAATGGATACACAGAATCACAAGAAGGAACTGTAACAACAAAAACAATACAAAATGCTACAGTAACATTCCACAAAGACACAGCAACAGGAGGAGAAATTACACCAGAAGCAAGTTCAACAAGTAAAGAACATGCAATAAACAATTCTACAATAGTATTAAAAGTAGAACCAGCACAAACAGGAACAACAACAGTAACAATAACAGACCCATCTGGAACAAGTACAACATATAACTTAGGAACAGATGTAACATTAGACCAAGACGGAACATACCACATAGCAATTCCAAACACAACAACAGGAACATATACAATAACAACATCAACAACAGATGGAACAAACACAGTATCAGATACTTCATATATATATGTAGATAGAACAAACCCAACAATAACAGAAACTGTTACAACAACTACAAATAGCGTAACAGCAGTAGCAGGAGAAGCAGACGTAGGAGCAGGAGTTGACACAGTAACATATACATTAGTAGAAAGTGATGGAACAACACCAGCACAAGATGCAAACAACCAAACAGTAGCTGCAAATTCAACAGGAATATTTACAGGATTAAAAGACAACCACGATTATAAAGTTGTAATAACAGTAACAGACAAAGCAGGAAATACAACAACTAAAACAGTAAATGCAACAACACAAGAACTAACACTTGGAACACTAACATTCAAAGGTGCAGGAGAAGCTACAAACTTCACACCAAACACTGAAGATCCAAATGCACAAGGTTCACAAGTATCAAAAGTATGGAAAAATAAAGATGTAGAAGTTACAATAGCTGACCAAGGAACAGGAACAACAACATACACATATACAAAAGTTGGAGGTTCAGAATCAGCACCAATATCATCAACAACAAATACAATTCCAACAGAAAATGGAGATTATGTAGTTACAGTAACTTCAACAGATGGAGTAAATACAAAAACACAAAACTACTACTTTAGTATAGATAAAACAATATCTACAATAACAATGAATCCAAATACAGCAAACATTGATATACCACAAGCTTCTTCAACAGCAAATGTAGCAACAACAGCTACAATAACAGAAGCTGAAAGTGGAATAGCATCTGTAAGATATGCCATTACAACAGATAATTTAAATGCACCAACTACAGAATGGACAACAGCAACAGCATCAAACACAGTAGCAATTTCTGCTTCTAAACCAGCAGGTACATACTATGTTTGGACAGAAGTAACAGATAACGCAGGTAACGTATCAGTTGCAACTTCAGGAGCATTCAATGTTAAATATGTAGTAGAATTTGATATGAACATTGACAAAACAGCGGTAGAAATAATAAGTGGTGAAACAATAAAAACAGCAGAAAGCACAATTACTATAGCACCAGCTCAAACAAGAGAAGGATATTTATTCAAAGGTTGGGCATTAGATGAAAATGCGTTAACAGCAACACATTCAGCTGGAGCAGAATATACAGTAACAGAGTCTACAAGATTCTATGCTGTATGGAGTGAGATAGTAGCTAGTACAACAATTAATGGAACAACAACATATTTTGGAAGTGTGCAAGACGCAATTGATTTTGCAGATACAAATGAAGGAGCAGTTGTTACATTAATAAAATCAAATATAAATGAAAGTGTAACAGTAGTTGCCGGACAAAATATTATATTAGATACAAATGGAAAAACATTGACATCAAATGGAGCAACAATAACAAATGGTGGAAGTCTAACAATTCAAGGAAATGGTACAATTAGTTCTGTTTCTGTTAACAACTCAACAATATTAAATACAGCAACATTGGCAGTAACATCAGGAACAATAAATGGAACAAAAGCAATAGAAAGTAGCGGAAGTGTGACTGCAACTGGTGGTCAAATATCAGGAACAGACACAGCAATAGAAAATAAAGCTTCAGGTACAGTAAGTGTATCTGGAACAGCAAATATTAGTGCACCAAAAGCAATTGCAAATGCACAAAATACTACCTCAAGTGCACAAGTTACAATTACAGAGGGAACTGTAAATGGAACAAATTATGCATTATATAATGAAGGAAACGGAAAATTCACAATTGGAACAAATGACAACACTGTAAGTACAACTGTACCAGCGATAGTTGCAACAAATTATGGATATTATTCAACAGATTCATCACAGGGAACACTAGAATTTTATGATGGTGTATTTAAAGGAACAACATCTGCAATAAGATTGGGAACAAATTCAGCGTCTACAGTAACTCCTACGGATTACGGAATAACAAACGGAACAGAAGAAATTAGTGGAACAACATATGAAACAGCCTACCTAGAAAAATATTGCCAAGTAACATTAGATGCAAATGGTGGAACATATGAACTAAATAATGAAACAGTAAGTACATCAACTAGAACATATAGACAAAATTCAACATATGGAGAATTACCAATTGCAACAAGAGAAGGATATATATTTAAAGGATGGGGTAAAACACAATATACTCTTCCAAATGAATATCAAGAAGTTGAGTATATTAGATTCACTGGAAGTCAATATATAGATACAGGTGTGGTTCCAACAAACCATACAACTGAAGTAAAATTTGACTTTGAAGAATATAATAATAATGAGCATTTATTTGGAACAAGCAGTGGTGACCGCTATTATCACTTTACAGCATATAGTAATAAATACTATTGGGGTATAAATGGCACAGAAGTTAGCGCTGGCTCATGGACTACAGGTGTACATACTTTAAGGTTCAACGAAGGTGGTGCCAACGTAATATTAGATGATAGTAGAATTGGCGTTTGTTCAGATTCAACTTCATCAACTAATTTATTGATTGGAGATGGGGGATCAAGAGAAGTTTTACTTCAAGGTAAAATTTACTATTTTAAAATAACAGATAAGTCAACAGGAGATGTTGTCAGAAACTTTGTACCATGTTACAGAAAAAGTGATGGGGAAATAGGATTATATGATCTAATAAATTGTGTATTCTATACAAATAATGGAACAGGAGCATTTGAAAAAGGAGCTAATGAAAATGATAAAAATGTTATTGTAAGTTCTACAACAACATTGATAAGCAATGAAAATCATTCTATATACGCTATATGGGAACAGAAACCAATAGTAACATTAGATGCAAATGGTGGAACATATGAACTAAATGGTGAAACAGTAAGTACATCAACTAGAACATATGAACTAAATTCAACATATGGAGAATTACCAATTGCAACAAGAGAAGGATATGCATTTAAAGGATGGTCTAAAACACAATATACTCTTCCAAATGAATATCAAGAAGTTGAGTATATTAGATTCACAGGAAATCAATATATAGATACAGGTGTAGTTCCAACAAACCATACAACTGAAGTAAAATTTGACTTTGAAGAATATAAT
>JAFUYJ010000001.1 GCA_017470645.1 Clostridia bacterium
AACAGTAGGTTCAGGTGTTGTTGCTGATATTATTGAGTAATTTATACTTGAAACGTATATAAAGAAAAGTCGCTATTCCGTAAGGAGTTGGCGGCTTTTTCTTTTTTACGCTTATTTATTGACATTTTCTGCCAAAGAGTATATACTATATTAGGGAAATACGTAATTGAAGGAGTTTTTAAATATGAAAAAAATAGAAATCTCAATAGGCTTACTTATTAAAGTGACATTAATAATAGTTTTAGGATTATTGTTAATGAAGGTACCAGTATTTGCTGCAACAGGAAAATCAACAGCTGAAAATGTTAGAGTTAGAGCATCTGCTTCTACAGATTCAGAAGTTATAGAATTGTTGGCAGTGAATGATACTGTACAAATTTTAGGAGAAGAGGGAGATTGGTATAAAGTTACTTTCAATGGAAAAACAGGTTATGTTAGTAAATCATTTATTAGTGATGATGGAAGCGTAACTAATAACAATCAAGCTGATAAAGAAAATAGTCAAAGCAATAATGAAAATACACAACAAAATACACAACAAAATGAACAACAAAATACAGAGACAAATACTGATGAGAGCAATCAGAACAATGAAACTACTGTAGTAGATAAGAAAACAAATACATCAACAATTAAAACTGTAAAAATTGCAGAAGATTCAAAAATCTATATATTACCTGTTATGACTTCAGAAACAATAGGCGATGTAAAAAAAGATGAAGAGGTTAAATTGGTTGGAGTTGCTGGTTTATGGGCATATATAAAAACTGATAAAGTTAATGGATGGGTAAGTGTTAATAAATTATCAAATATTAGTGAAGAAAACAGTGCATCAGACAATGAAAAACAACAAGAAGAGTTAGAAAATAATAAAGATCAGAATAATTCTCAGGATAACAACGACAATGCACAAAACGAAGATAATGCTAATAATGATCAAAATAATAGCAGTCAAGAAAATAATCAATCACAAACAACAATGTATGATGAAGCAAAAACAATGTATGTTAAAGCAGATGCTACTAATATTAGAACACAATCTAACACAAATTCTGATATTGTTGATGGGTTGGAAATTAATACTCAAGTAAAAGTTGTTGGAGAAGAAAACGATTGGTTTAAGGTTGAAGTTAATGGTAAGTCAGGATTTATTAGAAAAGATTTACTTTCATCACAAAAAACAGAGGTTACATCAAGAGATAATAATTTTGAAAGAACTTCTCAAACAAAAATTGAAAACAATTCAAGCAAAATAGAAAATACAATATCAAATTCAAATGTACAAACAACAAGTAGCACAAGTTCATCTGGTGTCTCAGGTTCAGATATAGCAGCTTATGCACAACAATTTGTTGGCTGCAGATATGTATATGGTGCTGCCGGACCTAGCTCTTTTGATTGTTCAGGTTTGACAATGTATGTTTATAAACATTTTGGATATTCACTAAGTCATTCATCAAAAGTTCAAGCTACACAAGGTAAACAAGTTACGGGAGATTTACAACCAGGTGATATTTTAGTATTCTCAAACGATGGAAAAACAGTAGGTCATGTTGGTATTTATATAGGAAATGATAAATTTGTTCATGCTTCAGATAGTTCTACAGGTGTTATTATTTCAAATTTACATGATAGTTGGAATATTAAAAAATATTGGGGAGCAAGAAGAATTTTATAATAATAAATTTTAATAATATATTTAACAAAGCTAATACAGGGGTAATGATTTAATACATGGAGGAGACTTAGATTGTTAAAAAGACCGATGTTAATCGTTACCATTAGTTATATAATTGGAATTATATTGGGGCTATATTTAAAAACAAATATAGCTCTTTTTATGTGTATTTTTTGTATATTAATTATAAGTATGTTTTTCATTAATTTAAAGAAGCAATATAAATATTTAAAAACAATAATTATATGTTTTGTTATCCTTTCTTGTTCATTAATAAGAGTTCAATATATGGAAAGAAAGTTTGATAATTTATACAATATTAACTGCAGTGAAGTTGCTTTCGAAGGAATTATAATAGAAACTAAAAATGAATCACAGTACTATACAAATTATATTGTGAAAGTTCAAAAAGTTAATGGCAATAAGAAATATAAGAATACTAATATTCTACTTAGAGTAAAGAAAGAAAAAAATCAAAGAGATTTAAGGTATGGAGATTTAATTTCAGGTAAAATAATATTACAAGAACCAAGTATTAGAAGAAATTATAAAGGGTATGATTATTCTCAGTATTTAAAGACTAAAAAAATATATGTTATTGGCACAACTAATGAAATATATGTAATGAATAAAAAGTCTACTTTGGTGGAAAATATGTGGATAAGCAAACTAAGAATCACCTTAAAAAATAATTTAAGAAGATTGTTACCAAATAAGAGCGCCAATATAGCTATCACTTTTTTATTAGGAGATACTAGTCTAATTAGTAAAGAGGAAAAAAAGACTTTTAGTAAAGCCAATCTATCGCATATTTTAGCAATTTCTGGAATGCATGTAGGAAATGTAATACTGGCGATGAATTTTATCTTTAAAAGATTTGATAAAAGAAAGGGAAAGTATATTTTTATATTCATACTAATAGTATTTTCTCAATTAACAGGAAGTTCGCCATCGATTACAAGGGCAGTAATAATGTCTTCAATTATGATTGCATCAAAATTAATGTATAGAAAATCGGATGTTTTAAATAGTATTTCTATTTCAGCTTTTATAATTTTGAATTTTAATCCGTATAATATTTTAGATTTAGGATTTCAACTTTCTTTTTTGGGAACTTTAGGAATAGTTTTATTTGAATCGAAAATAGTCCAAATTTTAAAAATGATTCATAGCAAGAATAATTATGTATTTAAGTCTGAATTTTTAAAAAGATTAATAAATAAAACATATACATTGATAACTGTAAGTATTGCTGCAAATATAATGATATTTCCAGTTCTAGCGTATACATATAATAGAGTCTCGTTTATTTTCATAATTTCAAATATACTTGTTGCACCTATTTTAGGAATCATGTCTTTAGTAGGTTATATAACGGCTTTTTTATCTATGTTCTCAATTAATTTGGCAAAGTTTACTGCGTTTATTTTAAATATTATAATTATGACTTTTAATTTTATTGCAGAAAAATGTTCTGAAATTTCTTTTTTGAGTTTTGTAGTTACTACTCCCAGTTTGCTATTAATCTTAGCTTATTACTTAATCTTGATCTATATTTTTTATTTCTATAGAAAGGAACAGAATAAGATGTTAACAAGATTAATTAGTGCAACAATAATTTTAGTCGTTTTATCAAATTTATTCGTTATCAATAATTCAAAATTCAATATTTATTTTATAGATGTTGGACAAGGCGATAGTACTTTAATTATCACAAGTACAAATAAAACTATTTTAATTGATGGAGGAGGAAGTGAAGGCTCAAGTTACGATGTTGGGGAGAGTGTTTTATTACCATATTTGCTTGATAGAGGTGTAAAGCAAATAGATTATATGATTTTTTCACACTTTGATTCGGATCACTGTAAAGGATTATTTACTGTTATGGAAAATTTAAAGGTTAGAAATGCAGTTATTTCAGAACAGGGTGAGTCTTCAGATAATTATAATTATTTTCTAATGTTAGTTAGTAAAAAGAAAATAAACGTTATTCAAGTGCAGGCACGGTAACAAATTAAAAATTGATGAACAGACACATGTAGATATATTGTGGCCTCAAAAAGATTTAATTCATGAAAATGTTCTTAATAATAATTCCATAGTTTGTAAATTAAGTTATAGAAACTTTTCCATTTTGTTTACAGGTGATATAGAAGAGATTGCCGAAAAGCAGATTGTAAATTTATATAGTTCAAGTGTTTTAGATTCAAATGTTTTGAAAGTGGCCCATCATGGGTCTAAATCATCATCAATAGATGCTTTTATTTCTAAAGTAAATCCTCAAATAGCGTTAATTGGAGTTGGGGAGAATAATAAGTTTGGACATCCAAATAATGCTGTAATTGAAAGATTACAAATACATCGGAGCAATGGTTTATAGAACTGATAAACATGGGGAAATCACTATAGTTGTTTATAACAATGAACGAGTTAAGATCAGAAAACAAATAGATAGTTCATAATAGTATAAATTTCCAAAACTTGTAAATACTACTTATAGACGTAAAAAGGGAAGGGTGGTATTTATGAAAAAATGGGTAATTGCGTTTTTACTAATTATTGTTTTTGCTCTTTCAGTTGTTTCGGGTTTTTTAGTTAAATCGTTTATAAATTTTTCTAAAAAAGAAGAACATGGAAATACGGCAGTACTTGCGGAAGACAAAGATAATGAAACAATAGATACAAGTTCTGCCAATGTAACAGTCTCTCCAAATGCAGAAATAGTCTTAACTCAGAAATTTGATAAGTGCGGACATACTGTTACATCAAAAGAAATAGTTCCTAGAGAGATTGTTAATTTGAATAAAGAAAAAGTACAAGAATACTATAAAGATTGGAACTTAGAAGAGTTTTCTGCAAGTGAAATTAAACTATCCAGGAACAGTCCGGGAATATGTAGTGAACATTACATTTTGAGAGAATCAGATGGTTATATTAGTATTAATGTTAAAAATGATATTGGAGAATATATCTTTAAAGGATTAACAGATATTTCAGTACAATACTTACCGCAAGAGGATTTGACTAAACTAGAGAAGGGAATAGAGGTTGTAGGAAGAGAAAATTTAAATAAGCTTTTGGAAGATTTTGAATGAGTTTGAAATAACCGGAAATTTCCATCAAAAAAGAACGTTTCAAAAACGTTCTTTTTTGTATTATTTATTAATTTTCAAATCTTCTTTTTTAAAATATCCTTTTGCATAGAATGCTCTAAAGTACATAAGTAATGAGAATATTGTAAATATAATAGCTAAATAATATAGATAAATATCAAATCTAAATAAGTTAAATTTCTTAACTGCTAGTGATGATACTATTGCTATGTAAAATAGTACAGTTGCTAGCTTTCCATACCATTTGCTTGATACAACAGTTTCTTTTCCGTAAAGAAATGATGCTCCAGCTACCATAAGTACTTCTTTTAAGAAAATTACTACTATTATCCAAGTTTCAATTATACCCTTAAAAGCTAGTGTTGTTAGTACTGAAATCTGAGTTGCTTTATCTGCAAGGGGATCAACTAATTTTCCAAAATTCGAAATTAAATCAAATTTCCTTGCAATAAATCCATCTAATACATCTGTTAATGCTGAAATAGTAAAAAATATAAATGTTAGAAGGTAATTATCATTAACTAAAGATATTACTATAAATGGAATTAGTATAAAACGTAGTATAGTTAAAGCATTTGGTACATGTTTAAGCATATAAAATTCCTCCAATTTTCTCATTTAATAACATAATTATTGTACATTAAAATGTAGTTCTGTGTCAAATGTTATTATAATTTTTTGACCATTTTTTAATTCTGATTTTAATATTAAATCTGATATTTCATCTTCAATATATCTTTGTATTGCTCTACGTAGAGGTCTTGCACCATATTTTAAATCAGTTCCTTGTTCTAATATATATTCTTTTGCTTCAGTAGATACTTCCATTGTAATATCTTTATCCCTTAATACTTTAGATGTTTCTGCAAGCATTAAATCTACAATTTGAAGTAGTTGCTCTTTTGATAATTGATCAAATACAACAATTTCATCTACTCTGTTTAAAAATTCAGGTCTGAAAACTTCTTTTAAACTATCTAATATTTTGTTCTTTCTAGCTGTTTCAGCTGCTCCAAATCCAATTGAGTTAGTATTTAGAGTTGAACCAGCATTTGAAGTCATTATTATAATAGTGTTTTCAAAGTTAACTGTGTTCCCTTGAGAATCTGTTAATCTTCCTTCATCAAGAACTTGTAATAATATGTTGAAAACATCTGGATGTGCTTTTTCAATTTCATCAAGCAAGATTATTGAATATGGATTACGTTTTACCTTTTCAGTAAGCTGTCCGGCGTCATCATATCCAACATATCCTGGAGGTGAACCTATTAATTTTGAAGTTGAATGCCCTTCCATATATTCTGACATATCAATTCTTATAATAGAATTTTCATTCCCAAACATCTCGTATGCAAGAGATTTTGCAAGCTCAGTTTTTCCAACACCTGTTGGTCCAACAAAGATAAATGATGGTGGGCGTTTTGTACTTTTTAATCCTGCACGATTTCTTCTAATTGCTCTTGAAACGGCTTCAACTGCAACATCTTGACCAATAACTCGGTTGTGTAAATTTTGCTCTAAATTCAACAGTTTTTGTGTTTCTGCCTCAGTAATTTTTTTGACCGGAATTTTTGTCCAATGTTCAATTACGTTTGCAATATCTTGAACTGTTAAACTTACTGTTTTCATCGATTTGTTTAATGATTCAATTTGCTCAGTTAACTGACATTCCTTTGTTTTTAATTCAGCAGCTTTTTGATAGTCTTCTGTTGAATCTGCAGATGCAGCCTCTTCTTTTTCTTCTTGAACTTGTTTTAATTCATTTTTTAATACTTCAAGTTTATATAATTGTTTGTTATTTAAATTGATTCTAGAACAAGCTTCATCTAGAATATCTATTGCTTTATCAGGTAAAAATCTGTCGTGAATATATTTTTCAGACATTATAACAGTTTGTCTTATAACATCTTTAGATATCTTAACTTTGTGATAATCTTCGTAGTATTTCTTAATACCATTTAGTATCTCAATTGAATCATCTATTGATGGTTCTTCAATTTTTACTGGTTGAAATCTTCTTTCTAATGCAGAATCCTTTTCAATATATTTTCTATATTCTTTTAAAGTAGTTGTTCCAATTAATTGAATTTCACCATTTGATAGTGAAGGTTTTAATATATTTGCTGCATTCATTGAATGTTCTGCATCTCCGGCACCAATTATATTATGTATTTCATCTATTACTAAAATAATGTTTCCTAAGTTTTTGCATTCATCTATTATAGATTTCATTCTTGCTTCGAATTGCCCTCTGAATTGTGTTCCAGCTATAACTGCTGTCATATCTAAAAGATAAACTTCTTTGTTTAAAAGTTTTGCTGGCACATTTCCATTAGCAATTTTTCTAGCTAATCCTTGAGCAATAGCTGTTTTACCAACACCTGGTTCACCTATTAAACAAGGATTGTTTTTTGAACGTCTATTTAAAATTTGAACAATTCTTTGAATTTCTCTATCACGTCCTACAACCGCGTCTAGTTCATTGTTTTTTGCTTTTGTTGTAAGGTTAGTACCAAATGTGTCTAAAGCTTTTTTCTTTTTATTTGCTTTTTTGCTTTCTTTTACTTTTTGAGTTTTATCTGATTTAGGAGAAGATTCAGAATCGGTCGAATCTGAATTGTTTTTGAATCCAAATATCCCTGAGAAGATTGAACCTAATGATTCTGGATTCATTTCTTCCATAGCTTCTTCACCTTCAGACATTAGATTGTTTAACTCATCTTCAGATAAGTTTTCAGATAAGTCTTTAAACATTGTTTCTAATTGACCTGTCATATCTTCTAAATCAGTCTGTGACAGATTTGCTTGTTTTGCCAAAGCTTCTAAAGGATTTATTCCTAATTCTTTAGCACAATTATAACAAAGTCCCTCCATTTGTTCTGGTTTGTTTTCATCTAATCTGTTAACAAAAACAAATGCGGTATTTTTCTTACATCTTGAACATAACATCTATTAAAAATCACCTATTCTTTCTTTAATTATACAGTAAATAATATACAACAAATTGGTAATTTAGTCAAGTTTAGATGCCAAAGGGGGTCAAGACCTTGAAACTTTTTGTCAGTGTCCCAAAATGTCTCACAAAAAATTCCAGTTATAGCGTTGTTATAAAAAATAATGTGTGCTATAATTGTAACAAATGTTGAAAAGGAAGGATTTGGGTTATGGCAAAAAGTATTTTAATTACAGAAAAGCCTTCAGTTGCAATGGAATTTGCAAAGGTACTTGGAATAAATGGAGCAAGAAAAGATGGATATTTAGAATCTGACAAATGGGTAGTTACATGGTGTGTTGGACATCTGATTACAATGTCCTATCCAGAAGTATATGATGAAAAATTAAAGTTTTGGCGATTAGATACTTTACCATTTATGCCAAAAGAATATAAATATGAGATTATTCCAGCTGTTGAGAAACAATTTAATACTGTCAAATCGCTTCTAGTCAGAGAAGATGTTGAGACTATATATGTTGCAACCGACTCCGGAAGGGAAGGGGAATATATATATAGACTTGTTGAACAAATGGCTGGTGTTACACGGTAAAACTAGAAAAAGAGTATGGATAGACTCTCAAACGGAAGAGGAAATTAAAAGGGGAATTGCTGAAGCAAAAGATTTAGATGAATACAATAGTTTATCTGATTCTGCGTATTTAAGAGCAAAAGAAGATTATTTAATTGGAATAAACTTTTCTAGATTGTTGACTATTATTTTCGGAAGAAGAGCGGCTACAAAATTAAATGAAGATAGAATCTCAATTTCTGTTGGACGTGTAATGACATGCGTTTTAGGGATGATTGTTTCAAGAGAAAGAGAAATTAGGAATTTTGTAAAGACTACTTATTATAAAATTATTGGTGAATTTGGAGATGAAAATGAATCTCTTAAAGCAGAATGGAAAGTTACAGAAAATTCAAAAGTATATAATTCAAGTAAGTTGTATAACGAGACAGGATTTAAAAAGATAGAGGATGCTCGTGAATTTATAGGCTCACTAAAAGATAAGAAGGCGATAGTAACAGAAGTTAAAAAGACAAAGCAAAAAGAAAATGCACCACTTTTATTTAATTTAGCAGAGATTCAGAATGAATGCACAAAAAGATTTAAAATAAAACCAGATGAAACTTTGGATGTAATACAAACTTTGTATGAGAAGAAATTGGTTACATATCCCAGAACAGATGCTAGAGTTCTTTCAACAGCAGTTGCTAAAGTTATCTCAAAAAATCTAAATGGAATTGCAAAAGGATATCTAGATGAAGAAGTACAAGGATATATTAAAAAAATGGTAGATGAAAAGTATTCTACAAATATTGTAAAATCAAAGTATGTAAATGATAGCAAAATTACAGACCACTATGCTATAATTCCAACAGGTCAGGGGTATGAAAATTTTGGAAGCTTGAATCAGTTACAAAAAGATATATACAAATTGATTGTAAAAAGATTTTTATGTATCTTTTATCCAGCTGCAGAATTTAATAAATTATCAATAACAATAAATATTGAAAATGAGGAGTTTTCAGCAACTAGCAAAGTTTGTACAAAAATGGGATATCTGGAAATTGCTAAACCAAAACAAAATGGTGTAAAAGCTGTGGATAACAAACAGGAAAATTCAGAAAATTTAGAACAAACTTTAATTGATAATAAAAAAGATGCTAATAAGAAGGATAATGAAATTAGCGAAGATCTGTTAAAGAAACTTAAAAAAGGACAAGAAATTGGTATAGTAAATTTTGAAACCAAAGATGCAGAAACAAGTCCGCCTACCAGATATAATTCTGGTTCAATTATCTTGGCTATGGAAAATGCAGGTAAATTAATTGAGGACGAAGAGCTACGAGAACAAATTAAAGGTGCAGGAATTGGTACAAGTGCTACAAGAGCAGAAATTATGAAAAAACTTGAAAGAATTCAGTATATAAAAATAAACACTAAAACACAAATTATAACACCTACCGAAAAAGGAGAAGTTATTTTTGATGTAGTAGCAGGTTCTATGCCAGACATGCTAAATCCTAAGTTAACAGCTAGTTGGGAAAAAGGATTAGACATGGTGGCTAAAAAAGAAATTGATTCTAAAGAATTTATGGATAAATTAGAAAATTATATAAAAATGAAATTTAAAAAGCTAGTAATTTAGTTACTAGCTTTTTAAAATAAATTTTGAAATTTTTTATTTTCATTAATGTATCTATTTAAATCTTTTTCAGGTATTCCTGTGTTTGCAGATAATTCTTCAACTGTATCCGGAACAGAATAGTTTAGCAAATAATTTTCTAACTTTTGTATTCTCGTATTATCTTTATTTGCACAATTTGGACACATTTTACCTGAATATGCAAAGAAACTACCGCATTGAGGGCATTTATTAAACTCCATATCGATACCTCCAACTTTTTTATTAATGATATTGTATCATATTATAATTAATTGTCAATTTTTTTGCATTAAAAAAATAATGTGATATAATATAAAAAAATCGAAAGGATTTGAAGATTATTGAGAAGTAAAAAAAGAAATAAGAAGAAAGTGAATAGAAAAATTGCTGAAAACTCAGTAAATACTAATAATCTTAATTCTAGGAACAAAAGAAATCAGTCATCAAGGAGGACACAAACGAGAAGAAAAATTCAAGATGATGATGAAAATGAAAACGTTAATGATATGATACGCAAGAATAAAAAAGGATTGACACAAGAAGAAATAATAAAAATGAAAAAAAGAAAAATTATTAGATGGTTTGTTATTATAATTCTACTTCTTGTACTGTTAATAATGTTTTTGGTTTCTTTATATAAATGGAATAAGATTATGAAAGATGTTATTAAAGTTCAAAATTCAATTGTTGTTGATTCTACAGGAAATGTAATAGCAGTGCTTGGCGAGACTAGAATTCAAGAGACGGTAAGTTTAGATAAAATCCCGCAAAATCTGGTTAATGCATATGTTTCAATAGAGGATAAAAACTTTTACAAACATCATGGTATAAATTTTAAAAGAACTGCGGGAGCTATTGGTTCTTATATTTTGCATAGAGGATCTGCATCGTATGGTGGAAGTACCATTACGCAACAGTTAGTTAAGAATGTAACAGGTGAGAATGAATCATCTATTTCAAGAAAGATGGTAGAGTGGGATAGAGCTGTGAAAACAGAAATGGTTCTTTCTAAAGATCAAATAATGCAAACATATTTAAACATAATTTATGTTGGACCTAATGTATATGGTGTTGAAATGGGTTCTAAATATTATTTTAATAAAAGTGTCTCAGATTTAGATTTGGCAGAATGTGCATTTTTAGCTGGACTTAACCATTCACCTAACTCATATAATCCATTTGGTGAAAAAGACAATTCAGAAAAAATTAAATCAAGATCTAAAACAGTATTAAATGTTATGCTTGAAGAAAATTATATTACAAGAGATGAGTATGATTCTGCAGTAGCTGAAATAGATAGTGGTTTAAAATTTGAAAAAGGCGATGTGAAGCCAAATGGTGATGGAGTTTATTCGTATATGGTTGATGCTACTATTTCAGAAGTTGTTGAAGATTTAAAGAAAAAGAAGAAAATGTCAACAAGTTTTGCAACAAATTACTTATATTTTTCAGGATTGAAAATTTATTGTACTCAAAACTCTGATATACAGAAAAACATAGAAGATGAATTTTCTCAAAAAAAATATATGGTAAAGTCTGATAAGAATGAAGATGCCACAGCTCAAGCTGCAATGGTAGTAATTGATCATTCGAATGGACAAGTAAAGGGATGTGTTCGGAGGATTGGGTGAAAAAGACACATCGAGAGGATTTAACAGGGCAACTCAAGCACTCAGGCAAACAGGATCAGCAATAAAGCCTATTGCTGTTCTAGGACCTGCTTTAGAAGAGAAAATTATAACGCCAATTACAGTATATGACGATACTAGAACAACTTTTGCCAATGGATATAATCCGGTAGATTGTGAAAAAGAATTAGGAAATATTACTGTAAGAAGAGCTGTTGAGTCGTCTCAAAACATTCCATTTGTAAAAATAATGGAACAATTAACTCCTAAAAAAGCAGTGAAATATATGGAAAATGAGGGAATAACCACATTAACAGATGCTGATTGTGATTTACCATTAGCTTTAGGAGGCTTACAAAAAGGTTCAACTCCTTTGGAAATGGCAGCTGCATATGCATGTATAGCTAATAATGGAAAATATATAGAACCAGTTTTTTATACAAAGATTGAGAATAGTAATGGAAAAGTTATATTGAAAAACAAACAAAAGAGTAAAAAAGTTTATTCAGAAGATACCGCATATATATTAAAAAATTTACTTACACAACCCGTTAAAGGAGAAAATGGAACTGCTAAAAACTGCAAGATAGATGGATTTGAAGTTGCTGCAAAAACTGGTACCACAAATGACAATTATGATAAATGGCTTTGCGGATTTACTAGATATTACACAGCTGTTACATGGTATGGTTTTGACTCTAATGAAACAATTAAAGAAGGCGCAGATTCAATGGCAAACCACATTTGGACTGAAGTTATGAATAGTATTCATAAAAATCTTATAAAAGCTAGTTTTGACAAACCAAATGATGTGGAAGAAGTAATAGTGTGCAAGGATAGTGGAAAATGTGCTACAGGTGGCTGTAAAAACACATATGTAGAATATTTTAGGAAAGGTACTGTTCCTAATGAAAAATGTGATCAACATTAAAAATATTTGAAAAAAATTGACAATAATGTTAATTAGTTGTATACTATATCAAATTATATATATTATCAAGAGTGGACGAGAGATTCGGCTTTATGACTCCACAGCAACCTGCTAAAACAGCAAGGTGCTAATACCGACAAAGCGTATGGCTTTGGTTGATGATTAAATTGTGAAAATTAAAACCTTTGCTATATAGCAAAGGTTTTTTTGTATGAAATTTTGTCTAAATAGAATAATATATATAGTTAAATTATATTTAAGGAGGAATTATTATGAAAAAATTATTTACGTCAGAAAGTGTAACAGAAGGGCATCCAGATAAATTGTGTGATTACATATCAGACAGTGTTTTAGATGCATATTTAACAAAAGATTCAAAAGCAAGAGTAGCATGCGAAACAGTAGCTGGAAAAGGTTTGGTTTTAGTTACGGGAGAAATTTCATCTAAAGCTAATGTAGATATTGAGAAGGTTGTAAGAGACACAATTAAAAAGATTGGATATACGGATGAAAATACAGATATCAGTTATGAAAAATGTAAAGTTATTGTGAATGTTTCAAAACAATCAGATGATATTGCATTAGGAGTGGACAAGTCATATGAAAGTAAGGAGGCTGAGGAATTAACAGAAAAAGAAGCATTAAGTTTAGTAGAAGATTCTGCTAGAACATCAGAAGGAGCAGGAGATCAAGGAATGGTGTTTGGATATGCAACGGATGAGACTGATGCATATTTACCTATGCCAATATATTTATCACACAAATTAGCATATAGGTTAGCGGAGGTTAGAAAAAACGGTACAATTCCATATTTACGTCCTGATGGTAAAGTTCAGGTTACAGTTGAATATGAAAATGATGAGCCTGTAAGGGTAGATACTATAGTTGTTTCTACACAACATGAAGAGAATATAAAATTAGATACTTTAAAGGAAGATATTAAAGATAAAGTAATTAATTCTGTAATCGATAGTAAATTGTTGGACGAAAATACGAAATACTTTATCAACCCAACTGGAAGATTTGTAATTGGAGGACCATTGGGAGATACAGGACTTACAGGAAGAAAGATAATTGTAGACACATATGGAGGTTTTAGTCGCCACGGAGGTGGAGCTTTTTCTGGAAAAGATGCTACAAAAGTTGATAGATCAGGTTCATATATGGCCAGATTTGTTGCAAAAAACATTGTAGCTAATGGGCTTGCAAAAAAATGTGAAATTCAAATATCATATGCTATAGGTGTTGCAAAACCAGTGTCTATATTTGTTGATACTTTCGGAACAGGGAGTGTTTCTGATGAACAAATAATAGAAATTATAAATAGAAATTTTGATTTAACACCAAGAGGAATCATTAATACATTAGATTTGGAAAAGCCAATATATACTAAGACCACGAATTATGGTCATTTTGGTAAAGAAGGTTTATCTTGGGAAAAAATAGTTAATTTAAAAAAATAATAAAATTGTAATTGACGAAATATGTCAAACAATGTATAATCCTACCAATGCCGATTTGGCAAATATCTTTAAGGAGTGTTTTTATGGTTAAGTCAGAAGTAGAGGCAGTTAAATTGCCAAAGACTATTGTGGGCATGTATGCTGAGGTTTGCAAATGTAGCAACGGTTATTACAATGTCCGGCTGAATAGGAAGTGGGGCTATGTCAATGAAAATGGAAATGTAATTATTCCTGTAAAGTACGATGCTCCAGCTGATTTCGATGAAACCGGAAAAGCTTTAGTAAGACGAGATAGAGAGTATATCTATATTACTGAAACTGGTGAAGAACACGAAGTATAATGTAAAAATGGCCTCTTTTTTAGAGGTCATTTTTATATAGAAATTTGATGGGAAAATAGTCTTTATTTATAGGCTTATTTTTTTCGTGGTTTCTATTGTAAAACAAGCCTGTTTTGTGATAAAATTGTGAAAGAATGGAGGAAGATATTTATGATAGATAACTCAAAAAAATTTAGAGACTTAAGAGAGAAATATAATACATTTATTTACGAGAGTTTCGATGTTAAAAATACTGAAAATGAAATAATTATAAGATTAAAATATACTATTGAAAATCTAACATCATTTGAACCAGAAGTTAGAATATCAAAGAAAAATTTAAATATAGATAATAAATTAATAGAAAATTGTAAAAATGCTGCATTTCATATAGGACTTATAGAGTTGATTAGCTATTGGAAAGTTACATGTTCACCTAATGTAATTATAAGAGCTGGTTATATCAATGAAGAACAGATTAATTGGTTTAAAAAGCTTTATTTTTATGGCTTAGGAGAACTTTTTTATACAAACGAAATTAGCACAAGTATACTAGATTTTATGAATGTAACATGTGAGAGTAAAGAAGTATATGAAGATGTGAAAAATGAAGGAAATGAAGGTTATTTAATTCCAATAGGTGGTGGAAAGGATTCATGTGTTACATTAGAGTGCTTAAAGAATGAAGGTGATAATTATTGCTTAATAGTTAATCCTAAACCAGTTACTTTAGGATGTGCCAAAGCAGCAGGATACAATGAAGATAGAATCGTAACAGTTAGTAGAAAAATTGACCAAAACTTGTTAGATTTAAACAAGCAAGGATTTATAAATGGACACACTCCATTTTCAGCTATGCTTGCGTTTTTATCATATTTTATTGCTGATATCATTGGAAAGAAATATATAGCGTTATCAAATGAATCAAGTGCAAATGAATCAAATGTTGAGGGAGAAAAGATAAATCATCAGTATTCAAAAAGTGTTGAATTTGAAAATGATTTTAGATTTTATTCATCAAAATATTTAAAGAGAAATACTGAGTATTTCAGCTTTTTAAGACCACTTAATGAATTAGAAATTGCTAAAGCATTTTCTAAATATGAAAAGTATCATTCAATTTTCAAAAGTTGTAATGTGGGAAGTAAAGGTGAAACATGGAAGTGGTGTTGTAACTGTCCTAAATGCCTATTTGTGTACACAATTTTAAGTCCATTTTTATATAAGGAAAAGTTGGTTGATATTTTTGGAGAAGATTTATTTGAAAGAGCAGATTTAACTACAACTTTTGTTGAACTTACTGGAAATGGAGATACAAAGCCTTTTGAGTGCGTTGGAACATATGAGGAAGTTTGCTATGCAATTAGTAAAACAATTGCAAATTTAGGTGACAATAAGTTGCCATATTTATTACAATATTATAAAGATAATTTTGAGTTAAGTAATTTAGAAAATGATTTAACTAGAAATTACGTAAGTGAAAATAATTTGACAGAAGAACAAAATAAAATATTGAAAGAAGAGATTTTTAATGATTAATACGTTAATTAAGTATTTAGAAGATAAAAAGATATTAATATTAGGTTTCGGTATGGAAGGGTATTCTACATATCGTTTAATTAGAAGACACTTAAAGGATAAAAAATTATACATATCAGATGCTAATCCAAGTGTTTATGAAAAATATATGGAATTATCTGAAGATGAAAATATTGAAATAATTCCTCAAGAAGATTATCTTAAAAACTTAGAAGAGTATGATGTTATAATGAAGACGCCAGGCCTTTCTTTTAAAGATTTGGATACGTCTAAATTTATAGATAAGATTAAGTCACAGTTAGAGTTGTTTATGGAATTTGTGGATGTTTTTACAATAGGGGTTACTGGTACAAAGGGAAAAAGTACTACAAGTTCATTAATTTATGATATTGTAAGCAAGCAACGTAATGATGTACACTTGCTTGGAAATATTGGTGTTCCGTTGTTTGATGAGATAGATAAATTAACTCCAAATTCAATTGTTGTGTTGGAATTATCTTCTCATCAATTGGAGTTTGCAAAGGTTTCGCCTAATATTGCTATTTTGTTAAATTTATTTGAAGAACATTTGGATCACTATAAGTCATATGAACATTATATTAATGCTAAATTAAATATTTGTAGGTATCAAAAACCAGAGGATTATTTCTTGTATAGTATTGATAATGATTGCTTAAAAGAACATATAGAGAATATGGGAGAGTTAAAGCAACATGTTATAGAAATTAGCTTTGAGGGTAATAGTAAAGTTAATAATAGGGATAATATTGTTACAAGAAAAGAAAACAGTGCTTTAGCTGAGAATGGAGAGGTTTTATATACCGATTCTGAAGTAAGACAAATATTAGGTGATCATAATTTTAATAATATTATGTTTGCTGTTACGGTTGCTAAGATAATGAATCTTGATTTAAAGAAGGCGATGGAGGATATTTATAATTTTGCACCTTTAGAGCATAGAATGGAATTTGTGGGTGAGATTGATGGTGTTAAATATTATAATGATTCTATTGCTACTATTCCGGCTTCTACGATTAATGGGGTTGAGACTTTGAAAAATGTTAATACTTTAATAATTGGTGGAAAGGATAGGGGAATTGATTATACTGAATTTGCTGAGTTTTTAAGTAAAACTGATATTGAGCATTTGGTTTGTCTTCCTGATACGGGATGGAAAATTGCGGATATGGTTGTAAATGAGGGTATGGAAAAGCATATTGTTCGTGATATGGAAGAAGCGGTTAGGGTTGCTAAAAAGGTTACTAAGAGGGGGATGAGTTGTTTGTTGTCTCCGGCTGCTTCTAGTTATGGGTTTTTTAAGAATTTTAAGGAAAGAGGTAATTTGTTTAAGAAGTTTGTGTTGGGGGTGTAATGTAGCCGCCAACGCTGTTTAATTAATTGATGATTGGTGGTGGTATGGGGATATATATTACTTTAAAAATGTTTCCCAACAGCGCACAGAGAGTAATAATTCCTGAGTGTGAGGGACGGATGGATTTTGTATTGTTGATGTATTGAAAACGTTTTAGATCTATTGAGCCTATTGGGGAATTATAACTCTCTGTAGCTAGCCGGTCCCCACTTAAGCCACATTTTTAAAGTAATATATATCCCCATACCACCACCAATCATCAATTAATTAAACAGCGTTGGCTACTCTGAAGACGGTAGATGGTTTTGTTAGATGTAAGGAAAGAGAGGATGTAGTTGTGGTAGTTTGGATTGTATTAATTGTTTTAGGATTTGTTTTGCTGATTAAGGGTGCAGATTTTTTAGTTGAGGGGGCAAGTAATATTGCTAAGAAGTTTCATATTCCGGAGATAATTATTGGGTTGACTATTGTGTCTATTGGTACTTCTATGCCGGAGTTGTTTGTTAGTATTACTTCAGCGATAGATGGGTATGCTGATATGGCTGTTGGGAATATTGTTGGGAGTAATATAGCTAATTTGTTGTTAATTTTGGGTATGTCGTCAATTATCAGAGCTATTAAGTTTAAGAGGGAGACTAGGTTGATTGAAATTCCAATGTGTTTAGGTGTTTCGCTGCTTTTTGTTTTACTATGTAATTTGGGACATAATATTACAAGAGTAGATGCTGGAATTTTGATTGTGCTTTTTGTATTGTTTATTGTGTATACAATTATAATGGCTAAAAAAGGTGAGGATTTTGATAAGGAAGATGACGATGAAATTGTTGTAGATCGAACTAAGTCAAGTAAATCAACTATTAAGGATATTGTGTTTTTGATTTTAGGAGCGGTATTGCTAAAAATTGGTGGAGATTTAACGGTTGAGAATGCGGTTGAGGTTGCTAAGCATTTTGGGTTAAGTGAGAAATTAATTAGCGTTACAATATTAGCTGTTGGGACAAGCTTGCCAGAATTAGTTACGAGTGTTTCTGCAGCTTTTAAAGGTAAAAGTGATATTGCTATCGGTAATATTTTGGGTTCAAACATCTTTAATATGTTGTTGATAATTGGTGTTTCTGCAATGATTAAGCCTATTGTATATAATATGAGTTATAATTTAGATATGGTATTTTTAATTGGTGGTACTTTGGTGTTATCATTGTTTCCTATTATTCCACCAAAAAATAAGATGAGTAGAGGAAATGGCTTTGTGTATGTTTTGATTTATGCAGGGTATTTGGTAAGTTTATTTGTGAAGTAATGAATTGTATATAATTTTTATAAACAATAAATAGTTATTTGTGAGGAGGAAATTTATGTATAGTGAGGATATTGAGTTAGCAAAAAATGCTAGATTAAAGGCATATTCGCCTTATAGTAATTATCAAGTTGGAGCAGTACTTAGAACTAAAAGTGGAAAAGCATATATAGGATGTAACATTGAAAATCATGGAATACAAGGAATTTGTGCAGAACGAACAGCTTTTGCAAAAGCACTTTCAGAAGGTGAAAGGGAGTTTGAAAGTATAACAGTTGTTGGTGGAAAAAAAGGTGAAGAAGCTAGAGATAAATGTATGCCATGTGGATATTGTAGACAGTTTATGAGCGAGTTTGTAAATGATAATTTTAAAGTGTATGTTGTTGATAGAGACAATAATGTTAGTGAGTTTACTATGGGTGATTTATTGCCATATGGTTTTAAGATTTAAAAATGTATTAGGGTCACACTATATATACATGGACATTGAAAGAAGCTTTGTTGGAAAAAATTTATAAAATTTAAGAAAAAAATTAGGACGAAGAAAATCTATTTTTCTTCGTCCTAATTTAAATGTATTTTTTAAAAATCACAATTTCCTGGTGTTCTAGGGAATGGAATAACATCACGAATATTTTGCATACCTGTAATGTACATTAGCAATCTTTCAAATCCTAGACCAAATCCTGAATGAACTGTTGAACCGAATTTACGTAGTTGTAAATACCAATCTAATTCTTCAGTATCTATGCCTAATTCTTTCATACGATTTACTAATTTATCGTAGTCTTCTTCTCTTTGAGAACCCCCCATAATTTCACCAGCGCCTGGAACTTCTAAGTCAACTGCTGCAACTGTTTTTTCATCTGGGTTTAGTTTCATATAAAATGCTTTAATATCTTTTGGCCAGTTCTTTACAAATACAGGACCGTTGAAATATTCTGTAATATATTTTTCATGTTCTTTTGCTAAATCTTCTCCATATTCAGGTTGGAATTCCCATTCTTTATCAGCTTTTTTTAGAATGTCAATTGCTTCTTTGTGATCCAATCTAGTAAAAGATGAGTTACATACTTTTTTTAGTTTTTCTATTAAACCATTTTCAATAAATTTATCGCAGAATTCTAATTCTTCTGGGCATTTTTCTAAAACAACTTTAACAACGTATTTTAAGAAATCTTCTTCTATATCCATTAATTGTTCTAAATCACAGAAACAAATTTCTGGTTCTACCATCCAAAATTCGTTTGCATGTGTTTTTGTGTTTGAGTTTTCAGATCTTAGTGTTGGTCCAAAAGTATATATTTTTCCAAATGCGTGTGCAAATGTTTCACCGTGTAATTGACCTGAACCTGTGATAAATGCTTTCTTACCAAAGATGTCTTGAGTGAAATCAGTTTGTCCATCTTTTTGTGGTAATGGTTTATCTAAATCTAATGTTGTTAATTTAAACATTTCAGCAGATCCTTCACAGTCTGCACATGTGATTATAGGACTGTTTAAATAAACGTATCCATTGTTTTGAAAATATTCATGTATAGCAAAAGCGGCAACACTTCTTATTCTAAAGATTGCATTAAAAGTATTTGTTCTAGGACGTAAGTGTGCAACTGTTCTTAAATACTCAAAAGTGTGTCTTTTCTTTTGAAGTGGATAGTCTTGTGAGCTTAAATTGTCCACTGTTACGCTTGTTGCTTGTATTTCAAAAGGTTGTTTTGCATCTGGTGTGATTATTAACTTACCTGTTACTGCTATTGAAGAACCTATTGTTAATTTACAGATTTCATCGAAGTTAGATAAATTATTATTAAAAACAACTTGTACATTATTGAAAAATGAACCATCATTTAGTTCAATAAATCCAAATGTTTTTGAATCACGTACAGTTCTAACCCAACCTTCTATTTTAATTTCTTGATTTTCATAGTTTGTTGTGTTTCTAAATAAATCTTTTATAATTGTTGTTTCCATAAGCTTTGTTATGCTAGTTTGATAAATTCGAATATAGATAAATGAAAATTTAAAAAACTAACAATCTCCTTTCTGAAAAATTTTGTCGTAAATTAGCTGTATATCAATCTAATTTTCTATTTTTAGATTATACATCGTAATAGGCAAAATTGCAAGTATAAAATTCTTGCTTTACATTGAAAATGTTTATTGATATAATTTTTTTGAAATAAAAAACGTAAGAAAATAATTAATAATATAAACGAGGAAAAGATATGGTAAAGTATTCGTCAAAAATAAAAAAAATTGTATCAAGTTTATTTTTTAGAGTGGTGTTATGTATGTTTTTGCTTGTTTGTGGTGCGATGTTTGTTAGATTCAGTAATAGTATGGTTTCTTTAGCAAAGAGTGATAACGTATCTAAAAATGAAAATATAATATCTAGTGATGAGAGTGTGAATTTGGATACAAGCGATTTGATTTACGTTGACTTAAGCAAATCAAATGATACTATTGCTAATGACAGTGTTTATCACCAAGTTTATCCTGAAAAATGGCTTGAAGAGTTTAATGAAAAAGTAACTATGTTGCAAGAAATTTTTCCATCAGGTAAATATTGGAATCACATGGGGCAAAATGCATCTAATCCTGGTGAAACAAATAATATATATTGTGTTACAGATATCCCATGTAATCATAATATTTATGGAGAGTTATATTGCAATGCACATTATGGGAAATCTAATGATGTGTATCCTTATTATGCAACATGTAGTCAATGCAGAGGTTTTGCAAGCTTGCTAAGTGATATTATTTTTGGTGAAGATGCACCTGTTAGATATTTTGAAGATTATGATGAATTACGAATTGGCGATCAAGCGAGAATTGATGGTGATTTTCATAGCGTTTTTATTATTGATAAAACAGATGAATATGTAATTGTTGCAGAGTGTAATGCCGATTTACAAACATGCCAAATTAATTGGGGAAGAAAGATTTTAAGACAAGATTTGAATGGATGGTATATTACAAGATGGGATTGACTTTATAAAAATAAAAGAATATAATTAAAATATGAAATATAATTCACATTGTAAATATAAGAGAGGAGTCAAATATGAAAACTGACAAAAACATTTTAATTGCTTTTATTTTAAATTTATCATTTTCTATTTTAGAATTTATAGGCGGTGCTTTTACAAATAGTGTTGCCATTATCTCAGATTCTGTACATGATATGGGTGATGCTTTAAGTATTGGAGTATCATATTTTTTAGAAAAGAAAAGTAAGAAAAAGCCTGATGATAAATATACATATGGATATATTAGATATTCTGTTTTAGGTAGTACTATAACAACAGTAATACTTTTAGTTGGTTCTATATTAGTTATATATAATTCAATTCTAAGAATTATTAATCCTGTGGAAATAAACTATGATGGAATGATAATTTTTGCGGTATTCGGTGTTATTATAAATTTTGCAGCAGCGTATTTTACAAGAGAAGGAGATTCTTTAAATCAAAAATCTGTTAATTTGCATATGTTAGAGGATGTTCTTGGATGGGTAATTGTATTAATTGGAGCTATTGTGATGAGAATATTTGATATAACTTACATTGATCCAATTCTTTCTATTTGTGTAGCTATATTTATTTTGATAAATGCATATAAAAACTTTAAAGCTATATTAGATGTATTCCTTGAAAAAACACCTAAAAATATTGATGTTGCGGAGATTAAAGAACATTTAAGTGAAATTGAGGAAGTAGTAGATGTTCATCATATTCATATTTGGAGTATGGATGGATATTCTAATTTTGCAACGTTGCATGTTATTACAAAAGATAAGAGTAAAGAGGTTAAAGATAAGATTAGAGATGAGTTAAAAGAACATGGAATTGGTCATGTTACTATTGAATTAGAGGGTGAAGGTGAGAAGTGCTGTAGTGAAAATTGTGATGTTGAGTCAAATGTTGGGGGACGTCATCATCATCACCATCATCATCATTAGTATTTTTTTTATGGCTTAGATATTTTGCAGTAGTTCGCCTCAAAAAAAGTGCGTCAATGCTTATATTGTTTTATTCGTTTCGCCCCAACTACGAACCAAGAGTAAGAAAATATCATGCAAGATGGGATTGAGTGATATGGGTTTGAGTGTATTTTGCATGATATTTTCTAACTCTTGCTAGCTTGTTGGTCCCCACCTTGACTTCACTTCATAAAACAATATAAGCATTGACACACTTTTTTTAGGCTACTCTATGATAGTGAGGGCTAAATTGATATAGAAAGGATTTTGTATGGAATTACCGGTTGAATTAAGAGGTTTAATTGAAAAAAGTTTGGAAAGTAGTAATATAAAAGAATTACAAAAAAATTCTGAGAGTATTAGCTTAAAGTATAGAGAAGAAAGTGGAAGAGGAAATAGGTTGGTTACGGAAGATATTGAGGCTTTAGCATATTCGGCAGTTAGAATGCCTGCTACGTTTGCTGCAGTTTATACTGCTTTAAAAAATACGTTGGAGATTTGTGATTTAAAAATAGACTCTATGTTAGATGTTGGAGCTGGAACAGGTGCTGGTACTTGGGCAATTAACGATTTAGTGGATTTTGAAGAAGCAACATGCCTTGAGCGAGAAGATGCGATGATGAATCTTGGAAAAAGTTTTATGCAAGAATCAGAAATACAGTCTTTAATGAATGTTAAGTGGGAAAAGTTCGATTTAATAGGTTCAGAAATTAAACAGAAGGCTGACTTAGTTGTATGTTCTTATGTTTTAAATGAATTAAATGAAAATGATAGAAAAATTGCGTTGGAAAAATTATGGAACGCAACAAATAAAATTCTTTTGATAATTGAACCAGGAACGCCAGTAGGGTTTAGTGAAATTAAACAACTTCGAAAGATTTTAATGAAACATGGTGGAAATGTTATAGCTCCATGTCCAAATATAGAAATATGCCAAATGCCAGATGATGACTGGTGTCATTCTACGTGCAGAGTAGCTAGAACTAAAATACACAAGTTGTTAAAAAATGGTGATGTACCTTATGAAGATGAGAAATTTTCATACATTGCAGTGTGCAAGGAATCAATTGAAAAGAAGGATTTTGTAAGAGTTTTAAGACATCCTAAAATTGAAAGTGGAAAAATTACTTTGCAAGTATGTTCAAAAGATGGGATAAGTGAAAGAATTGTTACTAAAAAGGAAAAAGAATTGTTTAAAATTGCAAGGAAAGTTAAATGTGGAGAATACATCGAAAATATGTAAAAACAGTAATATCAAAGCTTCTTATCATTTTGCTGACGTCGGCAAAATGATAAGAATGCCATAAGGAGCAGAAAATGAATATTATTTTTTAAGATAGACATTCAAAAGCGGATGATAAATATAATCCAAATGAAATGTTTGAGGAAGATAGGGAATCTTCAAATTATACGGTAGCGGTATTTGATATAGATGAGAATATATTATATTTTTATGAATTAGATACATAAAATTATAATAAGTAACTACAAAAATTTTCAACGATGTCGAGAATATTTGCTTTATAATATTATGTAAAAATAATTTATAAAACTATTGAATGCTAGAATTGAATATGATATAATGCAAACAATAGTTTTTAAATAAATATATGTAGTATATGCTGGAATAATAAATGTAGAGATAACTAAATTTTAGCAAAAGGAAGTGTTCTTATGGAAAATAATTTGGTAATCAAAACAGAAAAGATTTTTGAGAAAATAAAACATGTTGATGAAAGTGGTGTGGAATTCTGGTATGCAAGAGAGCTTATGGAAATACTTGAGTATACTAAATGGGGAAATTTTGTGAAGGTTATAAGTAAAGCAATGGAAGCATGTAAAAACAGTAATATCAATACTTCTGATCATTTTGCCGACGTCGGCAAAACGATAAAAATGCCCAAAGGTGCAGAAAAGGTAGTTGATGATTTTAAATTGACAAGATATGCATGTTATTTAATTGCACAAAATGGTGATAGTAGGAAGAAAACTATAGCATTGGCTCAAACATATTTTGCAGTACAAACTAGAAAGCAAGAAATAACAAGGCAGGAATATGAGCAATTAAGTGAAGATGAAAAAAGATTATATACAAGGCAAAATGTAAAAGATAAAAACAAGTTTTTGTTTGATACTGCCAAACTTGCTGGAGTTAAAAACTATGGAAAATTCAATAATTATGGATACAGAGGTTTATATAATGGTGAAACTGCAAAAGATATAGCTAAAAGAAAAGGAATATCAGAAAAAGAGGATATTCTTGATTATATGAGTAGTACAGAATTAGCAACTAATCTATTTAGAATTACGCAAACAGATGAGGTATTAAAAAACAAAAATATAAATAACGAAAATGATGCATGTAAAACACATCATAATGTTGGACAAGCGGTAAGACAAACTATAAAAAGAATAGGTGGTACAATGCCTGAGGATATGCCAACGCCTAGAAAAAGTGCAAAAGAGATTGAAAAAGAAAAAATGAAAAGATTAGTAGAGAAAAACAATAAGAAGAAAGGAAAGTAATATGGAACATATTCATTCAATTATTATTATAAAAAAAGAAAATGCCTTTTTAAATTATTATGATGAAAGATGGGGAATGTATTTATTTCCAAATATGAAAGGAAATGATATAGAAGCAATAAAAAATAAGTATAATACACAAAATGTAAAATTACTATTTGATAAAGTACACGATAAGTATTCTGTATCACATGATGAAATAAGAACATATCATCATTATTTCTATGAAGTTGATGCTGATATTGACGGAACTTATTTTACATTAGATGAATTGTTGGAAGATGAAAAGGTTAAGGAAAATAATGAAGATATTATCGGATTTATAAGAGAGTATTATCAGATGTAGATTCAATAAAAATTGCTCAAAAATAAAAGGCAGGAACACAATTCCTGCCTTTATGTATTGCATAAAACCAAGAAAAATATCCCTGCAATTTAACTAGCCTAGAACGGCTGAATTAAGGTATACAACCTCACTGCGTTCAGTTGCATAAGTTATCCGTAGAACTCGCTATGCTCGTTAACGGCTAACTTATTTAGTCATATTGCTTTCAGCTTGTTGTATTAACTTTCTAACCATGTTACCACCTATTCTACCAGCGTCTCTTGAAGATAAGTCACCATTGTAACCATCTTTTAAGTTAACACCAACTTCGCTAGCTACTTCATATTTGAATTTATTTAAAGCTTCAGCAGCAGCTGGAACAACTTTTCTATTTGAATTGCTTGAGTTTGCCATAATATTCACCTCCCATGATTGTACAATTATTATTCTGAAAAAACTTTCTTGCTTTTTCAATATTATGATGTGCATTTAAAAATTTTTTAAACTGGAAATTTTTTGAATTGAAAATGAGTATAATATTTTTTTTAAAGTTAATAATTTAATTGAAAGAAAATATATTATACGAGGTGATTTTTTGAAAAAAGATGATGATAAGATAGAAGATGCAACAAAATATGGAGAATTTGTTTCATCATATTTTGCATGGTTAACTTTAGATGGTCAAAGAGAGAGAGCAATGGAATTAGATAAGATGACAAAAAAAGAGAAAAATAAGTAATATTTAATTATATGTTTATATCAATAATTATATTTTGTACAAATATCAAATTTTTACTCACTTAATAAAAAAATGTGAAAGTCTTGAAAAAACAAGTATATTTATGTTATTATATATCTTACCTAAAATACCATTTAGTGCTTTTACTTATGGCATAAGTTTGAAAGGAGATTTTTATGCAATATAAGTTTACAAACAGAGCTGAAAAAGCTATAAAGATTGCTAACACAACTGCAGAAGAACTTGGACACAGCTATATTGGTACAGAACACTTACTATATGGTTTGTCAGAAGAAGGAAACGGTGTTGCAAGCAAGGTTTTAGAATTGCAAGAGGTTACTCCAGATAAAATATTACAAGAAATAGAAGAATTAATAGGATTTGTAGATATAGATAATGAAAAAGTTGAAACTTCTGGTTTTACACCTAGAACCAAAAGAGTTATTGAAAATGCTTTTAGAGAAGCAAAAAAAATAGGAAGTGAATTCATAGGTACAGAGCAATTATTAGTAGGGATAATGCAAGAAGCAGATAGTGTTGCTGTGAGAATTCTTCTTGATTTAAATGTCAGTCCACAAAAAATATATAATGAGATAGCTAAAGTAATTAACGAAGAAGATTTTAATCAAACAGATTCTTCAGATAATAAAAATATAGGAAGCTATAGTTCTACTCCAACATTAAATCAATGTGGGGCAGATTTAACTAAACAAGCTAGAGAAGGTAAACTTGATCCTGTGATAGGAAGAAAAGATGAAATAGAAAGAGTTATTCAAATCTTATCAAGAAGAACTAAGAATAATCCTTGCTTAATTGGAGAACCAGGTGTTGGAAAAACAGCTGTAGTTGAAGGTTTAGCAGAAAAAATAGTTTTAGGTGATGTACCGGAATTATTAAAAAATAAAAGGGTTGTAACGCTTGATATTACCAGTATGATAGCTGGTGCTAAATATAGAGGAGACTTCGAAGAGAGAATAAAGAAGTCATTAAATGAAGTAAAAAAAGTATCGGATGTAATTTTGTTTATTGATGAAATTCATACTATAGTTGGTGCTGGAGCTGCAGAGGGAGCGGTAGATGCAGCAAATATTTTAAAGCCACTACTTGCAAGAGGAGAAATACAATTAATAGGAGCAACAACCATAACAGAGTATAGAAAATATATTGAAAAAGATAGTGCATTAGAAAGAAGATTTAGTCCAGTTACTGTTGAAGAACCTAGTATAGAAGATACCATTAAAATATTAGAGGGAATTCGTGACAAATATGAAGCTCATCATAATGTAAAAATTACAGATGAAGCAATTGTTTCAGCAGTAAACTTATCAGTAAGATATATAACGGATAGATTTTTGCCAGATAAAGCAATAGACTTAGTGGATGAAGCATCATCTAAGCTTAAAATGAAAACGTATACAAGGCCAGAGAAACTAAAAGAATTGGAAGAAAAAATAAGTCAAATAGACAACGAAAAGGAAGAGGCTATTTTGGTTCAAGATTTTGAAAAAGCTGCTAATTTAAGGGATGAAGAACAGAAATTACTTGAGAAATTAGAAAAGGACAATAAAAGATGGGAAAATAAATCAAGTAGAAATGTAACTATACTAAATGAAGAAGATATTGCTGAAGTAATAGCAAATTGGACTAATATTCCAGTGAAGAAGCTAACTCAGGATGAGAATGAAAAATTAAAAAATCTTGAAGAAGTACTTCATAAAAGAGTAGTGGGACAAAATGAAGCAGTAGAAGCGGTTGCAAAAGCAATAAGAAGAGGCAGAGTCGGATTAAAAGATCCAAATAGGCCAATAGGTTCATTCTTATTTTTAGGTCCAACAGGGGTTGGAAAAACAGAACTTTCAAAAGCATTAGCTGAAGCAATGTTTGGAAATGAAGATGCAATGATCAGAATAGATATGTCTGAATATATGGAGCCACACTCAATATCTAAGTTAATAGGCTCACCTCCAGGGTATGTAGGATTTGATGAAGGTGGACAATTAACAGAAAAAATTAGAAGAAAACCATATTCTGTTATCTTATTTGATGAGGTTGAAAAAGCACATCCAGATGTTATGAATATGTTGTTGCAAATATTAGAGGATGGACGATTAACAGATAGTCAAGGAAGAACAGTTAATTTCAAAAATACGGTAATAATAATGACATCAAATATAGGTGCTAGAATAATAACAGATAGAAAACTATTAGGCTTTGCGGCTGGTTCAGAAGATAGTAAAAAAGAAGAAAACAAACAATATGAATCAACTAAGAAAGACGTAATGGCTGAATTGAAAAAGGAGTTTAAGCCAGAATTTATAAATCGTATTGATGAAATCATAGTATTCCATAAATTAGTTGAAGAAGATATAATGCAAATTATAGGAATAATGTTAAAACAAGTGGAAGGAAGATTAAAAGCTAACAACATAGAAGTTGAAATAGACGAAAGTGTGAAAAAATATATATTTGAAAAGGGATTCGATAAAAATTATGGTGCAAGGCCTTTACGAAGAGCTATTCAAACTTACGTTGAGGATGAAATTAGTGAAGCTATTTTAGATGGAAAGGTAAAAGAAAGCAAGAAAAGCATTATTGAAATTGATGAAAATCATAATGTTGTAGTTAAATAGTTTAAAAACACTTGATTTTTTCAAAGAAATGTAGTATTATATAGAAATATTAATAGTGAATTTAAAAAATTGAAAGGGGAAATAATAATGGCAGAAGTATATATGGCAGGAGATTTTAGAAATGGAACAACATTTGAAATGGACGGAAACGTATTCAAAGTTGTAGAATTTCAACACGTAAAACCAGGTAAAGGTTCAGCATTTGTTAGAACAAAATTAAAAAATGTAATAAGTGGGGCAGTTATTGAAAAAACATTTAACCCATCTGAAAAATACCCAGGAGCAGAAATTGAAAAGAAAGAAATGCAATACTTATATAACGATGAAGATTTATACTACTTCATGGATAACGAAACATATGAACAAATACCTTTAAACAAAGAACAATTAGGAGATGCTTTAAAATACATTAAAGAAAACATGAATGTAAAAATCTTATCATTCAAAGGAAATGTATTTGCAGTTGAACCACCAATGTTCGTTGAATTAGAAGTAACATATACAGAACCAGGATTTGCTGGAAACACAACAACAACATCTGGAAAACCAGCTAAATTAGAAAATGGATTAGAAATATTAGTTCCATTATTCGTAAACATCGGTGATATCGTTAAAATCGATACAAGAACTGGTGATTACATGGAAAGAGTAAACTAATTAAAAATAATGAATTGTAAAAATAAGCTTATATAATTTATGTACAATAGTGCATAATATCATATAAGCTTATTTTAGAAAGGTTTAAAGTTTATGTCAGAATTAAGTAAAAAGTATAAAGAGATTTTAAATGATCTTGATAACAACATAAAAGACGAGAAAGAGCGTGAATATGTTAATAAGAAAATTGCAGAAATATCTATTTTACACATGGAAGTAATAGAAGAAATGGCAGACATATTAAAAAATAAAATTGATAACATTGAGAAAGTTCAAAAAACAATTGAATCAAAAATTAATAAAATAGAATCTTCAGTTACAGGTATTGAAAATGATATTTATGATGATGGATTTGAATTTGAAATAATATGTCCATATTGTAATGCAGAGTTTATTGCTGATGTAGAATCAAAATCAGATATTAAATGCCCAGAATGTCAAAACACTATTGAATTGGACTGGAATGGAGGAGAAGAAGTAGGGGGATGCTCAGGACACTGCTCTATGTGTAATTCAAGGTGTGGAGAAGGTTTCTTTAATGAATTTGGAGAAGATATAAATTTTATTGAAGAAGATGATGATGAAGATATGTAATCTATAATATTAATACTTGTAAGACAAAAAATATTAAAAAATTAATTTTTTTGCCTTACAAGTATTGACAAATAGTTATTTAGAATATATAATAATTCTTGTCGTAAGACAAATACCAGTTTATATAAATGCAGATGTGGCGGAACTGGTAGACGCACAGGACTTAAAATCCTGCGGTTGAATAAACCGTGCCGGTTCGATTCCGGCCATCTGCACCAACGACCAATATTTTCGTGTTGGTCGTTTTTTTGTTTAAATTTATGCATTGAAATCAGAAATATATTTCAAAATGCGTTCTTATTGACAATTGTTAGTTATTGTGATACAATAAAACTACTTAATTTTATTATCCGATATCTGTTATCGTATTAATTTAGCAGATAACGGTTTATATAGTAGGAATGCAATAAGTAAATGACAAATTTTTTGTCTTATTTATTGCAATAAGGCTAAAAGAATCAGACGATTTTACGACTACAAGGAGGTTACTATGAAAAGTTCAGATTATTTTAGCAATGTATATGAGCCGCAAAGAGACAAAACCGTTTCCTACTGGGAGCAGAGAGCAATTATAGACGCAGAAAAAGAAGCAGAATTAGAAAATATGCTTGATTGGCTATATGATACGACAGAGAAAGTCTTTAGTTGTATACCAGAGTCAACACTCACGTCATTTAAGCCAGCTTATATCGATATAAGATTCTTTCGTAAAAAATCTGGTAATTACATTAATGTACGATTGGTGAAATATCGTAAAGAGCGTGATGCATTTGGTGATTTGTATACCGATCAAAAAATTTTTAAAATGCCATTCATTAATTTCGAGTCTGTTCCTAAAATCTATAGAAACAATTGGGAAGATGCGTTGATAATTTTACGTAGAGGTAATTTTGAGGCATACGACGGATTCTATAAAAAAAGACACGGAAATATAGGTAAATACAAGGCGGTTTATGAGGATAGCTGTAACCTGGAGACAAAGTTCTTTAGTCACTATAGCAGAAAACTGTAAGTATCTTTAATGCTCAATGAAAAAAGCGACTTGGATAAGTCGCTTTTTTTATAAATTCTAGAGCCCCAAGCTATGCTGGTGGATATATATAAATAGTTGTATTATGGAGGAGTTACTTATGAATAAAAGAATAGTATGTGCATTAATGATTATGCTATTAATGATTTTTAGCCTAGCTGGTTGTGGGGTTAGAAGAAAAAATAATTCTACAACTACTCAAAACATTAACAATGAAGAAAATACAAGTGTATTAAGCTCTACAGAAGATATAAATTTACGTGATTTAGATGGCAAGAAATCTAATTATTTATTCACATACAAAAACCAAGATTATTCAGCAAAATATACAAAAGATAATTGGCATATTAAAGATTCATATAAAATAACTGATGCAAAAGACATTGGCATTATATGTCAAGCATTAATCGAGGTTCATCCAATTCATGGAAAAGACTTAAAATCATATAGAAAAGTTGATGATTTAGTATATGAGTGGCAACAGCATAATTTAGCATATAATCTTTTACCAGACGATAATTCATGGAAAGAACATGCAAAAGATGTAGATTTAGATCCAGCTGATCAAGGAAAAAACCTTACACAAATATATGAAGCTAGAACTGGGAGTAAATTGGATATAAATAAATTGAAAAATAATAAGAAAGTACAAGGAGCAAAAAACAGTAGTAAAGTTCAGAAAATAAAAAATATAGTAAATAAAATCTTAAAATAATTAGTAATAAAAAGAAAAATGGTAGAGTTTCAAGTATATGATTTACTTGATAAAGAGTACGAAATATAGTACAATTATAGCGATAGGGGGGATTTTTATGGGAAGAAAATTAGAACCTTATAGTATAACTTCAATGAGAAATATTGATAAAACACTTAATTATTTTAATAGAGGTGTTGATAGTAGTTATAAAAAAACAATTAAAAATGAAATTGCTGAACTAAAGAAAGAGCTTTTAATAAAAATGAAAAGAGATTTACCAATTTCAGAGACTAATCATATAATTGACGTTATAAAACATAACGAAGACACTGGAAAAGCAAAACTATATTTTCATGTCTATAATATGGAATGTGAAGAAGAATGTTCTGAACAACAGGATTGCTATGGCACAATTAATGAAAAAGGCGAAGTAGAATTGTATGTTTCAAAAGAGCTTGTTCGAGTTTATAAAAAAGAAAGAAAAAATGAAAAACCTTATTCAAGATATTCGGGTAAAGAAAAAGAGAGAATTAATGAGATAAAAAATATCATAAAGCATGAGTCAGAAAGAATTGAAAAAGAAGATTCAGAATGGTATTCAAAATCAACTATAAAAAAATTATTCGCAAAAGCTATGGGGAAAAAACCAAAGACAAATCAAGAACTTAAAGATTTCTTGTTACAAATTCCAGAAAAATTAAATGGTGTATCTGATAAGTTTAGAGATTCGTTAAAAGTTACTGAATCTCAAAATGTAAAAACGCAGAAAGAATCAAATGAAATACAATCAAACCATAAACATGAAATAGATTTAAATTAATAATTCTATGAGCAATATTATTATAAAAACATCAAGTATTAATGCTTGATGTTTTTTTTTGAAAAAAAAGTTGAAAAAAATATATACATATGCTAATATTAAATTGTATAAAAAATACAAATATTAGGGGAGGTAATATTATGGTTAAGAGCAGAAATATAGTTGTACAAGTATTATTAAGTATCGTAACATGTGGAATCTATGGAATATACTGGTTCATTACATTAACAGATGATGCTGCAAAAAAATCAGGAGATGCAAGTCTTAATGGAGTAAAAGCATTCTTATTCACATTAATTACATGTGGAATCTATGGATATTACTGGTATTACAAAATGGGTAAAACTTTAAAAGCAGCAGGTGATGCAAACGGTGTTGCTGCTGATGACAACTCAGTACTTTATTTAATACTTGGTTTATTCGGCCTAGGAATTGTTAACTATTGCATTATGCAAAGTGACTTAAACAAAATGGCTGATATTCAAGGATAATTATATGAAAAAAAGAGATTATATTATATTTATAATCGTACTAATTGTAATGGCAATACTGGTTCTTAGTGAACGTATTGCCATTCCTTGTATATTTCATAAAATAACCGGATTATATTGCCCTGGATGTGGTATAACAAGAGCTATAAAATCTTTGATAAAAGGAGATATTTATTCTTCTTTTAGAAATAATATGCTATTGTATATAGTAGTTCCACTAATATTTGTATTACAGGTGGTAAATAAAGTATCAAATATCAAAATAAAAAGAATTAATAATGTGATATTTGTATTTCTACTTATATTTACTATAGGATATGGAATATTGAGAAATATACCGGCTTTTTCATATCTTGCTCCACTTGATGTGTAAAAGTCAGATTATAAAGGATGTGTAGAAATGTTCAGTACTTGGGAAGAACTGGAAAATTCGATAATAAATTGTAATAAATGTAAATTATGTACAAATAGAACAAATATAGTATTTGGAGAAGGAAATAAAGATGCTGATGTTATGTTTATAGGAGAAGGTCCTGGAGCGGATGAAGACAGTCAAGGAATACCTTTTGTAGGAAAAGCTCGGACAGCTTATGAATAAGGCATTTATTGGTCTTGGCATAAACAGAGAAAATGTCTATATTGCTAATGTTGTAAAATGTAGACCACCAGCAAATAGAGTTCCACATGAGAACGAAGCAGAAGCATGCTTAGATTATTTACGAAATCAAGTAATTCTTGTAAAACCAAAGATTATTGTTCTTTTAGGAAGTACAGCTTTAAAAAATATTTTAGGAAAAGAGTATGGAATAACAGCAGCACGAGGTAAATGGGTTGAAAGAAAAGGAATATTATATATGCCTACTTGGCATCCGGCAGCCCTACTACGTGATGAAGGTAAGAAAATTGAATTTTGGAATGATTTAAAGCAAGTAAAAGATAAGGCAACAATACTCAAGATATAAAAAGAAAAAGGTGGTAATATAGAGTATGGAAAAACCTATTACAGAAATTGCTGAGAAAATTAAGAAAAATGGTGGTTGTTTATATCTAGTAGGTGGTGCAGTTAGAGATGAAATGCTAGGTAAAAAATATGAAGACGAAGACTATTGTGTGGTAGGATTATCACATGATGAATTTGTAGAGCTATTTCCTGAGGCATTTATCAGAGGAAAATCATTTGAAGTTTTTGATATGTATGGAAAAGAGTTTGCTTTAGCTAGAATTGAGAAAAAAAGTGGAAAAGGACACAAGGAATTCGAAGTTAATTCAAACAAAAATATTTCCATTTATGAAGATTTAAAACGAAGAGATTTAACAATTAATTCAATTGCTAAAGATGTGCTAACAAATGAGATAATTGATCCATTTGAAGGAAAAAAAGATATAGAAAATGGCATAATAAAAGCAACATCAGAAAGCTTTTCAGAAGATCCATTGCGCGTATATAGAGCAGCCAGATTTGCATGTAAATTGAACTTCGAAATAGAGGAAAGAACTTTGAAATTGATGAATTCTTTAAAACAAGAACTATCAGAATTATCCGCTGAAAGAGTTTTTGAGGAAATGAAAAAAGCTTTATCATATGACAAGCCATCAATCTTTTTCAATATGTTAAAAAAAGCAGATGTATTAGATGTTCATTTTAAAGAGATTTACAAATTGATTGGAGCATTACAGCCAGAAAAATATCATCCAGAGGGGGATGCATACAATCATACAATGCTCGCTGTGGATATGTGTGCTACTCTTACGGATGATGAGAGAATAAGATTTGCTTCATTAGTACACGACTTTGGTAAAGGAGTAACTCCTAAAGAGATGTATCCACATCATTATGGACATGATGAAAAAGGTGTACCTGAGGTAGCTAATTTTGTTAAAAGATTGAAAATGCCAAATGATTGGGCTGCCTTTGGAAAAGTATCTGCTAAGGAACATATGAAAGGTGGAATTTTTTATAAAATGACAGCTAGTAAGCAAGTAGATTTTATAGAAAGAATTTACAAAACTAAACTTGGTTTAAAAGGATTAGAAATAGTGGTAGAATCTGATCGAAATTGCAGGGGCATTGGAGGAGAACAAGTTAAGTTCGCAGAGTTAGGAAACGAAATAATGACTAAAATAAATGGCGATTTTATAAAAGAAAAGTTTGGAATTGAAGAAGGAATTAAATTGAAGCAAAAATTACATGAACAACGAATCAAATTAATTAAAGAAAAATTAGGCGCAAAATTTGACTTTTTTTAAAAATTAATGTATTATAGGTAAGTAACTTTTGATATATAACTATTTAACAGATAGTATAGGAGGAATAAAAAATGGGAGAAGTTATTGTTATAACATCAGGAAAAGGTGGAGTAGGAAAAACAACAACAACAGCAAATCTAGGGTCAGCTCTTGCTTTGTGTGGAAAAAAGGTTGTTTTAGTAGACACAGATATAGGACTTAGAAACTTAGATGTAGTAATGGGATTAGAAAATAGAATAGTATACGACATTGTAGATGTTGTAGAAGAAAAATGCAAATTAAGACAAGCTCTAATAAAAGATAAACGTTTTGAAGAGTTATTCTTACTACCAGCAGCTCAAACAAGAGATAAAAGTGCAGTAAATGAAGAACAAATGAAAGCTTTAACAGAAAAACTTAAAGAAGAATTTGATTACATTATTGTAGATTGCCCAGCTGGAATAGAGCAAGGTTTCAAAAATGCTATTGCTGGTGCTGATAGAGCAATTGTTGTTACAACAGCAGAAATTTCTTCTATAAGGGATGCAGATAGAATTATAGGATTATTAGAAGCTGCAGAAATTAAAAATCCAGAATTAGTAATTAACAGATTAAGACCTAATATGGTAAAAAGAGGAGAAATGATGGATGTAGAAGACATTGTTGATTTACTTTCAATTGAGTTAATCGGTGTTGTCCCTGATGATGAATATATCATAACTCAAACAAATAAAGGTGAACCAGCGGTTTCAAATAGAAAAGCTCCTTCAGGAAAATGCTATATGGAAATAGCGAGAAGAATATTAGGAGAAAATCTAGATGTAACTATTCCTGGTAGAGATGAAGGTATTTTTTCTAAAATATTTGGAGTGTTTAAAAGAAAATAGTTACCAAATTTGGAGGGATTTAAAATGTTAGAAAATTTTACAACATTTCTTAAGAAAAAAGGAAAAAAGGAACAAAATGATAAATCAAAAAATGCAGCTAAAGAAAGATTACATTTAGTATTAATGCAGGATAGAGCTAATGTTTCAGCAGATTTCCTTGAAATGATGAAAATGGAAATTGTTGATGTTATAAAAAAATATATCGATGTCGATGAAACAGATATGGATGTAAAATTGGAAAATAGAGTAAATGATGATGGCACATCAGGTGCACCAGCACTTTATGCTAATATACCAATTGTTGGCATTAATGAAGAAAAGAAAAAAGAAAGTGTTGAAATAGGAAAAGCTAAACAAGCTGAGAGCACAGATACATCTGAAGATAAAAAAGAAACAAAAACAGCAACGAAGAGAACAAGAACAACTACAAAAAAATCGGTATCAGCTAAAAAATCTACAACAACTAAAGCTAAGACTACTAAGACAAAAAGTAAGGCATCTACTGCTAAAAGTAAGAAGAAAGATGATGCTGAAGCAGATAGCAATAAAGAAAGTAAAAAGACTAGTGCTACGAAAGAATAGAAGATATGAAATATCTTCTATTTTTTCGTCTTATCTACAATAAATAGTGATAGAAAAATAAAAAAAGTAGTGAATAAGTCTTCAAATTTGTGGAAAAATTGGGTATAATAGTAAATAGTATATCGAATTTTAAAGGAGATTAATTTTGAATAGGAAAATTTTAAAAAATATAGAATGGTCAATTATAGTATGTGTAGTTATTTTGATAGCAATTGGTTGCGTAGCTTTGTATTCTGCGACTCAAAGTACGGAACATGATGAACTAATTAAACAGCTAATTTGGTTAGGTATAAGTATTCCAATAGTTGTTGCTATAATAGCTACGGACTATGAAATAATTATAAAAGCCGCACCAGTAGGGTATGGAGTGATGCTGCTTTTACTGGTAGCTGTATTATTTACTCAACCAATAAATGGGGCTACTAGCTGGTTTACTTTAGGTTCTTTTTCATTGCAACCAGCAGAATTTACTAAAATATTTGTAATATTACTGTTAGCACTGGTAATATCTAAAGTACAAAAAGAAGGTAAGAATGAGATAAGTAAACCGTTGAAACTAGGTTTGTGTTTATTGGTAGTAGTTGTGCCTGTTCTATTAATTATTAAACAGCCTGATTATGGTACTGCAATAGCATTTGTAATAGCAACAATTTTTATGCTTTATGCAGCAGGAATTAATAAGAAATATATTTTGGGATCAGTTCTTTTAACAATAGTAGTTTTGCCAGTAATGTATTTGTATATTTTACCGGACCATGCAAAAACAAGAATTGATGTATTTTTGAATCCAGATTTAGATCCGAGAGGATCTGGTTATAATATAATTCAATCAAAACTTGCTATAGGCTCTGGGCAATTACTTGGTATGGGAGTTAAACAAGGAAATCAAACACAACTAGGTTATTTGTATCCTAAAACAACTGATTTTATTTTTTCTGTAATTGGAGAAGAAATGGGATTTGTTATTGCTGGTCTGATTATAGTTTTATATGTAGTGCTTATTACAAAGATTATTTATATTGCTAAAACTGCTAAAGATGATAAAGGTTCATATGTAGCTATTGGAATTGCGGGAATTTTTGCTTTTCATATGGTGGAAAATATTGGTATGGCTATGGGGTTATTGCCAATTACAGGTGTTCCTCTTCCTTTCGTGAGTTATGGTGGTAGTTCACTTTTGACTAATTTGGTTTTGATTGGATTGGTACTTAATATAAGTGGAAGAAGAAAAAAATCTTTGTTTATTGAGTAGGAGAATAGAATGGAAAAATTTATAAAAAAATTGAAAATTGGAAATGTTGAATTGAATAATAATGTTCTTCTGGCTCCTATGGCAGGAATAACTGATAGGGCTTTTAGAATTGTGTGTGAAGAATTTGGACCTGGGCTTGTTTGTACGGAGATGGTTAGTAGTAAGGGACTTTTTTATGATGATAAGAAAACTGACATGTTACTAAACATTGAAGGAGAGAAGAGACCTATTGCTGCTCAAATTTTTGGAAACGATGTTGAGGCTATGAAGTATGCTGCAAGTTATGTGAGTAAAATCGCGGATATTGTTGATATCAATATGGGGTGTCCAGCTCCAAAGGTTGTTAAAAACGGAGATGGGAGCAAACTATTGTTGAATCTACCGTTGGTGGAAGAAATTGTAAGAGAGGTTGTAAAAGCTTCTTCTGTTCCTGTTACGGTGAAGATAAGAAAGGGATGGGATTCTAATAATATTGTTGCGGTTGAAGCTGCCAAAATAATTGAGAGAGCTGGTGCTTCTGCTATAACTATTCATGGTAGAACTAGAAGTGAGTTTTATTCAGGAACAGCAGATTGGGATATAATTAGAAAGGTTAAAGAAAGTGTAAGCATTCCTGTAATTGGCAATGGTGATATAAAATCTAAAGAGGATGCAAAAAGAATGTTTGAGGAAACTGGTGTTGACGGAATAATGATTGGAAGGGGAGCATTAGGTAATCCTTGGATTTTTAAAGAAGTTATTGATTATTTGAGTGATAACAATAAAGACGTTAATCAAGGTATAGACTGCAATGAATATATAGATAATTCAATTAATATTTCTAATGAAGAAAAACTAAGAATTATTCTTAAACATATAGATCTAGAAGTAGAAGATAAGGGAGAAATAACAGCTGTAAGAGAGATGAGAAAGCATATTAGTTGGTACATAAAAAATTGTAGAGAGGCATCTAAATTTAGAGACACCGTAAATAGAATAGAAAATAGAAAAGAGCTGGAAGATTGTCTTAAGGAATATTTCGCTAGCTTATGAATATGATTGTGAAGAATAGATAAGTGATTATCTATTCTTTTTTTGCAATATGCACAATTTTGGAATTATTAATATTGTGCAAAATATTAAAACTTTGAATGATTATTAAGGGGGAAGAGTGATGAAAAATAAAAAGGTTATTTTTGTAAGTGTAATTATTATTTTGATAATTGCCATTTTATTTTTTGCAATTTTTAGAATTCTACATTATAAAAATGTTCAAACTGGAAATAATATAAGTGATAAAACTTTACAAGAAATTGAAGATTATATTTTAAATATTAGTTCTTATGAAGCTGAAATTGAGGTTACTGTGGAAAGCAACAAAAATACAAATAAATATATTATGAATCAAAAATATTATAGTCCTAATATTGCTAGCCAGGTGGTACTTGAACCTAAGAATATTGAGGGGTTAACTGTAAAATATGATGGTACAAATTTAGAAGTATCAAATTCGAGATTGAGCTTAAGTACTATATATGAAAATTATTCATACTTAGCTGATAATGTATTGTGGCTTAGCGATTTTGTGGAGAATTATAGAGCAAATAATGGAACTATTACGGAAGAAAATGGCATAATAGTAATGCAGACTACGTGTGATGAAAATAAATACTCTGCATATGAAAAACTGTATATTGATAGAAATGCTAATAAAATTACCAAGTTAATTATTGAAGATGAGAACAAGAAAAGTAGAATCTACATAACATATAATAAGATAGAAATTGGTAGTTTAGACAAAGACAATGTTTTAGCGTTCAAAACAGAGTATGTCATAGCACAAGATATATAACAATGAAAATAACTCCATTTTTATCTGTCTAATATTTAAATATATGAATAAATAACGTTTTATTTAAAGAAATAGTGGGAGTGATTAAAATGATAGTTAAAAGAGGAGATATGTTTTATGCAGATTTAAGTCCTGTTGTTGGATCTGAACAGGGTGGAATCCGACCAGTTGTAATTATTCAAAATGATGTGGGAAATAGGCATAGCCCAACAGTAATTGCAGCTGCAATTACTTCGCAAACTGGAAAAAATAAATTACCTACACATATAGAGATAGGTGCAGAAAATAATGGTTTAAAGGCAGATTCGGTTGTACTTACTGAGCAGATTCGAACAATAGATAAAAGTAGATTAAAAGAAAAAATAGGGCATATTGATGATGCAATTATTATGAATAAAATAAATAGTGCTTTAGGAGTAAGTTTCGGCTTATAAAAATAGGAGAGCAACCTTATGGTTGTTCTCCTAAAGTAATTTCAAGTTCTACATACTCTTTATCTCTTAATACTTTTAGTTTTACTGTATCTCCAATATTATGAGAATTTTTTATTTCATTTAATTCGTCCATAGTTTTTACTTCTTTTCCATCAAATTCAGTAATTATATCATAAGCTTTAATTCCAGCCCTTTCAGCTGCTGAGAATTGTTCAACAGAAACAACATAAATACCTTCAACTAGACTATATTGTTTTGCTGTTTGAGCATCGATTATCCTTCCAGAAATACCTAAGTATGGTCTTTTTACTTTTCCATCTGAAATTAATTGTTGATAAATATCTATAGTAGAGTTGATTGGAATAGCAAATCCAATTCCTTCAACACCTGAACCTGAAAGTTTTAAAGTATTAATTCCTATAACTTCTCCCTTAGAATTAACTAATGCTCCACCACTGTTTCCAGAGTTTATGGCAGCATCTGTTTGAATAACGGTATAATTTTTTCCATCAGATGTTACAGTTCTCTTTGCTGCACTAATAATTCCTGCTGTTACAGTACTCTCCATTCCTAATGGGTTTCCTATAGCCATAGAAAATTCTCCGACTTTGATAGAATCTGAGTTACCTAATGTTGCTGCAGGTAAGCCTGTCTTATCTATTTTTATAACAGCTAAGTCTGTTGTTTCATCTGTTCCAATTATCTTAGCATCATACGTAGTCTCGTCGTTATAAAGTTTTACTGTAACTTTACTTGCTTCGCTTACTTGATAGTATATTGAGTTGGCTGATGTATTAACAACATGATTATTTGTTAAAATATAACCATCCTCGCTTATTATAACACCTGACCCTGTGGCAGAACCTGATGATTGCATTTGATATCCATAATAAGGTGAACTTACAGTATATTCGACTGTTATACCAACAATTGAGGGTAACACTTTGTTAGCAGCATATGTGCTTGTATCTGAATAGTTTTCTAAAGATATTGGATTTGAATTGATTACTGAAGTTGTTTCGTTATCTTTTTGTGTATCTTCAGTTTTAATTTCTTCTTGTTTTGCTGAAGTTGTTTCGTTTGAATTTGGAGATGTTGAAGATACTTGTAAGAAATCTACTAATCTATTTTTTACTTCTGGAATATTTACACATAACCCTACGATTAAAACCGTACCTAAAATACCTGATAGAAATGGTATAAATATTCCTTTAAAAAAACCTATCTTTGCCTTTGATTTTTTTTTGTCTGAATTGGAATCTACTGCTTTGAAAAATTCATTATTATCCATAGTTAAAATCCTTCCTTTCTATAATTAAACATCCACGTTTTTATGTTGAAATATTATATCGCTTATAGGTATATAATAACTCAACTTTATATTATAATACAATATTTTTGTGAATTTTTTGTGAAAAAAATGTTAATATTTTGGAAAAGTTTGCAATCTAAAAAAATATATAATATAATGCAAACAATGGAGGAGTGAAATATGAGACATGAAGAAGGAAAAAGTTCAATTAAATTAATAATAGCGATGATAGTTATTGTGATTTTGGTTATTCTGGGAGTTAGATACACTATAAAGTTCATAAATTCAGAAAAAGTTAAAAATTTTCAATATGATATGCTGCTCGTAAAGAATAAAACTGAAATATATAATGCTAAACATACTTTAAATAAAGATGAAAATCCATTACTGGGATATCAGTTAACGCAATTGCCAGAAGATATCAACATAAATGAATTTAAAGATAAACATGTTATTTCTGATGAAGAATATGAAAAATATTACTTATTAGACTCAGCGAGTTTAGAGAAAATGGATTTGAGCGAATTAGCCAATAAGTACCAAGGTTATTTTATTGTTAATTATGAGAATTATGAAGTTATTTACACAGAAGGTTATGAAAATAAAAATGGAATGTGGTGTTACAAAATTTCTGATTTAGAGAAAACTCAGGCAGAACAAAAAAGTCAAACAAATAAAATAGAAGAGACTAATGAAGGTGAACAAAATAATGGCGAAGGTTCTCAAGAAACATCAGATATAAGTTCAGAAGAAAGTATAGAAAATTAAAAGCTATTATATTGAATGAAATACAAGAGAAAATAAAGAAAATTAAAGGAAGTAATAAAAGATGAAAGAAAAAGAATTACTTAGATTACAAGAATTACGAAAGTTTGAAGAAGATATATATTCACAAGGTACAGAATATATTTGCGGGATTGATGAAGCAGGACGTGGACCGCTTGCAGGACCAGTTGTTGTTGCTAGTGTTATTATGCCAAAAGATTCTATGATTGAAGGGGTCAATGATTCCAAAAAGGTTTCTGAAAAGAAAAGAGAAAGGTTATATGAAGAAATAATCAATCAGGCCATAAGTTACAGTGTTGGTATTGTTGATCAACAGGAAATTGATAGGGTTAATATATTAAATGCCACTAAGGCTGGTTTAACAGAGTCTATTAAAGGTTTAAAGGTTAAACCAGATATTATTTTGGTTGATGCATTAAATGGAATTGATACTTGTGGAATTCCGTATCATTCTATTATTAAGGGTGATGCTAAATGCTATTCTATTGCTGCGGCTTCGATTATTGCTAAGGTAACTAGGGATAGAATTATGAGGCAGTGGCATGAGGTTTATCCACAGTATAATTTTATTCAACATAAGGGATATGGAACAGCTGCTCATATTGCAGCTATTAAGGAGTATGGGTTGTGTCCGTTGCATAGACGCAGTTTTGTTAAAAATATTGTGTAGGTTTTGACTACTCTATATTTTGAGGAGGTAAATAAAATGAATATATTGGATATTATCTGTAAAAAAAGAGATAAAGTTGAGTTGTCAAAACAGGAAATTAATTTTTTTGTTGAAGGGTATACTAATGGTGAAGTTACTGATTATCAGGCTGCAGCTTTGATAATGGCAATTTACTTAAATGGGATGACTGATGAAGAGATTACTAATTTGACTCTAGCTATGGCTTATTCGGGAGAGGTTTTGGATTTATCTAAGCTGGGGGAGAATGTTGTAGATAAACATAGTACAGGTGGAATTGGTGATAAGATTACTTTGATTTTGATGCCTATTGTTGCTGCATTAGGTGTACCTGTAGCTAAAATGTCTGGAAGAGGTCTTGGTTTTACTGGTGGAACTGTGGATAAATTGGAGTCTATTCCTGGATATAACACACAAATTTCTGTTGAAGAGTTTATTCAAAACGTTGAGAATATTGGAATTAGCTTGATGGGGCAGACTTTAAACTTAGCACCGGCTGATAAAAAAATATATGCTTTAAGAGATTCAATTAGTTGCGTTGAGAGTATTCCACTTATAGCTTCAAGTATTATGAGTAAGAAGATTGCTTCAGGAGCTAATAAGATTGTTTTAGAGGTTACAGTTGGTAATGGAGCTTTTATGAAGGATATAGATGATGCTAAAAAACTAGCTGAAACTATGATAAACATTGGAAAATTAGCTGGAAAAGAAGTTGTTTGTATTTTAACAAACATGGATGAGCCTTTAGGATATTCAATTGGAAACACATTAGAAGTAATAGAGGCAACCGAGGCACTTCAAGGTGATATGGATGAGGATGTAAAACAAGTTGTCTTAGAGTTAGGGAGCTATATGATTAAACTAGCAGGTTTTGGAGATGATATAGAGTCTAATAAACAAAAAATGCTTGATTGTATTGATAGTGGAATGGCGTATATGAAGTTCCTAGAGTTAATTCAGAATCAAGGAGGAGACATTTCTTATATAAATGATGTTTCCAAATTTGAAAATGCAAAATACATATACACTGTGTTATCTGAAAAGGATGGTTATATTAAATCAATTGATGCGCAAAGTTTAGGAAAAATATCATGTGAATTGGGTGCGGGAAGAGTTAAAAAAGAAGATGTAATAGACAATCAAGTTGGGCTAATTATTAACAAGAAAATCGGAGAAAAAATTGAAAAAGATGATATCTTAGGAATTATACATGCTAATGACGAATTGAAATTAAAAAATGCCATAGAGGATTTTAAGAAAAGCTTTACTATTTGTGAAGAATATGTTGAAAAGCCAGAGGTAATTTTAGGAATAATGGAATAATAAAAAAGGAACTATATACGGTTCCTTTTTTATTTTAATCTAATGTGATCCAGAATCTAATTCTTCTTGAAGAGTAATAGTGATAACGCTTCCTTCTTCAACTTTAGTTCCAGCAATTGGGTCTTGACTAACAACTTTACCAGAACCTACTATTTTTACATTTAGATTTTTATTTAATAATGTATTTTTTGCTTTAATTCCTGTAAGTCCTTTTACACTTGGTACTTCTACAGAAATTCTATCTGAATTTTTGTTTGAATATAGTTTTACAACAGCACCATTTACTAATTGAGTACCAGGTTTTGGAACCTGCTCTGAAACGATTGAATCAGCTGCTGCTGATGTGTCATATTTAAATCCGGCATCTTCTAATATTTTTTGAGCTTGAGCCACTGTTTTATTTTTTACATCAGGTAATGACTTTGTTTGTAAGCTATTGTAAGAGTCTGTTGGAGTCGTTGTTATAGTTGTATCATTTGAAGGAATTTCCATATATGGTAATACTTCAGATAGAACTTGTGCAACAACAGGAGCTGCAATTTGACCACCATAATTGTTACTTTCGTCTGGGTCATATAATGTTAATAATACTGCAACTTTAGTGTTTTCAACCGGCGCAATTGCTAAGAAAGATGCGACATAACCTTCTTCTTCTTTTCCAGGTGATGGTTCAGATGTCCCTGTTTTTCCACCTATGTTATAACCTTTAACTTGTCCATATCTACCGCCACCTTCAACAACAACAGATTCCATCATACTTCTAACTTGTTCAGCTGTTTCACTTGAAACAACTTGTCTAACTGCTTGAGGTTCAACAGTTGTTACTGTTCCAGTGTCTGTGTTTTCTATCGATTTAACAATTCTAGGTTGCATTAAAACACCATCATTAGCAATAGCACAAACAGATGTAATCATTTGAAGAGGGGTAATTGTAAATCTTTGACCGAATGAAATTGTAGCTAGTTCAACAGGTCCAACATTATCTATAGTATGGAATGATCCAACTGCTTCACCAGAAGTTGCAATTCCTGTTTTATCAAATAAGCCAAAGGCATCAAAGTACTTGTACATTGTTTCTTTACCAATTTTTGCACCAAGTTGCATGAATGCAGGGTTACATGAATGCTCTAAAGCTTCCCTAAGTGACTGATATCCATGACCGGAAGTTTTAGCACACTTAATTTTAGTTCCATAAATATCTTGGTATCCTATACAAGAGAATATACCAGGAGTATCTGTTTCTACTAAGTTTTCCTCTAAAGCAATAGCTGATACTAATACTTTGAAAACTGAACCGGGTTCATATGTATTTGAAACAGCTGGATTCCTCCACATATTTTGTAACGCAGCACTTTTTGCAGTTTGTGATAATCCGTCCCAGTCTTTTGACATACTTTCATTAGGTGAAAAAGGTGCATTTAGGTCATAATCTGGGTAGGATGCCATTGCAAGAATATCTCCAGTTGAAGGATCCATAACAATAATATTTCCTCCACGTCCACAGTTATTATCTGCAACTGCTTGTTTTAGATATTTTTCTGCAATTGTTTGAATATTATAATCTATAGTTAGTGTAATATTACTTCCGTTTTGAGCAGGTATATAGTTTTCGTTATCATTTAATATTATATCTTGAGCTGCATCTTGAGAAGTGGTTATTTTACCTGGAGTTCCTGTTAAAACTGAGTTCCAGTAATACTCTAAACCAGCTAAACCTTGGTTATCATCACCACAAAAGCCAATTAAGTTTGATGCTAAATTGCTGTAATAATAATATCTCTTTGTATCTGTATCTATATTAATTCCTGCATAGATTTTATTTTCGTCCATCCAATCTTTTAATTTATTGATTTTATCTTCTTCAACTTTCTTTGCAATTGTTTGAATAGAACTATTACTTATAACTTTGTTATGAACTTCTTCATAATCTAATTCAAAAATTTCAGAAAATGCTTTAGATACTTTTTCTTGAAGATTAACAGTTTCTTCAGGAGAATCTTCTACAATGAATTTTTGAGGATTTATTGTAACAGTATCAACATTAGCACTTATCGCTAAAGGTTTTCCTGTTGAATCATAAATTGATCCTCTGTTTGGACTTATAATTCTGCTAGTGGTTTGCTGTTTTGTAGCTGCTTCTTTTAATGAGGCACCTTGTACAAATTGCAACCAGCCAATCCTAAAAACAAGAGTAAACATCAAAACAACTAATAAAACAGTAAGTCCAAGCAGCCTTGTAGGTTTATTATATTTTGTTGATGTATCTTTTTTTTCTCTATTATATGTTTTTCTCACATTCTTTTTTCTATTGTTCGAAGCCATATTTCACCATCTTTTCTTATAGTTTAATATCAAAAATATTGTATATTAAGAGTATATAAAAGTCAAGAATAAAGGTTTAAAAATATGGGAATGTATGATATAATATAGCTATAATTATAAAATATTAAGGAGATAAGTTATGAGTATTTTAATAAAAAATGCCACTCTAATTTCAATGGATAATACAAGAGAAAAAATCGAGAAAAACGTTGATATTTTAATAGAAAATAGTAGCATAGTAAAAATAGAGAAAAATATTGATTTAGAGAATAAATCTGAATTACAGACAATAGACGCAACTAATAAAGTAGTAATACCTGGATTGATAAATACTCACGCTCATGTTCCAATGAGTATTTTCAGGGAAACTGTGGATGGATATAACATGCAAGATTGGTTAGAAAAAAAGATATGGCCGATGGAAGATAATTTAACTAAAGAAGATATTTATTATGCTTCACTTTTATCTTTTATTGAAATGGTAGAAACTGGTTGTACAACCATAAATGATATGTATTATATGACAGAAGATAGTATAAAGGCTATGAAAGATGTGGGAATAAGATTGCAAACAACTAGAACTCTTACAGATATCCCAACAGATGAATCTGGGGATAAAAGGATTGATGAATTACTAAAACTTTTAAGTGAATACAAAAATTTTGATGAAAAGCTAACTTTTAATCTTGGAATTCATGGATTGTATACAGCAAAAGAGAAATATTTGAAAAAATGTTTACAAGTAGCTGTTAATGAAGATTTACCAATTCATATGCATTTTTGTGAAAATAATAAAGAAGTTGATGATATAAGAAAATTATACAACAAGGAACCTATAGAAGTTTTAAAAGAATACTTTATGGGTAAAAAAACTTTGTTGGCGCATGCTGTTAAATTAGATAAACAAGATATAGAATCAATAAAAGATATGAATATTAGTATTGCTCATTGTCCTATAAGTAATTTAAAGCTTGGATGTGGAATTGCCAATATAGAAAAAATGATTGAATGTGGAATAAATGTGTCTTTAGGAACAGATGGACAGGGTAGTGGATGTAGTTTGGATATGTTTGAAACCATGAAGTTTGCTGCATTACTACAAAAGGGAATATATGAAGATGCTAAATGCATGAATGCATATGATGTTTTAAAAATGGCAACCATAAATGGTGCAAAGGCATTAGGTTTGGAGAAAAATATAGGAAGCATAAGTGAAGGTAAAAAAGCGGATATAATAATTATAGATTTAAATAGGACAAAATCAAATCCAGAAAACAACTTGATTTCACAAATAGTATATAACACAACAGGAGAGGATGTAGATACAACTATAATTAATGGAAGGGTTTTGATGGAGAATAAAAGATTGAAAATAGATATCAACAAAAATGAATTATTTAAAAAATGTGAAGAAATTATTTTGAGAATATCTAAATAGATAATAATATGTAAAACATGCGAAACAAATGTTGAAATATTGAAAATTTTAACAAAATATGTTATAATTTATAAAATATTTTTATAAGGGGGACCTAACATGTTTTTACCAATTGTCTGGTCAGCAAACCGGAAACCTATGAATGTTGTAGAGATAAGAGCTGAAAGCATGGAAGAAATAGCTGAAAATATAATGGTAAATGAAATACTGAGTTATATTGAGGCTTCTCGACAATTTAAAGGTGTTCCTTGTCAGAGAGAACAAGATAGTAATAGTAAATTCAAAGTTACTGTCTTGTGTGACTTGATTTTCCCAAATGAACAAGCTTGCAAAGCTTTTATGATGTTCTTAAGGGATAATCTTTGTTAAAACAAAAAAGAGTGTTGTGTTGCAATGCTCTTTTATTTTTTTGAAATAAATTTATTCTCTAATCTATTGCTTTTAGGCAAATTTTGATATATTATAAATCTATAAATTTTGGAGAAAAGTTAAAGCTTTTTTCTGTGAACGAAAGGTGAAAAAAATGTACTTAAAAAGACTAGAATTACAAGGATTTAAATCATTTGCAGATAAAACTGTATTAGAATTCAAACCAGGAATAACATCAGTAATAGGACCAAACGGTTCAGGAAAAAGTAATATTTCAGATAGTATTAGATGGGTACTTGGAGAACAAAGTATGAAATCACTAAGAGGTGCTAAATCTGAAGATATTATTTTCAATGGAACTCAAAATAGAAAGTCTTTAGGTTTTGCTGAAGCATCTATTATTATTGATAATTCTGACGGTTCACTTCCAATTGAATACAACGAAGTTACAGTAACAAGAAAAATTTACAGAAGCGGAGAAAGTGGTTATTTTATAAATAAAGTACCATGCAGATTAAAAGATATTTTAGAACTATTTATGGATACTGGTATTGGTAAAGATGGATACTCAATTATAGGACAAGGAAAAATTGATGAAATTTTAAGTAATAAATCAGAAGACAGAAGACATATATTTGAGGAAGCTGCTGGAATTGTTAAGTATAGGGTTAGAAAGGGAGAGTCTGAGAAAAAACTTGAACAGACTAAACTTAATTTATTAAGAATCAACGATATATTAACAGAAATTGAAGCAAATTTGGACCCTTTAAAAATGCAATCTGAGAAGGCAAGACAATTTTTGGATTTAAGGGAAGAACTAAAGAATATTGAGGTTGGATTATTCTTATATAACATAGATAATTATAAGGAAAAGCTAGAACAAATAGTTAAAGACGAAGACATAATGGCATCTCAAAGAGATGATGAAACATCAAAATTAGAGAATAAACAAAAAGTAAAAGAAGATTTAAAAACAGAAATAGATAAAATTACAGCAGAAATTGAAAGTGTTCAAAATTTAAGTTTTGAAGCTACAAATAAAATTGAAAAATTGAATACTGAGATTGGAATAGCAAATGAAAGAATTTCAAATAACAAAGCAAATGATGAGAGATTAAAAAAAGAAATTGAAGAAGTAAAAAATAGAATAAAAGAATTAGAAGAAGAGAAGAATCAAAAGTTAGAAAAGAAAAACAACATCTTTTCTAATAAAGAAAAATTTGAAAATGAGTTAAAAGAAAAGGAAGCAGAACTTGCTAAATTAACTGAAAAATTATCTTCTAAAGAATTAGAAATAGAAGAGAAAAAACAAAAGGTTGAAAAGAACACAGATACTAAATATGAGATTGGAAATGAAATAAGCACACTAGAAGCGAATTTTGAAAACTATGAAAAAAGAGAAAAAACTTTAAAAACAGAAATTACTGAAACTATATCTGAATTAGACAGTTCAAGAAGCGATAAACAAGAAATTTCAAAAGGATACTTTGACATTGAAGGAAAGAAAAATAAGGTCTTAGCAGAAATAGAAAAAATAGCTAATGAAAAAGCTGAAGCTACTAATAAAATAAAAGAATATGAAGAAGAAATAAATAGGATTACATATGATATTAGAATGAAAGATTCAAGATGCAAATTCTTAGTAGAGACTGAAAAAGAAAAAGAAGGATACACAAAAAGCGTTAAATCTTTACTATTAGATTGTGATAAAAACTCTTCATTAAAATCTGGAGTTGAAGGTGTTTTAGCAAACTTAATATCAGTTGATGACAAATACCAAACTGCTATAGAAATGGCCCTAGGCGGAATTCTTCAAAATATTGTTACAGATAATGAACAAACAGCTAAAAAGCTAGTAGAACATTTGCGCAAAAACAATTTAGGAAGAGCATCATTCTTACCAATTTCATCTGTTAAAGGAAACAAAATTGATAGACTAAAATGTAACTTTGATGGATACATAGGAATTGCATCTGACTTAGTAAAATGTAATAAAAAATATGAGAATATAGTGTTGAATCTACTTGGAAGAACTGTTGTAGTTCAAGACATGGATTCTGGAATTGAGATTGCAAAAGCTAATAAATATGCATTTAGAATTGTAACATTAAAAGGTGATATCATAAGTAATTCAGGTGCAATTACAGGTGGTTCAGTAGCTACTAAAACTGTTAATATCTTGGGAAGAAGTAATGAAATTGAAAAGCTTGAAAAAGAGATAAAATCACTTAAAGCCAAACTAGAGGAAGTTACTGCTAATAAAGAAAAATATGAAAAATCTATCTCAGGTGTAATTGAAAAATCTGAAGAATTAGACAATAAGTTAAATGAAATTAATATAGTGTATGCAACAGAAAAACAAAAAATATTATCTATTGAAGAAGCTATAGATAAGGTTGCTGCAAGATTAGAAAAATTAAAACAAGAAAATGAAAATATTAAACATCAAAAATCCGAGCTATTAAAAGAAAAAGAAGAAAAATTTGCTAGCATAGAGAAAATAGACAAAGAAAATAGCGAATTAAATGCTGTTATTGAAGAGTTTGCATTATTAAATAAAGATGATCAAAAATATATTGATGATTTGAATTTTGATATAACAAATTTAAGAATTTCTGTATCATCATTTGATGAGAGTGGAACTTCAATCGATGAGATGGTAGAAAGAATTGAACTTGATATTACAAATAATAATACAAGTATTGAAAATAAAGAAAAACAAATAACAGAAATTGCAAATGAAAACACAGAACTAGAAAATAGCATTGCTAACTTTAATAACGAGATAGAAACAATTAAATCAGAAGTAGCAAATAGCACTGGAAAGGTTGATGAATTAAAAGCTTCAAGAGTTGAAAATAACAGTAAATTAGAAAAAACAGAAAAAGAAATAACCGATCAATTTTCAGTTATTGAAGGTTTAAAAGAACAACTTGTAAAAATTGATGTTAAGAAAACAAAATTTGAACAAGATTTAAAACAAGTTGTTGATAATTTGTGGGAAGAATATGAAATGACTCCAAATAGTTGCGAAAATTATGAAAAACCAAGTAATGTTCAGGCTACACAAAAAGAAGTTAATAAATTACGTAATAAGATTCGTGATTTAGGAAGCATCAATATTGATTCAATTGAAGAATACAAAAAGGCTAAAGAAAGATATGACTTTATGAGCGAGCAACGTTTAGACTTAGAAAATACACAAACAAAATTAAGAAGTGTTATTACAGAAATGACTAAAACAATGAAAACTCAGTTTGCAGAAAAATTTGCACTGATAAACAAAAACTTCAACGAAGTATTCCAAGAGTTATTTGGAGGAGGAAAAGCAGAGCTTGTATTAGAAGATGAAGAAAATATCTTAGAGTGTGGAATTGATATTAGAGTACAACCAACAGGTAAAAAGCTTCAAAACATGATGCTTTTATCTGGTGGAGAAAAAGCGTTTACAGCTATTGCGTTATTGTTTGCAATATTAAAAATCAATCCAGCTCCATTCTGTATATTAGATGAGATTGAAGCAGCTTTGGATGACGTTAACGTTTATAGATACGCCGATTACTTAAAGAAATTCAGCGACGAAACACAGTTCCTTGTTATCACTCACAGAAAAGGAACAATGGAAGCAGCTGATACAGTATACGGTGTTACTATGGAAGAAAATGGTATAAGTAAATTGTTATCAATTAAGATGGCATAAATATAAAAAAAGGGATTCAAAAATGAATCCTTTTTTTTATAAATCTGGGGCTCTCAATATTTTTTTGGTATTCATGCCTGAAAAATTCTGCATGAAGCCACATTCTTTCGCTATTTAATCATATCTCTTACATTAATAGCATATATATTAATAAAGGACACAAAGGAGGATTGGTTATGTGGCAAGCATTAAATTTGAGTGAGGTTAAGCAAAAATTGAAAACTAATTACCAATATGGGCTAACAAATGAAGAAGTGGACAAGCGTTTTCAAGAATGTGGAGAAAACAAGCTAGAAGACAAGCCAAAGGAAAGTTTGGTTGTTAAGTTTTTTAAACAGTTTAATGATTTCATGATAATTATTCTTATAATTGCAGCAATTGTTTCTGCATTAATTGAGAAAATGCAAGGCTCAAATGATTATTTAGATTCAATTATTATTATTGCAATTGTTGTTTTTAATGCTATTATGGGTATTATTCAGGAAGCAAAAGCAGAAAAGTCGCTTGAGGCTTTGAAAAAAATGACTGCACCAGTTGTAAAAGTAAGAAGAGAAGGTCGAATCAGACAAATTAAAAGTAATGAATTAGTGCCAGGCGATATTGTTATTTTAGAAGCTGGAAATTTTGTGCCAGCAGATTGCAGATTGATAAGTAGTTATAATTTGAAAGCGGAGGAATCGAGCTTAACAGGTGAAACTGTTCCAGTGGAAAAAAACGCATCAATTATATTAGAGGAGAAAACAGGAATAGGTGATTGCTTTAATATGGTATTTGCAACTACAGTAATAGTAAATGGTCACGGTGAAGCGGTTGTAACCGAAACAGGAATGAATACAAAAGTTGGAAAAATTGCAAAAATGATTATTACTAATGAAGCACCAGAAACTCCTATTCAAAGAAAACTATCGGAAGTTGGAAAAACTTTAGGACTAGCATGCTTAGGAATATGCGCTTTAATATTTTTTATAGGTATAATAAAAAGAATTCCGCCAATAGAAATGTTTATGACTTCAGTAGGACTTGCAGTTGCTGCGATCCCGGAGGGACTACCTGCTATTGTAACAATAGTACTTTCAATAGGTGTAACTAAAATGGCAAAGAAAAATAGTATTATAAGAAAGCTACCTGCTGTGGAAACTTTGGGGAGCAGCAGTGTTATATGCTCTGACAAAACTGGAACGCTAACACAGAATAAAATGCAAGTTGTAGAAGTTTTAACACCAAATATAAACAGTGCAATAAATAAAAAAGAAAAATCTAATCTTACTATAGAACTCGCAACAATGTGCACAGATGTTGAAATATCGTATGATGACGGAAAGGCAAATGTATCCGGAGACCCAACAGAAGTTGCCATTGTAGAAGAATGTTATAAACTTGGGGTAACTAAAAAAAGCTTATATAATCAATTCGAAAGAGTAGGAGACATACCGTTTGATTCATCAAGAAAAATGATGACAACAATACATAAAATTGGAGATAGATACAGAATAATAACTAAGGGAGCACCTGATATTTTAATAAAAAAATGTAGCAAATATTATTTAAATGACCAAATATCTAGTTTAGGAACATCAATAATAAGGCTAATAGAACAGCAAAATGAGAAAATGGCTGAGAAGGCCTTAAGAGTGATTGCAGTTGCATATAAAGATGTAGATGCATTACCAATTAAACTAGAAAGCAATTATGTAGAAAACGATCTAATATTTACAGGACTAATAGGAATGATAGACCCTCCTAGAGAAGGAGTAAAGGAGGCAATTGCAACGTGTAGAAAAGCAGGAATAAAAACAGTAATGATTACAGGTGACCATATTACAACAGCAAATGCAATTGCAACAGAATTAGGAATATTAAAGAAAAACGATTTATCAATAACAGGAGCGGAATTAGATAGACTGCCCAAAACAGAATTTAAAAATAATATCATGAAATACTCTGTTTTTGCGAGGGTTACACCAGAACACAAAGTGGAGATAGTAAAAGCTTTTCAAGGAACAGGAGCAGTTGTTGCAATGACTGGGGATGGAGTAACTGATGCCCCTGCATTAAAAAATGCTGATATAGGAATTGCAATGGGACAAAACGGAACAGATGTTGCAAAAAACGCAGCAGATATGGTACTTACAGATGATAACTTTGTTACAATAGTAGAAGCGGTAAAATACGGAAGAACAATTTTTAACAATATTAAAAAGGCAATTCACTTTTTAATAGCAACAAACGTAGGAGAAATTGTCACAATATTTCTAGGATTATTAATAGGAATGCGATCACCATTATTAGCAATCCAGTTATTATGGATTAACTTAATAACAGATTCATTACCTGCAATAGCATTAGGCTTAGAAAATCCAGAAAAAAACATAATGTCAGAAAAACCTCGAAACCCAAAGAAAAGCATTTTTTCAGATGGATTATGGGGGCGTATTATAGTCGAAGGTTCCATGATAGGAATTCTAAACCTACTAGCATTCACAATTGGAAAAAGTTATTATGGATTAGAAGTTGGAAGGACAATGGCATTTATTTCACTAGGACTATCAGAATTAATACACAGCTTCAACATAAGAAGTGAAGAATCAATCTTTAAAGCAGGATTATTTGAAAACAAATACTTAATCATGGCTTTTTTAGGTGGAGCTTTCTTACAAACCATAGTGGCAGTAGTACCGCAATTTGCGCAAATATTTAAACTAACAAATTTAACAGGAAAGCAATGGCTATACACAATAGGAATATCATTCACACCAATAATATTAATCGAAATACAAAAATTTGTAAATCAATTAAAATTCGGAAAAATAATAAGAAAAGAAAACACAAACAAAGCAATCACAGCATAATTCAATATCTTTCGCGGCTAATTGCAAAAAGTGTAACTGAAAAACTCTTGACATAACCACTCATTATCTATATAATGTCACAAAATGTCGAAAGACAAAACAGGAGGATATTATATATGAAAAATGTAATAAGCTGTGATCAATTTACAAAAGAAGATTTAAAAGAAATATTTGACTTAGCAGATGTAGTAAGAGCCAATCCAGAAAAGTACATGAATGCTTTAAATGGAAAGGTTGTTACTACTCTTTTTTTTGAACCAAGCACCAGAACAAGACTATCATTTGAAACAGCAGTTGTAAGATTAGGAGGAAGATTAGTTTCAACAGAAAATGGAAAAACAAACTCATCATCAACCAAAGGCGAAACCTTAGAAGATACAATTAGAGTAGTAACCGGATACACAGATGCAATAGTAATGCGCCACTCATTTAATGATGCTGCAGAAAGAGCAGCAAAGATAGCTACAGTGCCAGTAATTAATGCAGGAAGTGGAAAAGGAGAACATCCTACTCAAAGCTTATTAGATGCATATACTATAAGAAGAGAAAAAGGAAGATTAGATAACCTAAAAATAGCAATCTTAGGAGATTTAATAAATGGAAGAACAATTCATTCATTAATTAAATTATTTGGAAGATATGAAAATATAGAATTTTATGCACTTTCAAAAGAAAATTTGGCATTACCAGAAAAATATGTTAAAATAATTGAAGAAACTGGTAATAAATATTTTAAATGTAATTCGTTTGAGGATATTCCTAAAGATGTTGATGTAATGTATCATACAAGAATTCAAGCAGAGAGATGTGATGAAGATTTAGGAAAAGAAGAATTTATAATTAACAAAAAAGTATTAAACCAATTTTCAGAAGATACTATAGTGTTACATCCATTACCAAGAGTAGATGAGATTGCAACAGATATCGATAATGATAAAAGAGCAATGTTTTTTAAACAAGCTCATAACGGAATGTGGGTAAGAATGGCGTTGTTACTTAAGGTGTTTGAAGAGGAAAAATAATTATAAGAGGTGATTTTCCATGAAGAGTTTTCAAGATAAAATTGAAGATAGAGAAGTTATATACATAGAAGATTTAGTGTTGGTAAAGGACACAAAAGATAGCACATATAAAGATAAAGAAGACAAGGGGATAAAAAAAGGTGGATATATTGGAACCACAATGGGAAAGTTTAATACAATGCAATATGAGATATATACTAAAGAAGGTAAAAAAGTTGGCTTGGCTGATTATAAAACAGGAAAGATAATAGCTTGGAATTCGAAATATAAGCGCAATAAAAATCTAAACGTAAAGCAACTAATAAAAGAACAGGTTAGAAAAGACAAGGCAAGAAAAAACAAAAAAGAGTCAACTATAATAGATACTACGAATAAAAATGCACAAGAAAACGATAAGAGTAAAGAGAGCAAAAATGAAAAGTCTAAAATCAAAAATATAGAACAAGAAAAGAAAAAAGAAACATTTACTAAAGAAAAAATAGAGTCATATAACAATGTTAAAATTAAGGATTTTGCATTTGTTGCAGATTTAATTAATCCAAACGAATACAATATTTATGATACATATTTCATAAATAAAGATGGTAATTTTCAAATGTATGCTCAAGATTTACAAACAGGTGAATACAAAAAAATAGATGAATATATTAGAAAAAAGAACAAAATTGGTGAGATTGATACAATTGAAAAAAATAGAAATGAAGAAAAAATAGGAATGGGGCAAGAAGTAACATATCTTAATAGGAATGGCGAAAGGGTTGAAGTAGATTTCCAACAAATAAATACAGGAGAGATAGAAGCAAGGGTAACATCAAAGGAAAGAAAAGGAGATAAATCTGGAGATATCGATAAAGATGGTATCGTTGAAGGAATAAAAATTGCTACAGACCGAGATCCTAATAATATAAAAGTTGAAAAATTTGATAATATTGAAAGTAACGTAAATCAAGAAAAAGAAGAAAATAACATACAAACTAATGAAATTAACGAAGGACCACTTACAGACCAACAAATGAAAGAGCAAATTGGACAAGCTAATTTGGAACCAAAAGATGAGGCAGAAGTTATAAGGGAAATTAGTTCTAGATATACAAGTAAAAATCCTACAGAAAAGGAATTGTATGAGATTATTGGTAAATATGAGCACGAAAAAGACGATTATGAAGAAAGATTAGAACCAGGATATACTAGAGATAAGAATGGTGTACTAAGATTTAGGGGATTGCCAATAGAATAGAAAAATGAAAAATATGTAAGGTAAAGTAACGCCTTACATATTTTTTTGTATAAAATTTGCCAAATTTGGAGAGAATATTTCTAAAAAAGAAATACAAGAGGTGGCAAATTTGAAAAACTACAAAATAATGAATACAAAGGGAGTTTTGCTTGATAAATATCAGCTAGAAAACTATTTAGCTAAGCTTGCTTCTGATAATATTTTAAAAAATAAATCAGACAAGAACACATATCCAATACCAAGATTAAAAGAAAATTATGAATATATAACAAAAGTATACAATACATTAACAGAACACTTAAAACTTGGAATACCAATTCATCCAGCAGGTGAGTGGATTTTAGACAATTATTATATTATAGAAAAAACAGTAAAAACAATTTTAAAAGATATGCCATTAAAGAAATATACAAGTTTTATAGGTCTTGAAAATGGTACGTATAAAGGTTTTGCTAGAGTATACATGCTAGCTAGTGAAATTGTCGCATATACAGATGCAGTAATTGATAGAAACAATTTAAGCAGTTTGCTTCAATCATATCAATCAAAGAAAAATTTGAGTATGGAAGAAATTTGGAATATAGGAGTATTTTTACAAATTGCTCTTATCGAGAATATTCGAGGAATCTGTGAAAAAATCTATGCTTCTCAAATACAAAAATATAAAGTTGAAAATATTATAGAAAGATTAGTTGAAAATAAGGATGAATTAAAATTTAAAAATGTTTCCCCAAGTAGATCATATTCGTATGGTGAAATGAAGTATCCTTTTATTGAGTATATGTCGTATAGATTAAAACAGTATGGTAGGCAGGCATATGCTTTTTTTAATATTTTAGAAGAACAAGTTGAAAAAATGGGATTAAGCGTTTCGGAAGTTATTCAAAAAGAGCATTTTGATATTGCTGTGAAAAAAGTATCAATGGGAAATTCAATTACAAGTATTAATACTATAATTAGGGTCAATTTTCTTGAAATATTTGAGCAAATAAATGGTGTTGAAGAAATTTTAAAAAAGGATCCTGCATGTGTATATAGTAAAATGGATTATAAAACTAGAGCGTATTACAGACAAGAAATTCAGAAAATTGCAAAAAAAACAAAAATATCTGAAATATATGTTGCAAAGAAATGTTTAGAATTAGCAAGTAGAGGTAAAGAAACTCATATTGGATATTATTTGATTTCAAAAGGAAAAGAACAACTACTTTCAGAGCTATTAAATAAAAGAGTTAAATTTATAAAATTAAAAACTAAAAAAAGAATATATGTTTTTGGAATTATATTGTTATCAATATTATTAAGCTTATTATGTGGAACATATGTGTATAAGAACGGTGCAAATATAATTATTTCTTCATTAATTTTTATTACAGCGCTAATACCAAGTCAAACCATAGTTGTGCAATTAATCCAATATATTTTGAGTAAAATAATAAAACCTAAGATGCTCCCAAAATTAGATTATAAATTAGGAATTCCAAAAGAAAGTGCAACAATGGTAATTATACCAACAATTGTAAAAACAGCGGAGAAAGTACATGAATTATTTTCAAAGCTAGAAGTGTATTATATAGCAAATAAGAGTGATAATTTATATTTTACATTATTAGGAGACTGTTCAAGTGAATCAAATGAAAAAGAGGATTTCGACAGTGAAATAATAGAAGCAGGAATTAAAGAAATAGGTAGACTAAATGAAAAATATCCGGATAAAGAGTTTAGTAAATTTAATTTTATTTATAGGAAAAGAGTGTGGAATGAGGCAGAGGAATGTTATTTAGGATGGGAGAGAAAAAGAGGTGCTATTACTCAATTTAATGAGTATTTGTTAGGAAATATAAAGAACCCATTTTTATATAATAGTTTTGAAGAAAATTTAGGTGAGACTTTTGGGGACACTGACAAAAAGTCTCACCCGGAAATAAAATATGTAATTACGCTAGATAGCGATACAGATTTGACACTAAATTCAGGATTAGAATTAATTGGTGCAATGGCACATATTTTAAATAAACCAATATTAGATCAAAATAAAAATGTTGTAATTAAGGGGCATGCATTAATGCAACCAAGAGTTGGAATAGGATTGTTAGAAGTAAGACGAAGTTTGTTTACCGAAATTTTTTCAGGACAAGGTGGTACAGATTCATATGTTAACGCAATCTTTGATGTATATCAAGACAATTTTGATGAAGGAATTTTTACAGGAAAAGGAATTTATGATTTAAAAGTCTTTTCTAAGGTTTTGAAAAATGAAATTCCTGAAAATACAGTATTAAGCCATGATTTATTGGAAGGATCATATCTAAGATGCGGAATGGTTTCAGATGTAATGCTTATGGATGGTTATCCTACTAATTATCTAGCTTTTAAGAAAAGGCTTCATAGGTGGATTAGAGGAGATTATCAAATATTAAAATGGATAAAAAACAGAAAGATAGATTTGTTATCTAAATATAAAATTGCAGATAATATATTGCGAAGCAAACTAGAAAGTAGTGTATTAGTATTATTAATATTAGTAATTCTTACTAATGCAGTTTATAAAGTGAAGATGTGGCCAATTATTGTATTTTTACTTGTGGCAGTAACAATTCCATATATTTTAGAGATAGTTAATAAAGTGATATTCAAAAAAGAAGGAGAAACAGGACAAAAGACTTTTGTAAAAAAACAAACCACATTAAAAAACAGCTTAATAAAAGCTTTTTTTACAATAATTACAATTCCAGATAAGGCATATATGGCTATTAATGCTGAGATTACAAGCTTATACAGAATGCTAGTTAGCAAAAAACATTTATTAGAATGGGTTACAGCTGAAGAAGCAGAAAAAAAATCAAAGAATGATTTAAAAAATTACTGTTTTAGTATGATTCCAAATATAATAGCAGGTATGATAGGAATAGGATTGGTATTATTAATTGATTTACAAGTCGTACAGGAATTAGTGATTTTAGTTATTTCAATACTATGGATAATTGCACCTATAATCATGTGCAATATTAGTAAACCAATTAAAGAAATAGATAAGTTAGATTTACTAAATAAAAATGAACAAGATTATGTTCGACACATTGCTGAAAAAACATGGCTTTTCTTTAAGGATTATATTAATGAAAAAACAAATTTTTTGCCACCAGATAATTATCAGGAAGACAGAAATCCAAAAGTTGTAATGAGAACATCATCAACAAATATAGGATTAGCAATGCTTTCAATAATTTCAAGTTACGATTTAGAATTTGAAAACTTGGAAGATACCATAAACTTATTAGAAAAAACTATAAACACAGTTTATGGTTTACAAAAATGGAATGGTCATTTATATAACTGGTATAATCTAGATAATTTAGATCCACTAACACCTAGATTTGTTTCATCAGTTGATAGTGGTAATTTTGTGGGATATTTATATGTTGTATATCAATTTTTGGAAAATGTGATTCAAACTGTAGATAGCCCCTTGACTTTAATAGATAAAATTAATTCAATGAAAATACAAGTAAAAGAATTAATTCAAAATACTGATTTTACAAAACTATTTGACTATAAAAATAACTTATTCTCAGTAGGCTTTGATGTTGAAGAAAATAAATTAGTCGATTCATATTATGATTTGATTGCATCTGAAGCAAGACAAGCAAGCTTAGTTGCCATAGCAAAAAAAGACATAGATGTAAAGAATTGGTATAACTTAAGTAGAACACTTACTGTATTAAATAAATATAAAGGATTGATTTCATGGTCAGGAACTTCATTTGAATATTTAATGCCAAACATAAATATTCCAAAGTATCCAGGAAGCTTATTAGATGAATCGTGCAAATTTATGATAATGAGCCAGAAAGAATACACAAAAAAACTAGGAATTCCATGGGGAATATCGGAGTCAGCTTTTAATTTGAAAGATTTAAATAATAATTATCAATACAAAGCTTTTGGAATCCCATGGCTTGGATTAAAAAGAGGTTTGGCAGATGAAATGGTTGTGTCATCCTATGGTTCAATTTTAGCAATAACAGAAGAACCAAAAGCTGTTTTGGAAAACATAAAGAAACTAGAAAAACAGGGCATGTACGATAAGTATGGATTCTATGAAGCAATAGATTATACTCCAAATAGGGTAGGTAAAAACAATAAATATGAAAATGTTAAAACATATATGGCACACCATCAGGCATTAATTTTACTATCAATTAATAATCTGTTTAACAAGAATATCCTACAAAAAAGATTCATGAAAAATCCTGAAATGCAAGCAGTTAATATTTTATTAGAGGAAAGAATGCCTGAAAATATAGTTATAACAAAAGAACAGAAGGAAAAAGTAGAAAAGATAAAATACAATAATTATGACTATTATTCAGAAAAAACATTTACTAAAATAAATAATGATATAGATAGATATAATTTAATTGCAAATAAGGATTATACCATAATAATGGATGACAAAGGGAATGGCTTTAGCAAATATAAAGATATATTAATAAATAGATATAAACCAACATCCGATTTAGAGCAAGGAATATACTTCTATGTAAAGAATATTAAAAATAAAAAAATTTGGACTAGTGGATACAATCATGGGTATGAAGAGCCTGATAAATACACTGTAACATTTGCACCGGATAAAACTAAAATAGTAAGAATTGATGGGAACATAGAAACTAAAACAATAGTAACTGTAAGTCCAAATGATTCTGTAGAAATAAGAAGATTGGAAATTAAGAATTTAGGAAACACTGATGAAACTTTAGAAATAAGCTCTTTTATAGAGCCAGTTCTATCAAAGAAAGAGCAGGATTACGCTCATCCAGCATTCAACAATTTATTCTTAAGTTACGAGTATATTGCAGATACAAATACTATTTTGGTAAAGAGAAAAAAACGTTCTGAAAATGAGCAAGAAATGTATATGGCCGTGAATCTATATTCAGAAGAAAGTTCAATTGGAGAAGTTGAATATGAACTTAGTAAAGAAAGATTTATAGGAAGAAATAATTTTGATATTCCAAAGCTTGTAGAAAATTCAAAACCATTTAGCAAGAAAGTTGAATTAACAACAGATCCTATTATTGCAATGAGAAAAACTATAAATATTAAAGCAAAGGAAAAGATAATATTTGATTTGATTATTTGTGTTTCAAAAGATAAAGAATATGTGTTAAATAAAATTAAAAAATATATGAATATTGATAATAACAAAAGAACATTTGAACTTTCAAAAGCAAGAGTTGAAGCAGAAAATAGATATTTAGAAATTACTGGAAAAGATATTGCTATGTATCAAAGATTGTTAAATTATATTATTGGAAATAATTTAAATAGTAGTGGAAATGTATATTTGGAAGATATCTATCCAATAACAGAATTATGGAAATTTGGTATTTCTGGTGATTTTCCAATTGTTTTTGCTAAAATAAAAAATGTAAGTGATATTGATGTTATCTCAGAATTAGTCAAAGCGTACGAATATTTTAAAACCAAAAATCTAGAATTCGATTTAGTAATATTAAATGAAGAAAAGGAAAAATATGATAGCTATGTTAAGGATGCGATTCTTGATGCGATTTTAAACAGAAATTTAGCGTATATGTTAAATACCAAAGGTGGAATATACGTGCTAAATAACATCAAGGAGCAAGATGTTGATTTAATTTCTGTATATTCAAAATTAGTTATTGATGCAAAAAACGGAAACCTAAATTTACAGCTTAATGAGCTAGATGAGAATATTATTAAAATAAACAAGAATGATATGATAGAAAAACAAGAATTAACACAAGAGGAAAGAAAAGATAATTTATTGCTAAATAATAATCTACAATATTATAATGATTTTGGCGGATTTTCACAGGATGGGAAGGAATACTTGATACGAGTAAATAAAAATGAAAATGTACCAATGCCATGGAGTCATATTTTAACAAATAAAAACTTTGGAACAGTCGTTACTGAAGGAATGGCTGGATATACATGGTATAAGAACAGCAGATTAAATAGAATTACTTCGTGGTCAAATAATCCAGTTTTAGATGTGCCATCAGAAGCTATTTATATAAAAGATGATGAAACAAAAAAAGCGTGGTCTTTAGGTTTAAATCCTATGCCAGATAATAACGATTATTATATAACATATGGATTCGGATATGCAAAATATCTTCATGAGAGTTTACGGTATAAAGCAAGAAGCGGAAATATTTGTTCCTAAAGACGACTGTGTAAAAGTGTATATGATTAGACTTAAAAATGAAACGCCTCGTAGGAGAAAATTAAAACTGGTTTACTATTTGAAACCTGTATTGGGGGAAGAGGAAGTAAAAACAAATGAGTTTCTAAAGATGAAATATAACAAAAATAGCAATATGGTATTAGCTAAAAATGTTGTAAATTCTGATTTCCATGATATACTGTTTGTATCAAGTAGTGAGAAAATAAAATCATACACGGGACAAAAAAAAGAATTTATTGGAAATGGCGGACTACAAAATCCATCAGGTTTGAATTTAGACAATTTCAGTAATAATTTTTCATGGAAATTAAGTAATATAATAGCAATTGAAATTGAGGTTGAGCTTGAATCATTGGAAAACAAAGAAATTTCAATAGTTATGGGAACAAATGATACAATAATTGGATGCCAAGATTTAGCATACAAATATAGTAATTTAAATAATTGTTTCCAAGAAAATGAAACAGTAAGAAGATACTGGGGTGATTTATTAAGTAAAATACAAGTGAAAACACCGGTAGACTCTATGAACATTTTATTAAATGGATGGGTAATGTATCAAACAATAGCTAGCAGAATGTTGGGAAGAACAGGCTTTTATCAATCTGGAGGAGCTTTTGGATTTAGAGATCAGCTGCAAGATAGTTTAAGTGCCAAATATTTAAATCCAGAAATAACCAAAGAGCAAATTATTAAACATAGCCAACATCAGTTTATAGAAGGAGATGTGGAACATTGGTGGCATGATGATACTAAAAGAGGAATTAGAACAAGATTTTCTGATGATTTATTATGGTTACCATATGTAGTTGCAGATTATATAGAATTTACAGGTGATTATAGTATTTTGGATATTAAAACAAAATATATAGAAGGAAACGTATTAGAGGAAGGTGTTGACGAAAAATATGATTTATACTTGCCATCGGAAGAAGAAGGGACAATATTTGAGCATTGCGTAAAGGCTATAGAAAAATCACTAAAATTTGGTGAACATGGATTGCCAAAAATAGGATCGGGAGACTGGAATGATGGATTTAGTACGGTTGGAAATAAAGGTAGAGGAGAAAGTGTATGGTTAGCTTTTTTCTTGGGTAGTGTATTACAGAAATTTATAAAAATATGCGAATATGAAGAAGGTAAACAAAACGTTGAAGAATATGCAGGAGCTGAAAAAGTAAGATCAAAGAGATATAAGGAAGTTTTAGAACAACTTAAAAAGTCTGTAAATATTAAGGCTTGGGATGGAAGATGGTTCAATAGAGCTTTTATGGATGATGGGAAGGTACTCCGGAAGTTTACAAAATGAAGAATGTAAGATAGATAGTATTGCTCAAAGCTGGTCTGTAATTTCAAATATGGGAGATAATGACAAGAAATATATATCAATGGAAAGTTTAGAAAATCACCTAGTGGATACCGAAAACGGAATTATAAAACTTTTAGATCCTCCTTTTGAAAATGGAGATATAGAACCTGGGTATATTAAGGCATATCTACCTGGAACCAGAGAAAATGGCGGTCAATACACGCATGCTGCTATTTGGGTAATAATTGCAGAATCAATGTTAGGACTTGGAAATAAAGCTACAGAATATTTTAGAATGATTAATCCGATTGAACACACTAAAACGAAAGATAGTGTTATGAAATATAAAGTGGAACCGTATATTATTCCAGCTGATGTGTATGGACAAGGAAATTTATTAGGACGTGGTGGATGGACTTGGTATACTGGTTCAAGTAGTTGGATGTATATAGCAGGAATAAAATATATTTTAGGATTAAATATTGAAAATGGTTATATGAGTTTTAATCCATCTATTCCAAGCGAGTGGAAAGAGTATGAAATAAAATATAAAAATGGTGAAACGAGATACAATATAAAGATTAAAAATATTAACGATAAAAGTAATAAGGGAAAAACTGTAAAATTGAATGGGGATGTAATTGAGAATGGAAAAATAAAACTAGAAGGTAATGGAGGGGTAAATGAAATAGAAGTAGAAATATAAATTAATATATGAAAAAGACCTAAATGTGAGCCCGAAAGGGACTCATATTTAGGTCTTTTTGTTGGAACGACGATTACGCTGAAAAGGCAGAGTATAATGGAAGCACTTCGCAAAGCTTAGAGTTTTTGGGGTCATCATAAGCCCATATCCTCATATAAATGAGGATGTCTCTAAATAAGCATGTTATCTTATGTATAACTTCCATGGCCGATTGATAAGGGAGTGTAGACCTGTTGATAACCATGTCATAGATAGTCATTTTTTTGTCAGACATGTCGCACACTCCGATAAACTTATTAACCATTTTGTCATTTTCAAGCTCAAAGTAATCCAGCTGGAAAAGCCAAGGCTTTTCTGGGATACGACGAACTTGTACTTGCATAAGATCTTCCTTGCCTGTTTCTTCATCAGGTTCTGTATAGAGTCTGAATGCGGAAATTCCAGGGTTTTGTACATCTAAGTCGAAATTTCGAAGGGGAACACTAGGGTCGTGTCCGTCTTGTACAATTTTAGAAGAAAACTCATGAAGCCATTGATAGTTCTTTTCACGAACTTCTACAAAAGGAATATTATCCTTTGTTTTTAAGTATTCCTCTTTGTCAATGTAAGTGGGTGGAACAATGGGGATTTTTACCATATTGCCACCTACCACAAAAGAGTAGAACCGTGGAATTCTGCTTCTTGAAGCCTCTAAAGCATTTTCAGTACTTGCCTTTAAAAGATTCTTCAGTCGTCTATTGTGCATGTTGATTCCTCCTTGTGCACTATTAAAATGTGAATATACCAACGTGCATTATTATATCATTTTTGTCGAATTATGTCAAACTAAATTATTTTTTTGAAAATTATTGTTTATTTTTTACAAAAGTGTTATAAATTAATTGTGCTGTATAAAATAAATGACAGTAATATTTTACAATAAAGGAGAAATTAGAATGGAAATTAACGAACAAAAAAGACAAAAATTTATGGAAAACGCAAGTAAAAGGGTAAATAATGTAATGCATAACATTCAAATTTTGGAACCTATGGCAAGAAGTAATACTTATGATTTTACAAGAAATGATGTTGAAGAGATGTTTGCAGCTATGCAAGAAACTTTAGACAATACTAAAGCTGAATTTATCAGAAAACTTGAAGGTAGTGCTAAAACAGAAAGAAAAGCTTTCTCTTTTGGTCAATCAAAGAATATATCAGAGGTGGCAACTGAAGTTGTTAATACTGTTTCACAACCAAGTGTTGAAACAACTACTGAAACAAATGTTGCAGAAGAAGTTATAGGTGAAGTAAATAATATTGCTGAATAGATATAAAGTATATAAATGGGCTATGGAAACATAGCTCTTATTTTTTTGCTATGTAAGGTTATTGGAAATATTTACTTCTATTTTATGTCTAACAAATCATTGTAATTTTAAAAGCTTTTTTATATAATTAATTTATAAAAATAGAATAGGAAAAGTGATAATATGAAAGAACAAAATTTGGTATTAAAAAATGTAAAGTCATTTAATTTAACACACATATTTGAATGCGGACAATGTTTTAGATGGAATAAAAATGAAGATGGAAGTTATACAGGTGTTGTTGGAGAAAATGTTATTAATATAAAAATGATAGATAATAATGTATATGTAAAAAGCTTTGGAAAAGATAACTTAAATGAGTTAGTACATTCTTATTTTGATATGGATAGAGATTATGAAAAAATAAAAAAATCTTTAAGAAAAATTGATGAGCATATGAAGGAAAGCATTTCATATGGTGACGGAATAAGATTGCTAAATCAAGACTTGTGGGAAACAATTATATCATTTATTATTTCAGCCAATAATAATATTCCAAGAATTAAGGGAATAATTGAAAGAATTTCAAAAAGATATGGTAATAGAATAATCTGGGATGGCGCCCAATATTACTCTTTCCCAACACCAAAACAACTTGGAAAAGCAAGTGTAGAAGAACTTAGAAATTTAGGGTTAGGTTTTAGAGATGTTAGGGTGTATGAAACCACACAAATGGTAGTAAATGGTGAAGTCGACTTTGATAAACTACACAATGAAAAAGATACACAGGTTGTAAGAGATGAATTATTAAAGTTGCCAGGCGTTGGTCCAAAGGTTGCTGATTGTATTTTGCTATTTTCAACGTTAAAAAGATTGGATGTTTTTCCAATTGATGTGTGGGTTAGAAGAGTTATGAATGAGCTATATATTCACAACGAAGACGAGAATAAAGTAGACAAGAAGCTAGTACTAAGTTTAGCAAATGATAAATTTGCAGATTTGCAAGGAATAGCACAACAATATTTATTTTTTTGGAAACGTGGAATTTAATTTGAAAGGAAATAAAAAATGTCAATTAGATTAATATATGGAAAATCAGGCTCAGGAAAAAGTGAGTTTATATTTAATGAGATAAAAGAGTTAATAAATTGTGGAAAAAAGATATATATAATTACTCCAGAACAGTTTTCTTTTACTGCTGAAAAAAAGTTACTTGAGACTTTAGGAAATTCGGCAGTATTAAATGCTGAGGTTTTAACTTTTAACAGAATGGCATACAGAGTAGCAGCAGAAGTAGGGGGAACTGCAAAAATAAATATATCAAATTCAGGAAAAGCAATGCTAATTTATAACATTTTATGTGGTAAAAAAAGTAAGCTAAAATTTCTTGGAAAGTCAGATGAAAACATAGAGCTTATTATTGATCAAATTACAGAGTTTAAAAAGCATGGAGTTATGGTTGACGATTTAAATAAGACTATGGAAGAAACAACAGACAACTATTTGAAATTAAAAATACAAGATATTTTGCAGGTATATAGTGAATTTGAAAATAAAATAGAGAATCGATATATTGATGAAAATGATAACTTAACTAATCTTGCAAATCAATTAATAGATGTTAATATATTTGATAATACTTTAATTTATATAGACGAGTTTGTAGGATTCACAAAGCAAGAATATGAAATTATAAAACAGCTAGCTAAGGTTGCAAGTCAGGTAAATATAACTATTTGCTCTGATTCCATAGAAGATAGCTTTTCTCCTGAAAGTGATGTCTTTTTTTCAAATAAATTGACTATATCTAGGTTATTTGAAATTGTAAAATCAGAAGAAATACCATTAGATGATCCGGTTTGCTTAGATACTATTTACAGATTTAAGAATAAAGAACTAGAACATTTGGAAAGAAATTTGTATGCAATTCCATATAAAAAATACGAAGAACAGCCTGAAAATATCAAACTATTTTTAGCAAATAATCAATATTCAGAAATTGAAAATGTTGCAATTAACATTGTTAAGTTAGTAAGAAATGAAAACTACAGATATAAGGATATAGCTGTAATTACAAAGGGGCTTGATGTATATTCAAATTTGGTTAAAGTAGTATTTAATAAATATCAAATTCCAGTTTTCATTGATGAAAAGAAAGATTTAAGCCAAAATATTATCGTAAAATATATACTTTCTATATTAGAAATTTTTGCAAGAAATTGGTCATATGAATCTGTTTTAAATTATGTTAAAACAGGATTTTTAGACATAAGCAAACAAGAAATATTTATGCTTGAAAACTATTGCCAAAAGTGGGGGATAAAGAATAATAAGTGGTATAAATCAGAGTGGAATTTTAAAGATGAGGATGATACAAATAGAGAGCAAATAGAAAGAATAAGAGAAATGAGAAGGATGATAGTAAATCCATTACTAGAATTCAAAGATAGCTTATCTGGGGCAAATAATGTAAAAAATATTACAATGAATCTATATGATTTTTTAATAAAAAATGAAATCGACAAGAAGTTTGAAAACAAAATTGAGGAATTAAAAATGGCTGGACAGACTGAGTTTGCAACGCAATATGAAACAAGCTGGAAAATTATTATGAATGTATTAGATGAAATTGTTTTGGTTTTTGGTGATGAAAAAGTTTCATTTGATAAATATATGCAAATATTAAAAACAGGACTGGCAAGTAGCGATTTAGGTAAAATACCTGGAACGCAAGATCAAGTAATTATAGGTGATATTGATAGATCAAGAAGTCATAAGGTCAAAGCTATATTTATAATAGGTTTAAATGATGGAATGTTTCCTTCTGTACATAAAAATGAAGGATTTTTTAACGATAATGATAGACAGTATTTAAAAGAAAGAGGAATGGAACTTGCTAGAAATACAATAGAAAGCTTATACGAAGATAATTTCAATATATACAAAGCCTTTACAACTGCTGAGGAAAAATTATTTTTATCATATTCATCTTCAAATTCAGAGGGAAAGACTTTAAGAGGTTCAATACTAATATCAAAAATGAAAAAAATATTTCCAAAATTAGAGGAAGATAGCGATATAATTGAAAGAACATCTGAGATTTTAATTGAAAATACTACATTTGACGAATTACTAAATAAACTAGGAGAATATAGAGATACAGGTGAAATAAGTGATGAATGGGTAGAGGTTTATAATTATTACAAGAATAATAAAGTATGGAAGTATAAATTAGAAAAGGCAATGGAAGCACTTCTATATAACAATAAACCAGAGAAAATAAATCAAAAGAACATTTCAAAAATGTATGGAGATACCTTAAGGACTAGCGTTTCAAGGTTGGAACAATATCAAGCGTGCCATTTTGCTTATTATTTAAAGTATGGATTAAAGTTATCTGAAAAAGATAATTTTAAAATTAATCCGGTTGATACTGGTACATTTATGCATGATGTAATAGATACGTTTTTTAATAGTATTAAGGAAAGATCATATGATGTAAAAGATTTATCTGATGAGCAAATTAGAGAGCTTGTTGAAGAAATTATTGATGAAAAATTAGGATTAAATAAAAATTATATATTTACAAGTTCTCCAAAGTATAAGGCTTTAAGTATGCGTTTGAAAAAAGTTATTTTTAGATCTATGAAATATATTGTTGATAGTTTGAAATATAGTAAGTTTGATGTGTTAGGAAACGAAGTAGAATTCAAAGAGGGTAAAGAGTATCCGCCAATTACTATGAAATTAGATAATGGACAAAATGTTGAGATTACTGGAAAGATTGATAGAATTGATATTGCAAAGTTGGATGGTAATAATTATGTACGTATTATAGATTATAAATCTTCTGCTAAAAATATTGATTTGAATCAGGTGTATGCGGGGTTACAGCTTCAGTTAATTACTTACTTAGATGCTGTTTGTAATGCTGAGGATTTAATGCCGGCGGGGGTTTTATATTTTAATTTGATTGATCCTGTTGTTAAGTCTAAGAAGAGTTTGTCTGAGGAGGAAATTGAGGAGAAGATTAGGAAACAGTTTAAGATGCAAGGGCTTATTTTGGCTGATGTGGATGTTGTTAAGATGATGGATACTAATTTGGAGACGGGTGCTTCTAATGTTGTTCCGGCGTATGTTGGGAAAGATGGAACTTTGAGTAGTACACGTTCAAGTTCGGTTAGTAGAAAGCAATTTGAGTATTTGCAGAAGTATACTAATAGGATTATTAAGCAGATTTCTTTGGAGATTTTGAGTGGAAATATTGATATTAATCCGTATTATAATACTAAGAATAAGAAGACGCCTTGTGATTTTTGTGCGTATAAGTCGGTTTGTAATTTTAATGGGGCGGATTGTACGAATGGGTATAATTATATTGCTAATGCGGAGAAGGAGGCTGTGTTGGAGATGATGCAGGAGGAGTGATTTTTTTAGTGTGTTGCCGAGAGAAAAGAATTAATATTTTATAAAAAAGTAATCCCTCCAAACGCGGTGGTGTTTGAGATTGTTCGGGGTGCGTGGTACGATAACTGGTTGGGTTAGATGTTTTTGGGCTCAGGTCGGAATTAATTTTTTATAAAATATTAATTCTTTTCTCCGAGGGAGTGTGTGTGGTATATTTAAAGTTATGTTTTTTGGGGTGAATAGTGTATTTATAATTTTTGTTTTTTTCGTGTGTGAGTAGTTTATTTATATATTTGTAAAGGATGTGTTTGGGTTTGAGAGATTTGAGTAATGAGGTTGTGATTCATAAGAGGGAGAATGGGTTTGAGTTTTTGCAGTTTAGGAAGTTGTTGGAGCTTGGGGTTAAGCATGCTTATAGTTTGAAGCCACATTTTTTTAATACTAGACCGGGGGTTGTAAGTAGTGAGACTTATAGTGCTGCGGTGGATAATTATGCTAGGTTTTGTAATGTGATTGGTGTGGATGTGAATAAGCTTGTTAAGCCTAATCAGACTCATACAAACTGTGTGAAAATTGTGGATAACTTGCCTGGAAAGATGAGTATTGAAGAAGATATGTTTAAGGATGTTGATGGATTGGTTACTAATATTGAAGGGGTTTCTTTGGCTTCTGTTAATGCGGATTGTATTTTACTTCTTTTTTATGATCCGGTGAAAAGAGTAATTGGTAATGTGCATTCTGGTTGGAGAGGAACTTTTGCTAAGATTGCGGCAAATGGTGTTAATAAAATGGTTCAGAGTTATGGGTGTAATCCAGAGGATATAATTGTGTGCATTTGTCCAAGTATTAGGAAATGTCATTTTGAGGTTAAAGAAGATGTAAAAAAATTGTGCGAGGATACGTTTGGCTATACAAATAGGTTAAATGATTTTATTGAGTATATAGGAAAAGATATAGATGGAACTGGCAAGTGGAGAATCGATACGGTTTTAGTTACAAAAGTTTTGCTTCAAGAATGTGAAATTAAGGAAAACAATATTTATGACTGCGGAATTTGCAGTGTGTGTAATAAAGATATTATTCATTCCTATAGAGGAGATGGGAAGGATGCTGGTCGAGGCACTGCTATTATTTCACTGTAGATAAAAAATAACTGTGTGCATTTATTTAAACTATAAAAGAAAAAATAAGTTGAAAATATAAAGAGCATTCTATATAATTGAGATAGATTAATGTAAATGGAGAAATAAATATGAATGAAGAAAATATAAAAGAAATGGCAGAGTACTGCTTGAACTGTAAAACAAAACCTTGTAGAAGTGGGTGTCCACTTGAGAATGATATTCCTGAGTTTATAAAAAATATAAGGGAAAATAATTATGAACAAGCATATAAAATACTTAGCAAAACTACAGTGTTAGAATCAGTTTGTGGTAGAATATGTCCTCATATGAGTCAGTGTATGGGTAAATGTGTAAGAGGTATTAAATCAAATCCTGTAAACATTGGAACATTAGAAGCGTTTATTGGTGATATGGCTATAGAAGAAGGTTTCGATATGGATGTAGAGATAAAAAGTGAGAATAGTATGTTGCCAAAAAAGAAAATTGCAATAATTGGTAGTGGACCAGCGGGATTAACATGTGCTGCATTCCTTGCTAGAAGTGGATTTGAAGTAACAATATTTGAAAAAAGAGACAAGCTAGGAGGACTTTTAAGATATGGAATTCCTGAGTTTAGATTAGATAGAAAGATATTAGACGGTACAATTAATAAAATATTAGATTTAGGAATAAATATAGAAATAGATAAAGAGTTGGGGAAAGATATTTTCTTAGATAAACTAATTAAAGACTATGATGCAGTTTTTATTGCAATTGGTGCAAATATTCCATGGAAAATGAATGTTGAGGGCGAAGATTTAGAAGGAGTTTATGGTGGAAATTCTTTGTTAGAATATAATAAGCATCCAAATTATGAAGGAAAAAATGTTGCTGTAGTTGGCGGTGGAAATGTTGCAATGGATTGTGCAAGAACTATAAATAAATTGGGAGCAAAACAGGTTACAGTTGTATATAGAAGGGCTGAGGAACAGATGCCTGCTGAAAGAAAGGAAATTGAAGATGCTAAAAAAGAAGGTGTAGATTTTCTGTTTCAAACTAACATTGTTAAAATAATAGGGGAGGGCATAGTTCAAAAAATAGAATGTGTTAGGACAGAATTGGTTCAAAAAGAGGGTGAGTCAAGACTTTCACCAGTTAATGTAGAAGGAAGCAACTTTGAGAAAAATGTGGATTATGTTGTAATGGCAATTGGTTCAATGCCTGAAGAAAAAGTTGTTAATGGTTTAGGAATTGAATGTGATAAAAAGGGATTTATAAAAGTAAATAATAATTTTGAAACTTCTTTGGAAAATGTATATGCTGGAGGAGATATTGCTGGAACAAAAGCAACAGTTGCATGGGCTGCAAGAACCGGTAGAGAAGTGGCAAATAGTATAAGGAGGAAATTTAATGGAATTAGTGTGGAATAATCTTAAAAAGTTTTGCACAAATTTATCTAAGCATAATGTAAGTGAATATACCGCTCAATGCGCATACTATACAATTTTGTCTTTTATACCATTTGTAATGTTAGTAGTTACGCTGATACAATATTCGTCTATATCAAAAGAAACGTTATTTGATATTCTTCATACTGTAATACCGGATACAATGAGTGACACAACAATTGGAATAATACAAGAGGTATATTCTAAATCAGTTGGAACAGTGTCAATATCTGCAATATTTCTGCTTTGGTCAGCCAAAAGAGGCTTTCACGCATTATCAAAAGGGTTACACAAAATTTATGAAACAGAAAAAGAATATAATTTTCTTTTTATGCAATTAAAATCAATAATATTAACAGTTTTTTTTGTTTTAATGGTAATTTCAGTACTTCTATTATCGGTTTTTGGAAATACCTTAACTACTTTTATTGAAGAAAATTTTGTGATTCCTAGATTTATTACTAATCTATTAAATTTATCAAAAATAGGAGTGTATATAGTATTATTTATAATTTTACTTGCTATATATAGATTTGTTCCAGGACATAAACAGGGAATAAAAAGACAAATTCCCGGAGCTTTTATAGCTACTGTTGGTTGGCAAATAATTTCGTATATTTTTTCTATATATTTAAAAACGTTTAAAGGTTTTTCAGTAATGTATGGGAGTTTAACTACAATAGTTTTAGCTATGATGTGGATTTATTTTTGTATGTATATTATATTAATTGGTGCGGAAGTTAATAATTTCAAGCTTGAAAGGCTTGAAAAAACAACAAAAATGTGATAAAATATGGACGCAAAAAAACAGAAATCTTTATAATATTAATTAATATGAAAGGAAGATGGTGAATGCTTTTTAAGGTTTTTTTGCTGTATATTTTGCTTATGCTGTGTATTCTTATAGTTAGGTTGAATCCGAAACGGATAGCGATAAATAATTTAATTCGCTCAATAGACGAGTTCAATTATAACTATGAGTCAATTCAGAATGTGATTAATCAAGATATGGACGTAAATGAAATGATAAAAGCAATCAATCCTAAAATGGAAGGTTTAGATATTGAATTTCTATCCTTCGATTTTGGAATGATTAAAAGTGTACCTTTTCGCAATACAAAAGAATTACGTCAGTGCTTTTTAGCTGCTGGTGATTTTATTCTTAAATATGAAGAATTGGTCGAGGAAAAATATCAATTTCAATATGACTATACTGATTATGAAGTGTTCACAGAAGCACTGCAGAAGATTCGGACAGAATGTATGAGAAGAAATGAAAATACAATGTTCGATATCAAAGTAAAATAAAGTTCATACACCTATACGCCTACGCTTTTATTAAAGAAAGGAGAACAAACAATGTTCACAAATCTGTTTATCTATCTAGTTGCCATCGTATCTGGAATCAGCTTCGGTCTCAATATCTCAATGCTAACTGACTCTAGAAGAAAACGGAAACGTATGATAAACGAAAATCGAAAAGATCTTTATCGCATGATGAATGATTTCATAGCGTTTTATGATTTGTTCGAAGAATACTTCGATAAAGATATGAATCGTGATGAATTAATTCCAATCTTAAAGCAAAAATCCTTAATTGATGGAGAGTTTATAATGGTACCATTCGGAGATAAACGTATGGGAATACCAGTAGATACCACGGAAAAACTAAGAGAAATTTTCTACGAAAATGGAGAGTTTATCTTAGATATCGGGGATGATATGAAAGAAATTTTACGTCTGGAGGAATTAGAAAACTATGGAGATTTTTCAGCCAGACTTGATGCTTTAAGAAAAATATGCATAAAGCACGCCATGGATTTTATGGAAGATGAAATTCATGTTTAACAAAAAAGCCGCTATCAGAGCGGCTTTTTTGTTTTATAATTTAATTATTTAACTATTTAACAACGATATTGTATATTTTATTTTTTACATAGATTTCTTTAATTATAGTTTTACCTTCAATATTGTTGATAATAGTTTGATTTGAATGAACAATTTGTTTTACAGTTGCTTCATCTGAATCTAATGGAGCAATAATGTTAGCTCTTAGTTTTCCATTAACTTGAACTGGAATATTTATTTCATCGTCAATTGTTTTTGATTCATCGTATTCAGGCCATTTTTCATATGCTATTGAAGAGTTATGACCTAAAGCAGTTGTCCATAATTCTTCTGTGATGTGTGGAGCAACAGGATTTAATAGTTTTACAAATCCTTCTGCATATTTTTTAGGTAGAACATCAGCTTTATATGCAGAGTTTATAAATATCATCAATTGACTAATAGCTGTATTAAAGTTCATAGTTTCATAATCATTTGTTACTTTTTTTACTGTAAAATTGTATACTTTTTCTAATTCAGTATTTTCAACATCTTGAATTTTATCGCTTTCAGCAAATAATCTCCAAACTCTATCTAAGAATTTTTTAGAACCATCAATTCCTTTTGGATCCCAAGGTTTAGAAGCTTCAATTGGTCCCATAAACATTTCATAAATACGTAAGCTATCTGCGCCAAATTCATTTACCATATCATCTGGATTAACAACATTTCCTAATGATTTGCTCATTTTCACACCATTTGCACCTAAAATCATACCTTGATGACGTAGTTTTGCAAATGGTTCTTTAACTGGAACTAAACCTTTGTTGTATAAATAGTTATTCCAAAATCTAGAATAAAGTAGATGACCAACTGCGTGTTCAGGTCCCCCCATGTATAAGTCAACTGGTAACCAGTGTTTTAATAATTCTTGGTTTGCAAATTCATCATTGTTATGTGGATCAATATATCTTAAGAAATACCAACTTGATGCTGCACTTCCAGGCATTGTACTGGTTTCACGTTTTCCAATTTTACCATCTTTTTCATATCTTAACCAATCAGTAGCTTTCTCTAGTGGAGATGCACCTGTTTTTGAAGGAGCATAGTCTTCAAGTTCAGGAAGAACAAGAGGCAATTCGCTCTCATCAATTGTTTCCATTCCATCTTCAAAATGAACAATTGGAATAGGTTCACCCCAGTAACGTTGACGAGCAAAAATCCATTCACGTAATTTATAATTTATTTTTTTAGTACCAATTCCTTTTTCCTCAAGCCATGAAAGCATTTTGTTAATAGCATCTTCTTTATTTAATCCATTTAAGAAATCAGAATTAATATGTAGTCCATCTTCAGTAAATGCTTCTTTTGAAACATCTCCGCCTTCAAGAACAGGTATTATATCTAATCCAAATTTTGTTGCAAAAGCATAATCTCTTTCATCATGTGCTGGAACAGCCATAATAGCACCTGTTCCATATGAAGCTAATACGTAATCTGCAATCCAAATTGGAATTTCTTTGTTATTTACAGGGTTAATAGCATATGCACCTGTAAATACACCAGTTTTTTCTTTATTTAATTCAGTTCTTTCTAAATCAGATTTACTGCTACATTGTTTAATATAGTCTTCAACAGCTTGTGCTTGTTCAGAAGTTGTAATTTTCTTTACTAATTCATTTTCAGGAGCCAAAACGCAGTATGTAGCTCCAAACAATGTATCACATCTTGTTGTAAATACAGTAAAATCAAGGTCTTCATGATTTGCTACTTTGAATTTAACATGTGCACCAACAGATTTTCCAATCCAATTTTTTTGTATTTCCTTAGTTGATTCAGGCCAATCTAAATCATCTAGGTTTTCAAGTAAAGTTTCAGCATAGGCGGGAATATCTAATACCCATTGTTTCATATTTTTTCTAACAACAGGGAAGCCACCACGTTCGCTCTTTCCATCAATTACTTCATCATTAGCTAAAACTGTTCCTAATTCTTCACACCAGTTAACAGGCATATCAACATATTTTGCTAATCCGTCTTTGTATAATTGAATAAAAATCCATTGTGTCCATTTATAATAGTCAGGGTCACATGTAGATAATTCTTTGTCCCAATCAAAAGATAAACCAAGCATTTTTAATTGCTTTTTGAATACTTGAATATTTTGTTTTGTGAATATATCAGGGTGGTTACCTGTTTTAATTGCATATTGTTCAGCAGGTAATCCAAATGAATCCCATCCCATTGGATGAAGTACATTGTAACCTTGCATTCTTTTCATTCTTGACATTATATCTGTTGCTGTATATCCTTCTGGATGTCCAACATGAAGTCCTTGTCCTGATGGGTAAGGAAACATGTCTAGAGCGTAGTATTTTGGCTTTGAAAAATCCCATACGTCTGTTTTAAATGTATGGTTTTCGTCCCAATATTGTTGCCATTTTTGTTCTATATTTTTAAAATCATAAGCCATAGTTTCAAATCAGTCCTTTCTGTAATAAATATTAGTGCTATTATACTACAAAAAATACCAAAAATAAAGGCTTTTACGTAAAAAAATAAAATGATAAATTTGTTGAAAAATGTAAATGAATAATGATTGACAAAAGTTGGTAATAATATATAATATGAAATGGTAATAAAAATAAATATAAGGGAGGAAGAGATATATGGCACAAGAAATTAGTGAAGAAGAGAAAATGCGTATTAAGTCTATGGTTGACGAGCTAGTAGAAAAGGCTAAAAAAGCATCAGAAGAATATTTACAATTAAATCAAGAGCAAGTTAACAACATAATTAAGGCAATGGCAATGGCTGGCTTAGAGAAGCACATGGAACTTGCAAAGATGGCAATTGAAGAAACTGGACGCGGTATTTATGAAGATAAAATAACAAAGAATATGTTTGCAACAGAATATATTTATCATAGCATAAAATACGATAAAACAGTTGGAATAATAGATGAAAACGAAGAAGAAGGATATGTAAGCATAGCAGAGCCTGTTGGAATCATTGCAGGAGTAACACCTGTTACAAATCCAACATCTACAACAATGTTTAAGTCAATTATTGCTGCAAAAACAAGAAATGTTATTATTTTTGGATTCCACCCATCATCACAAAAATGTAGTGTGGAAGCAGCAAAAACAGTAAGAGATGCTGCAATTAAGGCTGGTGCACCAGAAAACTGTATTTTATGGATTGAAGAACCTTCAATAACAGCAACAAATTATTTAATGAATCACCCAGATGTTAACTTAATATTAGCAACAGGTGGTACAGGAATGGTTAAAGCTGCTTACTCATGTGGAAAACCAGCTTTAGGAGTGGGACCAGGAAATGTACCTTGTTACATTGATAAAACTGCTAAATTAGAAACGTCTGTAAATGATTTGGTTTTATCTAAATCTTTTGATAATGGTATGATTTGTGCATCTGAGCAATCTGTTATTGTTGATAGAGAAATTAAAGATGAATTTGAAAGATTAATGAAACAAGCAGGATGTTACTTTATGACTGCAGAAGAAACAGACAGATTAAAAGGAAGCATGTTTATTGAGGAAAAAGGATGTGCTTTAAATGCTGATATAGTAGGAAAAAGTCCATACAATATTGCAAAAAGAGCAGGTATTGAAGTTCCAAAAGAGACTAAAGTGTTGGTATTACAAGAAAACGGTGTAGGAATAGAATATCCATTTTCAAAGGAAAAGTTAAGCCCTGTTTTAGCGTATTATATAGTTGATAGTGCAGATGAAGGTATAGAATTAGCTGAAAAATTAATTGAATTTGGAGGTTTAGGTCATTCAGCTGTTATTCATTCGGAAGATGATGAAACAATTCGTAAATTCTCTGAAACCGTAAAAGCAGGAAGAATTATAGTTAATTCACCATCAACACATGGAGCAATAGGTGATATTTATAATACTAATATGCCATCACTTACACTTGGTTGTGGAACATTTGGTGGAAATTCAACAACAGCAAACGTATCAAGTGTTAATTTAATAAATGTAAAAAGAGTTGCAAAAAGGAGGGTTAATATGCAATGGTTTAAAATTCCAGATAAAATTTATTTTGAAGCAGGTTCAATTCAATATTTAGAAAAAATGCCTGAAATTACAAGAGCTTTTATAGTAACAGATCCAGGTATGGTTAAATTAGGTTATGTAGATAAAATATTATATCATTTAAGAAAAAGAGAAGAATATGTGCATTCAGAAATATTTTCTGATGTAGAGTCAGATCCATCATTTGAAACAGTTAATAGGGGTGTAAAAATGATGAATGAATTTAAGCCAGATGTTATTATAGCTCTTGGCGGTGGAAGTGCAATAGATGCAGCAAAAGGAATGTGGCTATTTTATGAGCATCCAGATGCTGATCCAGAGGGAATGAAACTTAAATTTATGGATATTCGTAAACGTACCTATAAATTCCCTAAGCTAGGTGTTAAAGCTCAAATGGTTGCAATTCCAACAACATCAGGAACAGGTTCTGAGGTTACATCTTTTGCAGTTATATCAGATAAAACAATTAACAAAAAATACCCATTAGCTGATTATGAATTAACACCAGATGTTGCAATTGTTGATCCAGACTTGGTAATGAGTTTACCTCAATCAATTACTGCAGATACAGGTATGGATGTTTTAACACACGCAATAGAAGCATATGTATCAAATATGGCTTCTGATTATACAGATGGATTATCTGAAAAGGCTATAGAATTAGTATTTAAAAATTTAAGAGAAGCATATAATAATGGAACAAATAAATTTGCAAGAGAGAAAATGCACAATGCAAGTACAATTGCTGGAATGGCATTTACAAATGCATTTTTAGGGATAAATCACTCATTAGCACACAAGCTAGGTGCAGAATTCCATTTACCACATGGTAGATTAAATGCAATTTTGTTACCATATGTAATTAAATATAATGCAAGTAAACCAACAAAATTTGTTTCATTCCCTAAATATGAATACTTTATTGCTGATCAAAAATATGCAGAAATATCAAGAAAAATGGGATTTGCTTCTTCAACTGTTGAAGAGGGAGTAAAATCATTAATACAAGAGATTCAAAAGTTAAATAAAGATTTAAATATACCAGCATCATTTAAAGAAGCAGGAATTTCTGAAGAAGAATATTTAGATAAAGTTGATATGCTAGCAGATAGGGCATTTGAAGATCAATGTACAACAGCAAATCCACGTTTACCATTAGTTACAGAATTGAAAGAGATTTTGTTAGATGCTTATTATGGAAAAGAAATATAACAAAAAAAGCAGAAGGAATGCCTTCTGCTTTTTTTGTTTTACCGGATCTGACCTGATTTGCTTTTTACGAAACTTTTAAGTTTCTCAAACCCCTTGGTGTCGCCATTACATTTGCTTGCTATACAGTTACTTAAAAGATTCTGCAGATATGTGAGTGTATTCTTGTAAGATGAACTGCTATAAAGCTTGTAGTCTGCAATGTCTGCAATCAGATTGCAAATCTCTTTTTGTGTTGATGAGGCTGAGATGTTGCTTGCTTTAGATAGAAAGCTTTGCGTAATCTTTGCTTCATCTTTTTTGGGGGTTGCTGCAAATTTTGCGAAATTATTCACCGTAATTTTCCTCCTCCATATAATATTGCACAAAATCAAAGCAATTTATTGTACCATATATTGTATGCTTTGTCTAGAAAAAATATGATTAAAAAAGAAATATTTTTAAAAAAGAATATATTCAAAAGAGAAAAAATTATTTGCAAAAAAATAGTTGTTAAAAAAATAACATATGATATAATCATAACGATACGATATTATTGTATTAAAAAATATAATAATAATTAAGGAGGACGAAGAATATATGAGTGAATGTAAATGCGGAAATGCTAAAGAGAACAACGAATTAAAAGAAATTTTAGAAAAATATGAAAAAGATAAAAGTAATTTGATACAGATATTAAATCAAGTACAAGAAAAATATGGTTATATCAGCCAAGATGCTCAAAAGGAAATATCTGAATATTTAGATATTTCAATGGCTGAAGTATATGGGGTAATTACATTTTACTCAAGGTTTACATTAGAACCAAAAGGCAAATATAATATTGCAGTTTGTTTAGGAACAGCATGTTTTGTTAAGGGTTCAGAAAAGGTTTTAGATAAAGTAAAAGAAATTTTAAAAATAGATGTTGGACAAACAACAGAAGATGGATTATTTTCGATAGAGGCAACTAGATGTGTTGGTGCATGTGGATTAGCTCCTGTTTTTACAGTAAATGATGAGGTTTATGGTAAGGCTACTCCAGAGATGGTTGAAAGTGTTATTAAAAGAATAAGAGACGAGGAGGGAAAATAGTGAAATCTTTAGAAGAAATAGATGAAATAAGAGCAAGGGTTAAATCTGAGTTAGAATTAAGAGTTAACGAAAATGCAAATACAACTGAAAAACACATTTTAGTATGTGGTGGAACTGGATGTACTTCTTCAAAGTCACCAGTTATAATAGAAAATTTAAAAAAAGCAATAAAAGAAAATAATATTACAAATGTAAAAGTAATTCAAACAGGATGTTTTGGATTATGTGCAAAGGGACCGATTGTTATAGTTAGACCTGAAGATGTTTTTTATGCATTGGTTAAACCAGAAGATGCAGAAGAAATTATTAATGTACATATTAAAGAAGGTAAAATTGTAGAGAGATTATTATGCAAGGATATTGATGAAAGTGTTGTTAAAAAATTAGATGAATTAAATTTCTATAAAAAACAAAATAGAATTGCACTTGGAAATTGTGGAAAAATCGATCCGGAAAATATTGATGAATATATAGCTTTTGATGGTTATAAAGCATTAGAAAAAAGCTTATTTGAATTAAATCCAGATGAAGTAATTAAAATTATTTCTGATTCAGGATTAAGAGGCCGTGGTGGAGCTGGTTTTCCAACAGGCAAAAAATGGAGCTTTGCTAAAATGGCTGAGGGTGAACAAAAATATGTTGTTTGTAATGCTGATGAGGGTGATCCAGGAGCATTCATGGATAGAAGTATTTTAGAGGGAACACCACATTCAGTTATTGAAGCTATGATGATTGCTGGATATGCAATTGGTGCAAATAAGGGATATATTTATGTTAGAGCAGAATATCCAATTGCTGTTAGAAGATTCCAAATCGCTATTGACCAAGCTAAGGAATATGGAATTTTAGGAAAAAATATTTGGAATACAGGATTTGATTTTGAACTAGAAATACGTTTAGGTGCTGGAGCTTTTGTTTGTGGAGAGGAAACAGCTTTACTAGAATCAATTGAAGGAAGACGTGGTCAACCAAGACTTAAACCACCATTCCCAGCAAATGCTGGATTATGGGGAAAACCAACATTAATAAATAATGTTGAAACATATGCAAATATCCCTCAAATTATTTTAAATGGGGCTGAATGGTACTCAAGTATTGGAACAGAAACATCAAAAGGAACTAAGGTTTTTGCATTAGGTGGAAACGTTAACAACATTGGACTAGTTGAAGTTCCAATGGGAACAACTTTAAGAGAAATTGTTTTTGATATAGGTGGAGGAATTCCAAATGGTAGAAAATTCAAAGCTGCTCAAACAGGAGGACCTTCAGGTGGTTGTATTCCAGAGCAAAATCTGGATACACCAATTGATTATGAGTCATTAGGTGCAATTGGATCTATGATGGGATCAGGTGGACTTATTGTTATGGATGATTCTAAATGTATGGTTAATTTAGCAAAATTCTATTTAGAGTTTACGGTTGATGAGTCTTGTGGAAAGTGTACTCCATGTAGAATTGGTACAAAGAGAATGCTTGAGATTTTACAAAAAATATGTGATGGTAATGGGGAAGAAGAGGATTTAGATAAGCTAGAGAAACTTGCTTTAAATATTAAGAAAGCTTCTTTGTGTGGATTAGGTCAAACTGCTCCGAATCCTGTATTAAGTACTTTGAAGTATTTTAGAGAAGAGTATTTGGCACATATTCGTGAACATAGATGTCCTGCTGGGGAATGTAAGGCTTTAGCAAAATATCACATCAACTCAGATTTGTGTAAAGGTTGTGGATTATGTAAGAGAAATTGTCCGGTTGGAGCAATTTCAGGAGAGGTAAAGCAACCTCATGTTATTGATGAAGAGAAATGTATTAAGTGTGGACTTTGTGCAAGTAAGTGTCCGTTTAAGGCAATTTCAAAATAGGGTTTGTGTTTTTGTGTTTAGTTGTGCTGATTGGGTGTGTTGCCGAGAGAAAATAATTAGATATTTTATAAAAAAGTAACCCCTTCAAACGCGGCGTAATTTGAGGTCGTTCGGAGTGTGGGGTACGATAGCTGGTTGGTTTTCTGGGTTCTGGGGCTCAGGTCGGGGCTTACTTTTTTATAAAATACTAATTGTTTTCTCCGAGGTGGTTTTGTTTATAGGGAGCATTCAATCATAGAAATTTACAGGATTGGCATGTGTGCTTTATGTGGAAAAAAGGAGAAAGTTCAACGACAAACATACATAAATTATGCGAAGATTGTGCAAAAATAACTAACAGATGTGAAACATGTGGAAAATTATTGAAATAAAGTGAATATTTCAAGAAAGGATTGAAAATTATGATAAACTTAACAATAGATGGATTAAATGTTTCAGTTCCAGAGGGAACTACTATATTAGAGGCTGCTAGATCTGTGGGTATAGATATTCCAACTTTGTGTTTCTTAAAGGATATAAATGAAGCTGGAGATTGCAGGATGTGTATTGTGGAAGTAGAGGGAAGAAGAGGTTTTGCTACTTCTTGTATTCAAAAGGTTGAAGAGGGAATGGTTGTAAAGACTAATTCTAAAGATGTTTCAGAGGCAAGAGAGGTTGTTTTGGATTTGATTTTGTCTAATCATCATAAAGATTGCTTAACTTGTGTTAGAAATGGTAATTGTGAGTTACAAAGATTGGCTCAAAGATATAATAAACAAGATATTTTATATTCTGGTGAATTGTGTGAGCATGAAATTGATTGTGGTTCACCTTCAATTGTAAGAGATTTTAATAAATGTGTTTTGTGTAGAAGATGTGTTGCTACATGTAAGAAGGTTCAAAAGATTGGTGCTATTGATGTTGCTAACAGAGGTTTCAATTCATGTGTATCAACTGTGGATAACTTAAGTTTAAATGATGTAAATTGTACAAATTGTGGACAATGTATTATGTCTTGTCCAACAGGTGCATTAAGAGAAAAAGATAATACTAGAGATGTTTGGAATCTAATTAAAGATGAGGATAAATATGTTGTTGTTCAAACTGCACCAGCAGTACGTGCTGCTTTAGGTGAAGAGTTTGGATTACCTATTGGTACAAATGTTACAGGAAAAATGGTTACTGCATTACGTAGAATTGGATTTGATAAAGTTTTTGATACTAATACTGGTGCTGATTTTACTATAATGGAAGAGGCTAATGAATTATTAGAAAGATTATCTAATGGTGGAACTTTACCTATGATTACATCATGTAGTCCTGGATGGGTTAAATATATAGAGATGAATTATCCAGATCAATTAGCACATGTTTCTAGTTGTAAATCACCTCATCAGATGTTTGGAGCTTTAATTAAATCTTATTATGCTGAGAAAATAGGGGTTGCTCCTGAAAAGATTAGTGTGGTTTCTGTAATGCCTTGTATAGCTAAGAAATTTGAAGCTAATCGTGAGCAAATGAATGTTAATGGAATTAGGGATGTTGATTATGTAATAACAACCAGAGAATTAGCTAGAATGATTAAACAAGCTGGACTTGATTTTGTTAATTTAGAAGATTCTATTTTTGATGATCCAATGGGAGAAGCAACAGGTGCTGCAGCAATTTTTGGAACAACAGGTGGTGTTATGGAAGCTGCATTAAGAACGGCGTATGAAAAAATTACAGGAGAAACATTAAAAGATGTTAATTTTGATGCTGTTCGTGGAGAAGAAGGAATTAAAAGAGCAACTGTAAAAATAGGGGATAAAGAAGTTAAAGCTGTTGTTGCTCATGGTTTAGGAAATGCTCAAATTGTTATGGACGAAATAAGAAGCGGTAAGGCTGATTATCAATTTGTTGAAATTATGGCATGTCCTGGAGGATGTATTATGGGTGGTGGTCAACCTATTCGTTCTTCAAAAGAAAGAGCTACAATTGATATTAGAAAATTAAGAGCTGATTGTTTATATAGTATTGATGAAAAATCAACTATTAGAAAGTCTCATGAAAATCCTGTTGTGCTTAAGATTTATGAAGATTATTTGGGAGAAGTTGGTGGACACAAGGCTCATGAGTTGTTACATACAAGTTATGTGGAAAGAGAAAAATATAATATTTAGATTGAAAAGCCATTCATAAGGATGGCTTTTTGTTGCAAATTCAAGTAAAATATGTTATAATAATCGCATCAATTCACAGTCAAGGACTGTTTTATATAAAATTAGCATAGGTCAGTTGTGCTAATAGAATCTATCAAATTACTATTGAGGAGGAAATAATAACATGAAAGCAGAGTTCGACATATCCAAATGTTCCAATCGTTTTTTGTATGAATTGGCAGCATTACTGGATTCTTCAGAGGCATTGATAGAAATTGCTGATTATGCAATTAATATCGCTCACTACAATGACTATGAGCAAGGACTTGATGAAGATAATTGCTATTTGAATGCGGTTGTCAGAAATCCTAAAACACCATTAAAAACACTTCTTTCAATCATTGAATATCCTAATGCTGCATATGCAAGATGGACAATTCTTGATGAATTAAAACTGGATTATTCAGTTATTAAACACTTTGCTAAATTCGAAAATGATTTTTCCTTGTTATGTTTTATGATTAGGAAATATTCACTAACGAATGAGTTAGCTGATATTATTGCAGAAAGAGTGATTAAATGTGAAGTTAAGATAAGCAATGTTGTTGACGATGATTTTGACTACAAAGAAGAAGCATATTATCAGTATATGGAATTAATAATTCATAAATGCTCAAGCGAATGGAAAGAAAAGCTGAGAAAATGGGTGGACGAGAATTCATGGCTTGACAGAAAGTTCGATAATGAACCTATGGTTAATCGTATTGATTTACATCAGCATGGTCGTACATGTTTATTCCATCAGGACTAAACTGACAACAAAAAGAACACTTACTCATGTAAGTGTTCTTTTTTATATTATAAATTATTTATCAGCTTTTTTCTTTGTATCTTCATGTAAAACTTCTTTAATAGCACCTAAACTGCTTAAAGCTGATGTAGCATCAAATGGAATGAATACTTTATTAGCATCACCGTTTGCAACTTCTTTTAATGTTTCTAAAGATTTTAATTGAACTAATTTTTCATCTGGATTTGATTCCATCATTGCTTCATAAACCATAGCAATTTCTTGTGCTTTAGCTTCAGCAACTTGTTTAATAGCTTCAGCTTCACCGGCAGCTCTTCTTATAGCAGCTTCTTTATCAGCTTCAGCGGCTAAGATAGCAGCTTCTTTTTTACCTTCAGCAAGTGTAATAGCAGCTTGTCTTTCACCTTCTGCAGTTAAGATTTGAGCTCTCTTATTACGTTCTGCGTTCATTTGTTTTTCCATCGCATCACGGATATCTGCTGGTGGTGTGATATCTTTAATTTCAACTCTATCTACTTTACATCCCCATTGGTCTGTAGCTTCGTCTAATATTACTCTTAATTGATCGTTGATGTTATCACGAGAACTGAATGTTTCATCTAAGTCCATTTTACCAACAACATCACGAATTGTTGTAATTGCTAAGTATTCAATACCTTTCTTTAATGATTGAATTTCATATACAGCTTTTGCTGGATCTGTAATTTTATAGAACACAACTGTGTCTATTGTAATTGTAACGTTATCCTTTGTGATAACTCCTTGTGGTGGTATATCCATTGTTTGTTGTTTTAAACTAACTATTGATCTAACGTGATCGATAAATGGTACGATTATTGTTAAACCAGCATCTGCAACTTTGTGGAATTTACCTAACCTTTCAATAATATAAACTTCTGATTGTTTTACTACTTTAATTGTTTTAAATCCTATGAATAAAACTAATGCAAGTAAAATTATAAAAAATATAACTGTTCCTGACATATTTTTTACCTCCTATAAATAAAATATTTAAACATTTTCTACTTCTGTAGTTTTATCTTTCGTTTTTTCTACTATTGCTTTTACTCCATTTATATCTAGAATAGTGACTTGTGCACCTTCTTCAATAATGTCTTCATTAGAACTTTTGGCTGTCCATGATTCACCGCCAACTTTGATTTGTCCAGTTCCTTTTAATGAGTTAATCTGTTTTGTAACAATTCCTTTCTTGCCAATAACTGATTTTGCATTTGTGACAGTATTGTCTGTTTTTGCAAATTTATTAGCAAATGGTCTTGTGCAGAATAGTAGTGCAATTGATGAGATTGTAAATACTCCAATTTGTATAGCAATGTTATCTATAAAAAAGCTGACGACCATTGCTATTAAAGCACCAACTCCAACCCAAAAGAGTAAGAATCCTGGTCCCATCATTTCTAAGATAAAAAATAGTATAGCTATTATTAACCAAATTTGCCACATATTCATTACCTCCTACAAACTCTATTATAGCATAAAATTTGGTAAAATGGAAGTATTTTTTGAAAATACTGTGTTTGTTATGTTAAATATTGAAAAAACATGTAATATATGATATAATACAGGAACAGTTATTACTGTAAATCATATGAAAAAAGGAGAATTAGTATGCGGAAGGACTTAAAACCTGAATGCAAATACTATGTTGACTATAGTGTAACTATGGAAGATGTAGAATTTGCATATTGTCATAACGAGACATTAACAGGATATGTCATTCGTAATGACAGAGAAAACAAGGAGTTAATTGTTGTACTTGGTGACAATGTTTTGGGAAGACTTCCCTGGTCAGAGGTCACAATTAAAGCCTTATCTACCAAGTATCCCAAAAAACGCGACGTTCCTGATCAAATTGCTTTTTTAGCGGCAAAAAACATCCGTGTTAAGGTTACGAAAATAACCGAGGATGGAATAATGCTTTCAAGAAAAGCAAACATGCTTGAAGCATGGAACGAAATTAGTAAAAGGCCAAAAGATTTCATTTATACGAGTGCATTTCTCAATGCTAATTCCGCAGGAACTATGTTATTTTATGACATAGGCGATGGAATTGTTGCTGCATGCAATCTGTACGAGTTCACAAATAGCAGGGTGGAAGTAAATGAGTGGCTTAGCTATGGAGAAGTCCATAAAATGGTCATTCTGAAGAAAAATCCAGAAAACTATGTTATCGAGGTAAGTAGAAAGCAAGCTTGCCAAAAGAATTACAAGGATTTTAAACCATTAGATATTGTGGACGTGAAAATCGGAAAGCCGGTTAAAGATGATGCGAATAAAATAGAGGGTTACCGTGTAGAGGTTACTCCTCTAGTTGATGGTATTGCACTTCTTCCGTATGATGGACCAAAAAGGTTCAGATATGGCAAGATTGTAAAAGCTTGTGTAAGAAAGGTTAAACCAAGTAGGCCGGAAGGTGGACCTACTATCAATCTGCAGATTCTCTAAAACTTGTAAATGAATTTCAAATGCAAGTTTACCTCTTTTAAATGTTGATACGAAAGTATTGATGTTTAAAGGAGGTTTTTTATTTCCTAAAAATAATATATAAAAAATATCAAAGGGTAAGTATAACAAAGTGTTGAAAAGTATACATAAATGTGTTATAATAGTGCAACAGTTATTTACTGTAATAATAAAAAAAGGAGTATTAAAAATGAAAACGTTAAAACCAGAGGCTTGCTATGTCATTGACTATAGCATAACATCAAACTTCGTACAAGATGCTTATAAAAACAATTCTACTGTTACAGGCATAGTTACGGACATCGATGAAGAAAACCGACGGGTGATTGTGTGTCTTGGAGAATCTCTTAATGCAGAGATGCCATGGGAAGAGGCTACAATCTATAATCTCGAGACGAGAAGAACGCCGGGAAAAATTCCTCACCCAATTGCGGGAATCAAGTATAAGAAGATTAGGGCAAAAGTTAAAGCTATCAAGAGCGACGGCACAATCGTCCTTTCCAGAAGGGACAATATGCTTGAAGCATGGGAAACCGTAGTGAATAGCTATAAACAACACACATACACAGCAAGTGTTATTGGGTATTACCATTCTGGAGTATTCTATGATATAGGTGAAGGTATATGTGCTTTCTGCTATGTGAAGGAGCATTCCATGTGCAGAGTTGACATAATAAAATGGGTAAAACTTAATGATATGGCAGAAGTCAAAATCATGGGAGAACCATGTATGGAAGAGGATTACAAAATCTATTGTAGCAGAAAACTCGCAAGTGATTTGACGTACTACGACTATAAAGTTGGTCAAGTTGTTCTGGTTAGGGTATCTAACCCTGTGTACAGAGGTAAGGAAATAACTGGATTTTTCGTTGAGATTGCTCCAAATGTATCGGGAATTGCAGATTATTTAAGGGACACAATTCCGGTACACAATGGAGATTATGTAAGGGCGGTTATAAACAGGATTAATCCGGAAGTTAAAAGGATGCACCTGAATATACTTAACAAAGCATAAACTCCAGTATTTTCTGAGGAACGATGAAACTTCATCGTTCCTCAGTTATATTTTATTGTAAAAAGTCTTGATTATTTAAAAAAAAAGTGATAATATATATACAATTAATTTATGCCAGTAAAAAAGCAAAGTAGAATAATTGTACAATTATATACAGAGAATTAGGTATTTGCTGAGAGCCTAAAATAATTAGTTATTTGAAATTTCACTTTTTTGGCCTTTTATTGAAAGTGTTAAAAAACAAATAGATAAAAGCGGTAGTTACGTTAAAACTGATAATGAGGTAAATTTTGTTGTAAGATAAAGTTTATGAATTTAGGTGGTACCACGAGTCATTTCGTCCTAATATAGGATTGAAATGGCTTTTTTTGTTTTCATGGAAATAAAAAAGTCGGATGAAAGGAGAATTATAATGAAAGAACAAATTGAAGCTATTAAGCAAAAGTCAATTTCAGAAATTTCAAACGCAAAAGATTTGAAAGAATTGAATGATTTAAGAGTACAGTATTTAGGAAAAAAAGGAGAATTAACCTCAGTATTAAGGGGAATGGGGGCTTTATCACCAGAAGAAAGACCTGTTATAGGAAGCTTAGTAAATGAGGTAAAAGATGAATTGGAATCTATTATTTCACAAAAAGAGGAGTCTTTTAAGGCAGAAGAGTTAAATAAAAAATTGGAGAGTGAAACAATAGACATTACATTACCAAGTAAAAAAATAAAAAGAGGTAGTAAACACCCTTTAAATAGAACTATAGAGGAAATAGAGGATTTATTTGTTTCTATGGGATATGATGTTGTTGAAGGTCCAGAATTAGAAACTGATGAATTTTGTTTTGAAAGATTAAACTTGCCACAAGGTCATCCTGCAAGAGATATGCAAGATAGTTTCTATATTACAGATTCATATTTATTAAGAACTCAAACATCTGCTGTTCAAGCAAGAGAGATGCTGAGAAAAGGTGGAAAAGATCCTATTAGAATGATTTGTGTTGGAAAAACATATAGAAGGGAGGATGATGCAACTCATTCTCATCAATTCAATCAGGTTGAAGGATTGGTTATAGATAAAAAGGAAAATAATGTTTCATTAGCTGATTTGAAGGGTACTTTGGAAGTGTTTATGAAGAAGATGTTAGGAGAGAATACAGAGTTAAGGTTTAGACCAAGTTATTTCCCTTTTACTGAGCCTTCTTATGAGGTTGATGTTTCTTGTTTTAATTGCGGTGGAAAAGGTTGTTCTTTGTGTAAAAAAACTGGATGGATTGAGTTACTTGGTTCTGGTATTGTTCATCCTAATGTTTTGAAGATGAATGGGTATGATCCAGAGTTGTATGGTGGATTTGCTTTTGGAACTGGTATTGATAGGTTGGCTATGTTTAAGTATGGTATTACGGATATGAGGTATTTGTATACTAATGATGTGAGGTTTTTGGGACAATTTGATAGGATGGATTAGGTTCTTTGGTGAATGTGCTTTTTGGGTGATTTGCCGAGAGAAAAGAATTAATGTTTTATAAAAAAATAATCCCTCCAAACGCGGCTGAGTTTGAGGTTGTTCGGGGCGTGATGGTACGATAGCTGTTTTTGAAATATGTTCTGGGGCTCAGGTCGGGAATTGTTTTTTTATAAAATATTAATTCTTTTCTCCGGGAGAGTTTGGTTGTGCACATTCTTTGAAAATTGTTTTATCAAATTGTTTAGAAGTAATTATAGAAGAGAGGAAGGAAGAAGATGAAGTTAAGTACGAATTTTTTGAAGGATTATGTTGATATAGATGTTGATGTTAAGACTTTGGCTGAGGATATGACTAGGGTTGGTAATGAGTATGATTTTGCTGGTCATTTAATTGAGGCTACTAATCTTGTTATTGGGGAGATTAAGGAGTGCGAGGAACATCCGGATTCTGATCATTTACATGTTTGTCAAGTTGATGTTGGCAAGGAAGTTTTACAGATTGTGTGTGGGGCTCCAAATGCTAGAAAAGGAATTAAGGTTATTGTTGCACTTCCTGGTGCACAGTTGCCTGGTGATTTTACAATAAAGAGAGGTACTATTAGAGGAGTTGAGTCTAATGGTATGATGTGTTCTTTGGCGGAGCTTGGAATTGAGTCTAAATTTTTAACACAAGCAGATAAAGAAGGAATTCATGAGTTACCTGATAATGCTACAATTGGTGCAGATCCAATTAAGTTTATGAAGATGGATGATGGTGTTATTGATTTTGAGTTAACAGCTAATAGAGGTGATTTGTTAAGTATTTTAGGAATGGCTTATGAAGTTGGTGCAATTTATAATAAACCTGTAAAGACAATAGATTTATCCCATAGTGAAACTGGGTATAATATATCACACTCATTTAAGATTGATATTCAAACAGATAATTGTAGTTTGTTTTTAGCTAAAAAAGTTGAAAATGTTACAATTAAAGAAAGTCCAACATTTATAAAAAATAGATTAATTGCGTCTGGTATTAGACCAATTAATAATGTTGTAGATATTAGTAACTATGTAATGCTTGAGGTTGGTCAACCTTTACATTTCTATGATGCTGATAGATTAGGAAATAAGTTGATTGTTAGAATGGCTGAAAATGGTGAAAAATTAACAACACTTGATGAAGTAGAAAGAACTTTAGATGAGAATGATATTGTTATTGCTACTGAACAGTCTGCAATTGGATTAGCTGGTGTTATGGGAGGTTTAACTACTGAAGTAGAAAATTATACAAAAAATATTATAATCGAATCTGCTATTTTTGATGGTGTTAAAGTTAGAAAAACTTCTAAGAAAATTGTAAGAAGTGAGGCTAGTAATAGATTTGAAAAAGGTCTTGATCCTAATAGAACGTATATGGCTGTTGAAAGAGCATGTCATTTACTAGAAAAATATGCAGATGCAACAATTATTTCTGGAATTTGTGTATTTGATAGAACTGAAAAACAAGATAAAGAAGTATTTGTAACTGTAGATAATATTAATGATGTACTAGGAACAAATTTATCAGAAGATGATGTTATTGATGTATTTAAAAGACTTAAATTTACAGGCTATGCAGAGGATGGAGATATTCGTGTTTTAGTTCCAAGAAGAAGATTAGATATATCAATAAAAGAAGATTTAATTGAGGAAGTTGGTCGTATCTATGGTGTAGATAATATCAAAGGGAAGTTACCAATACTACCAATTAAGGCTGGTTCATATGACAGAACAACAAGAGAAATAAGAAATAAAATGGTTTCTCTAGGTTTAAATGAAACACTTACATATGTGTTAGTTGGTGAGGATGAAGCTAATAAATATACAAATGAGACTTTTTCAAATCTTAAATTATTAGATCCATTAACAGAAGAAAGAAATACATTAAGATATAGTATGATTCCATCAATGGTAAAAACATATGAGTATAATAAGTCACGTAATATTAAAGATGTTTCTATTTTTGAAATTGGAAAAGGATTCTTCAAAAAAGGTGAAGAATATGGAGAAAATAGTAAATTATGCGTATTAATGACAGGTGAGTATTATTTAGGATTTGGTAATAGACAAAATGTTGATTTTTATATTATTAAAGGTATAGCTGAAGAAATATTAGATTATTTGGGATATGCAAATAGATATAGTTTTGTACATATGATGAATCCAATTAATGAATTTCATCCAGGTCAAAGTGCCGAAATATCTGTAAATAATGATATTGTAGGTGTTGTTGCAAAATTACATCCAAGCATTACAAAAGATGATGTGTATGTAATGGAAATCAATTTAGACAAATTATTATCAAAGAGAACAGGAAAAATGAAGTTTAAAGAAATTTCAAAATTCCCTGCAATTAAGAAAGATTTAGCTTTTGTAATGAATAAAAAGATTGAGTCTAAAGAAATTGAAACAGTAATAAAGAAGGCTGCAGGAAGTTTATTGACAGATATCGAAGTATTTGATGTATATACAGGTGAAAATGTAGCAGAAGATGAAAAATCTATTGCATATAGTTTAACATTTATGGATGCAAAGAAAACACTTACAGAAGAAGAAATAAGTGTTGTTTTTGATAAAATAATTGAAATGGTTGAGAGCAAATGTGAGGCTAAATTAAGAAGATAATTTTTAAATTGGGGACGGTCCTTTTTTTCAAATTTTTGAAAAAGGGGACGGTCCTTTTTTCAATTTTATTCGTTCCAATTTTGCGAAAAAAATCTTGAAATATATCAAATAATGTGCTAACATTAATATGTAGATATTAAACAAAGGAGGACATAAAAATGTCAAATGGAAGAAGCAATATTTTTGTAAAAATAATGGCTGGAATATTAGCTGGATTAATGGTAGCATCAATGTGTTTTACAGTAGTTTATTATTTAATCCAAGCAAGATAGAATAAATAGTAAAAAAATAGGGAGAAAAGTATGTTTGAAAATTTTATAGAAAATATAAATAATTATTTTCAAAGAAATATAGTACAATATATGCACGAATTATATCAGTATCCAATAAAACTTGTGCCTGTTATTGTAGATATTGCAATTGTATTATTCTTGGTTTATAAGCTTATAAAAGCCTCTAAAAAGACTAGAGTGTGGCAATTATTAAAAGGAATAATCCTTTACGTTGTATTAACAGCACTTAGCTCAATATTGCATTTGCAAATATTAAATTTTATACTAACGTCATTTTTGTCTTATGGGGTTATTGCATTAATTGTAATTTTCCAACCAGAGTTAAGGCGTGCGTTAGAACAGTTGGGGACTAATAAATTAACAAGATTTTTTGGAATAGAAAAAGATTTAGCAACCAAAACAAAAGAAGATATATATAAAATTTTGATTGCTGTAAATGAATTGGCTAAAACAAGTACAGGTGCATTGATAGTGTTAGAAAGGGATATAAAACTTCAGGATATAATTGATACAGGTGTCGTTATAAATTCAGATGTATCACCTCAATTACTTGTAAATATATTTGTTCCCAATACACCTTTGCATGATGGGGCTGTTATAATAAGTGAGAACAGAATAATGGCTGCAGCATGTATCTTACCATTAGCAAGTGACAATGACATTTCAAAGGCATTAGGAACAAGACATAGAGCAGCATTAGGAATGTCTAAAGAAACCGACAGTATTGTTATTATAGTTTCTGAGGAATCAGGAAAAGTTTCTGTAGCAAAAGAAGGAAAATTAATTATTGATATTGATGAAGATAATTTAAGACAGCTATTACTAGAAAATATAAATGATAAAGACAGTAACATAGAAAAATTTAGAAAGAAAATAAAAAAATAAAATAATGTCCCATAGGAAGTGTTCCTGTGGGACAAAATGTTAAAAATAATGTTAATAAAAGGAGCAGAATATGCGTAATATAAAATTATTAATAGAATATGATGGAAAAGATTTTAATGGATGGCAAAAACAGCCTAATAAGTTAAATATTCAGGGTGAGATTGAAAGAGCAATACAAGAAATTACAAAGGAAGATGATATTCAATTGTTTGCTTCAGGAAGAACTGATGCTGGAGTTCATGCGTTGGGCCAAGTGGCAAATTTTAAAACTAGTAGCAATATGCCGGTAGAAAAATTTCCTATAGCAATTAATAATAAAATAAAGAAATCTATAGTTATAAAAGAAGCGGAAGAAGTAGATGAAAGATTTCATAGTAGATACAATTGCAAGAAAAAGACTTATAGGTATATAATAAATAATTCAGAATATGGAAGCGCAATATACAGAAATCTAGAATGTCACATACCTCAAAAGTTAGATGTAGAAGCTATGAAGGCAGCAATTAAATATTTTGAAGGAGAACATGATTTCAAAGGGTTCAAAGCAAGTGGAACAAGTAGCAAAAATAGTGTAAGAAAAATTTTTAAAACAAAAATCGAAGTTCATAATGAGAGGATTTTTATTGAAATTACTGGAAGTGGTTTTTTGTATAACATGGTAAGAATTATTTCTGGAACCCTAGTTGATGTCGGACTTGGAAAAATTTTACCAGAAGAAATACCAGAGATAATTAATGCTGGTGACAGAAAGAGGGCTGGAAAGACACTGCCACCTCAAGGTTTGTATCTATTAAAAGTAGAATATTAAATTATTCATATAACTCACATTTTAAAATTTCTGACATAATATATAAAAAAAGAATAGGAGAAATGTGTATGAATAATTTATTAATATTTTTTGCTTTTCCTGTTGCAACAATAATTTTGGCAGTTGTATTACAAAAAATTTTAAATTCACCTTTACTTGTAGCGGCAACATTTTTTGCAATTTTTTTAATAGTTACTTTTGCAGCTTTTGATGAAAGTTTTCTTGTTTTTGCAATTTTATATGCACTGCTAGCATTAATTACAGCTCTAATTGTGAGGTTTATTTGTTGTTTGATAAATAATAGTGATAATCCGTGCATTAATGGAAGTGCCCTCGGAAGTGCTGGGATTTGTGGAAATAATAGTGTAAGTGATGATACAGATGATGAAAATGATAATTCGAACAATTCAGCTTGCCGGATGCAACAGAAGTGTAGCAAGGACAACAAATTCATATTTTACTAGAAGATACATGATGAGAAGATGAGCATTTGGAAATGTATAATAATTGCTGAAAATCAATAATTTGCTCTGATTAAAATTAATAAAATTGGGTAATCTATTTTTAGGTGATTTTATGAAAAGAAGGATTAAACCAATTTTGTTAATTTTATTTTTTTTGGTCATATATGTATATGTGTGTAATATAACACTTTTACCGAATAATATAGTAGTTTTTCAGGGAGAAGAACTGAATTTAAAAACAATATATGGCTTAAAAGTAAATCAAAGAAATGGTGTATATAATTCATATAATGCAATGCAAACAGCGACTAATTTGTCGGAAAAAATTTCAGATAATGTTGGAACAGTGAATCTATCATTAGATTTATTTGGAACAATTCCAATAAAGGAGATAGATGTAAGCGTTATACCTAGAACAACAGTAGTTCCTTTAGGAAATTCAGTGGGATTAAGGCTATACACAGAAGGTGTATTGGTTGTTGGAATGTCAGAAATAAAAGGAGAAGATAATGTAAATTATAAACCTTATGAAAACTGCGGAATAGAAGAAGGAGACAGAATAATTGAGGTGAATAATGTTGCGATAAAAGACACAAATGAGTTAATAGAATGTGTAAATAAATCTCAAGGAAGTGAAATAGAAATTGTTTATGTAAGAGATAACAATGAATTAACAACGAGCATAAAGCCTGCCAAAACTTCAAACAATGAATACAAGCTGGGATTGTGGGTTCGCGATGCGGCGGCTGGAGTAGGAACAGCAACTTTTTATGAACCATCAACTGGTATGTTTGCGGCGTTAGGTCATGGAATAACAGACATAGATACTGGGAAAATTGTTGAAATTTCAAATGGAGAATTAACCACAAGCACAATAGTTGCAATAAAAAAGGGAGAAAGAGGAAATCCAGGCGAAATAAGAGGAACTATAGAATCGGGTGTAAAATTAGGTGAAATATACAAAAATGGAAATTTTGGAATTTCCGGGCAGATTACAAATGTAGGCAATATTGATTTTTCTAATTCAGAAGAAATGGAAGTTGCTTTAAGAAGCGAAGTTCAGGAAGGAAAGGCTTATATAATTTGTGAGATTGAAAATGGTAAAAAGGAAAAATATGAAATTGAAATACAAAAGATTTATGTAAGCAATAATTATGATAATAAAAGTATGCTTATCAAAGTAACAGATGAAAGATTGCTTCAAAAAACACGGCGGTATAGTTCAAGGAATGAGTGGATCTCCAATAATTCAGAATGGAAGATTTGTTGGGGCTATCACACATGTTCTTGTGCAAAGCCCAACGCAAGGATATGCAGTATTTGCTGACATGATGATTAAACAATTAAGAGAATCAAATTAATAACTGAGAAAATAGAACAAAATATATTAATAAAATGTAGACACTTGTTATCCAAAATGTTAAAATAGAATTATGGAGATGAGTGAAATGAAGAAAAAAAATACAAATAAAATAGAAAAATTTCTTGGCGTTTTAATTGTATTGTTACTTGCTATAGTGATAACTGTTGTAGTTATGTTAAGCTTAGATTCTAATAAATTACAAGATACTATATTGTCAGTACAAAACAAATATATAGATATATCACAAACTGTTAAGAAAAAGATTATGAAAAGATTAGAAATAGAAGATGAAACTCCACTTGATAATATTGAATTTCCAGAAAAAGAAAATTTGACAGAAGCTCAAAGATACTATTACTATGAACAGTTAAGCCAAACAGGGAAGAAAATATATATTACAATTGAGAAAAATATAGAAAACTTAAAAAATGGGGAAGAAAACATTCCTTTACCACCAAGTTTAAATGAAGATGCTAAAAACAATGAGGGTGGAAAAGAATATATTGCAAAAGAATTTCAAGCTGCATGGGATGCTTTTATTACTGATAGATCTGAATATTTTTACTTAGACACTAGTAAAGTATGTTTGGTTACAAAAATGACAACGAGAGGTTCAAATACTAATTACGAATTCTTAATTGGTAAAGGTGATAATGCAAATTACTTTATAGATGAATTTAATAATAAAGCAGATGTTGAAAAAGCGATAAATGAGGTAGAAAAAGTAAAAAATGAAATAATTAATAATGCAACAGGCAATAATTACGAAAAAATGAAATATGTTCATGACTGGATTGTTGATAATGTGAAATATGATACAACTAATGGCAGTAATACATCTAACATATATGGATGTTTAGTCAATAAAAATGTTGTATGTGAAGGGTATGCAAGAACTTTTAAATATCTAATGGATGAATTAAATATTCCATGTGTTCTAGTTTCAGGTAAGGCAACAGATGAAGATGGAAATAGTGAAAGACATGCATGGAATTATGTGTATATAAAAAACAATTGGTTTGCCATAGATACAACTTGGGATGATCCAATTATTATAGGAAATGGTAGAGTTGATGAAAGTATTAAATATAAATACTTCCTAAAAGGAAGCAATACTATGAACAAAGATCACACTACAATTGGTCAAATTACTAACAATGGAGCAGAGTTTGAGTATCCTGTTTTAAGTGTGGAAGATATAAAATAAAAAGAATAGCCATTTTAAATGGCTATTCTTTTTTTAATCTTTTTTATCTACTAATAAATCTTTAATGTTTGTAACTGTACCTGCACCTAATGTTAAAACTATGTCATTGTTTAGTGCATGTGATTTAACAAAACTTGCAATTTCATTAAAGTCAGCAATATAATTTGCTTTTCTACCTAATTTTTGTATTTCATCTGCTAAATCTTTTGCACTAATATTATATGTGTTCTTTTCGCGAGCCGCATAAATATCAGTTATTATTATATTATCAAATAATGTTAAAGCTTTGGCAAAATCTGATAGTAATTGTTTTGTTCTACTATATGTGTGTGGTTGAAAGATTACCCAAGATTTGTTGTAAGATTTATTTTTCATTGCTGCTGCTGTAGCTCTTATTTCAGTAGGGTGATGTCCATAATCATCATAAACGCTAACATGATTTCCAAATTCACCTACGTATTCAAATCTTCTATGTGCACCAGAGAATTTTAACAATCCGTTTTTAATTTGTTCTTTATTCAAACCATACATATGACATACGCCAATACATCCTAAAGCGTTTAGAACATTATGCATTCCTGTAACAGATAACGAAATTGTTTTATAAAATGTATTATTGTAATATACATCAAATGTTGGAAAGCCGTTTTTATTAAAGGTAATATTACGTGCTACAAAGTTTGCATTTTGATTTTTTATACCAAATGTTACAGTTTTTGCTTCTGTGCATTTTGCAAGTGTTGAACAATTTGGATCATCACTATTTATAACTAATAAACCATTTGCAGGTAGTAGTTTTACATACTTTTTGAATGCTAGTATTACGTGGTCCATGTCTTTAAAATAATCTAAGTGATCATTATCTATATTTAAAATTAATTCTGTCTTTGGATAGAATTTTAAGAAACTTTCAACATATTCACAAGCTTCTATTATGAAGTATTCACTATTTCCTAATCTATAATTTCCATTTATTTGTTTTAAAAAGGCACCAACTTGTATTGTGGGATCAAGTTTTCCTTCTAAAAAGCAACTTGAAATCATTGAAGTTGTTGTTGTTTTACCGTGAGTTCCTGATATGCAAATTGTATCGTTAAAAACTTTTGTAAGTAGCCCTAAAAAATCTCCTCTTTCTATTGTTGGAATATATAGTTTTCTAGCTTCTACAAGTTCAGGATCTTCTTGACTTATTGCAGCTGTATACACTACTAAATCTGCTCTTCTCACATTTTCCATATCATGTCCAATTATAACTGGAATTCCATGAGATATTAAGTCATCTGTATATTCTGATTGCGCAGCATCTGAACCTGTTACGCTGAATCCCCAGTGATTTAAAATTTCGGCTATTCCGCTCATACTAACTCCGCCGATTCCAATCATATGTATTTTTCTATATTTTTCTAATTCTTCTAAATTAGCCAAAATAAACACTCTCCTTTTATGATAAATATATTCTTTTTCAATACATCTTGTTACATTATATAAAAATATGGTTCATTTTTCAATAGTTTATTCAAAATTTAAAGAGGGAATGGACAAAATTTTGAATTTTTTTTAATTTGTGACGAAGAGAATTATGGATATACATTTTCGAAATACTAATAAAAAAATCAAAATTTTGTAAAAAAAAGAAGGAAAAAAAATATTTTTGATGAATAATATATTAGTATGTGTAAAATAATATATATACATATGAAAAAACTTAAAAAAACATTGGAAGGCGGTGCTCTAAATGCAAATTACAGATGTGCGTTTAAAAAAAGTAAATTCAGGAAGCAGAATGAAAGCAGTTGCTTCAGTTACATTTGATAATGAATTCGTAGTTCATGAAATCAAAGTTATCGAAAGTCAAAAAGGATTATTCATTGCTATGCCTAGCAAAAAAAGATTAAATGGTGAACACAAAGATATAGCTCACCCAATCAATCCAGAGACAAGAGAAAAAATAGAGAAAGCTATTTTTGAAGCTTATGAAAATGCTCCAGAACCAGAAGAAACAGCAGCAGCTGTTGATACTGACGAAGTAGCTGAATAATAAATAAAGAACACTTTTAAAGTGTTCTTTTTTGTATGGTTTTAAATTAATATAGTATATCAAATTATGAAAAAAAGCCCCCCTGATAAATCAGAGGGGATAAAGGATTTTACACTCCAGCAACTGCGCCTACAAGCAGATGCTTAACGGCTGATAAATCAGCCTTACCCTTAGAACAGGCTAAAGTTGCATACACAACTCCGTTCTGTTCACAGCGGCTTGCAATTTTGACTTTTGCAAGTACTGCCTTCTCATCTTTCTTTCTGAAAGCAAAAAGGGTCTTGGGTGAGTGGTGATTGTTTGACATTTCCATGTGCATGGGAATGCCTCCTTTCTTAAATTTATTGTAGATATACATAATACCATATTTTTTTACTTTTGTCAACTTTTATTGAAAAAAATATTGTTTTTTTCATTGACAAAATACAACAAAATTTGATAAAATATTTATCACTGTGGAGCGATAAGCGATATTTATTAATCATCTAGTGCCGAATATGTCTTTAACATATTTGGTGTTTTTGCGTCTTTATCTATAAAATGAAACCCGATTTTATAGATATATAAATTTATTCAAAAATTTTAACGAAGTTAGGAGGTAATTATCAAAAAAGTTTAAATCAAAATAACCCATCAAAATATTCCAGAAAGGAGGATTCAGAAAAAATATAAATATTAATTAAATAATAGGAGGATAGGATTTTGAAAGAAATACTTAAAGAATTACTAAAAAAACATTCAATATTAATAGTAATAGAAATGATATTGATAAGCATTAATGTTTATTTGTTAACAGTTCCTTCGAAATTTCTAGGGCAAATAGTCGACTTGCTTTATAATATAGATTTAAACAAGCAGATAATTTTAAAAACAGTGGTTTATCTTATATCAACATGTGTTTTACTATTAATTTCAAGGGTAACTTGGAAAATGATTGATGCTAAAATTTCAAGGAACATGGTAAAAAAGTTTAGAGATACTATATTTGAAAAACTATTGAAAATTGATGTAGCAACACTAGAGAAAATCAAAAATGGAGATATAATGTCATATTTTGTGAAAGATATAGCTGAAATAAGAAAGTTTATTTCGAATGTAATCACGTTAACAATTAGATTTGTATTAAATTTTGTTATTGTGTCAATGGCTATGACGCAATCAACAAATACACAAATGACATTAATTGCAATTTGTCCAATAGTGATTAGTATAATCTTGATATTTATGATGATTAAGAAAATTGAAAAGAACTATAACGAGTCAAGAATGAAGTTTACGAATTTATCAGGGTTTGTTCAAGAAAGTACAGATAGCATAAGAACAACAAAAGCTTATGTTGGAGAACAGAAACAATGCGAAGAATTTATTCAAAAAAATACCAGCTTGAAAGATACGAATTTTGAGGTTATTAAAAACGAAACAATGTTAAGCATATATATGAATTTAGGAATTGGCATTGGACTTGGGTTATCTGTTTTATTTGGAAGTCAAATGGTGCTAAATAATGTAATTACTATTGGTGATTTTGTAGCGTTTAACGGATATATGCTAATATTACAGGAACCGATAAGATGGATTCCATGGATGGTTAAGCATTTTAAGAGATACCAAGTTGCATATAAAAGATTAGATGATTTCCTAAAAATGAAAGAGGAAAAAATTGAGATTTATGATTATAAATCAAAAGCTTTAAATGGAGATATACAGATAAAAAATCTTTCATATAGATATCCTGATGGAAAAGAAGATGTTTTAAAGAATATTAATGTTAATATTAAACAAGGAAAGTCACTTGGGATAATTGGTGTTATTGGGAGTGGAAAGACCACACTAATGAATTTATTGCTTAAGTTGTATAAAGTTCCTAAAAATACCATTTATATTGGAGGAGAAGATATTAATAACATAGAGACAGATACAATAAGGCACAACATATGTTATATAACACAAGATAATTTCTTATTTTCATCTTCTTTAAAAGAAAATATTAATTTGTTTAGGGACATATATGACGAAGAAGATATTATAAATAGTACAAAATCTTCTATGATATATGATGAAATAATAAATATGTCGGATGGGATTAATACTATAATTGGAGAAAAAGGAATTGACTTATCTGGAGGACAGAAGCAAAGGGTAGTTATTTCAAGGGCGTTTTTAAATAAAAGTAATATTGTTATTTTTGATGATACTTTTTCTGCTTTAGATAATAAAACTGAAGAAGCATTGCTAAACAATATAAGAAATCTAACAGAGAATAAAACATGCATTATTATTTCAAATAGAATTTCAGATATTAAGCATTGTGATGAAATAATTGTGTTGGATCACGGTAGAATTGTTGAAAGAGGAATACATCGTGATTTGTTGGCACAAAAAGATAAATATTATGAGTTTTATAAAAATCAAGCGGAAAAAAGTAAGGTTGAAATTTTAAATTAAAGTAGACAAAACTTATAGTAATTTCAATAAAAGGAGGTAACAATACGAAATGAAAAATAAAACATTTGAGAGAATTAAAAAAATGGTTAAACCATATAGAAAAACAGTTATTTTTGTTACTATTTTAGCTATTATAATAGATATTCTTGCCTTAATCAAACCCTATATAGTAAAGATACTAATAGATGATTTTTTGAAAGATGGTGTTTATAAAAATGAATTTTGGAACGTATCATTTATTGGGTATTTGTATATAGCAATTGTTCTATTAGAAAACTTTCTGGATTATTTTAACAGTACCAGAACAAATAGAATAGGGGAAAGTGTTGTTTTTGATTTAAGAAATAAAATGTATGAATATGTAGAAAAGGCTAATATTAGATTCCACGACAAAATTCCATCAGGTACGTTGTTTGTAAGAATTATTAGTGATATTGAAGATGTATATGCGTTATTTTCCGATGTGATTACAACTTTTATTAAAGATATATTTATAATAGTTGGTTTGTTATGTGTAATGATTTATATTAGTTACAAACTTTCACTAGTGAGTTTGATAATTATTCCTTTAATTATAATTGCATCTTTAATCTTAACAAAACTATTAAACAAGACTTATTCGGCTGTTAAAAATGTTAGAACAAAAATGAATATTTTCTTTTCTGAATCAATTTATGGGATAAAGCTAATAAAAATTTTTAATAGACAAAAAGAAAAACAAGACGAATGTGAGAGTATCACAAGAGAGTTTAGAGATACAATTAAACCTATTGGATTATATCAAGGTTTATTACCAGCTGTTATGACTCTAATTGAAAATCTGGGTATTGCAATTGTAATATGCGCGGTTGTAAACAAATGGATAGGTGAGACATTAGATGTCGGAGTAATTTACATGTTTATTACATACTTAAAAAATATATTTGATCCGATAAATCGTATTATAGATAATGTTGAAGTTGTGGAAGAAGCGGTTACTTCAATAGATAAAGTTTACGATATTTTTGATAAGGAGGAATATGTAGAAGATTTTGAATCAGGAAAAAGAATAGATAAAATAACGGGAAAGATTGAATTTAAAAATGTATGGTTTGCATACGAAGAAGATAATTGGATCTTGAAAAATGTGAGTTTTACAATTGAACCAGGGCAAAGCATTGCATTAGTAGGAAAGACAGGTTCTGGTAAGACAACAATTACAAATTTGATAAACAAGTTTTACACAGCTCAAAAAGGTGAGATACTAATAGATGGTATAAATATAAATGATATTAATTTGGGAGATTTACGAAGAAATATTGGTACAATTCTTCAAGATCCATTCATATACGCTAAGTCTATAAAAGATAACGTTAAGATGTTTAATAATATAGATGACGATAAAATAGAAGAGGCAATCAGGCTAGCATCTGCTAACGAATTTGTTGAAAATCAAGAAAATGGAATTGATGAAGTAGCAAGAGAACGTGGAAATTCATTCTCAGCAGGAGAAAAGCAGTTATTAGCATTTGCAAGAATTTTTGCTTTAAACCCATCTGTTTTTATATTGGATGAGGCTACTGCAAATATTGATACAACAACGGAACAACTTATTCAAGAATCTGTTGATAAACTATCAGCAGAAAAAACATCAATTTTTATTGCACATAGATTAGCGACTATAGTTAATGTTGATAAAATTATAGTTTTGAATAATGGAGAAATTGTAGAACAGGGAAATCATGAGGAGTTGGTTAAAACTGGAGGATATTACAGTAAGCTATATAATTCTTATTATAATAGTTTAGTGTAATACAATTAATATTTTATTAAATTGCAAAAAAGACAGCAGATGTATTCACATCTGCTGTCTTTTTTAGTCTTCGAAATCTACCGTCTGACATTTGGTTTGTGAGCAGCATATGCCGCAGTTTGGACAAACCAGAATGTTAGTTCCAAGAGTTACGATAGTCTCGAAGTCCATAGTCCCGTACAATTCTTTTACGGATCCATCAGGCTCAATGGTTATTCTCCGAGTGTATTGACAATTCGGGCATTTTGTTGTGACTGTGGATTTTTTCATAATTGTCCTCCTTTAGGATAATGGTTTATGACGTAATTGAAATTATAACACAATATCTGTATTATGTCAAATACGTCTGTAATAATGATGTATAATATTATATATTTAATTATATTTTCGAAATTAAAAAATATGCATAATTAAATAAAAAATACAATATTCTCCAAAGGACTTGAAAAAAAATACTTTTAATGATTAAATAAGACGTGAGAAAAAGCATTATTTAAGTTTTTAGAAGAATAAAGGAGAGATGCCAAGATGTGTGGTTTCTGTGGATTTACAGGAAAAGTAGAAAATAGAGAACAAGTAATAGAAAATATGATGGAAAAAATTATATATAGAGGACCTGATAGTAAGGGAACTCATATAGATGATGATATATGTTTAGGGTTTAGAAGATTGTCAATTATAGACTTAGCAGACGGAACTCAACCCATATATAATGAAGATGGAACCAAGGTAATTGTATTTAACGGTGAAATATATAATTATCAAGGAATCCGCGAAGATTTGATTAGTAAAGGCCACAAATTCAAAACAAAAACTGATACTGAAGTTATTTTACATGGATATGAAGAATATGGTCCAGAGGTTTTAAATAAATTTCGTGGAATGTTTGGAATTGCAATATGGGATTTAGTTTCTAAAGAATTATTTATAGCAAGAGATTTCTTTGGAATTAAACCAATGTATTATACACAAGTTGGGAATGATTTAATATTTGGTTCAGAGATTAAGTGTATTTTAACACATCCAAATGTAAAAAAAGAGCTTAACGAATCAGCATTACAAAATTATTTATCATTCCAATATGGTGTACCAAATGAAACTTTCTTCAAAAACATTTATTGTTTACAACCAGGTCACTATTTAAAATTCAAAGATGGAAAATTAGAAATTACAAGATATTGGACACCTGAATTTAAAGTAAATGATTCATGGGAAGAAGAAGGATTAGTTGAAGAAATAGATAAAGTATTTAAAGAATCAGTTGAAGCACATAAAATAAGTGATGTTGAAGTAGGATGCTTTTTATCAAGTGGTGTAGATTCAAGTTATGTTGCAACACAATTCAAAGGGCAAAAGAGTTTTACTGTTGGATTTAATTATAATAAATATAATGAAATTGATTATGCAAAAGAATTGGCAGAAGAAATAGGACAAGACCATTACTTTAAACGAATTGAAGATGACGAGTTTTGGGAGATTGTTCCACAAGTTCAATATTATATGGATCAACCACATGCTGATCCATCATGCGTTGCTTTATACTATGTATGTAAGATTGCAAGTGAGCATGTAAAAGTTGTTTTATCTGGTGAAGGTGCAGACGAATTATTTGGAGGATATAGAATTTACCATGAACCATTTAGCTTAAGATATAGCAAATTCTTACCTCGCTTTGTATGGAAAGGAATCGCGGGTGTATTAAATGCGATACCTGTTGAATTTCCTGGAAAAAGTTATGCTAACAGAGCAAGTAAAACTTTGGAACAAAGATTTATTGGAAATGCAAATTTATTCTCTGATAAAGAGAAGCGTAAAATATTAAGAAATACTGAAGGAATGAAAAAGCCAGAAGAAATCACAAAACCTTTTTATGATGATACAAAAGGAATGGATGATGTTACAAGAATGCAATATATAGACATTAATTTGTGGATGATAGGAGATATCCTATTAAAAGCAGATAGAATGAGTATGGCAAATTCACTAGAGCTTCGTGTTCCATTCTTGGACAAAGAGGTTTGGAACTTAGCAAGAACTATTCCTACAAAATATAAAGTTACAAAAGATGGTAAAACAAAAGTTGCAATGAGAAAAGCAGCGTTGAAAAATATGCCTGAAAAAGTTGCGTCAAGAAAGAAATTAGGATTCCCAGTTCCTACAAGAGAATGGCTAAAACAAGAGAAGTACTACAATATTGTTAAAAAGGAATTCGAGTCTGAAACAGCTAAAAAGTATTTTGTTACTGAAGAGATTGTTAAATTACTTGATGAGCATATTCAATTAAAGAAGGATAATAGTAGAAAAATTTGGACTATTTATGTGTTCTTGATTTGGTATAAGCAGTTTTTTGGGGAGAATTAAATAAATAATAATTTTGGCACAGTTGATGAGTTAGCTGTGCCATGAGTATTATTTATTTGATTTTGGTAATAAATGCATTTAATGAAATTCCTTTGCTCATGCGAACTCGTGGTAATTGATAAGGATCCATTCCAGGTGTTACGTATCCACCTTCTACAGTAAATGCCATAGTGTAATTGCAATCTTTTAAAATCTGTTTTGCTCTGTCGTTGTAGTGTCCAAATGGATAGCAGAATATTTTACAATTTTCGCCAAGAATACTTCGACTTGCTTTTAAATCTTCGCATGCTGAATTGTAGTCTATTGTTAAGATTGCACCTTTCCCATCAGCTCCACCTTTGTGCATATCGTTTGAGTGAGATTGATAGTCTATAACTGGTGAAGGATATTTTTCAGGTCTATCTGGGTACCATGATGTAATTACAAATGAGGTAGCATAAAAGTTGTATTTTTCTAGTACTGGAACGGCTAATTTAAAGAAAGATTCGTCTCCGTCATCTACAGTTATAATTATGCTCTTTTCAGGTAAACCAATTTTTCCATTTACAAAGTCTGCAAGTTCGTCCCAAGATGGTACATAGTAATTATTTTCAGCTAGATATTTTATTTGCTCTTCAAAATCATGAATTTCCATATAGTTGTTGTCTGGAGCTGTTTCACCAGCTTGTTCGTCATAAAAAAAGTGGTACATTAAAACTGGAATATTTCTTTCAGTAGTTATTTCTGAGCAAGCTTTTCTTTGTTGATTTGTTTTTTCTACTTCGGATAACTCAGGTTCTTTTGCTTCATTAGAGTTTGAAGATGTTTGTACTCCGGGTATCTGTTGGTTGATTTTGAGTATTAGTTTTGCTGTTTTTTTGTAGAAGTTTTGCCATTACGAAAACTACAGCAATTATCAATATTAAGAATAATAATGGTCTAAGATTTAAATGATTTTTTTTCTTCTTTTTCATTGCTTTCTCAATCCTTTCATATAAAATAAAACTAAGGTAATTTATATAAATTATAATAAAGACACCTTGAGCTATTTTGACGATTTATTTTTGTTTTCTACATTTTACTATACAATATATAGAAATCAAAAACAAGCGAACAAGCGAAAATAATTGTTAATTTTTGGTGACTTTGTTGCAAAATTCTCACACTTAAATTATAATACCATTGTGAAACATAAAAAGTGAAAAGAGTGAGTTAATGAGCAAGGTAATTGTTTTTGATTTAGACGAGACATTAAGAAGTGTAGAAACTACGTTTATGAATGATAATGCAAGAGTAGTTTTAAGACCAAAGATAACCGATTTATTAGACAAAATAATAGATATAAAAAAGGCAGGAGTAGATAGTGTAATATATACATCAGCAACATCAAGAAGTGTTAATGAACACTTTTTAGATAAATTACCAAAAAAATACAGAAACATTTTTTCACAGATTATTTCAAGAGGAAACTTTTTAGAACCAGAGCTAAATACAAGAGAAAATTATTTATATAGAGCTGGTGAAAATAAAAATGTTACAGTATTAGATTATGATGAAATATTGTTTTTTGAGGATAGTCAAACAGAATATAAGTTTTTACTAGAATTGTTTGATAAAGAATTAGATATACCATATCCTGTTCCAGAAAAAAGTGTTACTTTTGTATGTATGCCGTTTTATCCAAGGATGCAGTGTGATATGTACGCTTTGAAGGAACTTGCAAAAGAAAGTGATGTATTAAGTAAAACAATAAATGATTATTTTACGTTGATGGTTAATGAACCAGGATGTAAGATTATGACAGATATAATAGATGATTTTATATCAAAAGATAATGAGAAAGGCTTGAAAAATATAGATATAGAAGAATTTAATAAATATGAAGCTGAGTTAAGAGCTAAAAATATTGGAATTAGAAAAGTCCTAAGTAAAGATGAAAAGTTAAGAAATAGATACTTTGATTTGAAAGAAGAGTGTTATGCAAAGGATAGAAATAAAGATTGTAAGGAGTTGTTATAAATGTGTGGATTTGTAGGGTTTATGGACAAATTAAACCAAGATGAAAAACGTAAGAGTATAAAAGTAATGGCGGATAGAATTATTCACAGAGGGCCAGATGAAGAGGGATATTTTGTGGATGATGATGTAGCTTTAGGACATAGAAGATTATCAATTATAGATTTAAGTAGTGGACAACAACCAATGTTTAATGAAGATGGTAGTGTTGTTGTTGTATTTAATGGTGAAATTTATAATTATCAGGACATAAAAAAAGACTTGGAAGCAAAAGGACATATGTTTAAAACAAATTCAGATACTGAAGTTTTAGTTCATGGGTATGAAGAATATAAAGAAGAGTTGTTTAACAAGCTAAGAGGAATGTTTGGCTTTGTTATTTATGACATTAAAAATAAAGAATTAATAGGGGTTAGAGATTACTTTGGAATAAAACCTTTTTACTATTATGATGATGGAAAAACATTTATATTTGGATCTGAAATAAAAAGCTTTTTAGACCATCCAAATTTTGTTAAAGAGGTAAATAAGCAAGCTTTAAAACCATTTTTAACATTTCAATATTCAGTTCTAGATGAGACATTTTTCAAGAATACATATAGACTAAAACCTGGAAATTATTTTAAATTTAAAGATGGAAAAATAGAAATAAAACAATATTTCAAAGCTGAATATATGAAACAAAATGATACTTATGAAAGTTATAAAAAACAAGTAAAAGAATCACTTGAAGATTCTGTAAAATGTCATCAAATAAGTGATGTTGAGGTGGGATCATATTTGTCAGGTGGAGTTGATTCTTCATACATAGTAAGCATGGCCAAACCTGATAAAACATTTACTGTAGGATTTGACAGAACTGGTTTTGACGAATCTGGATTTGCAAAAGATTTGTCAAAAATATTTAATACAAATAATTACAACAGAGTATTAACTGGTGATGATTTCTTTAATGCTTTACCTGTTGTTCAATATCACACAGATGAGCCACATGCTAATCTATCAACAGTTCCATTATTTTTCTTGTCTAAACTTGCAAGAGAAAAAGTTAAAGTTGTACTTTCTGGTGAAGGTGCTGATGAAATGTATGGTGGATATAACGAATTAAACGTTAGCAAATGGATTAAGGCGTACTGCAAACTTCCATTAGCTTTTAGAAAATGTTTAGCTAATAAAGTTAGAGATAAAAAGAAATTCAAAGGAAAAAGAATTATTTGTCAATATGATAGACCGTTATCAGAGAGATTTATAGGAAATGCTTTTATTATGGATGATAATGAAACTGAGGATATTTTATGTAATGATTTAAAAGGGAATGGGATTAAATTTGCTGATATTATTAAGCCATATTATGAAGATGTAAAGGGTATGGACGAAATAACTCAAATGATGTATATTAATATGCATTTCTGGCTTGCAAAAGATATGCTTTTAAAAGCTGATAAGATGAGTATGGCAAATTCAGTGGAATTGCGTGTTCCTTTCTTAGATAAAGAGGTATGGAATGTTGCAAGAAAAATTCCTAGTAAATATCTAATTAAAGATGGGGAAACTAAAAAAGTTTTTAGAGATGTTGCAGCAGAGGTAATTCCAGAGGAATGGGCAAAGAGAAGAAAACTTGGATTCCCAGTACCATTCTTTATGTGGATTAAAGAGGAAAAATATTTTAACAAGGTTAAAGATTTATTTATGCAGGATTGGGTTGCAGAATTTTTTGATAAAGATAAAATTAATAAAATGCTTGATGATCATTATGCTGGTGTAGAGAATCATGGTAGAAAATTGTATAATATTTATATTTTCTTGGTTTGGTATAAGGTTTATTTTGTTGATGGGGCAAAGGCATTGTCATTGGAAATGTAGATAAATGACATAGTTTGTTGCCGAGAGAAGTATAATAATAAAAAATAAAAAAATTGAAAACGTAATCTTCGGTGAAAACAGTTTCTAAGAGTTGCACCCTTGAGCCTCTCCACAGAGGACGCTTGTGCACCCTCAAGAGATGCACTTCTAAGAAACTGTAATTCGCCTTCGTTAACATTTTCAATTTTTTTATTTTTTATTATTATACTTCTCCGAATGAGTTAGTGGTATTTAGCTACGTCCTTTAATGGCTACAACGGTAACTCCCATTTCACCTTCACCAAATGTGCCTAGTCTAAAGGATTGTACGTGTGGGTGATTTTTTAAAAAGGCGTGAATTCCGGTTCTTAATTTTCCGGTTCCTTTGCCATGAACAATTCTTACGCTAGGTAAATTGGCTAAGTAGCAATCATCTAAGTATTTATCAATAATGAATATAGCATCTTCAACGTTTTGACCAATTACATTTATTTCTGGAGAAACATTTTTGGCTTTTAATGTTGAATTTCTTTGGCTATTAGAAAATGAATTTCTGCTTTTTGATTTTGAGTTTGTATTTGTATTAGTATTGGATTTTTTTACTAATTCTAAATTATGAATATTTACATTTGTTTTGGTACTACCAAATTGAACCATAACTTCGTTGTTTTTATTAGGTAAAGTGATAATTGTTCCAATCATATTAAACGGTTTTACTAAAACTTCTAATCCTAATGAAATGTCTATGTTATTTTCTGAATTAGAGTTTTCTCCACTATCGAAAGTAGTCAGATTAGATTTTATATTTTCGTTTAGAGTATCACGTAGGTTGTTAGCTTGTTTTAAACTATCTTTGTTTGCAGAGTCATATAAATTGTTTAATTCTTTGATAATATCATTTGCTTCTTCTTTTGCGGAAAGTAATATATTTCTTGCTTCGTTTTTTGCTTTATCAATGATTTCTTTTTCACGTAGTTCAACATCAGAGACATTGTTTTCCAATTGCTTTCTTAGAAGCTCAACTTGATTAGAATTTTTAGTAATTTTTTCTTTTTCTTTTTCTATCAATAGTTTGTCATCATAAATATTCTTTATTAATTCTTCAACACTAATATTGTCTTCACTTAATAAACTTTCAGCTCTATCTAATATTTCTTGTGGTAATCCTAACTTTTTGCTAATTGCAAATGCGTTGCTTTTTCCTGGAACTCCAATTAAAATTTTGTAAGTAGGGCGTAAGTTTTCAATATCAAATTCTGAGCTAGCGTTTTCAAAACCATCTGTAACTAAAGCATAGTGTTTTAATTCTGGATAGTGAGTTGTAGAAAGCGTTAATGCTCCTTTGTTATATAAAGTTTCTAAAATGCTTATTGCAAGATTGGCACCTTGAATAGGGTCTGTTCCTGAGCCTAATTCATCTATTAAAACAAGACTGCTATCTGTTGAATTAGCTAATATATCTATTATATTTTTCATATGTGAAGAGAATGTACTCAATGATTCTTGAATGCTTTGTTCATCACCAATGTCTGCAAATATATTATCAAAAACATAAATGCTACTGTTTTCTTTGGCAGGAATATGAAGACCACTACAAGCCATTAGACTTAAAAGACCAACAGTTTTTAGTGTTACAGTTTTTCCACCAGTATTGGGTCCTGTAATAATTAATGATTGAAAGTTTTGACCAAGATTGATATCTATTGGAACAACTACATTTGCATCAATTAAAGGATGTCTGGCTTGTTTTAAATCTATAAATTTTTCGGCGTTTATGGTAGGTTCAATACCATCTATATCATAAGAATATTTAGCTTTAGCAAATACTAGGTCAATTTTTCCTATAATATCAACAGTTTCTTTGATGTTATCAACTATAGGGTATAACTGTTTTGATAAATTTTCTAAGATTTTTTCTATTTCTATATTTTCCTCAAGTTTTATATTGTTAATTTGATTATTTAAATCAAAAACAGATGTTGGTTCAATATATACAGTAGAGCCACTTGCGGAAATATCGTGAATAAGACCATTAACATTTTCTTTGTATTCAATTTTTACAGGAATAACATATCTATCGTTTCTGATAGTTATAATTGGCTCCATTATATATTTTGAATAGCTAGACGAATGTATGAATGAATTTAATTTTTCTTTTATTCCAGATTCTAGTCTTCGTCTGTTTCGTCTTAGAGAACTAAGAGTTTTTGAGGCTTCATCTGCAATGTTATTTTCGTCTAATATTGCTTTTGTAATATCTTGATAGATACCTGGGTTTGAATATAGAGCTTCAAAGTATGCAAGAAGCACGCTTGTGGTTTCTGGCATGTTTTGAGAGCTATTTTCTTCATTAATAGTACCCTTTGTTTTTTCATATATATCAGAATTGTGGAAGTATTCTTTTAAATTACTAGATACGTTTAAAATTTTTGCAATTTCTAACAAAGCTTTTGCTGTTAGAGGAATGTAACTTTCCAAATTCTTTAAATATGGTGTTATGTCATTAATTTCATCTATGGGAATGCTTCCATATTTAATAGTTAATTGATAAGCTTCAGATGTTTGATTTAATAATCTTTTTACTTCAGTCATATCGGCTGAAGGTAGAATATCCATACACATTTCTTTGCCAATATATGTTTTACAATATGTTGAAAGCTTTTCTAATATTTTATTAAATTCTAGTTTTGTTAAGTTTGAATTCATTTTTTATTAATCTCCTTAATTAAATAATGCGTTAATTATATCATATAATAGACGAAATTTCAAAAAAATATTTCAAAAACACTTGAAAAATCTAACAAAAAAGTATATAATAAAGTAGCAAAATAAATACGACGCAGGAGAGTGGGAACAAATCCCACTCTTTAATTGTAAATAAAGGGGGAAATAAATCTTGGCAAATATTGAAGAAAGAGTGGAAGCTCTTGTTACAAAACCAATTGAAAATTTAGGTTATCAATTGTATGATGTTCAATATGCAAAAGAAGGAAAAGATTACTTTTTACGAATCTTTATTGAAAATCCTAGCGGTACAATTAGTTTAGAAGATTGTGAAAAAGTAAATAATGAAATAGAAGAATTACTAGATACTGCTGATTACATCAAAGAACAATACTTTTTGGAAGTCTCTTCAACTGGAGTTGAAAAGATTATAAGAAAAGAAAAACATTTAAAAGAAAACATAGGAGAGTACATAAATATTAAGTTGTTCAAACCTGTAAATAACAGTAAAGATTTTGTAGGAATCTTAAAAGAATTTGATGATGAAACAATTTGCATTGATGTAAATGGAGAAAGTATTGAATTAGAAAGAAAAAACATTTCGTTAATAAAAAAATATTTTGATTGGGATAATGAAATTAATTAAATATAGTTTACAATACTAAAATTTGTTTTATTATCTATAAAAGATTAGTAAAAGAAAAAATAAATATTATAAATGAAACAAAAAAGACCGTCCCGAAATGTTTCAAAAATGAAACAAAAAAGACCGTCCAAAAAAGTTTCAAATAAAGGAGGAATTTAGAAAAATGAAAAAAGGAGCAAAATCAAAAGCAAAAGTAAGCAAAGCAATAGATAGTAAAGAAATGTTGCTAGCAATGGAAGAATTAGAAAAAGAAAACGGTATGGAACCAGGAAGCTTAATGGAAGCAATAGAAACAGCATTAGTTACTGCATATAAAAGAGATTTCGATTCAACAGCTGATAATGCAAAAGTTGTTGTTGATAAGGAAACTGGTGATTATCATGTATTTGTTGAAAAAGAAGTTGTAGAAGAAGTTGAGGACGGAAATACACAAATTACATTAGAAGATGCTAAAAAAATCAACAAATCATTATCAGTAGGAGATACAGCACAAATTGAAATTATGCCAAAGAATTTTGGAAGAATTGCGGCAGGAACTGCAAAACAAGTTATTATTCAAAAAATAAGAGAAGCATCAAGAGAATATTTATTTAATGAATTTAGTGATAGAAAAGGTGAAATAGTATCAGGATTAATACAAAAAGCTGATGGAGGAATTGTAGTTGTTGACTTAGGAAGATTAGAAGGTGTAATGCCACTAAAAGAACAAGTTCCTAGTGAAAAATATCATGTTAATGATAAAATAAGAGCATATGTATTAGATGTAGAAAAAGGAGCTAAAGGAGCACCACAAGTTATAATTTCAAGAGCACATGCAGACTTTGTAAGAAAACTATTTGAATTAGAAATTCCTGAAATATATGAGGGAGTTATTGAAATAAAAAGCGTTTCAAGAGATGCTGGAAGTAGAAGTAAAGTAGCTGTATACTCTCCAAACGAAAACATAGATCCAGTTGGTTCATGTGTTGGTCAAAAAGGAATCCGTATTCAAAACATTATTAATGAATTAGGTGGAGAAAAAATAGATGTTATAGAGTGGAACGAAGATCCTGCTACATTTATTTCTGCAGCTTTATTACCTGCTCAAGTACTTGCTGTAGATATTAAAGAAGAAGAAAAATTTGCACAAGTAATTGTACCAGATGACCAATTATCATTAGCAATTGGAAAATCAGGACAAAATGCTAGATTAGCTGCAAAATTGACAAATTGGAAAATAGATATTAAGAGTGAATCTCAATTTAGACAAATTCTAGCTGAAGCTCAAAATGCTGAAATAGAAGATGCTGATGATGAAGAAATTGAAACTAATTCAGAAGAATAGTAATTCTTAAAATATATTGATTATGATGATTCATAAATATAATAAAAGGAAGTGAATATTTTGAAAAGCATACCACAAAGAACATGTATTGGATGTAATTGTAAAAAGGATAAAAAGGATTTAATTCGTATAGTAAAAGATAATGAAAACAATATAAGCATTGATAAAACAGGGAAAGCAAATGGTAGGGGAGCGTATATATGTGACAATATAGAATGCTTAGAAAAAGCCATAAAGAATAAGAAAATAGAAAAAAGCTTTAAAATGCAAATTGATGAAAATGTTTATGAAAATTTAAGAGGTGTAATTAGTGGTAAATAATTTTTCAAAAGGGATTATAAAAAAATAAATGGGGGTGAATTTATTGGGTAAGATAAAAATACATGAGATTGCAAAAGAATTAGGCTTAACCAGTAAACAAATAATAGAAAAAGCGAACAGTCTTGGAATAGATGTTTCTAGTCACATGAGTTCTGTTGATGAAGAACAAGCTAAAAGAATAAAAGATAGTTTAAGTGGTAAAAGTAATGGGGCTGCCAAAACATTAAAAAATGATAAAACAGAGAAAAAATCTGGTAAAGATGAAAAGTCTGTTAAAGCTGGAAAAACAGAAAAAAATAAGAAGGCAAAAGATGAAAAGAAAAATGAAAATCCTGTTATTATAAGAAGAGAAGTAATTATAAATGATGAAACTAAAAAGGTAGAAGAAAAACCAAAAAACAATAGAAGCGATGTTGGTTTTGTTGAAAGAAACAAAAATAAAGATTACAACATTGTTTACAGAAATAAAAATACTAAACCAATGACTTTTAGCGAATTGTTTGGAATAAAAGATAATAAAAAGGAAAAAAATGAAGTAAAAAATGATAACATCAAAAATTCAGAAAATGAAAATAAAGCACAGGAAAACAAAGTTGTTGATGAAATCAAAACTACTGAAAAGAAAGAGAACAAAACCGTAAATGATGTTCAAAGAAAAAGTGATGATGATAAAATGAATAATTCAACTCATCAAGAAACAAATCAAGAAAAGGTTGTAGAAAATAGTAATACTTCAAATTATAATATAGAGAAAAAGGAGAAAACAGGTTTTACTGATAATAAAAATATGGAGCAAGCAGTTAGAAAAGAATATGTAAATAATAACGGATACAAAAGAAACGATAATCAAAATAGAACAAATTATAACGATAGAAATAATTTTGGTGATAGAAATAGAAACAACAGATTCCAAAATGACAGAAATAACAACTTCAACAATAGAAATAATAATTACAGCAATAATGGTTATAATAATCAAGATAGAAGAAACAATGGTGAAAATGGATTTAATAAAACTCAAAACAATAGATTTCAAAAAGGTGGATTCAATAATAGAAATGATTTCAATAATAGAAATGACTTCAACAGAAATGGAAGAAGACCACTTGATGAAAAAGGAATTGATAAAAATATTAAAGACATAATGTCAACTGAAATTGTTGAAAAAGAATCACAAAGAGATTATAATAGTAGATCAATTGACAAAGCTAAACAAATTAAATTTGAAGAAAATAAAGGAAATAAGAAAACAACAAAATCAAAGAAAAACGGAAGATTTGAAGATTTTGATGGTGGAAAATTAAAAGGACTAAAAAGAGAAAATCAATTATCTAATATGTTTGATGACCAAGAAGGTGGAATGCTAGATTATTATGATATGTCTAGTGGAAGAATAAAGAAAAATAAAAAGAAAAATAGCAAATCTGAAGGTGGAGAATCTAAACAAAAAATATTCGAATTAAAAGAAATTAGCATTCCAGATAGAATTACAGTTAAAGATTTATCTGCAGAGTTAAAGAAAACAAGTAGTGAAGTCATCAAAAAATTATTTGGATTAGGAATAATGGCTACAATAAATAATGAAGTGGATTTTGATACTGCATATTTAGTTGCTTCAGAATTTGGTGTTACTGCTAATAAGAAAGAAGTTGTTAATGAAGAAGATATTTTATTTGATGAATCTGAAGATAGTGAAGATGAATTAGAAGCAAGACCTCCAGTTGTAGTTGTAATGGGACACGTTGACCATGGTAAAACTTCATTACTAGATGCAATTAGAAGTACAAATGTTATTGAAGGAGAAGCTGGTGGAATTACACAACATATTGGTGCATACAAAGTAAATGTAAATGGTAGAGAGATAACTTTCTTAGATACTCCTGGACACGAAGCATTTACAAGCATGAGAGCAAGAGGTGCTCAAATTACAGATATCGCTATATTAGTTGTTGCTGCTAACGATGGTGTAATGCCTCAAACTGTTGAAGCAATAAACCACGCTAAAGCTGCTAATATTCCAATAATTGTTGCTGTAAATAAAATAGATTTACCAGAAGCAAATGTTGAAAAAGTAAAACAAGAATTAATGCAATATGAATTAGTATCAGAAGAGTGGGGAGGAGATACAATTTTTGTTCCTATCTCTGCTAAACAAGGTACAAACCTTGATACTTTACTAGAAATGGTATTATTAGTTGCAGACATGCAAGAGTTAAAAGCTAATCCAAATAAACAATCTAAAGGTGTTGTAATAGAAGCTCGTTTGGATAAAGCAAAAGGACCAATTGCTTCAGTGTTAGTTCAAAGAGGTACTTTAGATGTTGGAGATACTGTTGTTGTTGGTACATCAATTGGTAGAATTAGAGCAATGAAAAATGATAAAGGTCAAAATGTTAAAGAAGCAGGACCATCAACTCCTGTTGAAATTATGGGATTAACAGAAGTTCCAGAAGCAGGGGATACTTTCTATGAAGTTAAAAATGAAAAAATGGCTAAACATTTAATAGAGAAGAGACGTGCTCAAGAAAGAGAAAAAATGTTGAAATCAAGCACAGTAACTTTAAGCAATTTATTTGAAAAAATGGCTAGTGATGAATTAAAACAATTGAATTTAATTGTTAAAGCTGATGTTCAAGGTTCAGCAGAAGCGGTTAAACAATCACTTGAAAAATTATCAAATGACGAAGTTAAGGTTAAAGTTATACATTCAGTTCCAGGTGCTATTAATGAATCTGATGTTCAACTTGCAAAAGCTGCAGGAGCTATAATTATTGGATTTAACGTAAGACCTGTTGGAACAGCAAAAGAGTTAGCTGATAGAGAAGAAGTTGAAATTAAATTATATTCAGTTATTTATCAAGCAATTGAAGATGTTGAAGCTGCAATGAAAGGTATGCTTGATCCTATATTTGAAGAAAAAATTATTGGTAATGCTCAAGTTAGACAAACATTTAAAGTTTCAAGTGTTGGAACTATTGCAGGATGCTTTGTATTAGATGGTAGAATAGAAAGAAATGCCGGAGTTAGGGTTATTCGTGATAATGTTGTTATTCATGAAGGTAAACTTGCATCTTTAAAACGTTTTAAAGATGATGTTAAAGAAGTAACTAAGGGATTTGAATGCGGTGTTCAAATTGAAGATTATAATGATATTAAAGAAGAAGATATTATTGAGGCATTTATAATGGAAGAGGTCAAAAGATAAGGAGGAAATATGGCTAAGAATGAGGCTCGTTTAAATAGAATAAATGAGGAGTTAAGAAAAGAATTAAGTAGTATTTTAGCGTATGAGCTAAAAAATCCGAATATTACGGGAATGCTTAGTGTTACTAAGGTTAAGATTACTCCGGATTTTAAATATGCTAAAGTATATGTTAGTATACTAAATTCTAAGGATGTTGATAAGACTATGGAAGGACTTAAAGAATCTGCAGGTTTTATTAGAAGTAGAATTGCTAAGGAAGTTAATTTAAGAATTACACCTGAATTAGTTTTTGAAATAGATGATTCTTTAGAATATGGTGCAAGAATTGATAATATTTTGAAAGGTTTATAGGTAAAGCCTAAAAAAACCTAAATATTCACAAAGATAAGGAAGTTATGAAATGACTTTAGATAATATATTAGAAGAAATAAATAAAGCAGAATCAATAGTAATATTAACTCATGAAAATCCGGATGGAGATGCTATAGGAAGCAGTTTGGCATTGTATAATGCATTAAAAAACTTTGGTAAGAAAAATGTTGATATTATTATTCCAGAGTATTCAAGATGCTTTGAGTTTTTACCAGGTGCAAAGGATATAAAAAAGGAAAGCGATATATCTCAATATGATTTGGCAATTTCATTAGATGCGGCAACAATAAAAATGCTTAATGGTTGGGGAAAATATTTTGAGGATGCAAAAACTAGTATTGTAATTGACCACCATGGTACAAATACTATGTATGGTGATATCAACTATGTTAATCCAGATTCCCCAGCTTGTGCGCAAATATTAATTGTTCTTTTAGAGTATTTTAATATGAACATAACAAAGGAAATTGGTACTTGTATTTTAACAGGAATTATAACTGATACAGGTGGATTTAAATATCAAGGTACTAATGTTGAGACTTTTGAATTTGTTGCTGAATTACTAAATAAAGGGGTTAATGTTTCTAAAATTTATAGAAGAGTTTTGGAAACAACTACTAGAACTGCGTTTGAGCTTAGAAGAATTGCAGAGTCTAGATTAGAATTTTTCTATGATGATAAAGCTGCATTTACATATATTACTTTAGATGATGAGGAAAAGGTACATAGTGAGACTGGTGACCATGAAGGTATAGTTAATATTGGTAAATGCATTGAAGGCGTTGAAGTGTCTGTGTTTATTAGAGAATTAAAAAACGGTAAAGGATGGAAGGTTTCTTTACGTTCTAATGAGTATGTTAATGTTTCTGATGTTGCGTTATTATTTGGTGGTGGGGGACATCCTCGTGCTGCTGGGTGCACTATTCAGGGAGATTTACAACATGTTAAGGATAAGATTATGAATGAGGTTAAGGCTTATTTGAAATAGTTTTTTAGTTAGCCGTCCAGATGACGAAAAATGTCAACGGTATAAATATATTGAACTGCGTGGGCTTACTGGCCAGTTTTAGCATAAAGTAAAAGAACTTTTGGTGTATGCATGGGTTTGTGTTTGTGTTGTTCTTTTACTGGTTATGCTAAAATGTGCCAAACTGCGCGCCCGTACTTCGTTTCAATATATTTATACCGTTGACATTTTTCGACATTTGGACTCCTCTACGGTTTTAGATATAGTTCAAATGTGAGTGAGGTATAGAAATGGATGGAATTGTTGTAATTAATAAGGAGAAGGGGTGTACTTCTCATGATGTGGTTTATAAGGTAAAGAAGTTGTTTGGTAAGAAGGTTGGGCATACGGGAACTTTGGATCCAAATGCTACTGGGGTGCTTCCTATTTTGATTGGGAAGGGAACTGAACTTTCTCAGTTTTTAATTAATCATGATAAAAGGTATGTTGCAACTATTCAGTTGGGTGTTAAGACTGATACTGGCGATGTTGAAGGAAATGTGATTGAGGAAAAAAATGTGGATTGTGATGCTATTACTGAAGATAAGGTAAGTGAGACTTTAAAAAAATTGGTTGGAAGACAAATGCAAGTTCCTCCAATGTATTCTGCTATAAAAGTGAAGGGTAAAAAACTATATGAATATGCTAGAAGTGGAAAGACTGTGGATGTTCCTGCTAGAGAAATTGAAATTTATGATTTAAAGTTGTTAGGAATTGATAGCAATGAAAGGCAGATAACATATGAGATATATTGTTCAAAAGGAACATATGTAAGGACTGTTTGTGAGAATATTGCAGAAGCTCTTGGAACGGTTGGCTATATGAAAGAACTGAAAAGAACAATGGTAGGTGATTTTAGGATAGAAGATTCAATAATAGTGGATGATTTAATAGAAAACTACAATAATGAAGAATTTCTAAATTATAAAATAATTAGTGTGGAACAGTTTTTTAAGAGTAATCAAGCAGTTATTTTAAATGATAAAGAACTTGCTTTGTTTTTAAATGGAGTTCAGATATTAAAAGATGGTATAGAAGACAGTATTGTTAGAGTTTATAATAATGAAAACAATTTTATTGGAATTGGAGTTGTAGATAATAATAGAATCAAAAGAAAAATTATTTTGGTTTAGATAATAAGTTGGATAGATTGATAAAATCATATCCAATTTTTTTATGTACTTGAACAATTGTTGAAAATGTGCTATCATATAGCTGCTAAATTTATTTATCTGGTCAAGCACCAGTTCACATATATATTAATTTTTATGAAAGGAGTTTTCCAAATGGAAGAAACCAAAAAAGCAATCGTTTCGAGATTTGATAAAAGTCAAATCCGGCCCTTCAAGGAATTAACTAATGATGGAAGAAAATATACTGATGTATTCGAATTACAAAAGTTGAATTTGTTCCTTCAGTGTTATTCCAATCGAGGGGTAATTGTTACTGGTCCTGAAGGCTCAGGAAAGACAGCGCTGGTCAACATGTTTGCTCAGCAAAATTTACCCAAAATCTTCAACGTTGAATCAATCAGACTTGTTCAGCTAAGCAAGTGGTGTTGTATGGACAGTATAACCCCAGATGCAGTAGTAGGACTATTAGTAAGAATGATAGAGGCATACAAATCGTCTTTAATCATTTACGCTAAGTTTGAAGAGGCGGAGAAAATACTTAAAGTCATAAATATAATGGATGGCTGCGTAGAAGCTATAAAAGAACATTATGGGATTGACTTTATAAAGTTTATCTTCGAGTATTCAATAAGAAACGAGGAAGAGCTTAAGTTGTATGACTGTATTCCTAAAAATTATGAAGTGGTAGACTGCTTCAAGTCGGGAAGTCTTTTTAAAAACATTAGCATTATTACTCCAAGGATTGACGAAATGGCGGAAAAGTATAATATCAGTTATACTGAAGATGTGCTGAACTATTTTTTCATGATATATGACGGCGTTAATAAAAAAAATATTGATTTTAATAATTGTGTAGGATTAATAGAAAAGGCGTTTGTCATTTCAAAAATGAAAGGAAGAAAAAGCATTGAAAAGGATATTGCTGCTGTGATGTTTGAGAATGAGTTTGCAATATTAAAAAATGCAAGCAGTCAAAATCTATATTCTACAGCTGTTCATGAGGCAGGACATACTTTGCTTAAATTACTAAGTGATAAAGACGATCCTGTAATGTATGTAACTATTATTCCGACCCTTGGATCTATAGGAAGAACTACGTATGATGTCGATAAAACAAAATATGTAGAAGGTATAGACGTAGATTCTTGTAAAAGGAAAATTGCATGCAGTTTAGCTGGTAGGGTTGCAGAGAATATAATCTTAAAAGACTCAAAACCTGACAGTGGAGCAAAAAGCGATCTTGAGACTGCAATGAAATTGGCTGATAGATTTGTGCTTAAATGTGGTGCGTTTGAGTCGATAGGAAGAAACTATTCTGTAACGGATGTAAATAGTGTTTCAGAACGACTTAAGGAAAAAATCGAAGCAGAGAAAAGACAGATGCTGAAAGATGCTGAAGGATATGCAGCTAATGAGATTACCAAACATGCAAAGTTCATAATAGCTGTTGCTGATAAGTTGGTAAGAGATTACTATATACTCCAGGAAGACATCTATAAAATGTGGAACAAATATTGCGAGTCTCTGAAATGAGAAAAAAGCGGGAAAGATAATTCTTTCTCGCTTTTTTATTTGCAAATAAGTGAAAACAATTGTAGTTAGCTCAATAGCAAAATTTACTCAAACAATAATGAAGAATTACTAATTAGTAAATTAAATATATTTGCAAAAAATCATAATATAGTATATAATACGAATGGAATATAATAAAGGGGAAATATGATGGTAAATATACTTTTATGTGGAAATAAAAAAGTTTTTGACGGAGCTTTAACTCAGCTTATATCAATGACTAACAGAACGAAAGAAGATATAACATGTTATATCTTTACAATGGATGTTTCAAGATTAAATCCAGACTTTGTTCCAATTACAGATGAACAAGTCGAATTTTTAGACCAAGTGGTCAAATCAAAAAATGAAAATAATAGAATAATAAAAGTGGATGTAACTGACATATATGAGAAAGAATTTGCAAATTGTAAAAATGAGAATGCTTATTGTACACCATATACTTTACTACGATTGTTAGCAGATTTGGTTCCAGATATGCCAGAAAAATTACTATATTTAGACATTGATATGATGATAGGTGATGACATAGCAAAGCTATATAACATCGATATTACAGATTATGAATATGCGGCAGTTAAGGAAAAATATGGATGTTGGCTTATAAGACCTGATTATATAAATGCAGGAATGTTATTATTAAATATGAAAAAAATATCAGAAACAACTCTATTAGCCAAAGCTAGAGAAAGAATAAAAAACAAAAAGATGTTGTTTGCAGATCAAGATGCTATATTTTGGTCAACAACAAAGAAACTTTTATTGCCACGAAAATTCAATGAACAGTCAAAGTTCAATAGAAAAGATACAGTAGTATGTCATTTTTGTAAAAGGTTGATGTTTTTACCATATCCTCATACAGAAAATTTTAAGCAATGGCATATAAATGAAGTACATAAAGTTTTAAAATGTTATGCTTTTGATGATGATTTAAATGAGTATTTGAAAGTAAAAGAAGAATTTATGAAAGTAAACAAATGAGAGGGAGTAAAATGGAGAATAATTTAGAAGTAATACCAATATTTTTTGCTGTAGATGATGGATATATGCCTTTTTTAGCGGTTGCACTGGAATCATTAATTGATAATGCATCAAAGAATTATTATTATTCAATAAAAATATTATACACAAATATAAGTGAAGATAATAAACATAAAATCAATAAATATCAAAGACAAAATGTAAATATAGAATTCGTAGATTTAAACTATTATATAGAAAAAGTGAAAGATAAATTGTATACACGTGATTACTATACTAAAACAACTTATTTTAGACTATTTATAGCTAATTTATATCCTCAATATGATAAAGCAATTTATTTGGATAGCGATATAACAGTTTTAGGAGATATTTCAGAATTATATAATGTAGATTTAGGAGATAATCTAATTGCAGCTGCACCAGATGATGTAATACAGACAACAAAAGTATTCCAAGAATATGCAGAAAAAGTAGTTGGCGTTGCAGATTATAAAAAATACTTTAATGCTGGAATTCTTTTAATGAATTTGGATGAGTTTAGAAAGTTTAATTTTCAGGAAAAATTCTTGTATCTATTAGAAACAATAAAATTTACTGTGGCGCAAGATCAGGATTACTTAAATAGATTGTGTAAGGGAAAAGTAAAAATAATAGATAAAGGTTGGGATAGAATGCCTATTGCAACCGATGACATGCCAAAGGAAGATATAAAAATAATACATTACAATTTAGGAGAAAAGCCATGGCGTTATGATAATATAAAATATCAAGAATATTTCTGGAAATATGCTAAAAAAACAGAGTATTATGATTTTATTTGCAAAGTAAAAGAAAATTATACTGAACAGGATCGATTTAATGATATACAACAATATAAAAACCTAAAAGCTTTAGCTCAAAAAGAATCTGATTGTGTAGGTGATGATAGATTGAATAGAAAGAGTAATCAAACTATCGAAAAATCAAAGGAAAGATTAGAAATTTTAGAAAAAATAAAACACTTAGAAGAAAGTGGTGTTTTTGATGTGGATGTAGAAGATGATCCACCAACAATTCCGCTTGGGCCAGAAGACATTGATTATTTAAGAACAAGTAAGATGGATAAAATAAAAAGTAAAATGGCGACTAAAATGGCTGAAAGATTAGTCAATGACTTGTTAAAAGACAACAAACTAATTATAAAAGATATTAAAGGATTAGAAAATCTTCAAAGTGTAAAATCAGGTGCAATTATTACTTGCAATCATTTTAATCCATACGATTCTTTCACTGTAGAAAAAGTTTTCAGAATTTCTGGCCAGAGTAAAAATAAAAAATTATTCAAAGTTATCAGAGAAGGAAATTATACTAATTTTCCAGGTATATATGGCTTCTTCTTTAGAAACTGCGATACATTACCTTTAAGCTCTAACAAAGAAACAATGAAAGAGTTTATAAAGGCAGTAGATGTTATTTTGAAAAGGGGAGATTTCATACTTGTTTATCCAGAACAAAGTATGTGGTGGAATTATAGAAAACCAAAGCCACTAAAAAATGGAGCATTTAACTTTGCAGCAAGAAGTAAAGTTCCAGTAATTCCTGTTTTTATAACTATGGAAGATAGTGAGTTTGTAGGTGAGGATGGATTCCCTATTCAAGAATATACTGTAAATATTGGTAAACCTATTTATCCAGATGCTAATAATTCAGAAAAAGAGAATACCATTATGATGAGAGACAAGAATTATGAGACATGGAAAGAAATTTATGAAGATTTCTATGGTATTCCACTTGAATATGACATTATAGAAGATAAGGAAATTATATGAAAAATAAAAAAGTAATTTATTATGATGATGAATTAAATGATGAATTTTCAACGGCTAAAATAACCCCTAGAATTATCAATGAAAATTATAAATACAAACGTGGAAAATTTTGGAATGTATGTTCATTGATTATCCAAAATGTTATCAGTATGCCGATAAAAGTTGGATATGCTAAAATAAAATTTCGAATTAAGTATGTTGGAAAAGAAAAATTGAAGAATAGTAAAGGTACTGGGTATTTTGTATATGCAAACCATACCCAGACTTTTGCAGATACTTTTATTCCAAGTATTGCAATATTTCCAAAAAGAAATTTCTTGATTGTAAATCCAGAAAATATTTCAGTAAAACCTTTTGGTTGGTTGGTTGAATTACTTGGTGCAATTCCTGTACCAGGAAATAAGAGTGCAATGAAAAATTTTTTGGAGACTATTGAAGAGAAAATTAAAAAAAAATATGCAATTACTATATATCCAGAAGCACACATTTGGCCATATTACATAAAAATTAGACCATTTAAATCTGTGTCTTTTAAATATCCTGTTGAGATGAAAAAGCCTGTATTTTGTGTAACAAATACGTATCAAAAGCGAGGAAAAAATGGGGATAAAGTTAAGATAGTTAGCTATATAGATGGACCTTTTTACGTAGATGAAAACATCTCTAATGTAAGAGCTCAAAAGGAAGATTTGAGAAATAGAGTTTATGAGTGCATGGTTGAAAGAAGTAAGAATAGCAATATTGAGGTTGTTGAATATAGGAAAAAATAAAAAGGTAAAAAAGAAAATTATAAAAGTCTCACAATCTGAGAAATCAGGTTGCGAGACTTTTTTTATTGCACTAGTAGTTCAATTCTAAAATAATTACTCTATCGTTATTAGCTAAATCTTGAATACATTTAGGATTAGAAGATGGAATAGTAGTTTTAATTAAATTGAATAGTTTATCTTTTTGATTATATCCGATTTCTAAGAATAATAAACTATTTGATTTGGAATATTTAGTTAAATTATCTATAATATTTTTATAAAAATCTAATCCATCTTTTCCACCATCAAGTGCAATAATTGGTTCTTTTTGAACTTCTTTGCTTAGAGTTGGTATTACAGCACTTTCAATATATGGGGGATTAGAAACTATAATGTCGAATTTTGTTTCAGGTATACTGTTGAACATATCTGATTCGATAAATGTGATTTTTTCATGTACCAAATTTTTCTCAGCATTAAGTTTAGCAATTTGAATGGCTTTGCTACTTGTATCTGTAGCAATAACTTCACAATTATCAATATATTTAGCAAGAGATATTGCTATTGCTCCACTACCGGTACATAAATCTAAAATCTTAATTGGCAAAGTATTAGAAAACTTTTCTGAATTTTTTTCAACATATTTTATAACTTCTTCTACCAAAACTTCAGTATCTGGTTGAGGTATTAAAACATTTTCATCAACATAGAAATCTAATTTCATAAATTCTTGATGATTGGTTATATATTGAATTGGAATGTTATTTTTTAGCTTTTTTAGTCCAGAAAAAAACTCATATTCTTTTTCTTTAGAAATTTCTTGAATGTGATTAATTACAAGTTCGAATTTATTCATGTTTAAAACATGTTCTGCTAAAAGACGCACTTTTAGAGGAATTTCATCAATTCCGTGAATCTAAAAGATATCTTCTCCCTTCAACTAATAAATCATTTATATTCATTTTCTTACTCCTTTTTAAATTTGGGATGGTCCGTTTTTTCAAAAAATTAAAAAAACCCCACATTAGCCGTAAGTCCAAGTGAAATTTTAAGGACCTGCTTTCACAGGTGGGTGTCTTGTTGAATGCTCCTGGGTTTCTTACATAAATGCAAGCATACACGCCACATTCAAAGGCGGACTCCCGTTTATCGTTTGTTGGTTCTAAAATTCCAAGCTACACGCACTACGCAGGGATTTTTTATTAATTTATTTATTACTTAACTATATAATAGCATATGTTTTTTAAAAATTCAATAGTAATTTTTGGAAATTTTTGTTATAGTATTAGTAGATTATTTAATTAAGTATGAAAATATGAAAAAGGAGAAACAAAATGAACTATTTTAAAAATATAATTGAAGAAGAATCTAAGAAGGAATACTATATAAAATTGCATGATTTTGTGGAAAGTGAGTATGAAAATCATGTGGTATTTCCAGAAAGAAAAAATATATATGCAGCACTAAAGTATACTCCGTTTGATAAGGTAAAAGTTGTAATTCTTGGACAGGATCCTTATCATGGGGAGGGAGAAGCACATGGACTTTCGTTTTCTGTGTGTCCGGGCGTTAAAACTCCACCATCATTAAAAAATATTTATAAAGAGCTTAATAGCGAATTGGGATGTTATATTCCAAATAATGGATATTTAGTCAAATGGGCAGAGCAGGGAGTACTATTATTGAATTCTGTACTTACAGTTCAAAAAGATACTCCAGCATCTCATAGAGGAAAAGGATGGGAAATTTTTACAGATAAAATAATAGAAGAAATTGATAAGAAAGATGAACCGGTGGTTTTTATGTTATGGGGAAATTTTGCAAAATCTAAGGAATCATTGTTGAAAAATCCAAAGCATTTAGTTTTACAATCGGCACATCCTAGTCCTTTTTCTGCCAGAAATGGATTCTTTGGAAATAATCATTTTGTAAAAGCAAATGAGTATTTAGTTGAAAATGGGTTAGAGCCAATTGATTGGCAAATTGAAAATATTTAAAAAAGAAAATGCGTCCTCAAATTATATGAGAACGCAATAAAAATCAAAAGACCTTTTGCTGTTTAATTATTTGCAGACCTTTTTCAAGGCCTACAAAATCGAATACAGCACCATCTACAGCGGTCCCGTATCCGGGAATATGAATTTTTTCTCTTTCAAGAGAATATGGGGATTTATACTTGCTCCTTTTATATTTATTGTGAGCAGCTTCTCCGTTTTCAGCACAAAGGTGCATGTCAAAGGTGCGAACTTGTACTTCAAAGCATTCGCCACCCTTTTGACGCCTAAATGTTGCATGAAGCGATTGATATCCATTCTCTTTAGGAGAAATAATATAATCTTTTACTCCATAAGAAAAGCGAGGGTTTATTCCTGATTTTTTTGGAATAATGATCCCATTCGGCTTTTTAGACAAGTCCATAGTATTATTAGGTGTATCAGCCTCGCAAAGTAGATATGATGAATTACCGTATTTTATTATAGAATTCATAATGCTATACGACAATTCAATCAGTTTAGCTGCAGAAAAGTTACCAAATATCAACGTACGAAATGCAATAGTATCCCTAAGTAAATCAAGAGATTTCTTTTCGTTGATATTTTTAACTATTTTCTTATCAGTACTTACTATAGATTTTATTCGGCCCTCAATTATAAATTTAAGGTCAGGGTATTCTCTACTAATCAAGAGATATAAAGAGTTAAAATCTTTTTTTAGTTCTGATAAGTACCGTTTGTTTGTTATTTCTTCACGGTATTGCTTTATCCGATTTGCGTGTAATATGCTGTTTTCGTCACCTCTGTCTAAAAGAAGTTTTTCATACAACTCTAAAAAAGCTGTTGTGGAAATACTCCGCTTGTCATAAAGTGCTTGCTTAAAAAGCTCAAAAGATGTGTATTCTGTCATTGTTGTTTATTCTCCTTTTGATTTTTTTATGATAGCCAAAAAAGCTACACTCTATTATAACATTTTAGCAACATTATGTCAAACAATACAAAATTTGACATTTTACATAAAATACAATAATATTATGAAAAAAGAATGAAATAAAGGACGGTGATTATATGTCATTTTCAAAAAGAATAAAGGAAGAACTAAGCAAAACAAGCAATTTAGCAAATAAAGATTTAGTAAAAGCAGAATTAATTGGTTATTTAATGACTAATAATATTGATATAAAGAATAATAAAATAAAGTATTCAACAGAAAGCGAATACAACATAAATAGATTTGCAAAGCTTTTAAACAATGTAAATATATCTAAATACGAAATAGATATTCAAGGAAAAATATTTTCGATTAAAGTAAAAGAGCCTGTAAATTTGAGTGAAATAAGTATTGTTAATTCTAAAATTGAATTGAATGAAAACATTAATAAGCTATGCAACAACGAAATTATAGAAAAAGCTTTGATTAGAGGTAGTTTTTTGGGAAGTGGATCAATAAATAATCCTGAAAAAATATATCATTTAGAAATTATATATAGTTGTGCTAAAAATGTGAATTATGCAATTGAAATTCTAAAAAAATATAATATAAAAATGAAAATTTTAAATAATACAGCTTATCTGAAAGATGGCGAAGAAATATCTAAATTTCTTGCCTTCATTGGAGCTAATTCATCAGTATTAAAATTTGAAGAAATACGTGTTATTAGAGACATGAGGAATAATGTAAATAGAATAGTAAATTGCGAAACAGCTAATCTTAACAAAACGATAAATGCAGCCTTAAAGCAAATTGAAGATATAAAGTTTATTAAAAAAATGAAAAAGTTTAATGAATTGTCAGAAGGGTTGCAGGAGGTTGCTAATTTAAGATTGGAAAATCCGGATGTTTCATTGATTGAGCTTGGAAAAATGCTTTCAAATCCAATTGGAAAATCTGGTGTAAATTATAGATTAAAAGCAATAAGTAATTTTGCAGAGGAGTTAAAAAGATGTCAGTAGGAATATATGTACACGTTCCATTTTGTAAGCAGAAATGTAAATATTGTGATTTCGTGTCGTTTCAGTGTATGGAAGACAAATATGATGAGTATTTTAAATGTGTTATGAAAGAAATAGAAGATAAAGCACATGAAGTAAAAGAAAGCGTTGATACAATATACATTGGCGGAGGAACACCATCAATAGTTCCAGTTAAATACATAGAAAGTGTAATTCACACCATAAAAGAAAATTATAAGGTGCTAAAAAGAGCCGAAATAACAATTGAAGTTAATCCGGGTACAGTTGATGAAACAAAACTTACAAAATATTTTTCTTTAGGAATTAATAGATTAAGTATTGGACTTCAGTCAACAAATGATGATCTATTAAAAATGTTGGGAAGAATACATAATTATAGTGACTTTGAAAATGTTTATGAAATGGCGAGAAATATTGGATTTAAAAATATAAATGTAGATTTAATGATTGGTCTGCCAATGCAAACTATGGAAGATGTTCAAGATTCGCTAAGCAAAATAATAGAAAAATCTCCAGAACATATTTCGGTTTATTCATTAATAGTTGAAGAGGGGACTGTACTAGCTGATCTAATTGAAAAAGGAAAATTAAAATTACCTGATGAAGAACTAGAAAGACAGATGTATTGGGAGGTAAAGAAAACTCTAGAAAATCATAAATATGTACATTATGAAATTTCTAATTTTTCTAAAAAAGGACGTAACTCTAAACATAATATGAATTGTTGGAAACAGCATTCATATTTAGGCTTTGGACTAGCCGCACATTCGTACTTTGATGGAATTAGATATTCAAATATTGATAATTTAAAGCAATATATAGAGAATTTTACTAATGGGGAAGATGTTTATAATGTGATTTTTCACGAACATCAATCAAGAGAGCAAATGATGAAGGAATATATGTTACTTGGATTAAGAAAAATTGATGGTGTAAAAATAAGCGACTTTAAGGAAAAATTTGTTGATAATCCTTTGTACGTTTTTAGAAATGAATTAAATAAACTAGTAATGGATGAACTAATTGAGATTGAAGATGATAAAATTATGCTTACAAATAAAGGTATAGATTTAGCAAATTTGGTATGGATGGAATTTGTATAGAGTGATTTATCACTGGCCGTTACTAATAAATAAAATAATTTAATATTTTTTAGCAGAATGTATTGACATTTGCTAAAAAAGGGTATACTATATTAGCAGTCTGATAAAAAGACTGCTAATTTTATGTATACAACAAAACGGAACATAAAAGAGGTGAGAAAGTGTTAAACGATAGGAAAAAAAGAATTTTACAAGCAATTGTAGACGAATATGTTGATACAGCTGAACCAGTTAGCTCAGGAGCAATTTCACAAAAACACGGAATTGACTTTAGTAGTGCAACAATAAGAAATGAAATGGCTGAACTAGAGAAAGAAGGATACCTAGATAAGGTTCATACATCAAGTGGAAGGGTTCCATCAGCAAAAGGATACAGATTGTATGTAGATGAGTTGTTAAAAGAACAAAATCTATCATTGGAAGAAACAAAATATATTAAAGAAAAACTTGAAATTAAGGTTAATGAAATTGAAGAATTAACAAGAATTGCTACAAATACTTTATCCGAAATAACGCATTATACAACGGTTGCAATAGGACCAAAGAATGAGAGTCAATTAATAGAAGAAATTAAATTTGTTTTACTTGGAACTCGAATGATGATGTGTGTTATTATAACAGACGGTGGTTTAGTAAAAGAAGCAATTATAAAATTTGATGAAGATATAAGAGAAGAACAAGTACAAAATCTAAATTATATTTTCAATGCCAAATTAAAGGGAAAACCTTTTGAAAAAATAGATAAACCATTAGAAGAATATATTTTTTCAGAATTAAATTACAGTGTTGATGTAATAAAAACAATAATAGAGCAAATAAATAAAGTGATTGAAGAAGAAGAAAAAATATATTATGAAGGTGCTAATAAAGTATTTGAACAACCAGAATTTCAAGATGTGCAAATGGCTAAAAATTTCCTAAATATATTGGACAAAAAAGATTTAGTTATGGATTTATTGAATTCGGAATTCGCAGATGACATAAATGTATATATAGGGGACGACAACGACGAAGACGGATTAAAAGATTTTAGTGTTATTACTTTTAAACAGAAAATAAACGACAAAGAAATGGGAACTATAGGAATTATAGGACCAAAGAGAATGGATTATTCTAAAGTTATTTCTGTTATGAAATATATTAAAGGTTTAATGGGAAATGGAGGTAAGTAGTTAATGGCACAAGACTTAGAAGAAAATGTAGAAAAAACAGAAGAATACAATGGTGAAGTAAGTGCAGAGTTGTTAAATAGCCTAAAAGAAAAGTTAGAATCACAAAAAGCCGAAATTGATGATAAAGAAGATAGACTTAAAAGATTGATGGCTGAATTTGATAACTATAAAAAAAGAAGTGCAAAAGAAAGAGAAGGCTTGTACAATTCACTAGTTTCAGATATTGCTATTTCTTTATTACCAGTTATTGATAACTTAGAAAAGGCAGTAAGTGTAAAAACTGAAGATAACAATTATAAAGTTGGAGTTGAATTGGTTTTAAAACAATTCAAGGATGTATTAAAGGCAAATGGAATTAATGAAATTGAAGCTGTTGGAAAAACTTTTGATCCACAATTACATGAAGCTGTAAGTTCTGTTTCTGATCCTGAACTAGGTGTTCAAGAGATTAAAGAGGAATATAGAAAAGGCTACATTATAGGAGATAAAGTTATAAGACATTCATTAGTTGTAGTGGCTAATTAATAAAAAAAGGAAGTTTAAATTTAAAGGAGGATTTTTAAAATGGGAAAAATTATAGGAATTGACTTAGGTACAACAAATTCATGTGTTGCTGTTATGGAAGGTGGAGAAGCAGTGGTTATACCAAACGCTGAAGGTAATAGAACAACACCATCAGTTGTTGCTTTTTCAAAAAATGGAGAAAGATTAGTAGGACAAATTGCTAAACGTCAAGCTGTTACAAATCCAGACAACACAGTTATTTCAATCAAAAGACATATGGGTACAGACAAAAAGGTAAATATTGAAGGTGATGAATTTTCACCACAAGAAATTTCTGCTATGATTTTACAAAAATTAAAATCAGATGCTGAAAGCTATTTAGGACAAAAAGTAACACAAGCTGTTATCACAGTTCCAGCATACTTCAGCGATTCTCAAAGACAAGCAACAAAAGATGCTGGTAAAATAGCTGGTCTTGAAGTATTAAGAATTATCAACGAGCCAACAGCTGCAGCGCTTGCTTATGGTGTTGATAAAGATAACACAGAACAAAAAATAATGGTATATGACTTAGGTGGAGGAACATTCGATGTATCAATACTTGATATTGGTGATGGTGTATTCGAAGTTTTAGCTACAAGTGGAAATAATAAATTAGGTGGAGATGATTTTGATGAAAGAATTATTCAATACTTAGTTTCTGAATTCAAAAAATCAAATGGTATAGATTTATCTCAAGATAAAAGTGCTATGCAAAGATTAAAAGAAGCAGCTGAAAAAGCTAAAATTGAGTTATCAGGTATGACACAAACAAACATTAACTTACCATTTATCACAGCTGATAGTACAGGACCAAAACACTTAGACATAACATTAACAAGAGCTAAATTTGAAGAGTTAATTGGAGATTTAGTTGAAAGTACAACAGGACCTGTAAATCAAGCATTAAAAGATGCTGGATTAACTCCAAATGATATTGCTCAAATATTATTAGTTGGTGGATCTACAAGAGTTCCATTAGTACAAGAAACAGTTAAGAAAATTACTGGAAAAGAACCAAATAAAGGTATTAACCCTGATGAATGTGTTGCAGTTGGTGCAGCTATTCAAGGTGGTGTATTATCTGGAGATGTTAAGGACTTAGTATTATTAGACGTAACACCATTATCATTAGGTATTGAAACATATGGTGGTGTATTCACAAAATTAATTGAAAGAAATACAACAATACCAACTAAGAAATCACAAGTATTCTCAACAGCAGCGGATGGTCAAACAAGCGTTGAAGTTCACGTTTTACAAGGTGAAAGAGAAATGGCTGCTTACAATAAAACATTAGGAAGATTCAATCTTTCTGGAATTCCTGCAGCTCCAAGAGGTGTACCACAAATTGAAGTTACATTTGATATTGATGCAAATGGTATAGTTCACGTATCTGCTAAGGATATGGCAACAGGAAATAGTCAACAAGTTTCTATCACAGCTAGTACAAACTTATCTGATGAAGATATTGAAAAAGCTGTTAAGGATGCTGAAGCTCATGCAGCTGAAGATAAGAAGAGAAAAGATGATATTGAAGCTAGAAATAGTGCTGAAAGTTTAGTTTATAATTGCCAAAAAACATTAGATGAATTAGGTGATAAAATTAGTGGTGAAGAAAAAGCTAAGGCTGAAGCTGAAATTGATAATGTTAAGAAAGCATTAGAAGGTTCAGATACAGAGGCTATTAAACAAGCTACTGAAAAATTAACTACTGTATTTTATTCTATTTCTGAAAAATTATATTCTGCAAATGCTGCTGGAGCAGCTGGGGCTGAAGGTGCTGGTGAAACTGCTGGTCCTAATGTTGATGAAAATGGAAATGTTTATGATGCGGATTATAAAGTAGAGAATGATGATAATAAATAATTTTTTTGATTAGGTGTGAATGACCTTTTGGGGTTGGTGCCGTGAGAAAAAATTAGATATTTTATAAAAAAGTAACCCCTCCAAACGCGGTGGATATTGAGGTCGTTCGGAGGGGTTGTTACGATAACTGGGGTGGTTTTTGTTTGAGGGCTCAGGTCGGGGATTACTTTTTTATAAAATACTAATTTTTGGCTCCGAGTGGATTTTTGGAAAGGTCATTTGAATTTGGTATAAAGATTATTTATTGGTGTAGTAATAGAAAGAAAGGGAGTATAAGATGGCTCAGAAAAGAGATTATTATGAGGTGTTGGGAGTTAGCAAGTCTGCTACCGATGAAGAGTTAAAGAAGGCTTATAGAAAACTTGCTAAGAAGTATCATCCTGATGCTAATCCAGATAATAAGGAAGAGGCTGAACAGAAGTTTAAAGAAGTAAACGAAGCGTATGAGGTGTTGTCTGACGCTCAAAAGAGACGTATGTATGATCAATTTGGGCATGATGGACCTGCCGGTTTTGGTGGTGGTAACCCTGGTGGTGGTTATTATTCATATTCTACTTCTGGATTTAGTGGCTTTGAAGATTTTGATTTGGGTGATATTTTTTCATCTATTTTCGGAGGAGGAGCTGGAAGAAGTGGTTCTAGAAGAAATAATGGACCTATGAAAGGTGCAGATTTGAGATATAATTTGGATATTTCTTTTGAAGAGGCCTTTTTAGGAGTTGAAAAAGATATTTCAATTTCTAGAGATGAAAAATGTACAACTTGTTCTGGAACTGGTGCAAAACCAGGTACATCATCTGAAACATGTAAAACTTGTGGTGGTTCAGGCCAAGTAAGACAAGTGCAAAATACAATTTTAGGACAGATGCAAACTTCTAGAACTTGTACTGCTTGTCATGGTACAGGTAAAATTATTAAGGAAGTTTGTGAAACTTGTAAAGGTAAGGGAACAGTTAGAAAAGTAGCTAAAATTAAAGTTAAAATTCCTGCAGGTATTGATACTGATCAATCTATAGTTTTAAGAGGTGAAGGTGAGCCTGGAGTTCGTGGTGGAGCTAATGGTGATTTATACATAGTTGTTAGAATTAAGAAAAATAGCGTTTATACTAGAAAAGGTACTACTGTGTATTGCAATGTTCCTATTACATTCACTCAGGCTACATTAGGTGCTGAACTTTTAATACCTATGGTTGATGGAACAAAAATGAAATATCGTATTCCTGAAGGAACTCAAACTGGTACAACATTTACTATTAAAGGAAAGGGATTTAAAAATATTAATACGAATAATAATGGTGATTTTGTATTTACGGTTAATGTTCAAGTTCCTAAACGTTTGTCTAAAGAGCAGAGGGATTTATTAACTCAGCTTGCAAAAACAATGAATGAACAACCTCCTATAAAAAAGAGGGGAATATTTGGATAAAAAAATGACTGGAATTTAATTATGAGTTCCGGTCTTTTTTGGGTTGATTTGCAAATTAACATTCTGTAAATTTTAATTCTTAAAATTTTCATATCAACAAAAAATCCATTAAAAAAACAAAAAAATTCCATAAAAATATTGCATTTCCTTGCATAATTTTGTATAATAATTGTTATGTTAAACTAAATTAAGAAGGAGATGTTTATATAATGAAAAAGACAAAAATTATTTGTAGTATTGGACCTGCTAGTAACCAACCAGAAGTTATGTCTCAAATGGTTCAAAATGGAATGAACATTGCAAGATTAAACTTTTCTCACGCAACAGACGAAGAAAAAATGCAATTCCAAAATTGTGTAAGAGAAGTTAGAAAAATGACAGGAAAAAATGTATCAATATTATGGGATACAAAAGGACCAGAACTTCGTGGTGGAGTTATGGTAGAAGAAGGTGCTGACTTAGTTGTTGGTAACACAATTCGTATCGTAAAAGATGATGTTATAGGAAATGCTGAAAGAATTACAATTAACCACCCACAAGTTATAGACACATTAGAAGTTAATGACGAAGTATGGTTAGAAAATGCTAAAATGAAAGTTGTAGTTATTTCTAAAGAAGCTGATGGTGTAACATGTAAAATTACACAAGGTGGACATTTAGGAAGCAGAAAAAGCTTTATTATACCTGGTAAACCATTAGATATTCCATATATTTCAGATAAAGATAGAGAAGATATCAAATATTCTTGCGAGCATGGTGGAGAATACTTAGCAATATCTTTTGTATCAAACAAAGAAAATATTGCTGAAGTAAAAGCATTATTAAAAGAGTATGGTAGAGAAGACTTTAAAATTATTTGTAAAGTTGAAAGCGTTATTGGTGTTCAAAATATTAAAGAAATATTTGAAAACTCAGACGGTGTTATGATTGGTCGTGGAGACTTAGGTTCAGAAGTTCCACCAGAAGAAATTCCAGCTATTCAAAAAATGATAGTAAAAACAGCTCGTGAAATGGGAAAAATCGTTATTGTTGCAACAGAAATGCTTGAAACAATGATGGAAAACAATAGACCAAAAAGAGCTGAAACATCTGATATAGCAAACGCTGTATTTGATGGAACAGATGCAGTTATGCTTTCTGGAGAAACAACAGTTGGTAAACATCCAATTGAAACAGTAGCTGCTATGGCTAGAACTTGTGAAGTTTCAGAAAAATATGCTGATTTCGAAGGAAGATTTGCTTTACCAGTTATTCCTGATGAAAATGAATGTATAGCTTTAGCATCAAGTGCAATCAATTGTGCTAAAATAATGGATGCTAAATTGATAGTTGTTGAAACAGTTACAGGAAGAACAGCTAGATTCTTAAGTAACTTAAAACCAAACGTTCCAATTATTGCAGTTTGCGATAATGAAAAATTAGGAAGAAGAATTGGATTAAACTATGCAGTATATCCAGTAATAAAAGAAAGAGCAACATCTGTTGAAAAATTCTTAGCTGATGCAAAAGACGCTGCTATAGAATTCGCAGAGAAAAATGATGTTAAATTAGAAAAAGGTGATAAAATATTAATCACTGCAGGATTCACTGAAGGTGAAAAAGACTTAAAAGATTACGTAAGTACTAATTTAATCAAAGTTGAAGAAATCTAATTGTAGAGTAGATTTTTATATAAAAGAAATATCCCGTTCATGTCAACTAGACTTGAACGGGCTTTTTTTAAGCAACAAGTGCTATTAGTGAACGAATGGAACTTTTTAAGTCCCGTAAACGATCGTATTCTTTTTTTGCTTGTTCACATGCAGCGTCAAAGGATTTATCAGTTTTTGTATCTTTAACTGAATGTACTGCAGCGCAAAACAAGCGGTTGTAGTAGGATATTTCTTTGTTTTTAAGCGTAATTAACGCATCAACAGTATTTATCATATGAAATAAATCCTCTTGATCCTTTACGTTAATTTTACTGTCTTTTTCCCCCACAAACCGTTGGATACTTTGAGATATTTCTTCAAGTATCTCGTCCATTTTTGATCCCTCCAAATAATTATTTGTACTATTGCTGTAAATACTTTATGTTTAAAAAAGGATTCTTAGTGAATTTTAGTACTTGAGCATTATAGCATATATTTCTACAAAAATAAACAATTTTTTTTAATTAATAAAAACAGGTATGAATGGAATAAATTTATAGGAATTTGCATACTATAATTAACAGAATATGTTTTTAGGAGAATAAATATGAAATATGAGTATGTGAAGGAAGATAAGGAAATAAAAGATAAGAGCGAGAATGAAAAGAGATTGGAATTGATTGTTAGTGTTATAAAAACTAGGAATGATTTAGAAAATGCACGAAATAATTATGAATTTGCGGATGGTAATTTGATTGATTATTTTTTGTATGAAATAAAGGCAAATCAGGCTAAGTTAGATTATTTATTGAGTAAGGCAAAGAAAGAGGGGGTTGAGCTTGATTTGGTTGGTTCTTTTTGTTTGAAAAATAAGAAGGTTATATAGTGATTATTTGTGTGGGAAAAGCTTTCCCATAGTACATAAATAAGGAGTTTAAAATGGATATAAATACGGTTATTATTTATTTGGGGTGTTTAATAGTGTTGTTTATTGTTGGCAAGGTGTTTTATTTGCCGTTAAAACATATTATTAAATTATTGCTGAATTCGGTGTTGGGGGGATTTTTAATATACATAATTAATGTTGTGGGGAGTTCTTTTTGTTTTCATATTGGGTTAAATGTTTGGACTGCTGTTTTTACGGGTATTTTGGGGGTGCCGGGGGTTGTGGTGTTGGTGCTTATTAGGCTTATGATTGGTTTTTGATTTTTGCAGGGAGCCGTCGAAAAATAAAGTGAACCCGAGCTTATATTGTTTTATTCGTTTCGCCCCAACTGCGAACTAAGAGTAAGAATCTTTCGTGCAAGATTGGGTGTGGTTGTATGACATGTGTGTCTTTTGCACGAAATCTTCTAACTCTTACTAGCTTGTCGGTCCCCACCTTGACTTCACTCATAAAACAATATAAGCTCGGGTTTACTTTATTTTTTGACTACTCTACTTTTTTTGATGATTTTGTTTTATTGTATTATTCTAATGTGATATATTATTCTAGTATTTTATTATTCTCTTATTCTACTGTAACTGATTTTGCTAGGTTTCTTGGCTTATCTACGTCTAATCCCTTGTTTTTAGAAATGTAATATGATAATAGCTGTAATGGTACAACGGATAAAATAGGGGAGATAAGTGGACAAATTTTAGGTATTTCTATTACGTAATCAAATGTGTGTCCTTCTAAGTTTTGGTTTGTTATAACCATTGTTTTAGCTCCTCTTGTAATTACTTCTTGAATGTTGCTTATTGTCTTTTTAGCTAAAGATTCGTCTGTTAAGATGCTTATAACATGAATTCCGTTTTCAATTAAAGCTATAGGACCATGTTTTAGTTCTCCGGCTGCATATGCTTCTGAATGGATGTATGATATTTCTTTTAGTTTTAGAGATCCTTCTTTTGCAACAGTTTCATCAATTCCTCTTCCTAGGAAGAACATATCTTTTTCTGTGTATGCATTTTCTGCAAATTCCTTTATTAAGTCAGTGTTTTCTAAAACAATTGCTAATTTTTTAGGTAAATTGATAATATCATTTTTAAGGTCTTCTAATTTGATTGTGTCTCCATTTGAGTTTATTGTTATATCTGAATCACTATATCCTAATAATTCAGAAAAATGTATTGCTAGAACAGCAAATAATACAACTTGTGATGTGTATGCTTTTGTTGATGCAACAGCTATTTCTGGTCCTGCATGTGTATAAATTGTGTAATCAGCTTCTCTTGTTATTGAACTTCCTATAACATTTGAAATAGCTAAAGTTTTTGCTCCTTTTTCTCTTGAAAGTTTAAGGGCAGCAATAGTATCAGCTGTTTCACCGGATTGACTTACGTATATGCATAGTGTTTTATCATCAATTATTGGGTCTCTATATCTGAATTCTGATGCTATATCAACTTCAGTAGGTATTTTGCATAATTTTTCTAGTAGAACTTTTCCAACTAATCCGGCGTGCATAGCAGTTCCACATGCTACGATAAATATTTTGTTTATATTTTTTAAGTATTCAGGTTTAATGTCTAAATCATCAAAGTTTACAGGTTCATTTAGTTTTAATCTTGATCCAACAGTTTCTCTAATTGAGTTTGGTTGTTCAAATATTTCTTTTAGCATATAATCTTCATATCCATTTTTTTCAGCAGCTGAGGCATCCCATTCGATGTTTTTAATGTTTTTAGAATGCTTCTCTAAATCTGTATTATAGAATGATATTGAATCTTTTGTAATAACTGCTAATTCGTTATCGTTTAATAAATAAAAATCTTTTGTATATGTTAGCAATGCTGGTATATCAGATGCTATATAGTTTTCGTCTGATTTTGTACCAATAACTAAAGGGCTGTCTTTTCTGCCAACTATAATTGTGTTTGGCATAAGAGGGGAGATGACTTCTATTGCATAGCTTCCCTTCAAATCTTTTGTCGCTTCAGCAACAGCTCTTAATGTTTTATCTGTATCAGATTTATCAGTCTCTTCTATATTTGTATAGTAATAATGAATTAAGTTAGGTATAACTTCTGTATCTGTTTGAGAATAAAAAGTATATCCTTTTTCTGCTAAAAAAGCACGTAATTCATTATAATTTTCAATAATTCCATTGTGAACAACTGCAAATGTGTTGCTGTTGTCAAAATGTGGATGAGAGTTTTCTTTTGAAGGCTTACCGTGAGTTGCCCATCTTGTATGAGCTATTCCATAAGTACCTTGAAGTTTGTCATATCCGTCTAAGTCTAATATGTTTTTTACTCTTCCTTTATCCTTCATAATTTTGATCTCATTGTTTTCTAATGTAGCAATTCCTGCAGAGTCATAACCTCTGTATTCAAGGGCTAATAACCCGTCTATTAAAATATTGCTAGCTTTTTTGTTTCCTACATATCCTATAATTCCACACATAAAAAAATCCTCCTAAAATTAATTTCTTAATTATAAAAGGTACAGCTTAAATATGATTATTTTAGTGCAATATTAATAAACATTAATTTTTTAATGCTAAGTAAAAAATGCAACTTAAATAAACTTACGTAATAGCATTTTTGTTTTAGCATTTCTGCTAGGTTTTGTGTGCTATTTTTGACAGTAAGCATGCCATAGGATTATCCGCCGAGTCTTTCGATAAATCCTATCCTCGTCAACAAAGTATTTTACTTTGTCCTGGCGCTATAACTAAATACAAACTTCTCCTTTCTTGTAAAATTTTGTAACTTTTATAATTATAATATTATATTATACTAAGTGTAAAAATTGTGCAAGCATTTTGCGAAAATGTTATAAATAATAAATTAATATCTTACTCGACAAAATTGAACAAAAAATATTGATGTCTATAAATCTTGGGTTGCAATAATAATAAAAAATTTGTATAATAATTGTTGTAGTAATTTTTGTAGGAGGAAATATATGAAATTAGTAGAATTAGAATGTCAAAATTGTGGAGCAGCATTGAAAGTTGAAGAAGGAACAAATAATGTTACTTGTCCATATTGCAATGCAACATATAAATTAGATGATGAAACTCAACATATAAAATATGATGATATGGAAAATTCAGGATATGAGTTTGAGAAAGGAAGAATTAAGGCACAAAAAGAACATGCTAGTAGTAATGTTAATGCAAATGTAACTTCAAATATAAATACAAAATTTCCTAAAGTTGCATTAATTCCAGTTATTATAGTAGCTATTGTTATGATAGTATCAATTGTAACTTCAGGTTTAACTTTTAAAGATTGGAAGAATAAGTTTGATAATAACAGTAATAGTGCATCTACAGAAAAGGCAAAAAAAGAGTTGGAATCTAAAGTACATGATTTTAATTGGCGTTATTCAAGTGGAAAAAAAGCAGGAGCATTTGTAAAAAACGATTTAAATGATGTAATAAATAGTAATAGAACAAATAAAGAAAGATTTATAACTGTAAAATTTAACGGCATAGAAACTCAAGACTCAGACGAAATATTAAAAATAATTGACCAAATTGATTCATTTGAAGATTATAATGTTTTGTTAGATTATGATGATGACGGATTTATTACTGTAATAAATATTGAATAATTACAATGAACAGATTTAGCACAATAAATCTGTTCATTTTTATGTTTAAATATTGAGAATATTAGTCAAAAATGGTATAATAGTATCATAATTTAGTAAGGAGATAGATAATGTTTGATATAGAAGCGGAACTAAAAAAATTGCCAGCCAAACCAGGCGTATATATTATGCATGATAAAAATGATAAAATAATTTATGTTGGAAAAGCAATCTCTTTAAAGAACAGGGTTAGGCAATATTTTAGAAAAAATAATAAAACGAAAAGAATAGAAAATATGGTTTCGTTAATTGACCATTTTGAATATATAGTAACAGATAATGAGGCAGAGGCTTTAATATTAGAGTGTAATCTAATAAAAAAGAATATGCCTAAATTTAACGTGCTTTTAAAAGATGATAAAACATATCCGTATATAAAAGTAAATGTTAAAGCGGATTATCCAGATGTTTATGTTACAAGAAGAATTTTAAATGATGGCGCTAAATATTTTGGACCATATGCTAATAGTGGTGCTGCAAAAGAAATGGTAGATTTCATCAAAGAAAAGTTCAAAATTAGACAGTGTAGAAGTTTTAAGTATAAGGATAGACCATGTTTAAATTATCAAATAAAGAAGTGCTTTGCACCATGTATGGGATATATTAGTAAAGAAGATTATAGAAAGCAAATTGATGAAATTATTAGTATTTTAGAAGGAAAAATAGATAAATTAGTAAAAGATTTAGAAGCGGAAATGAAGGAAGCATCTAACAAGATGGATTTTGAAAAAGCAGCATATATTAGGGATAAAATACTTGCTGTTCAAAGAATTTCAGCAAAACAAAAAGTATCAAATATCAATGAAAATGATATAGATGTTATTGGTATTGCAAGAAATGATTTTGAAATTTGTATTGAAGTGTTTTTTGTTAGAAATAGTAAGATGATTGGAAGGGAGCATTATTTTTATAAAGAGCTACTAGATGAATCAAATGCAGATATAATTTTAGATTTTATAAAGCAATATTACATTGGTAGAGATATTTTACCAAGCAAGATTATGTGTAAGTATGATATTGAGGATAAAGAAGTAATAGAGTTACTATTAACTCAACAAGCTGATAAAAAAGTAGAAATAAAAACACCGCAAAAAGGTGAAAAACTACGTTTGGTTGAAATGGCTGAAAACAATGCAAAAATAACGTTAGATAATAAAGAGCTAGATAGTTATAGTGTTGTTAATGAAATAAAAGAAGTGCTTGGATTAGAAAAGGTTCCAAGAAAAATTGAAACATTTGATATTTCCAATATTTCAGGTGAGTTTATGGTTGCCGGAATGAGTGTAATGTTAGATGGAATTATACGTAAGAAGATGGCTAGACGTTTTAAAATAAAAACTGTTTTTGGACAAGATGACCCAAGATGTATGAATGAAGTTATTACAAGAAGATTAAAACATTCTATTGAAAACCCTGAAGGCGGATTTGGAAAACTACCAGATTTAATATTTGTTGATGGTGGTATTACTCAAATTCATGCAGCTCAACAGGCGGTAAGTTCGTTAGGTTTAAGCAATGAAATATTAGTGTATGGAATGGTAAAAAATGATAAACATCAAACTAGAGCTTTAATTAATGATCAAAAACATGAGTATGAGATTTCAGATAAATTAAAAAATACAATTACATTATTCCAAGACTCAGTTCATGATACAGCGATTGGATATCATAGAAAATTGAGGGATGCGGCTATTACTAAGTCTGCATTAGATGATATAAAAGGCGTTGGTACGGCGAAAAAAGCAATGCTTTTGAAAAAGTTTGGTAGTGTTGAAAATATTGCAAAGGCTGATGTAATTGAAATTGCAAAAATTAAAGGAATAAATGAAAAATTAGCTTTAGAAATAAAAAGTAAGTTAAATAAATTATAATTCAAAATCTAGTCAAGAGTAATTAAATTGAAAGAAAATAAAAATTGAAAAGAGCTTCATATGAAGCTCTTTTTCTGGTAGGTTATGGGAATATTCGTGCAATACGTGATGTTGTAAAGTAGACTATTCCCAAATGTGTCATTGGCAGAAGTGTCTCGGGGTCAATTAAGTACCCCTTTACAGTCATACTACTGCCAACAGAGATATTTGAAATCTCTGTAACGATTAATTCTTTCGGACCTCCTGTTACCTGGAGAGTTTCGGATGGAAAATCAACGGTGAATGTAATACTTTTTCCAGTTTCAGTTAAAACGGTCATAAAGAAACCTCCTTATAAAAATGTTGCATATAGTATATCATATTATGTAAAATAATTCAAATATATCTAGCAATAAATAAGGAAATATGTTATAATTTATAATATCTTATACAAAATACGCTTTTTTTATAAAAATAACAAAACTAAAAGTTTTCATAAATCTCAATAAGCCAGCATATAATCATAACAGCAGGATTTTTGAGGAGGATTATTATGGGATATACAAAAGATGTTTTTTTAAAGTTACATTATAAAAAAAGTTGCGTAGATAGCGGAACTTACTGTAGAAATAGTAAAATAAATAAATTGAAAAAGAAAATGGAAGAAGATCAGTATTTTACAGTAGTTATGATTATAAGTGTAATAGTGTTATTTATAGATTTTGTATTAGTAAAACAATTTATAGATGCAATAAATTTATTATAAAGGAATGATTAAATAAAATGAAAGTAGCAGAAAATTGGAAAGAATATGAAATAATTGATATGGCAAATGGAGAAAAATTAGAGAGATGGAAGGATGTTGTTTTAGTGCGTCCAGATCCACAAATTATATGGAAGGACAAGTCTTTTCCAGAAAAGTGGAAGAAGATTAATGCTAGATATAACCGTAGCAATACAGGTGGAGGAGCATGGGAGTATAATAAAAAAATGCCATCATCTTGGGAAATTAAATATAAAAATCTTACATTTAATATAAAACCAATGGGATTTAAACATACAGGATTATTTCCAGAACAAGCTGTTAACTGGGATTGGATGATGGATAAAATAAAAAATGCTAAAAGAGAAATAAAAGTATTAAACCTATTTGCATACACAGGAGGAGCAACCGTTGCATGCCTTTCAGCAGGAGCGTCAGTTTGCCATGTAGACAGTTCAAAAGGGATGGTTTCATGGGCTAAAGAAAATGTTATATCATCAGGCTTACAAGAAAGACCTGTAAGATATATAATTGATGATGTTGTAAAATTTGTGAACAGAGAAATACGTCGTGGAAACAAATATGACGCAATTATAATGGATCCACCATCATATGGAAGAGGAGCAAACGGAGAAGTTTGGAAATTTGAAGAAAACATCTATGATTTAGTAGAATTATGTACTAAAGTGTTATCAGATGATCCACTATTCTTCTTAATAAACTCTTATACAACGGGTATATCAAGCACTGTTTTAGAAAACATATTAAAACTTAACATTAAGAATAAAGGAAATTTCAGCAATGGAGAAATTGGTCTACCAATGACAAATTCAAAACTAATTTTACCATGTGGAATCTATGGAAGATGGGAAAAAGTTTAATTTTTAAAATCAGGTACGGATATTGATAAAAGAAGGGAACAATTAAATGGAGAAGTTAAATGTATTGTATGAAGATAATCATGTTATTGTTGTTCAAAAAATAGTAAATGTTCCATCACAAGGAGATAAAACTGGAGATGTGGATATGCTTTCAATAATAAAGGATTATCTAAAGGAAAAATATAATAAACCTGGAAATGTATATTTAGGCTTAGTGCATAGGCTAGACAGACCAGTTGGTGGAGTCATGGTCTTTGCAAAAACTTCTAAAGCTGCAGCAAGATTAAGCGAACAGGTAAGAGTTAAAGAATTCGAAAAGAAATATCTTGTAGTGGTAAATGGAAAAATAGAACCTAAAAAGGGGCAGTTTGAAGACTACTTGCTAAAGAATGAAAAGAAGAATATGAGCAGGGTTGTGCCAGAAGGAACCAAAAACTCTAAGTATGCAAATCTTGAGTATGAGGTTCTAAAGTATAATGAAGAAATAAACTTATCAGTTGTAAAAGTTCATCTTCATACTGGAAGACATCATCAAATTAGAGTTCAATTTTCTTCAAGAGATCACAGTATATATGGTGATCAAAAGTATGGAGGAAGAGGTCATGGTAAGCAAATTGCTTTATGGGCATATAGTTTAAGTTTTGTGCATCCTGTTACAAAGGAAAGAAGGGAATTTAAAGCTCTACCTGAAATGGTTGGAAGTTGGAAAATATTAGAAGATGTAGAAATATAGAAAACGAAAATTATGTCGCAACTTGACGAACGAAAAATGTTGAAAAATATTGATATATAAAGTATAATAGGCGTTGTTAGCTAATAGGCTAATTTGCCTATTTTATTTTTTTATTAAAGATGATGCAATAAATGTAGTAAAAAAATATTGGAATAAAAGTAATAAAAAATGGAATGAAAATGTATTTGAAAAATTTTCATTCCATTTTTTTGCACATATGAGTAACAAATAAAATACTAAAATTATAAAGGTATATCATTGCTTTAGAAAATAATGAGGTGAGCAAAAATGATAGATAGATTTTGTGAGTACCTAACAAGTAAAATAAGAAAAGAAAATCCTGAAATAGATGATGAAAGAGCGGAAGTTATAAAGTATGGTTTGCAAATTATGGTTGGGGAAATTCCAAAGGTGTTCATAATGGCATTAATTGCATGGGCTTTAGGAATTTTGAACTGGACGCTTGCATGTTTTGTTTTAATGCTGCCATACAGAATGTACTCAGGACGGATTTCATTTAAAAACTCATATAGGATGCATAATAGGTACGTCAATAATGTATACAGGAAATGCGTTTATAAGTCAGCAGTTTGAATTACCTTTGTTATATAAAGTTATTTTTGCAATTACATTATTTATTTTTTCTATATCAATGATTTATTTATATGCACCAGCGGATACGGAAGATGTACCAGTTGTTTCAAAAAAAGAAAGAAAAAAGAGAAAAATAATTTCATATATTATAGTTACTGTAATGCTGATTGCTGCTGTGTTTATAAAGAATAATATTGTTTCAAATATTTTGTTAGTTGGTATATTGTTGCAAACAATATCAATTACTAGATTTGCCTATAAGATAACTAATAATAAGTATGGGTATGAGGAGTATTGGAAAAATAAAAATATGGCAACTAATTAGAATGTTGAATAAATTGCTTTGATTAATTAAAACATCATATACCGGTGATGATGTTTAGTTAAATAAATTTTTATAAATGGGGAGGAATTCTTATGTTAAAATTTATATCTAAATTAGCTGAAAAATATGCTAGATCTACAAATAGTGCATGTATATTTTGGTCATTATTACATCAACCAAAAATGCCTGCAAGTATGATTAAAGAAGATTAATATAAAAAATACTCTAGCTTTTATAACTAGAGTATTTTTAGTTTTATCTATAGTAGATTGCTAATTCCTGTCTGAAATATTCATCATCTTTACTAGTATCAAGTAATACGTTATTATGTTTTTTAACCATTTTTGCTACTTGCCATAAACCTATTCCATGGTTTTCTTTGTCATTTGTTTTTGAAGTATAACCTTTTTCTGATAATCTACTTATATCAATATCTTTATTCAAATATGTATTTTCAATAGTTAAAATTTGACATCTTCTTGGCTTAATATCTCTAATTTCAATTTTTATATTTTTCTTTTCACATTGACTAGCTGCTTCAATAGCATTGTCCAATAAAATTCCTAAAATTCTTGAAAAATCATAAACATCCATTTTCAAATTATTTAAATTAATGAAAACTTGTAAATCAATATCAATTCCTAATTCATCAGCTTTGTAGTATTTAGTTGCTAAAATGTTATATATAGCAGCATTATTTATTACTTCTGGATTAAGGGTTGATAAGTTGTTATTAATATGACATTCATCAAGGATTTTGTCATAATAGTTTTCTAAACCAGTCATATCTTTTGCATAGATATATCCACCAAATGCTGTTATTATATTTGAAAAGTCATGTTTAAAAGCTCTAATATTGTTGTAAAGTAATTCTAATGTTTTGTTTTGAAGTTGAGATTGTTCCAAGTTTGTTTTTGTAACTTCTAAATTTATAGTTTTGATTATACTATAAATACTTACAGCAGAATACGTTAATAAAAATACCAAGCTAATGATGGTGATTGCTATAGGTAACGTAGAGTTATAAAAAACAATTAAATAAAATTGTAGTCCAATACAAATTATAATAAGAATCATGTTAATAATAAGTAGTCTTTTATATGTTTTATTCAGACTTTCAAAAGAATTTAAATTAAGTTTCACAAATTTGACAATTTTTGAAAGGATGAATAAGGTTAGGTATATGAACAGCATAAAAGGCACCCTGTATATTATTATGTTTGAACATGCTTCAAAGTCGATTCCAAACAAGTTGAGACATATTTTTAAATAGATTGTTTCAAATAAAGTCATTACTACCATTGGAATTATTTCAGCTAAGATGGCTTTTATAGGTGTTGTTTTAAAGACTAGTTTTACTACACATGGAATTATAATTAAGTTAATAAATATTGAAAACTGTTTTGGTATTAATATAGTAAAAGCAATAAACAAGAAGCTCATAACTACAACATAGATATTCCTTTGTTTCTTTGTATAATTAATATCTAAAATACTAGTAAACAATTTCATTGTTACATATATTTCAACAAAAGTTAAAGTTAAAATTACGTATTTTATTAAATTCTCATCTTCCGTACTAACAATATTCCACAAATTGTGCAATAGTTCCATAAAAAATCTAACCTCCTAAAAATAATTTTTCATATTTCGGTCCAATTTGGCATTGGATTTTATCTTCGTCTCTAAAAACAATTGTGTTATTTGATTGAATACGCGTAATTTTGTTACGGTTAACAACAAAAGACTTATGACATCTAACAAAATTATCAGGTAATCTATTTAAAATGTTAGAAAAAGATGAAGTCAATGTAAAATCTCCATTAGATGTTTTTAATATAGCTTTCTTACCTTGCTTTTGAATAAAGAATATATCATCACAATTCACATAGCCACTTTGATTATTAACCTTAAAAAAAGTATAACTACTTCCAGAAATGTCTTCGAATAATCTCTTTACAGTCTCTTCTAATCTTTGAGCAGTAATTGGTTTGGCTAAAAAATCAAAAGTCTTATATTTATATGCAACCATCAAATATTCCAAATGAGCAGTTGAAAATATAATATAAGCCTTTTTGTTCCTTTTTCTTATGATATTAGCTATGTCCATTCCAGATATATCAGATTTTAAATCTATATCTAAAATAACAACATCGAACGGATGAAATTCGATATACTTAAGTAAATTATCTGGATTAGCCGTCGAATAAACAACTTGTCCAGATAATTGATTATTAATCAAAATTGATTCTAACATTTTTTCTAATCTGTTTAATATACTTTGGTTGTCATCACACAATACAAAATTCAACATATTATCAACTCCTGTAATATATAAAAACAAAGTGTAAAAATAATCCAAAGCAGTAAACATAAATCACACTTTTCTTTAGTTTTTCATTATTACAAATATACCGCAAAATTCGACAAAAGTCAAGAATAAAAACGCTTGAAAGTATTGAAATATATAGGGTTTTGTAAATATTAATTTATAAGTCAATATAAATGAAAGTGTTATATTCGAAATGAAAATAATATAATGAAAATAACAGAAATAATGAACCGAAAATTAACATATAATTAATCAATAATTAATATATTTAAAAAAGTAGGAGGGGTTAATTAATGAAAATAAATAGAAAATTTTTATTGGGTATATTTTCGTGCATTTTTATATTTGTTTTTGGGGTATCTATTATTAACTCTAATGATAATAATTTGAAAAAAAGTATTTTATCTACCAATGCAAATGGAGAATTAAGTAATAAAAAAATATGCTGGGGAATAAAAAGGGAGACTAACCATAAACAACCTGATGTGGGAAAAAACAATAAAAATATATTAGATCAATATAATGGGATTTGTTTAGGAAATAGTGAAAGTAAGAAAGTGTATTTAACTTTTGATGCAGGATATGAAGCAGGATATATGGAAAAGATTTTGGAAGTACTAAAGCAAAATGATGTGAAAGCATGTTTTTTTATAACTGCTCATTATTTGAATACACATCCAGAGCTTGTTCAAAGAATGATTGATGATGGACATATTGTGGGCAACCATACAGTTAATCATAAAAGCATGCCTGAAATAGATAATGAAACAATAAAGACAGAAGTAATGGATTTACATTCAGCTGTCTATGACAAATTTGGCTATGAGATGAAATATATAAGGCCACCAAAAGGAGAATTTAGTGAAAGAACATTGGATTACACAAACTCCTTAGGATACAAAACAGTAATGTGGAGTTTGGCATATGATGATTGGGATGAGTCTAAGCAGGGAAGAGAAGCATATGGTAAAAGTAAGGTATTAGATAATATTCATAATGGAGCAATAATTTTGTTACATTCTAATTCAAAGGATAATAGCAACATTTTAAATGAAGTTATTAAAGAAGTTAGAAATATGGGATATGAGTTTGATTCGTTAGATAATTTTGAGGTGTGATGTTTTTGGGAACACTGACAAAAAACATCACAAAAGAGAGGAAAGAGTAAAATGGCAAATAGAAGAAAGAAAAGCGTAAAAAGTAGAATAAGCAAAGTTTTAGAGGTTCCAGATGAAGTTGTTTTAGATGTACCTAAGTTAACAATTTTGAAGTTTGAAGAGGTACTAATAGAAAACTATAAAGGAATTTTGGAGTACCAAGATTTCTTTGTGAGAATTAAAACTAATATAGGAATTATAAACATTAATGGCTTTAAGCTAACTTTAGAAGAAATGACAACAGATGATTTGATAGTTAAGGGACAGATTGAGAGTGTTGATTTTGAAAGCTTTGAGGAGGTTTAATTTTGTATATAAAAATTTTAATATACTATATATTAGGATACGTAAATATTGTAGTTGAAGGTTTCTTTATCGAAAAGTTTATGAATAAATGCATCAGTAAAAGAATATTTTTTTGGAAAACAAACAGAAGTAAATCGACCGTACTTTCAGCCAATATAGGAGTTAGAGATTATAGAAAAGTAGTTAAAATTGCAAAGCAATGTCAGTGTAGGATCAAGATAACTCAAAAAAAAGGACTACCATTTATATTAAATAAATATAGAAAAAGAAAAATATTTGCATTAGCGCTAGGTGTTATTATAGTGTGTATTATAACCGTTTCTAATTTTATTTGGAATATAGAAATTAGTCGGAGTGGATGAAACAAAACAAATTGAAATTTTACAAATAATACAAAGTGAAGGTGTTGATATAGGAAAGTATAAAAATAAAATATACCTGCAAGCTATAATTAACAAAATAAGACTTGAAAGGGAAGATGTAGCATGGGTTGGTATGGAAATAAAGGGTACAAATCTTATAGTAAAAGTGGTAGAAGCGGATGCTAAACCGGAAATAATAAATGAAGAAGAATATTGCAATATAGTAGCAAACAAGGATGGTATAATAACAAAAGTTGAAGCTCAAAATGGAACACCTGCAGTAAGAGAAGGAGATACAATAAAAAAAGGAGATGTATTGATTCAAGGCTGGATTGAGGGAAAATATACAGATAATAGATTCGTTCATGCAGAAGGGCAAGTAACGGCCAAAGTCTGGTATTCAGAGAAAGAAAAAGTATACTATAATCAATCTTATGAAAACCAAACTGGAAACAAGGAAAAGAAATATTCGTTAAATATTAATAATTTTAAAATAAATTTCTTCAAAACCCTTTCAAAATTTGAAAATTATGATACAATAAGTACGGTTAAGAAATTAAAGATAACTTCTAATTTCTATTTGCCATTAGAAATTGTAGTAAATGAAAATTTTGAAAAGCAGAAAAATCAAGTAACATATGACAAAAATGAGGCGAAAGAGATTGGAATAAATAATCTAAAGAATAAGTTAGAAAGTCAGATTCCAAATAAGGAAAATATTTCTAATATATATATAAACACAAAAGAAACCGACGAATACTTAGAAGTAGAAGTTATATATGAAGTTCTTGAAAATATAGGAACCAAAGTAAAATTATAGTATTGAAAGGATTGATTTACGATGCAAGAAAAAAGCTTAAGGATTTATAACACAGAAAAAACTTTTATGAGTAAAGTTACAAATAAATTATCAAAATTATTAATACCTACAAGAGTTGGTATTAATGGATTTGTCATTTCTATGAAAAGAAATAGCTTATTAAAAGCTTACGAGAATTATAATGCTTATTTAAGAAGTGATAATGAAGATAAAAAAGCTCAAGCAACAAAAAAGTATGAAGATGCTTTTACATTATATTTAGAATCTATCGATAAAAACATAATGGATTCTGTATACAAAAAAGTTAAAAATGATACTGCTAATGAATTTGAGAAAAATGCATTATCAAAGTATTATTTAATTACAGGTTTAAAAGATTCAGAGTATGCAGAATATAAATATAGAAAACAAAAATATTTATTAGAATTAGACTATGAAAATATAAGATATAACGAGAAAAATAAGGTGCTTGAGAAATATAAAGGTTTCTATTGTTCAAAAATGGAAACATTATACAAGGGAATAATAAAGCACTATTCTGTTAAGCTTACTGAAAATTTAACAGCTGCAGAAAAAGCTGAGATTTATGAAAAAATATTTGATACATTAGAAGAATATATTTCAAATATATTCCCATTAAAAATAGTTAACAATGACTCAAAAGTTTATAAAGAATTATCTGAAGAATATGATAAATATGAGAAATATTCTGTAGGAAAATTAGATCAAGCTGAAATGATTGAAAAAAATATGATCCTTTTAGGAATAAGCAGAAAATTATTTACACATAGCTTACCTCTTGTTGTTGCAGAACAATGCTATATAAAATTACTAAAAGATACAAGAGCTTTAATAGTTGATACTAGAATCATGAAAAAGAGAGATAAAGCATATAGCTTATTACTTAACCTGATTGATGAGTACAACTTAAAAGTTCTTTCTACAAAAGTTTATTGGGACAAGCCAGAGAGTAGAAATGAGTACAAACAGTTCTGGAATAGATATAAGGAAATAGCAGAATTAGAAAGAACAAATAAGGAAGAATACAATAAGCAAAAGGAAATTTTATTTATAACTAATGATTTGAAACATGTTAGTAAAAATGAAAATAAATATTGTAAAATTATAAAATTCTATAAAAACAAATTAGTAGAATTAGGAGTTATGAAAAAGCTTCCAAATAAATGTGCTACAAAAGATGGAAAATTTATAAAAAAGAAAGTAGTGGCTTAATATGGAAGAAAATAAATTTGTTGAATTAGTTTATAAAGATACTCAGGAAAATAAAGGTTACGAAAAAATTATCAGTTTAGTTATTGATAAATGTTTTGAGGTTGAAAAATTAAAAAAATTAAATTTGTATATTAGCATAACACTAACAACTCCTGAAAATATCAGGAAAATAAACAGCGAATATAGAAATATAGATAAGGAAACTGATGTGTTATCATTTCCAATGTTTGAAAAGGAAGAATTGGATTCTATGGTTGAAACAGGAAACAATGAAATTCCAGAAACAATTGGAGATATTGTAATTTCAATTCAAAGAGTAAAAGAACAAGCAGAAGAATATGGACACAGTTTTGAAAGAGAACTAGCTTATATGGTTGTACATGGGTTTTATCATCTTATGGGGTATGATCACATGGTTGAAGATGATAAAGTTAAAATGAGAGCTAAAGAAGAAAATGTATTGAATATGCTAAACATTATTAGATAATACGAGTATGCATAGTTAATATTAATAAATGGGGGAATAAAAATGAAAGACAAAAAGAAATTAAAAATACTAGCTATTGCAGGAACTGTAGCATTAGTAATATTAATTGGCGTTTTAATTGCAGTTGTTGTAAATAAAAACAAAACAAAGGATACTGTACAAGAAAATGCTTCAACAGATGAGTTAGAAGCAGTAACTGTTCAATTAGATAAAAAACGTGATGAAAATGTTCAAATATTTTCAGGAACAGATAGACCAGTTGCTGTAATGATAGATAACAATGTAAATGCATGGCCACAATATTCAATAAATAAAGCATACATAGTCTATGAAATAATTGTTGAAGCTAAAGAAACACGACTTATGGCATTATTCAAAAATACAGATGTTGATATGGTAGGACCAGTAAGAAGTTCAAGACATTACTTTTTAGATTATGCTCTAGAAAATGATGCAATATACGGGCATTTAGGATGGAGTCCAAAAGCAAAAAAAGATATTTCTTCTTTAGGAGTTAATAACATAAACGGACAATTTTACGATACGGGAGCAGCTAGAACATCAACTTCAAGATACTGGAGAGAGGCATCAAGAAAAGCACCACACAATGCATTTACAAGCGTAGGCTCTCTATATTCAATAGCTAAAGATTTAGGATATAGAACAACATCAGAACAAAAAAGTGTGCTTAACTATGTTACTAAGGAAGTTACGTTAGATGATGGAATGGATGCTAACACTGTTTCAATTCCATACTCATCAACAAACATTGTAAAATACGAATACAATAGTGAATTAGGAAAATATGTAAGATATTCAAAAGGAACTAAACAAAAAGATGGAAGTACAGGTGAAGATGTAGTTACTAAAAATATAATTATTACATTTGCACAAAATGAATTATTGAATGGTAATGATAAAAAAGGTAGACAAGACGTTCATGATGTTGGAACATTAGATGGATATTATATTACAAATGGAAAAGCAATAAAAATAAAATGTGAAAAAAGCAGCAGAAATGCACAAACTGTGTATAAAGATTTGGACGGAAATGAAATTGAAGTAAATGATGGTAATACATTTATTCAAATTTGTCCAATAAATGCTGATGTTAAGATTGATTAGGTGAGGAACTTTTTGTAAGTCGCCCAAAAGTTTCAAAAGAGAGGAAGTAAAATGGAGCAACAATTTAAATCTGGATTTGTGTCTATGGTAGGTAGAACAAATGTAGGAAAATCTAGTATAATAAATAGCTTAGTCGGTGAAAAGGTAGCTGCTATAGCAAATAAACCACAGACAACAAGAACTGCAATAAGAGCTATTGTAAACAGAGAAAATTCACAAATAATATTCATAGATACACCAGGTATTCATAAGCCAAAAACAAAACTTGGAAACACAATGATAGAAACAGCTTTTGGTGTTATAAATGAAGTTGATATTACTTTATTTGTTATAGATGCAACATCTGAAAACATAGGAAAAGGTGATAGAATTATTTTAGACAAAATAAAAGAAGCTAAAATAAAAACCATTCTTATCATAAATAAAATTGACTTAGTTGACCGAGAGCATTTAGCAAAATTAATAGATTTATACAAAGATGAATATGATTTTGAAGCAGTAATTCCAGTTTCAGTAGTAAAAAATAAAAATATGGATGTAATATTAGATGAAATAGAAAGTAACTTAAAGCCAGGTCCTGCATATTATGATATTGAGGAATATACAGATCAAACATTAAGGCAGTTAGTAGAAGAAACAATAAGAGAAAAGGCTTTAAGATTACTAGATGACGAAGTACCACACGGAATTTATGTTGAAACAGAAAAAATGAAATCTAGAAAAACTCAAAACAAAGAAAGAATTTATGATGTGGACGTAACAATATACTGCATTAGAGAATCACATAAAGGAATTATAATTGGAAAAAATGGTGCTATGTTAAAGAAAATTGGAACATATGCAAGACAAGATTTAGAAAAAATGTTAGACACAAAAGTAAACTTGAAAATTTGGGTTAAAGTAAAAGAAGATTGGCAAAATAACGAATCACTAGTTAACAAATTTAAACTTTAAATCAGGAACGGTCCTTTTTAAAATTTTGAAATAGGGGACGGATAAGAGTTAAAAATTGAATAAAAAAAATAAAATAGCAAAAGATAACAATGAAGTAAAATTTGAAATTAAATCAAATTACTAGCTTTATTGATAAGGAGTGAATGCATATGATAAAACAATTAGCATGGAATACATTTAAAAATACAGGAAATATAAATACATTTATGGAATTGATTGAATTTCAAAATACAGAAAAAAATATAATGTTAAATGATAATTTAAAGGTGAATGAATATGGGGATAATAAAGACCAAGGGCTTGATAATATCGGAAAATAAAATGGGCGATTTCGATAAAATGGTTACAATATTAACTCCAAATGGAAAAATTGGGTGTGCTGCAAAAGGAGCAAGAAGGCCAAAGAGCCTGCTTATGGCAGGAACTCAATTTTTTTGTTTTGGAGAGTATTTGATTTTTAAAGGAAATAATAGTTATAACATTAATTCTTGTGATACTATCGAAATTTTTTATAATTTAAGAACAGACTTGGACAAGCTAAATTATGCAGTTGAATTGTGCAAAATAGTTGATAAAGTAACTTATGAAAATCAAAATACATATAAGATTTTGCAATTATTGTTAAACACATTATATGTAATTTCTGAGACGGATAAAAATTTAGAATTAGTAGAATCGATATTTAAAATTAGATTGTTGTGTTTGCTAGGGTTTATGCCTAAAATAGACAAATGCGTTAATTGTGAAGAAAAAGAAAATATTGCTTTTTTCAGTATAGCAGATGATGGATTTAAGTGTGCAAATTGTGGAAAAGTAGATAAGTCAGCAATTAGTATAAATCCTACAACGGTTGATGCAATAAGATATATAATAAAAGCACCAGCAAAAAAAATATTTTCTTTCGATTTACCAGAAGAAAGTTTAAGAGAAATCAGTTTGGTTAGTAAAATATATTTAAATGAAAAATTAGAATTAGGGTGATAAAATGAAAATTAAACAAGGTAATAATGAGAATGTAATAAAGAAATTTTTAAATGGGTTTAAGTATGCAGGAACTGGAATTTATACAGCTTTAAAAAAAGAGAGAAATCTAAAGTTCCATGTAGTAGCAATGATTTTGGTTATAATACTAGGTTTCGTATATGACATTGATCTGATTGAATGGTTTATTTGTATCATTCTATTTGCTGGTGTTATTGCTGGGGAAATGTTTAATACTGCTATAGAAAATGTGGTAGATATGATTACTTTGGAAAAAAATGAAAAAGCAAAAGTGGCAAAAGATGTTGCTGCTGGAGCAGTTCTAGTTTGGGCTATTGGAGCTGCGGTAATAGGAGTTTTGATTTTTATGCCTAAGATTATAGGATAAAGCTAAAAATAGTGTATACTTGTAAAATTTGACCAAATGTGATAAAATTATTCAAATTTTGTAATTAGGTATGGAGGAGAATAATGACTGAAGTTTTTGACTGGCAAGAAGAAATAAAAGAAGATGAGCTAAATAAATGTGTAAAAAATTTACAAAATGGAGGATTAATAGTATTTCCAACAGAAACCGTATATGGAATTGGAGCTAATGCATATTGTAAAGAATCTGTAGAGAAAATATATGAAGTAAAAAAACGTCCAGAAGAAAAGCCTCTAAGTATAATGGTTTCAAGCACAAATGAAATAAGTAAATATGCAGTTATTACCAATGATATTGAAAAAAATATAATTGAAAACTTCATGCCAGGACCATTAACAATAATTCTAAATAAAAAAGAAGGCGTTTTCGATTACATATCTTCAGGTAAAAATACAATAGGAATAAGAATCCCAGACAATGAAATAATAATGAAAATTCTTGAAAAATCAAAGCTACCAATAGTTGCACCTAGTGCTAATATATCAGGTGAACCAAGCGGAATTGTATTTGAGGATATATTAAAAGATTTTGATGGAAAAGTTGACATTTGCATTAATGGTGGAAAGCCAAAAATCTCTGAGCCATCAACTATTGTACAAGTAATTGATGGAGAACCAGTTATTATAAGAGAAGGAAAAATCACATTAGATGAAATAAAACGAGGAGGCAGAAAATGTATTTAATAGTAGGGTTGGGAAATCCAGAATCAGATTATTCAAGAACCAGACACAACATGGGTTTTGATGTAATAAATAAATTAGCAGAAAAGTTTGATATAAAAGTAAATAAGAGTAAATTTAAAGCTCTATATGGAACAGGTACAATAAATGGAGAAAAGGTTATTTTAGTAAAACCTCAAACTTTTATGAATCTAAGTGGAGAGGCAGTTCAAGAATTTGTTAATTTTTATAAAATCAATCTTGATGAGCTTATTGTAATATATGATGACATTGATACTACTCCTGGGAAAATAAGAATTAGAAAAACAGGAGGTCCAGGAACTCATAATGGAATGAAGTCTGTTGTAAGCATGCTAAATTCAGAAGAATTTATGAGAGTTAGAGTTGGAATAGGTATGCCTGAATTCAAAGGAGACTTAATTAATTATGTCATTGGTCACGTACCAGATGAAGAATATGAAATGTTACAAAAAGGAGTAGCTATTGCAGCTGAATCTGTAGAAGAAATTTTAAAAAATGGAATAGACATTGCAATGAATAAATACAATTAATGAAAGCAGAAAGGAGAGCAAATGCAATTATAAGTATTGCATTGTATTAACTAAATGAAAGAAATAATAGTAAACAGCGCAGAAGATAAAAATACAATAATTTTAGTTGAGAATGGAAAGCTATTAGAAAAGTATGAAGAATATGATAGTTTACAAAGATTAGAAGGTAATATTTATATAGGAAAAGTAACAGACATACTTCCAGGAATGCAAGCAGCATTTGTTGATATTGGCGATGATAAAAATGCTTTTTTACATATAAAAGATATTCTTCCAAAAGTAAGTAATCAAACAGGAAACAAACATGAAGATTTAAATAAATATAACATAAAAGATTACGTAAAAGTTGGAATGCCTGTAATAGTAGAGGTAAAGAAAGATAAAACAGACAAAAAAGGTGCAAAAGTATCAACTAATTTAAACATAGCAGGAAATTTTGTGGTTATAATACCTAATACAGAATTTGTAACTGTATCTCAAAAAATTGAAGATGAAGAAGAAGCAAGAAGATTAAGCAATATTATCAGCAATTTAAACATAAAAAACTATGGCATAATTATCAGAACATCGGCTGTAAACGCAACTGAATTTCAGATAAAAGAAGATATTGAGAATGTTATAAAAATATATGAAAACGTTACAAAACAGGCAGAAGAATTGACGAAAAACAATAAATTTGAACCAACATTATTATTTGAAAAAGGAAATATATTAAAAAGACTGCTTTTAGATGTAGGAAATCAAGGATTGAACAATATAATAGTTAATAATGAATTAACATATAAAAACGCAGTTGAATTAGTAAAAGATTTTAATATAAATGTAGAGGTGAAATATGTTGAAAAAGAAAGCCTTTTAGATTTATATGACCTACATAAACAAATAAATAAAATTTCAAACAGAAAAATTTGGTTAGATTGTGGAGGATTCATTACAATAGATCAAACAGAAGCCCTAACTGCAATTGACGTTAATACAGGTAAGTTTATTGGAAAAGAAAACATTGAGAAAACTGTATTAAAGGTAAACTCTGAAGCAACTGTTGAAATAGCAAAACAAATAAGAGCAAGAGACATAGGTGGAATAGTTATTATAGATTACATTGATATGGATTCGAAGGAAGATGAAGAGATAATACAAAATTTATTAATAGAAAATCTAAAAAAAGATAGGGCAAAAACACAAGTAGTAGGATTTACAAAATTACACCTATTGGAAATGACTCGAAAACATATATGTAGTTAAAAAAATACCAGCATAGTAGAAACTATGCTGGTATTTTTTTAGAGTACGTAAAATCCAACGTCTGTTATAGCAGGATTTTCCGTGCAGTCATACTTTTTGTATCTGAGGCAGTGCCTTCCCCAAACACACTTCATATGACAGGTTTCGGTAAACTGACCGTCAAGTATGCCGCCATAGGCAAGCTTTACTTTTTCGCCAGAATCGAGCTTCACATCTGATTTCCGAAATGTATTAGGAAATTTTACGAAATCAGAATAGTGGAATCCTGTGATGCAGCCAATTTCTGCATTATCAGATACCCTAGTGATTCGACCAGCGGAGTCAATGTTAACCTTATACATAAAAAGCCCTCCTTAGGATATGTGGTTGGCTATAAACACTATATAACTACCACTGAAGTTACATAGTATGATTTGAATGATTTAGTATTTTACTAACTTTCGCTAAGAATTATATCACAAAAGCAATATTATGTCAAATAAAAAGCACATAAAAAAATATTAAAGTATTTACAATTCAAAAAAAATATGTTAGAATAAGTCTCAATAATTTGAATTCAAAAATTCTTTTAGGGTAACTATCATTTGAATCTACCCAATATTTCAATAAACAAATCAAAATATAAAGAAGGTGAGATTTATAAATTGCAATGGATGTGTACTAAACGTGGCAAGCTGATAACTTGTTTTCTTTTAACGTGTTTAATATATTATGGAATTACATTTATATATGAATTGTCAACCAAAAAAGTAAATGCTGAAAATCAAGAAAATCAAGCCAAAAGTTTAAATTTCTTCATTGACAGATAACATAATAGCTTATATAATTAATTAAGAAATAATATTTGGATATAATTGAAAAATCAAATGTTTTAAATCAAAAGAAAAAAAGGTAGGATGTTTATGAAGAAAAAAATTGTTTTTATTAGTCTAATTATAATTTGTCTAAGTTTAATTCTAATTTTTGCAGTATCTGCAGTAATAAGAAAGCAAAAATTAGATTATCAGTTGGAGACTGTGAAAGAGATAAATTATATGATAATTAATGAAAACAATAAGTTTGGTGTAATAAACAAAAATGGCGATGTTTTAGTACAACCACGTTATGATGAAATACAAATTCCTAACCCTTCTAAACCGTTATTTATATGTATGTATAATTATGATGAAGAAAAACATCAATACAACATAAAAGTATTTAACGACAAATCAGAACAAATTTTATATCAATATGTAGTTGTAGAAGCAATTAAATTAAATTCTGGGATAAGCGAAATTCCATATGAAAAAAGTGTTCTTAAATACATGGATAAAGGAAAGTATGGTTTAATAGATTTCGAAGGTAAAGTGATTTCTAAAGCACAATACGACGAGATTAGCAGTTTTGACTATAACGAAGGCTTGCTACTTGTAAAGAAGAATGATAAATATGGAATTATAAATATAAAGGGAGCAACTCTTATCAAACCAAAATATGACAAAATAGAATCTGATGGTTATTATGAAGATGGCGAAGAATACAGAAAATCTGGATTTATAACTGCAAAAAAATCTGGAGACGAATACAAATATGGATATATAAATAGGCTAGGAAAGCAGATTTTAGACATAAAATATGACCAAATTGCAAGAATACCAAACAAAAACGGAAATAATGATGTATATTTAATAGCAGTAGAAAACGGGAAAGCCGGATTTTATAAAAACAAAAAAGCTGTTATTAAACCTGAATATGAAGATATGGCATATGACGAAAATAATAACTGTTTAATCGTACAGAAAGACTTAAAGCAAGGAATATATGATTTAGATGGAAATTCAATAATAGAAATGAAATACGACAAAATATATATTTCAGGCAAATACATAAACGCTCAAAATGATAGCAATATTGATATATATGATTATTCAACAAAACAAAAAATAGACATCTTAGATATAGTAGGAATGAATGAAACATCAAATGAAAAATATTCAATAGCAATTACCAATGATGAGAAATTTAAAGTCTATGACAATTCAACTAAAGAACTTATGGACTATGAATATGAATATTTAGAATATCTTTATGATGATTGTTTTATAACGTTTAGAAATTCAAAATTTGGAATAATTGATATAAACAACAATACAATTGTGGATTTTAAATATGATAGTATTCAAAAAATACCAAATACCAAAATAGTGCAAGCAACTGATTTTAAGAAAGAAACAACAGATATTATAGTAGCAAATAATGTGATACAAACAATGAATCAGCTAGAAATCTATACGAAGGAAAACTATATTATTTTGCAATCAAATTCTGATAGAAAATATATGGATTTTGATGGGAATATAGTAGAAGCTTCTAAATTGTTTGAAAGAAAGTTGTATGCATATAAAAAAGATGAAAAATGGGGATTTGCAGATAAAGATGGACAAGTAATTATAGAACCACAATATGATTTTGTAACAGAATTTAATGAATATGGATTTGCTGGGATAAAGAAAGATGGTAAATGGGGATGTATAAACATCAATGGTGAAATAGTAGTTGAGCCTGAATATATAATCGATTCAAATAACCCAAACTTTGTTGGAAAATATTATGAATATGATTTAGGTTATGGCGATGTATATTATATTTCAAAATAAAATAAAGAAAGGAGTTATGTATGTAAAAAGCATACATATAGGAAAAATGTATAAGGAATTAGGAATTAATGAAAATGTAGTAGAATTATCAAAAAAAGTAGAAAGAGATATTGAGCCAATATTTAAACAAGTTGATGAAGTATGTGAATACAATACAGCAAAGGTTTTAAAAGCTTTTCAAAAATATAATATTTCAGACATGCATTTCGGAACAACAACAGGATACGGATATGGGGATGTTGGAAGAGATACTGCAGAGAGAGTATTTGCTGAAGTTTTAGATGCTGAAGATTGTTTAGTTAGAAATCAATTTATATCTGGAAGTCATGCTTTAACAGTAGCGTTATTTGCTTTTTTAAGACCAGGAGATACTATGCTTAGTATTTGCGGAAAACCTTACGATACTTTAGATGAGGTAATTGGAATTACAGAGAATCCAAGTTCACTTAAATCTTTTGGTGTAAAATATGAGCAAATAGATATGGTTGATGATGACTTTGATTACGATAAAATTAAAGAAAGAGTGTCACAAGGAAATTTGAAATTAATTGAAATTCAACGTTCAAGAGGTTATTCAACAAGAAGAAGTATTACAATGGATAAAATAGAAAAAGTAATTAAACTAATTAAAGAAAATAACCAAGATGTAATAATAATGGTAGATAATTGCTATGGTGAATTTGTTGAAAAATATGAGCCTACAACAGTTGGAGCAGATGTAATGGTTGGTTCATTAATAAAAAATCTTGGAGGCGGAATAGCCACAAACGGTGCATACATAGCAGGTAGAAGTGATTTGGTTAATTTAGCAGCAGAGAGATTAACTGTACCAGGACAAGGTAAAGAAGTTGGACCAAGTCAAGGAATGAATAAATATATTTTACAAGGATTATTTATGGCTCCAAGTGTAGTTAGAAGTAGTTTGAAAACTGCAATTTTTGCAAGTAAAATGCTTGAAGAATTAGGATTTAAACCAGTACCTAGATTTGATGAAAGAAGATCAGATATAGTTCAAACAATAGAATTTGGCGATGCAGACAAAGTTATTAAATATTGCCAAGGAATACAAAAAGGTTCACCTATTGATTCAAATTCTGTTCCTGAACCATGGGATATGCCAGGATACACAGACAAGGTAATAATGGCAGCAGGAGCATTTACTCAGGGGTCTTCAATAGAGCTTTCTTGTGATGCACCTATTAGACCACCATATATTGCATTTATGCAAGGTGGATTGACTTACGAGTACGGAAAACTTGGGGTTATGAGAGCAATTTCAAATTTATAAAATGAGGAAGTGAATGAATTGAAAGTTGTTGTTATAGGAGGTGGACCAGCTGGTATGATGTCAGCTGTGTCTGCTGCAAGAAGCGGAAATGAAGTAGTTATATTAGAAAAAATGAATACACTTGGACGTAAATTATTAATCACTGGAAAAGGCAGATGCAACATTACTAGTAGTTTAGATATGTCTGAGTTTATTCAAAATGTGCCTGGAAATGGAAGGTTCTTATATAGTTGCTTTGAGAGGTTTACAAATAAAGACATTATAGAGTTGATGGAAAAACATGGTGTTAAAGTTAAAGAGGAAAGAGGAAATAGAATTTTTCCAGTTAGCGATAAGTCTATGGATGTATTAAATGCTTTTTTAGAAGAATTAAAACAATTAAAAGTTAAAATAGTTACAAATGCCAAGGTTCAAAGTATTATAACAGATAATATAAATAACAATGAAAGTTTGAATGAAATAAAGCATGTATCAGGCGTTGAATATATTAAAGACGGTAAAAAACAAGTAGAAAAAGCTGACAAAGTAATTCTAGCAACAGGAGGAAATAGTTATCAAGCAACAGGTTCAACAGGTGATGGATATGAAATTGCAAGAAAATTAGGACATACTGTAACTAAAATTGTTCCTTCACTAGTACCTCTGGAGGCCAATAATAATGCTAGTTTAGAAACTGCTAATAAAGCTGTTAGTATAAGCAGATACAATAATTCGCTATCTTTATGTAGGGCTTTACAAGGATTAAGTTTAAGAAATGTAGGAATTAAGTTAGAAGATATAGAAAAAAATAAAACTATTTATGATGATTTTGGAGAGATGTTGTTTACTCATTTTGGAATTTCTGGTCCAACTATTTTAAGTGGCTCAGCACATTTATTGAGATATAAAAATGTTGATGAGTTGTTAAAATGTGGAAAAGTGGTTTTAAAGATTGATTTGAAGCCTGCATTAAGTGAGGAAAAATTAGATGCTCGTATTTTGAGAGATTTTGAAAGAGATAAAAATAAATTCTTTAAAAATAGTTTGAATGATTTGCTACCACAGAAACTAATTGATCCAGTTGTTGAGTTGTCTAGTATTGATGGTAATAAGAAGGTTAATGAAGTTACTAAACAAGAGAGATTAGGTTTGGTAAAGTTACTTAAAAATTTTGCTGTTACAGTTAAAGGTTTTAGACCTATTAATGAAGCTATTGTTACTTCTGGTGGAATAAGTATTAAGGAAATTAATCCTAAGAGTATGGAGTCAAAGTTGGTTAATGGATTATTTTTTGCTGGTGAGGTTATTGATGTTGATGCGTATACGGGTGGATTTAATTTGCAGATTGCTTATTCTACGGGCTATGTTGCTGGGTGTTAGGGCTAAATGATGAGCCGGCAAAATAATATAATCCCACCCATCACGTATTTTAATTATTTTGCCTACTCTACTGAAAGGAGAAATGTATGTTTTTTACAATTGAAGAAGAAAAATTGGAAGCAGAAATTGTTGAAAAAAAATCGAAATTTATAGCAACGTTGTTTTATATAAATAGTGAAGAAACTGCTCAGGAACTTATAAAAAACATCAAGAAACAGTATCATGATGCTAGACATAATTGTTTTGCGTATCGTGTTATGACTGAAGATGGAGTTGTTGAGAGGTTTAGTGATGATGGGGAACCAAGTGGAACCGCTGGGGGACCTATGCTGAATATATTAGGAAAGAATAATTTGTGTAATGTTTTAGTGGTTGTTACTAGATATTTTGGTGGGATTTTGCTAGGTACAGGAGGTTTAGTAAGAGCGTATTCGGATGCCACTACTAAAGTGATTGAAAAGGCAACTTTAGCATGCGAAACATTAGGTATGGAAGTTGAAGTTGAAATTGATTATAACAATTTGGAACTTCTTAAATATTATTGTAAAAAGAACAACATTAATATTGTTAATTTAATATATGAAAATAATATAAAGTGTTATCTAGAACTTACAGATGAAGATTTTGAAAAACTTTTGGATAAAAATATGAATAATTGTAATATTTTAGAATATAAGATTATAACGAAAAAGAACATAAGAAAAAAAGCAGTTTAGAAATAAAAAAATATAAAAAAATATTATATAAAACACCAACTGGAAAAAAATTACAATTAATGGAAAAAATTTCCAAAAAACTATTGCAAAATTTTTGAACTAATAATATAATCTGAATTGTAAAATTTTTCCAATTTTACAAAAATATTTTAACAGGAGGATGAAAAAAGGTGGATAACAAAATAACAGTATTAATAGCAGATGACAACCGTGATTTTGCTATGACATTATTAGGTTACTTAAAAGAAGAAAAAGATCTAGAAGTAGTAGGTGTAGCAAAAGATGGAAAAGAGGCATCTGAGTTAATATCAATTACAAAACCAGACATAGCAATATTAGATGTTATTATGCCACATTTAGACGGACTAGGAGTTTTAGAAAAAATTAATGAATCACAAATGGAAAAGAAACCTATATGCATAATGTTATCAGCAGTAGGACAAGAAAAAATAACACAAAGAGCAATAGACTTAGGAGCACAATATTACATTATTAAACCATTCGAAATAGAAGTACTAATTAAAAGAATAAGAGAAATAAAAACGTTTGGTACAATGGGAAACAGAGTTAGTTTTATCAACAAAGAAATTCGAGCACCTTACATAGAGATACAACAGGAAAAGAAGAATGCATCTGAGAATTTGGAAGCATTGGTAACAAACATAATTCATGAAGTTGGAGTACCAGCACATATTAAAGGATATCAATATTTAAGAGAAGCAATTATGATGGTTGTAAAAGATATTGATGTTATTAATCAAATTACAAAACAATTATATCCAGAAATTGCTAACAAATATCATACAACACCAAGTCGTGTTGAAAGAGCAATTCGTCACGCTATTGAGGTTGCATGGGCACGTGGTCAAGTTGATACGGTTGAGAGTATATTTGGATATACGGTTTCTACATCAAAGGGAAAACCTACGAATTCAGAATTTATTGCAATGATTGCAGATAAATTAAGATTAGAGTTAAAAACAGCATAATTATATAGTGTATAGAGCAGGAGCTTATAAGTAAGTTCCTGCTTTTTTATGTTTTCTCATAAATAAATATGGAACAAGATGTTATATAAAAAAGAATAAATTTGTGGAAATAGCATAATCTAAAATTAAGAAAATTTAAGCGGTTACGTCGGAGGAAGTATGCTAAAGAATACGAGCGAATATAAGCGTTTTGTATGGGAATTAAATAATATTATAAATCTAGAAAATATGGAAAATGAAAATATAATATTTTTATGTCTTGGTACAAATAGGGTTATAGGGGATGCATTTGGACCGGTGGTTGGTAGTGCATTAAAGAAAGTTGGGTTCAAAAATAATAAAATAAAGATTATAGGTGATCTTGAAAATGTTGTTACCTATAATAATATCAATAATAAAATTAAATTTATAAATGTTAACTATCGCAATAGCATGGTGATAGTTCTTGATTCTGCTTTGTCTAATCAATCGGATGTTGGTAGAGTTTTTATTCAGAACAGGGGATTAAAATATGCGGAGTCTCTTAGAAAAAAGAATAATACTGTTGGAAATATAAGTATTAAGGCGGTAGTGGGTGAAGATTCGTTTGATGTGAATAAGAATTTTAGTAATTTAATGGATGTGAATATTAAGCAGATTGAGTATGTTTCGGCTATTGTTGCAAGTGGTATAGTTGAAGTTATGAATAAAAAAGAAAATATTGGAAAAAATATCTGTAAATAGGATCTTTATAGTGTTAAGGAGGAGTTTATGGATATTAATAAAATGAGGAATATTGTTATTCTTAAGGATTTGCCATCTAATTTGGTTGATGAGGCTTTTGTGGTTTTAAAGGGAAATCAGAGGATTAAAAAGGTGGAGTATGCGGATGGTAAGGGTGATAATTTTTTGAATGGGGTTGATAAGGAGGATAAGGATGAGTATGTTGTTAGGGAGGCGGAGTTGTTAATTTCTAATTATATAAATAAGATTGAGAATCAGGATTTTATGGGGAGAAATGTTAATGGGGATATTGTGAAAAAATATAAGTGGTTGAAGGGGGTTACAATTTTTTTGAGTATTGCGTTTATTATTAGTTTGTTTGTTCATGTGTAGTGATTGTGGGCTTCGAAAAGTTCCTAAATGGCTGATGAGATGATTGGGTTGGAGGAATATATTTCTCCAACCCAATCATCTCATCAGCCATTTAGGAACTTCCGGAAGCTTTTTTTGAATTTTTTTGTAGGAGGTATGGGTAAAAGTTAGAATAAAAATGGCAATTGTACATATACATTAAGAGACAAGCAAATATGTGCTTGGTTATAACATCACCAGAGGGAGATGATACATATGGAAAGAGTTGTTTCTCCGGAAGAGAGAATGAGAAGGGCGGAGGAGATTTATTATAGGAGAAAAGCGCAGGGGGTTAGGGTTTCAACTGCAACTGTGAATGTTGGGAAGAAGAATAAGGTTTCTTTGGAAAAGAAAATGATAATACAGATATTAATTTGTATTGTTATTTATTCTATGTTTTGGCTGATTAAGGGATATAATAGTGTTTTTAGTGAAAATGTTATTAATCAGACAAGGGAGATTTTAAGTTATGATATAAATTTTCTAAAAGTGTACAATCAGGCGAAGGAATATTTTGAGAGTAATTTTAATAGTATTATAAAAAAAGAGGATAATGTTTCAGATGATAATGTGCAGGAAGATAATCAGGAGAATGAAGATGTTAATTCTAATGTAAATAGTGAGGAGCAACAAGAGAATAATAGCAATAATAGTAGTAGTTCAGAAAATAATGAAGAAGTGGAGAATAAACAAGGGAGTGTAACGGAGAACCAAGGTAATTCTGAGAATAGTGAAGGTAGTCAAAATGAAGGGGTTGGCATAATTGAGGATAATGCACAAAATGTTGAAAATGATGGAACTATAAAGGCAAAACAAGATGCTGAGAACAAAGATCAAATGCAACAAGATGCAGATTTTATAAAGCAAAATTATAGTATTATAAAACCAGTAGAGGGAACAATTACTTCTACATTTGGTGGAAGAGAGGAAACAGAAATAATATCAGCGTTTCATCAGGGCATAGATATTGGTGCAAATAATGGAACCGCAATTCATGCGGCTATGGAAGGTACTGTGGTTGCGTCGTCATTTGCGGGGGAATATGGAAATCATATTAAAGTTCAAAATGGTGATATTTTAACTGTGTATGCGCATTGTAGTGAATTAGAGGTAAATGTTGGAGATTCAATTACTCAAGGGCAAGAGATAGGAAAGGTTGGGGCAACTGGAAAGGCAACAGGCCCACATTTGCATTTTGAAATTAGAAGAGAAGGAAGATATATTGATCCTCAGCTTATATTACAGTTTTAAAAATAATAAATAGAAAGGTAAATAAGAATGCAAATAAAAATCAATTTAAGGATATTTATTTTCATAATTATATTTTGTTTAACCAGGCAAATAGAGATATATGGAATATTAATGCTATTTGCTTTTTTTCATGAATTAGGACATTTATTTACAGGTCTTTTTTTAGGATTTAAGCCATATTCTCTTGGAATAAATCCACTTGGGTTATCAATTAACTTTGAAATAAATGCAAGAGATTATAATAAAAAAGTAATTAAGGGAAATATGCTAGCATTAAAAAAATTAATAATAGCTCTAGGAGGACCGTTTGTAAATTTTGTACTTGTGATTTTTTTCTTAATGCTCGATCAGGATTTATTAGGGGTATCAAAAGAGTTTTTAGTTTATGCTAACATATTAATAGGACTATTTAATTTAATACCAATTTATCCACTAGATGGAGGGCGTATTTTAAAAAATGTTTTACATATATTAACAGGTTTAGAGAGTACATATAGCTATACAAATTTAATATCAAATATAAGTATAATAATTCTAACGATGTTTTCTAGTATATGTATTTTATATTTAAAAAATATTGCAGTTGTGCTTATTGTTGGATATTTATGGTATCTTGTTATAAATGAAAATAAGTTATATAACCAAAGAATGAAAATTTATGAAATTATAAAAGAAACAATGTAAAAGCGTCCAAGTAAAATTGGACGCTTAAAATTTAATTATTATTCGTGGTGATGACCATTTAAATCAGATGTACAGTGTGGACATTTTGTTGCTTCAATAGAAATTTCTGATTTACAGAATGGACATTCTTTTGTTGTAGCAGCTTCTTCAGCTTGTTCTTTCTTTTTACCAAGTGTCATTATTTTGTTAACTGATTTTAATAAAACAAATAAAATGAATGCCATGATTACGAAGTTGATAACAGCTGTTATGAAATGTCCATAGTTTAAGTATTGATCATTCCATATTTCAATTGTTCCTCCAACTTCAGCTCCACCTATTGAGTTGATTAATGGTTGGATAAAGTCTGCTGTTAAAGCATCAACTATATCTTTGAAAGCAGCACCTATGATAACACCAACTGCTAAGTCCATTACATTTCCTCTTAAGATGAAATCTTTAAATTCTTTCATAAAACTTTTGAACATGATTTTTCCTCCTTTTATTATTTCGTTAGTTAGAATATACTATAAATTGCGAATTTTGTCAAATGGAGGTGTGTTTAACGATTGATTAAAAGTTGAAGTTGTTGTATAATCTTAATGATAAATTGAAAGGTATTACCAAAAATTGATTATAAAAACAGATTATTAATAAGTAACAAGGGAAAGGAAAAGAAAAATGGCAGTAAAAGAAGAAAATGAAATAACAGTTAAAGTTATTTGCCAAAAAGATGAATTGTTGAAATGTTTAATAAAGGAGGGGTTCGAAGCTGGAAGAACTTTTTCATTAGATGACTATTATTTTATTCCAAGTTCTTTAGATATCAAAAACATGTCAACAAGAGAAATAATTGCAAAAGCAGTTATTATTAGGTATATTGTAAATGAAGGAAAAGTATCACAAAAGATTACTTTTAAGATCAAAGACATAGCTGAAAATGGAGATATAATTAGTCAAAGAGCAATAAACTGCGATGTATATAATATTGATGAAGCAAAAAAAATATTTGAAGCATTGGGTTTTCATGAAATCATGAACATAAAAGAAAACGATATAATTTATTCAAAAAATGGATTTGAGTTAGCTATAAAATTTATTGAAAACAGTGATATTTTGATAGAGATAGAAACAGAGCCTAATACAGAATGGGATACAATTGAAAAGATAAAAACCAGACTTTCACAAATAAATATTCCTATTGATAAAGATAAATACTTTATAAAAAAGGCAGAAGATGAATTAAATAAAATATTAAAAAACTAAATCAGTAAAATATTTATGATTATGATAAATAAAATGTTATAAACGAAAAGAGGATTTAAGTATGAATAATTATGACTATTTATTGGAAAAAGCGAGACAAGAGAAAATAGAGAAAAATGTTGTTGGAGCGGTTATCATAAATAGACAAGGAAAAATTTGATTTTGAAATTAGAAGAGTAAATAATTGCTATAGAGAATTATAAAAATAATGTAAAATATAGTGAATATGGTTGGTAATGTTCATAAACCTCCCAAATTAAGCATAAAATTAAACAGCTTAATTTAGGAGGTTTTATTTATGTTTTTAGTATTCAACAAACAAAAAATTTATTCATACTTGGTAGCATTAAGCACTGTTGTTGCTCTATTTATAATAGCCGCAACAGTTGGAAACAAAACAGGAGAGTTAATACAAACAATATCAAAATCGAAACTAGTGCCAATATATAATGTTCAAACTGATGAGCAAAAGGTAGCATTTACAATGAATTGTGCATGGAATGCCGATGACATAGATTCAATTCTAGCAACATTAGATAAACACAAAGTGCATATAACTTTTTTTATGGTAGGTGATTGGGTAGATAAATACCCAGAAGCGGTAAAGAAAATATCAGATGCAGGGCATGAGATAGCAAATCACTCAGACGGCCATAAGCATGTAAACAACCTAGATTTAGAAGAAAACGAAAAAGAAATTAAAAGTTGTTCAGATAAAATTAAAGCAATAACAGGAAAAACAACAACTTTATATAGAGGACCATATGGGGAGTATAATAACACAGTTATACAAGCAGCAGAAAATCAAAAGCATATAACAATTCAGTGGAGCGTAGATACACTAGACTATAATGGATTGACAGGGGATGAAATGTGGAAAAGACTTGATGAAAAATTAAAAAATGGCGACATAATTTTATCTCATAACGGAACAGCGCATACAGCAGATAGTTTAGATAAATTATTAACTAATATAGAACAAAAAGGTTTTGAAGTTGTGACGGTCTCTGATTTGATTTATAAAGATAATTATACAATTGATTCAAATGGAACACAAAAGAAAAAATGATAATTTTAGGGACACTGACAAAAAGTTTCATGGTCTTGAAACTTTTTGTCAGTGTCCCCAAAAGATTCATGAATACAAAATCCAAAACTACGCATAATAACAACAAAAAGGAGGCTTGCAAATGTTATTTATAGGTATCGTTACAGATTCCAAAAGTGAAAAAGATATAGAGAAATTATTAACGAACAATAAATTCCTAACAGAAAATAATGTAATATTTATAAAAGAAAAGAATATAGATAATATAAAGAATGTACATTTTGATACTGTAGTAATAAATAGAAAGTTTGAAAAGGAAGATGAGCTTAACAAACTGTTGGAAAATACTAAAAATGTAGTAATTAACATGGATACAAACGTTGACAATACAGAGCTAAATGTTATTAATTCAAATATAATAACATACGGCTTTAATTCAAAGTCTAGCATTACAATATCAAGTGTAACTGATGATGATGTATTAATTTGCGTTCAGAGAAATATATATAATAACTTTGGTGAAATAGAGGTTCAAGAAATAAAAATAGAAAATAATGAAAATTACAACATTTATGATTTAATAATTGTTTTAGTGTTGTTTTTAGTGTATTTACCAGAACATGATAAAATTAACATAAACGGTATAAAATAAAAAATATTGAAAAATATAACTTTTTATGTAGACAAAACTAAAAAAATAGTGTATAATAAGAGATATGAATAAATAATTTTTACATTATGATTAAGAACTTTAATAAACAAATAAGGGGAGGAAATAAAGTTGAATACAAATTATTTAGAAAATAACCACTTAGTTTTAGTGGGAAAGGTAACAAGCGATAAAAGATTTAGCCATGAAATTTATGGAGAAAAATTTTACATATTTGATTTAGCAGTTCCACGTTTAAGCGGGAATGCAGATATTATTCCAATAACTGTTTCAGAAAGATTACTTTCAATTAATGAATTACAAATTGATTCAAAAATAACAGTTGAAGGTCAATTTAGATCATATAACAGTTATGAAAATGAGAAAAACAAATTAGTACTTACAGTATTTGCTAAAGATATTAAATTTGTTGAAGATCAAGAAGCAGAAATTGAAGTAAGTAAAGATGTAGTTTCAAACGAAGTTATTTTAAATGGTTACATTTGTAAAAAACCAATTTACAGACAAACACCATTTGGAAGAGAAATTTCAGATTTATTATTAGCGGTAAACAGAGCTTACAATAAATCAGATTACATACCATGTATAGCTTGGGGAAGAAATGCTAGATTTTGTGAAAACATTCCAGTAGGAACAGAAGTAAAAGTAGTAGGTAGAGTTCAATCAAGAACTTATGAGAAAAAATATGAAGATGGAAGAGTTGAAACAAAAGTAGCTTATGAAGTATCAGTTTCAAGTTTAGAAGTTGTAAATCAAGAAGATGATTCAAATGAAACTGAAAATAAAGAAACTGCAGAAGCAGCAATGTAACATAATTAGAATTTAATGAATAACATATAATATATTAACTAAAAAAGGTGCACAGTCTCGACATAGTTTCAGACTGTGCACTTTATTTTATTTCTTTTCTTTTGGAATTATAATTTTACTCTTATCAGTTTTATGTTTTGGTTTTTCAACATCTAGATGAGTACTTACAGAAGAAATATCTAAATTTCCTTTTCCTTTAACAATTTCAATTTTTTTCTTTTTATCATTTGCCATAAAAATACGCCTCACTTTTTTCGTTTTTTTTATAGTAACATATCTAAAAAAATAGTGCAAGGGTTCGAAACAAAATTATTTGTTGATAAAATTAATTCTACTTTTTGAGGATTATATGTATAGCTAAAACCTTGACAGATTTTGTCAGAAATGATTTAATTACAGCATATAAAAAAAGGAGAGAGTAACATGGATTATAAAAAACAACAAGGTATAATAGAATCAATTTTATTTGCGGCCGGAAGACAAGTTGAAGCAAAAGAATTAATGCTAGCAACTGAATTAGGACAAGACGAACTTGCAGGTATAATTGAAATTATGAGAAACGAATATAGTAATGAAAATAGAGGAATCGAATTAATAAAAGTAAATGACGCTTATCAATTATGTGCAAAAAAAGAAAATTACGATTATATTTATCCTGTTTTTGACAAAAGAAGTAAACCTAATTTATCACCAGCTGCTTTAGAAGTTGTTTCAATAATTGCATATAATCCTAAAATAACAAGAGCAGAAATTGAAGCAATTCGTGGGGTAAACTCAGATGGAAGCATATACAAGTTATTAGATTTTGAACTAATTCAAGAAGCGGGTAAGTTGGACGCACCTGGAAGGCCAACATTATATGAAACAACACCAAAGTTTTTAAAAATGTTTGGGTTAAATAGTCTTGATGAGTTACCTGAACTTCCAAGATATAAATTGGATGAAAATCAACAAATCGTTATTGATGAATATATTGAAGAAAACCAAGATGTTCAAGAGAATCAGGTAAGCGAAAACAATAAGGATGATGTTGTTGAAACGAAAGATGAAATAAATGAAGAAAATAATTAAGGAAAGAAATTAAATGAAGTGAGCGCTTGTATGGTTCACTTCATTTGCTCTCTTTTTTTAAAATATGCACAATTATCTTTAATAGTAAAGGATTGCATTTTTGTGTGGTTCAAAGTACATTTTCCATCTTTTTGATGGATACACTTAGATGAACAATTAATATTCGTCAATTTTTATCACCCCAGATATAATTAGTTTGTGCATAAAATGTAAAAATATGTGAAACTATGTACAATTTATAAAATGGATTTTTTTTGAAAAAGACTTGATTTTTTTTATAAGATATGTTAGTATTATAAATAGTCAATTTAATAAATGCATATAGGAGGTGCAATAGATATGGCAAAATGTGAAATTTGTGGAAAAGAAAAAAGTTGGGGAAATAAAATAAGTATAGCTCGTTCACACGTTAGTAGAAGAGCTTCAAGAACATTTTCTCCAAATTTAAGATCTATAAAAGCAGACGTAAATGGAGAAGTTAAGAAAATTCATGTATGTGCAAAATGCTTACGTTCAGGAAAAGTTAAAAGAGCTTAAGAAAAAAGACGCTACGCGTCTCTTTTTTTTACAAATAAAAAAGGCAAAAAGGATGCGATATTATTTCGCGTCCTTTTTTTATCCAAAACCTATGTAGAATCTAATCTTTAATTCCAAAAATAAATTTAACAATTCCACGAAGACATTTCGGAACCTTTTTTACAACAATTGTCATTTTCAACACTCTCCTTTATTTTAGCAAGTTAGCCATACTAAACCTACAATACATACAGCAATACCAATAGCAAAAAGCCATCCTGTAAGTGGAAGTAATAATACCAGTAAGATTCCAAGACCTAAACCAATTAAACATACTCCCAAAGTCTTCTTAAATAAACCAAACATAATATAATACCTCCTCTTTGATATATAATATTATAATTCTCTTTAAATGTTACATAATGCAAATTTAAATTTACATAAATTTCATTAAGAGAGTATAAGGACATATATTAAAATAATTTAAAAAAAAACTTTGCCAAATTCGATTTATATGTTATGATGATAAAAGAAAACCAAAAAATAAGGAGAATTGTAGAATGGATTATAATATGGAAGAAAAACCAAAAAAAGAAAGAAAATTTCTAAAAGGATTTTTTAAGCTAATATTTATACTAGTTATTTTAGCAGTACTTGCAGCAGGAGGGCTTTTTGTATTAAAAGTTGCACCTAATTATTTTGTAAACGAAATCACAGACAGAGAAAATTTGGTACTAAACTTTTCTAATGTAACAGGAAGAATGAAACACAATTTAATAGTTGATGAAAATGACGTAATATACTTATCTATGGACGATATAGCAAATTATTATGATAAATATATTTATTATGATAAAGAATATAATCAAATTGTAACTTCAACTGATAATAAGTTAGCTGTTTTTAAAATTGATGAAAATAAGATGACAGTTAATGGAAATACTACTCAAATTAAAGGAAAAGCAATCGAAAAGAATGGTAATTATTATTTACCTATTTCAGATATGGAAGAAGTTTATAATGTAAAAATTACTAAGGCGGATAACAAAGTTATTATTGAATCTTTGGATAGAAAATCAACAACAGCAACAGCTAGTAAAAATATCCAAATAAAGAATAAGGCAACATTTTTTTCAAAAACACTAGAGAAAGTTCAAGCAAACGAAAAAGTATCTATCGCAGAAGTTGATGATAATTCATTACCAGCTGGATGGGTTAAAGTACGTACACAAAATGGAACTATTGGATATGTTGAAGAAAAAAGTTTAAGCAATAAAAAAGTTGAAAGAGAACAAACTGTTTATGAAAGTCCAATGGATGAAAAAGTAAGTATAGCTTGGGAATATTTTTCAGAGTATTTCAAAGCACCTGACAACACAGGAATAACATATAATGGAGTAAATGTAGTTTCACCATCATTCTTTAATTTAAAATTAAAAGATACTGGTAAAGATAATTTAACAACAAATGATGTAGCTGACATGGCAAAAATAAATGAAAATGTTGGAGAACAGGGAGTCAAATATATAAACTGGGCTCACCAAAATAACTATAAAGTATGGGCAAAAGTTTCAAATGAAACATTATCAACAACAATTGATGAATTTTCATGCATAATTAATGATTATGAATTACGTAATGTAATGATAAACGACATTTTAGCTTATGCTCAAAGATATAAATTAGATGGAATAAACTTGGATTTTGAATATATGTATAAAGAGGATAATGAAGCGTTTTCAAGATTTATAATTGAGCTTGCACCACAACTACGTGATAAAGGAATTTGTTTATCTGTTGATGTTACAGCACCAGATGGAGGAGACAACTGGTCTTTATGCTATAACAGAAAATTAATCGGGGATGTAGCTGATTATATAGTATTTATGGGGTATGATCAAAATGGAACAACTAAAATAGGAACAACATCAGGATATAATTGGCTTGAATTAAATATTAATAAATTTATTAACAATGACGGAGTTAATCCAGAAAAAATAATTTTAGGATTACCATTCTACACAAAACTATGGCAAACTAAAAATGGTGAAACAATAAAAGGTATATCTGTTGGAATGAATAGTGTAGATAATTCAATTCCAGCTTCAGCCACAAAAGATTGGTTGGAAGATGTACAACAATACTATGTTCAATATGATCAAAATGGATACACATATAAAATGTGGATAGAAGATGAAAAATCATTTTCTAGAAAAATGGATTTAGTTAATGACTACAATCTAGCAGGTGCTGGATATTGGAGAAAAGGCTTAGAATCAGTAAGAGTATGGAATATTATTAAAGAAAAACTTGGATTATAAAATAAAAATGTCTGATGCAGAACTTTTATAATTATTAAAAGTGGTCTGTATTAGACATTTTTTATATCTTTTTGAATACACTTTTTTAGGTGACAATATGAAAGAAAAAAGTTTGGTTGGATATATTAGACAAGATGATAGTAGTTATATAAAATTAAGAGATAAAGTAAAAAGATTATGTGAAAAAATTCTAATTATAGTTAAAGTTGAAGAAGTAAAAAATGGATTTAAAATATCAATTCCAAAATACAGAAAGTATAATTTATATATTCAAAAAAAGATCAAGAAAAAAATAAGGCTAATATTACAGAAAAATAAAATAGATTATCTAGCAGTAGAGGAATCGTTAGATTGGTTAAATAGTGATTTTAAGGAAGAAATAGTTCTAAATGGAAAATATATAATGAAAAATTTATTACCCGATGTTTTAAAATACGTATTTTATATAAATAATAAAAATATGAATTTAGAGAATCTGTATATTTTTGTGAATAAATATACAAAAAATAATATATACATAATAAAAAAACTAGTTACTATTTTTAAAACAGTAAACATTATTACAGAAAATATGAAATATTATAGAAGACTAGAAAACGAATTGTATAAAGAAGGAATTCTAATTACGGTATCAAATAATAAAAGAAAAAGCGTTAAAAATGCTAAATACATTGTAAATTTTGATTTTGAAAAGGATAGAATAGAGCAATATAATTTTAATTTAGATTCAATTGTTATAAATCTGACAAATGAAAAAAACATACTTAAGAAGAAAACAGGAGGAGTATTAATAAATAATATAGAATTAAATATTGATAAGAATTATAGGCACTATATTAATGAATTCTATGGTAAAATTAATTCTAAAATTTTTGTCGAAAGTATGTTAATAGGAGAAAAAGAGGACCATTCAAAAGTTGAAAAAATAATAGATGAATATAATTTGAAAATTGTTGGGGTAAAAGGAGTACGTGGAATTATACAAAAAAAGGAAATTTTTAATGTATGTAAGTAGCTAAGTATGAAAATATATAAGCATTTATGTTTATAAAATGTAATGTGAATTTTTAGTGTAAAGTATTGACAAAAAGTGAAAGATGATTTAATATATTCTGGTACTAAAATAATAAATTAACATGAAGGAGGGAGAGAAATGGAAGAAAAAGAAGTAATATTAACACAAGAAGGATTTGAAAACTTAGAAAAGGAATTAGATTATTTAAAAACAGAAAAAAGAGCTGAAATAGCTGAAAGAATAAAAGTAGCTTTAGGATTTGGAGATTTATCAGAAAACTCAGAGTATGATGAAGCAAAAAGTGCTCAAGCCGCTAATGAAGATAAAATAGCTGAATTAGAAAATAAAGTTAGATATGCTAAAATCATAGATGACTCTGAAATAGATACAAAAACTGTTCAAGTAGGTAATACAGTTAAATTATGGGATGAAGAATTTGATGAGGAAGTTGTGTATACCATAGTAGGTTCAACTGAAGCTGATTTATTACAAAACAGAATCTCAAATGAATCTCCAATAGGGCTAGCTTTACTAGGTTCAAAGAAAAACCAAATAGTAGAAGTTCAAGCACCTTCAGGAATAACAAAATATAAAATTTTATCAATTACAAAATAAAAAAAGAAACGCGATGGCGTTTCTTTTTTTGAACTTTTAGGGACACTGACAAAAATTTTAATTATATACTAATTGCACTTTCCAATGCCAATAAAATCATATCATTTAAAGATTTCTCTCTCGCATCGGAAGGAATTTCTTCTTTTTTATAATGTGAATCAACAACAGTAAGCAAACAGGCAGCTTTTTTATTTAAGTATTTTGCAGTGTAAAACAAAGCAAAAGATTCCATTTCGGCAGCTGTAATATTTAAATCTTTTGGTAATCTGTCCAATAACACATTTATATCTTCAATATAATAATCAAAACATTCGCTACAAAGGACGTTTGCAGGAATACAGTTTATATTTTGAATTTTTGCTGTATCCATAATAATTGAATTTAAATCATTGTCCGCATCAACTAAATGGCACTCTGCGTTATTTAAAGCTTTTGAAAAGTTTCCCTCTGTATAACTCTTTTCGACTAAAATAGTATCAAAAAGATTTAATGTTTCATCATAAGCACCGCAAGAACCAATACGAATTATTGAATCAACATCATAGAATTTATATAATTCATAACAGTAAATTCCCATACTAGGCATTCCCATACCAGATGCAAATACAGTTATTTTTCTGCCTTTATATGTTCCAGTATATGCGAACATATTCCTAACAGAGTTAACTAATCTAGCATTTTCTAAAAAGTTTTCCGCAATGTATTTTGCACGTAATGGGTCTCCGGGACATAAAACAATTTTAGCAATATCTTCTTTTTTTGAACTAATATGTGGTGTCATAATAAATTCCTCCTTTGTACTTATGATGTGATTGTATAGCTAGATCCTTTAATTGTCAAATAAAAGATCTGGTAGATTTAATTAAATTGATAAAATTTATGAAGATAGTTGCCAATTTTTAAAAAATGTAATATTATGTGATACGAAAGTGATTATTGTTAAAGGGGGAAAAGGTAGTATGAATGAAAATGTAAAATTAGATATTGCGATTGAAATAATGTCAAGTAAAGTTGCTGAGGCAATGGAAAGAGGAAACAAAAAAGAAATTGATGAGTTATTGGAAGAAAGGGAACAAATGTATTTGGGAAACTGGGATGTTATTAACAAAATCCTTGACGTATATAGTGAAGATGTAAAAAGATAAAGGGAGTAATTAAAAAATGAATTATGAAGAAAGTTTAGAAAATATAAAAGAAAAATATGTTTTAAGTGAGAAACAATTTGAAGAAATGTATGAAAAATGCAAAGAGATTTCTTTTCACAACTGTCAAAAAAGTAGTAATCCTATAGCGGTATTTACAGGTGGACAAACGGGTTCTGGAAAGGGCGGAATAGATGTGTTTTCAGGTAGAGAGGTTCAAAAAAATGGTGAACATATGGCAGTTTTAGATGTTGATGTTTATAGAGCCACATTTCCGTTTACGAAAGAAATACTAAAAAAATATCCAACTATGTATTCAGATATTACTGCTGAAACTACAGGAAAAATAGTAAACAAAATTATAAATGAGGCGATAAAAAACAATTATAATTTTGTATTTGAAGGTACATTAAGAAATACACAACCGTTTGAGACCTTAAAAGCAATGCCAGATTATTATAAAAAATTCATAAGAGTTATGGCGGTATCTAATGTAGAAAGCTTATTAACAGCGTTTGAAAGAAATTACGAGCAAATAAAGCTTACCGGATATGGAAGGTTTACTAATGTGGAAACGCACAACAAAACATACAATGGTGTTCTTAATAGTATACGTACAATTGAAAGTGAAAAAAAAGATGATATTATTATAGAGATTTTTAAACGAGGTCAAGATATGGTTTCACCAGTGAAAATATATAGTTCTAAAGATAATGACGAAAAATGTGCCAGTGAAATACTGGTAGAAGAGAGAGAAAGAGATAAAGAGTTAAATAAAAAAGAAAGAAGCCAAAGATTAAAAACATTGTTGGAAACTTTGGAACCAAAAGATGAGTTTGAAAAAAAACAAGTTATTAAATTAAAAGAGGAATTATGTTTTTTGTTATAAAAAGTATAGAATAAAAATATGGAGGCTTAGAAAAATGAAGATAGAAGAAGCTATAGAAAAATATGGAATTAAAATACCATCTGATGAAGAGTTTTATAGTGAAGGATATAGAAAATATTTTGAAGAAAAAGTTAAAACAAAAGAATTAGAAGAAAAATATGGCAAATATGAAGAATTTCAAATGATGTATATAAAAAGTTTTTATATTACTTTTCATAAAGCTCAAAGAGAATTACAAAAAGAGAAAAAGTCAATTGCCAATTCAGAAGCAGTAGTTTTAGGAGGGCAGGCAGGTGCTGGAAAAGGACGGTTTGGCTATTTTAGCTAAAAGAGAGTTTTTAAAACAGGGGAAAGAGATTTTTCTTATAGATGATGATGAATATAGAAAATGTTATCCTAAAGAAAAAAGACAAGCAATACTTCAAGAATGTCCAGAATTTTATACTATAATAACAGCACTAGGAAGTGCTAATATAACTCCAAAGATAATGAAATATGCATCTGATAATGGTTTAAACTTCATATTTGATGGTACTATGAAAAACCCAAGAATTCTTGGAACCGCTATGACTTGGAAAGACTACAAGATTAATTGGAAGGTAATGGCTACATCAAAACTTGAAAGTTTAATATCTGTATTTGAGCGAAATGATAAGTTAAGAAAAGAACAAGACTGTAGATTTATTACAGTGGATGTTCATAATGAAACATATTCAGGACTGACATCAACATTAATGAATTTGGAAAGTATGGATAATATGGGAAAAATTCAAGTTTATACAAGAGGAGACAGACCTGAAAATCCAAGATTAGTTTATGATTCTACCGCAGAAAATAATGTATATAAAAGTGCAGTTTCGGCTTTGAATGATTCTAGGGAACAAAGTAAAAAAATATGTATACAAAGAGGTGTAGATGAAAGATTAAGAAAATTAAGAAATGCAGATATACCAAGGAATAATGCGGAAATAGCTGCACTGAATGAATTAGAAAGAACAGTTGCAGAAGAGTTAAAAAAAGATACAAGCTTACTTGAAATGTGAAATTTCTGTGAATTTTAAGGAAACATATTGACAATTAAAGAATATGGGTGTAAATTATTAGCAGTCTAAGAAATAGACTGCTAATAATTTTGTCATAACTATATTACAACAGGCATATAATATAATGTTGTAATTAGGTTTAAATATAAAGGAGGTAATTTTAATGTTAAAACCATTGTTAGACAGAGTTGTAGTAAAAATGATTGAAGCTGAAGAAACAACAAAAAGCGGAATCATATTAACTGCAAGTAGTAAAGAAAAACCACAAATTGCCGAGGTGCTTGAAGTGGGGCCTGGCGGGCAAGTAGATGGTAATGAGGTTAAAATGTACATAAATAAAGGAGATAAGGTTGTTCTAAATAAATATGCTGGAACTGAGATTAAATACGAAGGTGAAGATTTAATTATTGTTAAACAAAGTGATATATTGGCTATAGTTGAATAAGGAAAAATTCGGAAACACTCTTTAAAAGTTATGTAACCATAACGGTATATATAACTTTAATGAGTTCCGCCCCAACTGCGAACTAAGAGTAAGAATCTTCCGTGCAATTTTTTTTATACTGCTATGAATTTTAATGCCTTTTGCACGTAATATTCTAACTCTTACTAGCTTGTCGGTCCCCACCTTGACTCCACTTCATTAAAGTTATATATACCGTTATGGTTACATAACTTTTAAAGAGTGTTTCCAAATTTCTTGAATAATAAAGGAGGTAAATGAAAATGGCAAAAGAAATAAAATTTGGTGAAGAAGCCAGAAAAAAATTATTAGATGGTGTTAATCAATTGGCTGATACAGTAAAAGTTACATTAGGTCCAAAAGGAAGAAATGTTGTTTTAGATAAAACATATGGAGCACCATTAATTACAAATGATGGAGTAACAATAGCAAAGGAAATTGAATTAGATGATCCATTTGAAAACATGGGAGCACGTTTGGTTAAAGAAGTTTCAACAAAAACTAACGATGTTGCAGGTGATGGAACAACAACAGCAACTGTTTTAGCACAAAGCATGATAAAAGAAGGTGTAAAAAATGTAGCTGCGGGTGGAGATCCAATGGCTATAAAAAGAGGTATAGATAAAGCGGTAAATGCTGCAGTAGAAGCTTTAAGAAAAAACAGCTCTGAAGTAAATGGAAAAGAAGATATTGCAAGAGTTGCAAGTATTTCAGCTAACAACGAAGAAATAGGTAATTTAATTTCAGAAGCAATGGAAAAAGTTTCAAAAGATGGAGTTATAACAATTGAAGAATCAAAAACTTCAAATACTGAATTAAGCATTGTTGAAGGAATGCAATTTGATAGAGGATATGTATCACCTTATATGGTAACAGATACAGAAAAAATGGAGGCGGTAGTTGATAATCCATATATATTAATTACAGATAAAAAAATCAGCAATATTCAGGAAATTTTACCATTACTAGAACAATTAATGCAATCATCTGGAAAACTAGTAATTGTTTGTGATGATATAGAAGGAGAAGCTTTATCAACATTGGTTTTAAACAAATTAAGAGGAGTTTTAAATGTAGTTGCAGTAAAAGCTCCAGGATTTGGAGATAAAAGAAAAGCAATGCTTGAAGATATGGCAATTTTAACTGGTGGAGAAGTTATTACATCAGACTTAGGATTGGAATTGAAAGATACAACAGTTGAACAATTAGGAAGAGCAAAACAAGTAAAAGTATCAAAGGAAAATACAATAATTGTTGATGGAATGGGAGATAAGGCTAAAATAACTGAAAGAGTAAATCAAATTAAAGCTCAAATTTCAGAGGAATTAAGTGAATTTGACAAAGAAAACTTACAAGAAAGACTTGCAAAAATTGCAGGAGGAGTTGCAGTTATTGGAGTTGGAGCAGCAACTGAGGTTGAAATGAAAGATAAAAAATTGCGTATAGAAGATGCTTTATCAGCAACAAGAGCAGCTGTAGAAGAAGGAATTGTTGCAGGTGGAGGAACAGCATTTGTAAATATTATTCCTGCTGTTGAAACAATAATAGCAGATTTAAAAGATGACGAAAAAATTGGAGCTAGAATTGTTCTAAAAGCATTAGAAGAACCAGTAAAACAAATTGCTGTTAATGCTGGATTAGAACCCGCAGTTATACTTGAAAAAGTAAAACAAAGCCCTGTAGGAACAGGTTTCAATGCTCAAGATGAGGTATACGTAGATATGAAAAAAGCTGGTATAGTTGATCCAACAAAAGTTTCAAGAAGTGCATTACAAAATGCAGCATCAATTGCATCAATGGTATTAACAACTGAAAGTATAGTAACTGATAAAAAAGAAAAGAACAGTTGCCACTGTGGAAATTCACAAGATGAAGCAGCAGCTATGGGAGGAATGTATTAAATTTAACTTTCAGGTTATGAGTCCAACGAAAAGCCATAAAAAGTTAAATTAACTCTTGACAAACTTATAATGATTATTATATTATACCACTATGATAGATTTAAAAAAAACACCCTAAAGAGCGTTTTGTTTTAAATCTATTTTTTTATTTACAAAATTATGGCACAATTCGGGACGGAGACAAATGTCTCAAAAATGAAACATTTATCTCCATCCCAAAAAGTATCACAAATGGCGTTATAGGGTAAGCAAATGGAGGTAAAAATGGAAACAGGATTTGACAGTGAAAAATACTTAAAGGTACAAAGCGAAAAAATTGAAGAAAGAATTAAAATGTTTGGAAACAAATTGTATTTGGAATTTGGAGGAAAAATATTTGACGATTATCATGCAACAAGAGTGCTACCAGGATTCAAAGCAGATGCGAAAATAAAATTATTACAACAGTTTAAAGATGATTTAGAAGTAATCTTTTGTATAAATGCGGCAGACATTCAAAAGAGTAAAATCAGAGCTGATTATGGAATTAGCTATGAGCTTGAATTGTTAAGATTAATAGAAAATTTGCAAAAACTAGACATCAATATAAATAGCGTTGTTGTCACAATGTATAAAGAAGGAAATAATATTTCTCATCTTGAAAAAATCCTTAAAGACAGAAAAATAAAAATGTATATTCATAGACCTACACAAGGTTATCCTGATGACGTAGATTTAATTGTAAGCGAAGATGGGTATGGAAAAAATCCATATATAGAAACAACAAAAAAATTGGTAGTTGTAACAGCTCCAGGGGCAAACAGTGGGAAATTAGGCACATGTTTATCACAACTATACCACGAACACAAAAGAGGCGTAAAAGCGGGATATGCTAAATTTGAAACTTTTCCAGTATGGAATCTAAGCCTTATGCATCCTGTAAATATCGCATATGAAGCTGCGACGGCTGAACTAAAGGATGTAAATATGATAGATCCATTTCATTTGGAAGCGTATGGAGAAAATGCTGTAAATTATAACAGAGACATTTCAACCTTTCCAATTTTGAAAAATATTTTACTAAAAATTACAGGAGAAGAAATATACAAATCACCTACTGATATGGGTGTAAATATGATAAAAGCATGTATTACCGATGATGATATAGTTCAAAAAGCAGCAAAAGATGAAATCATAAGAAGATATTACAATATATTAAGTGATTATAAACAAGGCATATGTTCAGAAGATACAGTAGATAGAGTAAAAGGGCTAATGGACAAATTAGGGTTAACTCTAAACGATAGAGAAGTGGCAAAAGTCGCATTAGAAAAAGCAGAAAAAGAAGGATGTAATGTGATTGCAATAAAATTGAATAAAAATAAATCAATAACTGGAAAAGAATCAGATTTATTAAGTGCAGCAAGTGCGGCTATATTAAACGCAGTAAAAGAATTGACAAAAATACCAGATGAAGAATTTTTATTGTCACCATCAGTATTGGATGGAATATTTAAGATGAAAAAGAAGACATCATACAAAACATCGTACTGTCTAAATTTACAGGAAGTACTTATTGCTTTAAGTATTTGTTCTATTACAAATCCTATAATTGAAAAAGCAATAAATAACTTAAGTAAGTTAAGGGGATGTGAGGCACATTCTAGCTATATCATTGAAAAAAGTGAACTTAACGTACTTAAGAATTTAGGAATAAATTTGACTTGTGAGCCTAAAATGTAAAATGAAACTTTTTGGGAGTCAACTTTCAAAAAATTCCAACTGCAGTTAATATAATAGATGAAGTCCGCCTTGGAGAAATATATTTAACTACGTAGGCTTACTGGCCGGTTTTAGTATAAGATAAGAGGAATTATAGTGCTGAATAGAGTTTAGATTTATTGATTCCTTTTATCGTTTATACTAAAACGTGCCAAACTGCGCGCCTCGTACTTCGTTTAAATATATTTCTCCAAGGCGGACTTCATCTATTATATTAACTGCAGTTGGAATTTTTTTAAAAGTTGACCATAAAGTTCCTTATTGACATTTAACGTGTAATATCGTAAAATAAAGGCAAAACAAAAGAAAGGATATGATGTAAAATGAATATTTGGCATGATATTAATGGAGAGAGAATAAAAGCAGATGATTTTGTAGCAATTATAGAAATACAAAAGAATGGCAGAAATAAATACGAATTAGATAAAGAAACAGGAATGTTAAAATTAGATAGAGTTTTATACACAGCAACACACTATCCAGCAAATTATGGATTTATTCCAAGAACATATGCAGGAGACAATGACCCTTTAGATGTATTGGTAATTTGCCAAGAAGAGATTCAACCAATGACACTTGTAGAGTGCTATCCAATTGGTGTTCTAAAAATGATAGATAATGATGAAGAAGATGAAAAAATTATTGCAATATGCAAAAGTGATCCATATTTAAATTCATATAGTGACATTAGTCAGTTACCAAATCAATATATGGAAGAAATAATGCATTTCTTTGAAGTTTACAAAACTTTAGAAGGAAAGCATACAAGTGTAGGAAAAATGTATGGTAGAGCAGAAGCAGAAGATATAATTGGACAATGTATAGAAAATTATAAAAATAAATTTGAAAAATAAACAATTAGAAGAGGAAAAAAATGATATTAGAAACAGTAATTATACTTGCCGTAATAATACTTATTTTGCTATTAATTTTTATTATAATATTAAAAAATAAAGTTATTACTGAGAAAATGAAAATAATGAAATTAAAAATGTTAGTTTCATTTGGAAAATACGATGATGCAAAAAAATTGGCACTAAAAATAGTTGACAAGTATCCTCAAAATCATATGGCACATAGAATATTAGGACAATTGTATGAAAAAGAAGGAAATATCAATGTAGCTTTGGATGAATTTATTAGGGTTGCAGAGCTAAGACCAGATGATTATGAAATACATTTTAAAGTAGCTACATTATTACAGCAAACTGAAAAAAATGAAGAAGCTGTGATAATGCTACAAGATTTATTAAAAATGAAGCCAGATTATTTAGATGCCACTTTGCTATTAGGAAATATTTTGTATGATGAGGAACGCTTTAAAGAAGCTGTTTCTGTGTATATTTCAGCACTAAGATACAATCCTACAGAATATGAGTTGTACTATAATATAGGAATGTCATTTACTAGATTAAATGATTTCCAAAAAGCAAAAGAGTATT